>JAKLJY010000309.1 GCA_023150895.1 Myxococcota bacterium | reverse complement strand
AACTGAGCGGTCTCGCCATCAACCTGCCCGCTCGGCCCCGTCTGTCTTGACCCACGGATATCCTATGAGGCCCAGAAAACGCTCAAGCCGGACCACGCCGCACTGCTGGCAAGGGTCCACGCGACCGCTACGAAGCGCCCCATCAGGCGTGGAGCGACTGCTTCGAGGGGGCGTCTGTGGACGGTGATGCGCTTCGCGTCGTCGTCTCGTTCGACGCCTGGATGCTCGTGGTCGCCGTCGTCCGGCTCGGTGAGAAGGACCAGGAGCGTGTCTTGGTGACCACCAGGCAATGGCGAACATCGTCTTCAAAGAACTCGGCTTCCCCGTCCTGCTGGCGGATGTGCCCGTGGTCGAAATCCGCGGCGAGCAGGTGCCCGACGTGAACCTGAAGGCGCTTCAGGACGCCGTCTTCACGCTGCTGCTCACAAAGCCGTCTCGGCTGACCGGGGCGGAGGTCCGCTTCATTCGGAAGCACCTCCGACTTCGCCAGGCCGACCTGGCCCAGGTGCTCAACATGGCGAACCACTCGGTCGTCTCGCCGTGGGCGTCCGGCGAGGATGCCCTCACCGGGATGGACGACAACACCGAGGTGCTGCTCCGGCTCTGGATGGCCGCCAAGTGCGGCCGGGCCCATCAACTCGTCGACTTGCTGGAGTCGAGGCTCAAGAACCTCGAAGCGGTCGGCGGCGTGCTCGAAGTCCCGACGCACCACGCTGCATAGGCGGGCGGCGGTCCGTTGCAAGACGTCGATCATGCGTCACCCCGCGACCCCCAGCCGCGCGGCGAGTCGGCGCGTCTCCTCGAGCTCGCCCGTGAGGCCCCCGGCGGCGAAGTGGGCCTCGGCGGCGGCCAGGTGGGCGGCGACTTCGGGGTCGCGAGGCGCGCGCGCGTGGGCCACCCGGGCGAGGGCCCGGTGCGCGGCGCCGCGGAAGTACGGCGAGCCGGTGCGCTCGGCGGCCTCGAGCGCCCGCGCGGCGTTTTGCGCGGCGGCCTCGACCTCGCCCAGCGCCAGCACGCACTCGGAGAGGATGCGGTGGCCGTCGGCGCGGCCCTCGTCCGAGCCGAGGGCGGCCTGGAGCGCCACGGCCCGCTCCAGCGCCGGGCGAGCGGCGGCGGGGCCGTCCAGGTCCAGCGTCACTTCGCCCAGGTTGTTCTGCAGGATGGCCTGCTGCTGGAGCAGACCCGCGCGCTCGGCGGCGTCCAGGGCGGCAGCCCAGTGCGCCTGCGCCTCGCGCGGCACGCCGCGGTAGTAGGCCAGCGCCCCCAGCCCGATGCGGGCGTCCACGACGGCCACGGGCGAGCGCACCAGCTCGGCGAGCAGGTGGCTACGGGTGTAAGCGCGCGCGGCGGCGTCCAGGTCGCGGCCGCGCACGTTGGCGTTGCCGAGCACGCGCCAGGCCACGCTGCGGGCCGTCTCCAGCTCCACGCCGCCGGGCGCGGCGTCCGGGTCCAGGTGCGCGTCCAGGAGCGCCACGGCCCGCGCGGTCTCGCCCAGCTTCAGGGCGGCGCCGGCCTCGGTGGTCCGCAGCATCAGGGCCACGACGGGCCCTTGGGCGTCCGCGTCCGGCGAGGCCGCGCGACAGGTCTCCAGGGCCTCGGCGTAACGCCCCAGGCGCTCGAGCGCGCGGGCCCGGCAGAGCGCCGCGCGGGGCGACAGCGCGGCAGCGCCGTGTGCGTGGACCGACGCCGCCAGGCGCTCCGCTTCGACCAGGTGCCCGGCCAACAGGTGTTGCTCGGCCAACTCCAGCGACACGGCGGCGCGCTCCGGCGAGGTGGTGTCCAGGCCCGCGAGGGCGGCCTCGAACCGGCCGATGGCGGCGTCGAACGCGAAGGCGCGGCAGGCGCGGCGGGCGGCCCGCAGCAGGCTCGGCGCCGCAAGCGTGGGCTCTCCCGCGGCGAGCCAGTGGTGGCCGATGGCGGCGTCGCGGCCCTCGAAGCCGGCCAGGGGCGCCCGCTCGAACCACTCGGCGGCGCGCCGGTGCCAGGCCCGCGTGACCTCGGGCGGCCGCTGGTCTGACAGCCACGCGCCCAGGGCGGCGTCGGCCAGGGCGAAGTCCCAGCCGCCCGCGCACCGGACCTCGCGCAGCGCCCGCAGGTGGCCCAGATCCATCAGGCGCAGCACGGCGGCCTCGGCCTCGGGCTCGTCCGCCAGGGCGCCGAGCAGGTCGGCGAAACACCGGCCACCCACGAGCGCGGCGGCGCTCAGCAGGCGCACTTCGCGGGGGTCCAGGCGGGCGAGGCGGGCGCGGAGCCGGGCCTCGTGCGAGGCGGCGACGGCGGGCAGCGCGGCCCCCGGCGTCCAGTGCCACGCCCCGGCGCCCTCGGTGAGTACGCCGGCCTCGAGCAGGTCGTCCATCAGGGCCTCCAGGGCCCCGGGCAGGCCACCCGCGCGCGCCTCGAGCCAGGCGGCCAGGCCGGCGGGGGGCGGGGACACTGCGGCGGAAAGGGCCTCGGCGAGCTGGCGAAGCGGTGCTGGCGCGAGCGGAGCCAGGGTGATCTCGACGGGGCTCGCCTCACTCGGCGGGAGCGACACGCCGGCCCGCGCACAGAGCACGAAACCGACCGGGTGCAGGCGAAGGCGCCCGAAGAGCCAGGCCAGCAGCGCGCGGGCGCCGGCGCCCAGGTGATCGGCGTCATCGACGATGATGATGAGCGGGCGCTGTGCGGCGGCCTGCGCGAGAAGAGTCGCCAGGGCGCTGAAGAGGGCCGCCCGGCCGCCGTCGTCCGCCACCGGGGGCGCGCTCGTGGCCGGGTCCAGTGTGCGGCCGTCCCGCGCCAGGCCCAGGAATCGCAGGAGGGCGACCTCCACATCCGGCAGGGCGGGCGCTTCCGCCGTACCCGTAAGCGTGCGGCGCACCAGGAGCTGCGCCTTGAGGGCGGCGTCCTCGGGCGTGTCCGCGGGCACGATGTGCGCCAGCTCGCGGAAGACCTCGGGCAGCGGGTCGAGATCGGCGTGCTGCGGGCCCGAACGTGCGGCCGTGAAGACGGCGCGCGGCGAGGCGCCCCCCTCGGAGACGTCCGCCGCGAGCCACTCGGCCACCAGCCGGGACTTGCCGACGCCCGCTTCGCCGATGATCTGAACGACCCGACCCGGACCGCCGGGGCGCGGGGTGGCCGCCTGCAGCGCGGCGCACTCGGCCTCCCGCCCGGCCATGGACACCGGCCGGCCCGCCAGCGTGCGCTCGTTTCGACCGCCGCGCCGCGCGCGCCCCTGTACGGCCAGGTGGCCACCGCGGGGCACGAGATCGAACGCCCCCCGCAGGCGGTGGCGCAGCGCCGGCGGCACCAGCAGCGCGGCCTCGGCCACGGCGGCGGCGCGCAACGCGGCGCTCACGGGC
>JAKLJY010000308.1 GCA_023150895.1 Myxococcota bacterium | reverse complement strand
AAGACGCGCGTCGTCATGGGGCGTTCATGTCGCAGGTCGGGGCGCCGGTCAAGATCTCGGGCGCCCTCAGATGCCCGTCGGTGTCATCCCCGCCTTCGCACCCCACCCGATGTACTCGGCCAGCTCGGCGCGAAGCTGGCCCACGCTCGGCCACGGGATGCGAATCAAGGGGTCATCGCCGATTCCGCCCAAGTAGAGAGCGTCGCCAGCGTCCGACCAGGAGACGCTGGACAGCTTCTCGAAGGGCTGTCGCCCGACATAGACCACGCGCCCGAGGCCATCATAGACGCTCAACAGGCCATCGTATCGTGCCGCCGCCAGCACGCGACCGTCCGGTGACCACGCCGCGCTGAAGACGGGCCGTCCGGTCCCAGGCTGCACCCAGGCAGGCGCTGATCGGGCCGGATCGACGTGAACGAGTCGCCCGCCCATGCCGACCAGCGTCACGGCCGCGGCGCCGGGTCGCGGGACGAGAAGCACGATGTCTTCATCCGCCAGTCCCGACTCCGCCGGCAGCCTCACCTCACCAGAGGTCCCGCTCTCCGGCGCCCAGTACGTCAGCACCCGACGGCGCGAGTGGTAGGCCGCAATCGCGCGCGCGCCGTCGACCCAGGCGACGGCGTCGGCGCGCTCGAACGGTGGGACATGCGAGGCCGGCGTCAGGCGGGCGTCCTTCCAGTCGAACGCATGGGGTGTACCCGCCCGCGTGACACCCACCAGCCTCGACCCGTCCCCCGACCATGCCAGCGCGCGCATCGGATCCCCACCGAGGCCGAACGCGGCGACCTGGGTACATACCGCACCGGCCGTGCTCCACACGCTCAATGCGCCACGCTGGGTGGCAGACACGGCGAAGCTCCCATCCGGCGACGCGAGCGGCGGGAGCGAGAATGGCTCCTGGTCGATCGGGCACGAACGCACCTTGCCCTCGTCCGGTATGTCGTTGTCGGCGTAGGGCCAGTCTTCAATCCACAGATTCGGAGGATCGAGCTGGGCGAAGACCGCCCGCCGCTCGCCCGGAGCGAGGCCGAACTTGAACTCGCCCGACGGAGACTCCGCCGTCGACTGCGCGGCTCCACGCCGCCGCTCGACCTCGTACACCCGCCCCACCTGCTCGTTGCCGCGCGACACGACGGCGAGCCTCCGGGGCTCGAATCCGTGCGGGTCCCAGGCCATTCGACCGATCGGACTCCCGGTTTCGATGGGTGCGTCGTCATGCTTGAGCTTCTTGCCCAACCTGAGGATCGAGATCCGGCCGTCGCTCGTTGCCACGGCAACCGTGCTCCCGTCGCTGCGCAAAGCGTCGACGCCGCTGATGCCGATCGGGACCGAGACCCCCGTGCCCGCCGCGTCGGCGAGGGTCACGGTGCCGTCCACGCTCCCGGTCAAGACGACCACCCCCTCGGGCAATGGGCCGGCGGGCCGCCAGAAGGGCGACTTGCGGCTGACGCTTACGAACTCGATGGCGAAGCTGCCGGTTGGCGCGGAGGCGAAACGGCGAGGTCCGATGTGACCTTGCCCGGTGGCACCCACGTGAATCTCCGACGCCGCTCCGCTCGCGCCACACAGAGCCGCGACCGTCCCGGAGTCCTGGTCGATGGCGAAGTCGCGGACGCGACCGAGCGGGCAGGCCCACGTGCTCACCATCGCGTCTCGCCCGATGCGCCCCAGGTTCCCACCGGCGCGAAACAGCACGCTGTCGTCGGCCAGGTTCGCTCGCAAGTCTGCGGCTTCGGAGGCGATCGTCACGTGTGCGCGTTCGGGAGTACCGAGTCGCAAAGACTTGAACGCGATCGCAGCTTGGCTCTCGACGCTGAAGGCGAGCACGCGCTCGCCACGCCCGAGGGTGATGGCGCGCGGCATCGCGTCGAGGTTCAGATTCGCCACCGGCAAGAACGTCCCGGTCTGCCAGAGGCGTGCGGTCCGGTCGTAACCGGCGGTCACGAGCGTCTTGCCCACCCAATCGACGTCGACCACGTTGTTGGTGTGTCCGCCGAGTCGGTAGCGGCACCGCCTCTCCCGCCATGTGCGGGCGACCCGCTCGATGGACGCGGCGTCTGCCCCATCCAGTCCGTCCGAGATCGCGAATGCGCGGGCGAGATCGTGAGCCGCCAGGAGCGGGTCGTCTTCAGTTGTGCGCGTCGCGCGGTCGAGGCGTTGCGTGATCTGCGCAACGTCCTGGAGATCGCGTCTGCGCTTCGCCTCCGCCGCAGCCTCGCTCGCCTTCCTGTCGGCCGCCTGCTCGGCGCGTGCACGAGCCGCCTGCTCATCGCTGCGGGCGAGCCCGAAACCGAGGGCCGCGAGGCTCGAGGCCGCCACGAGTCCTGCGACGCCCAGAACGAGGCGGTTCCTGGTCGCCTCACGCCGCGTGAACCGGAACGTCTGGCTGAGCTCTCCCAGAAGCGCAGGGCTCGGCCCCGCGTCCAACGGGGCGCCTTCGGTCAGCCAGATGCGTTCGCCGAGGGCTTGCCTCAACGGGTGCAATGGCGGTGTGGCATCCAGCGTGGAACCCACCGAGACGGGAACGATCAGCGCGTTCCCCTTCTTCATGGCCGCGAAGCGCGCGAGTTCGAGGGGGATGTACTTCGAGTCCAGGCTTCGCGGGCTCGCGACGATCAAGAGGGCGATACTCCGGCGGAGGCCGCGCTCCAGCGCTGGAGTCAACGCCTCGCCGGCGGCCAACTCCCGGTGGTCCAGAAAACACTTCAGTCCGACCCGGGCGAGGGCCTCACGAAGTGCTTCTGCATATGACCGGGCGTCCACCCGCGCGTAGGAGATGAAGACGTCGTATCCGAACACCGCGTCGGAGACGGCGCGGAGGGGTCGGGGCATCACTGACACTGTTGAACGGTGTCCGCCGGATGCATCGTGTCGGCCTGATGCATCGGCTGAGGCCCATAGGGAGTCATCATCAGATGCTGGCAAGGCATCACGTGCTGGCAGGGGATGTTCACCGTTCGGCATTGCTGCGGCGCACCGGTGCCGAGGCACGCATTGAGGTTGATGGCCCGCTGCACACCGGGCAGGTGCTGCCAGTCGCCCGGCGCGAGACGCGCAAGGTCGGCCTGAATCGACTGCAGCGCGAACGGATTCAGAATGCCGGCGCTCATGAGGGTCCGCACTGACCAGCAGTCGGCCGCCTGCTCCTTCGAGATGTCCGACGGCGTCCCATTCACCTGGCCCAACGCGTGGTGCGCGCACTCGTGGCCGTAGAAGAACACCCGCGTGGCCGGGCTCACCCAGGAGAGGATCGTCGGGTTGTACAGGATCACCGGCGCGCCGTTGGCGATGGTCGCCATGGCGATATCGGGGATGCCCGGGCTCATCACCGAGGCGACGGGACGGCCATACGCATCCCGGCAGCCCTCGTAGGTCACGGGTTG
>JAKLJY010000307.1 GCA_023150895.1 Myxococcota bacterium | reverse complement strand
TCATCCTCGAACTCCTGCAGCGCAGTCCGGCGCTCCACGACCGGCTCCGCCAAGGCCGGATGCTGCTGGCGGCGACCGAGACGCTGGCGACGGCGCTGAAGGCCCGTCACGAAGCGCTGAAGCAGGAACTGGCGGCGACGAAGCCGGACCTCGACCCGGCCCAGGCGGCGAGCGCGGCGATGGAGATCGCGGCGGCGGAGATGGAGCATCGTTTGCAGGCCGCGTTTCCGGCGGAGGGGCAGGGGCAACTCTCGCTGGACGCCGCGATGGCGTTCGTCCGCAGTCTCACGTCGCGCGGCTGAAAGCGCGTCGCGCCCCCACGCTGTGGGATCTGCCGCCGCCGGCGCCCCGGCCGGATCACGACGCCGCGCCTCCCGTCGAGACTCCGCATCGCGCCGGGACGACCGAGCAATCGCCAGATAGCAGTCCCGCCCCGGTTGTCGAGATCGCCAGCGGCGAGAAGGAGAAGGCCCGCGACATCCTCGCCGCCATCCGCACGCTCAAGACCATCGAACAGGAAAGACGGCGAGCCACGCCCGATGAGCAGCGAACCCTCGCCAGGTTCGCGGGTTTCGGGCCGGTGGCACTTTCGATCTTCCCCGACCCGGTGACCGGGCGGTTCAAGGACGCCGGCTGGCAGGTGCTCGGCGAGGAGCTGAAGGCGCTGCTGTCTCCCGAGGAGTACGAGAGCGCCAAGCGGACCACATTCAACGCCTTCTACACCTCGCCCACCGTCATCGCGGCTATTCACGACGCCATCCGGCGATTGGGCGCACCCGACGACGCCCTGGTGCTCGAACCGGGCTGCGGCATCGGCAACTTCATGCGGCAGGGGAGCGGGCACCGGCGCTTCATCGGCGTCGAGCTGGATTCGATCTCCGGGCGCATCGCCCGCGCGCTGCACCCGCAGCACGACATCCGCATCGAGAACTTCCGCGACACGAAGCTGCCCGAGGGCGGCCTCGACGCCGTAGTCGGCAACGTCCCCTTCGCCGACATCCGGCTCGACTATCACGGGCAGAAGCTTGCCCTGCACGACTACTTCATCGCCAAGTCCGTGGACGCGCTCAAGCCCGACGGCGTGCTCGCCGTGGTCACGTCGCACTTCACGCTCGACAAGCAGAACGCCGCGATTCGCGAGTACCTCGCCTCGAAGGCCGACTTCGTGGGCGCGATCCGCCTGCCCTCCGACGCCTTCAAACGCGAGGGGACGGCCGTCGTCACCGACATCCTGTTCCTGCGCAGGCGCGCCCCCGGCGAGCCGCAGCATCACGTAGACCCCGACTGGCTGCGCGTGGCCTCGCTCGCCGTCGAGGGTGTCGAGGTTCCCGTCAACCGCTACTTCCTGAATCACCCGGAAATGGTGCTGGGCGAGTGGAGCCGCAAGGACACGCTCTACGGCGAGGGATACAGCGTCCGCGGCGGTGGAGACCTTGCCGCGAGACTCCGCGAGGCGATCGCCCGCCTGCCGGAGTTTTCGCCGATGCAGGCGACCCGGCCGCAAGAGCCGGCCGCGCCGTCGTTTGTTCCGCCGCCGCTGCAGCGCCACATCGACGAGGGGAGCTTCTTCGTCGGCGAGGATCGCGGTATCTACCAAGTCGCCGGCCGTCAGACAGTGCCCGTCGTCTACGGCGGTACGGCGCTGAAAGCGAACGGCACGCTGACCGGTAAGCGCATGGCGGCGCTGATTGATATCCGTGACCGCGCCCGCCGTGTGCTTGAGTCGCAGAACGAGGGCTGGCCAGCGGAGCACCGCGACGAGGCCCGCCGCGATCTGAATCTCGCCTACGACCGATTCGTGCGCGCCTACGGCCCGATCAACAAGACCAGCTTCAGCGAGACTCGCGACGGCAGCGTCATCCGCCGCCGGCCCAACCTGGTGAAGTTCATCGAAGACCCCGACGCCATGCTGGTGATGTCGCTGGAAGACTACGACGAGGTCACCGGCAAGGCGGCCAAGGCGGCGATCATGAGCCGCGACGTGGTCGGCCGCACGCCGCCCGTGACGCAGGTCCGAAGCGCCGAGGAGGGCTTGCTCGTCTCGCTCAACCAGCGGGGCAGGGTGGACCTGCCGTTCATCGCCGGGCTCTACGGCAAGCCGGAGCAGCAGGTCATCGCCGAACTGGGCGACCTGGTCTACCACGACCCGGAGTCGAAGCAGTGGCGGACGGCCGACGAGTATCTCTCCGGCAACGTCCGCCACAAACTCGCCGTCGCCGAGAGCGCCGGTAGCAAGTTCACCCGCAACGCCGAGGCATTGCGCCGCGTGCAGCCCGAGGACGTGCTGCCCGGCGACATCGACGCCAATCTCGGCGCGCCGTGGATTCCCGCCAGCGACATCCAGGCCTTCGCCGCCGAGTTGTTCCACGTTGCGCCCGAGGCCGTGCCGGTGGCGCACCTCGCCAAGGACGCCGTCTGGAATCTCGACGCCGGCTACGCGGCGAAGCAATCCGTCTCCGCCACCTCTGACTACGGCACCCATCGCGCCAACGGCACGTGGCTGTTGGAACTGGCACTCAACATGAAATCGCCGACGATCTACGACGTGATCGACCACGGCGACCGCGAGGAGCGCGTCGTCAACCGGGAAGAGACGATGGCCGCCCGCGAGAAGCAGAAGCTCATCAAGGAGCGCTTCCGCGCCTGGGTCTTCGCCGACCCGGAGCGCACCGAGCGGCTGGTGCGCATCTACAACGACACCTACAACAATCTGCGGCCGCGACTGTTCGACGGCGCGCATCTCGACTTCCCCGGCATGAACCGGACCATCCGGCTCCGCCCGCACCAGTGCGACGCGGTGTGGCGCGGCATGAGCGCCGGCAACACCCTGCTGGCGCACGCCGTCGGCGCCGGCAAGACCTTCACGATGGCCGCGACCGGCATGAAGATGAAGCAGGCCGGCCTCATCCGAAAACCCATGTACGTCGTGCCCAACCACCTGCTGGAGCAGTTCGCCCGCGAGTTCATGCAGCTCTACCCCAATGCGAAACTGCTCGTGGCAACGAAGGAGGATTTGGCGCGCGACCGCCGCAAGCTGCTCACCGCCAGGATCGCCAGCGGCGACTGGGACGGCATCCTCGTCACGCATTCGTCGTTCGAGCGCATCGGGATGTCGCGGGACTACCAGGAGAAGTTCCTCACCGAGCAGATCGCCGAGTACGACCGGTTGCTGATCGAGCATGCCGGCGCCAAGGGATCGAACCGCAACATCATCAAGCAGATCGAGAAGCAGAAGGCGGCCCGCGTCGAGCGCCTGAAAGACCTGCTGGCCCGCGAGAAGAAGGACGACGGCCTCGTCTTCGACGAGCTCGGCGTCGATCACGTCTTCATCGACGAAGCCCACTACTTCAAGAACCTGGAGACGCCGACCAAGATGGAGCGCGTCGCCGGCATCCAGACCGGCGGCAGCGAACGCGCCTTCGACGTGTACATGAAGGCGAGCTACCTGGGCGAGCGGCATCCCGGCCACGGCGTGACGTTCGCCACCGGGACGCCGGTCTCGA
>JAKLJY010000306.1 GCA_023150895.1 Myxococcota bacterium | reverse complement strand
CGACCCCCGACGCCGCGCCGCCGCCGACCCCCGACGCCGCGCCGCCGCCCATCCCGGACGCCGCGCCGCCGCCCATCGACGCCGCCCTGCCTCCGTTGAAGGGGTACGGCGAGCCCTGCGCGGCCGGGCGCGAGTGTCAGAGCGCCCTCTGCGTCGGGGATCCCATCAACGGCGGCGGCTTCTGCACGCAGGCCTGCGTTCGGGACAATCAGTGCCCCGATCTCGACCTGTGTCGGCCCGCCGGTGGCGGACAGAGCGTCTGCTTCCGCAACGAGACCGGCACGCCCTGCAATCTGCCCAACGACTGTGTCGACGGCATCTGTCTGACGCCCCCGGACGGTCTGCCGTGGGCCGACGTGCAGAACATCTGCATCAACCGCTGCTCCGCCGACGCCAAGTGTCCGCCGGGTCACACCTGCGAGTTCATCCAGTCGAATCAGGGGCCGGTGCAGGCGTGCAACGTCAACGTCAGCCGGCTGCAGACGTGCCCCGGCGGCATCGTCAACACCTGCCTGAACAGCGGCGTGTGCAACGTCCCCGCGGGTCGAGACCCCCTCGACATCTATCAGTGCATCGGCACGGTCGACCTGCCGGACGGGTACTGTTCATGCAGTTGTCGCGACGTGACCCACTGTCCGGCGGGGTACGGGTGTTTCCGCGTGCCGGGTCAGATCCTGAGCGGCGATGCGGTGCGACCGGGCCTCTGCCTGGCGTTTGCGGGCTACCGCTGCCCCGTCGGCGCCTCGAACCCCAACGATCCGAACGCCGAACAGTGTCCTTCGTTCACCTGTGTCACACCCGACTCGGGCGCGTTCGACGCCTATTGCAGCTCACCCTGCCTCGCCGACACGGACTGCCCCGCCGAATACACCTGCGACGAGGCGCTCGGCGGGTGCGTGCCGGTGCCGTAGCGGCCGGCGACCGTCAGCGACCGCCGCGCAGCTCGGTGAGCAGCGCGCCCGCGGGATAGACCACCTCGAGTGCGTGCAGAATGGCCCGCGCGTCGACCGCCACCGCGCGGTTGACCGCCGCGTCGAAGCCGTAGTCGCCGCCGAGCGAGGCCCGGTTGCCATCGAAGATGAGCCCGACGACGTGCCCGTTGCGGTCGATGACCGGCGAGCCCGAGTTGCCGCCGACGATGTCGTTCGTCGTGACGAAGTTGAAGGGCGTGTCCAGCTTCAGCGCGCCCTTCTTGTCGAGCCATCGCTTCGGCAGCGCGAAGGGATCGGCCCCCGTGTGTCGGTCGAACGCACCGCCGAGGGTGGTGTACGGCTCGACCGGTCGCCCGTTCTGCACGAAGCCCTTCACCGCGCCGTAGCTGAGGCGCAGGGTGAACGTCGCGTCCGGGTAGACGCTCGTGCCGAGCTTCTCGAAGCGCAGGCGGGCGAGCAGCTCGTGATTCTTGGCGACGACCGCTTCGACCTCGTCCTCCATCTGCTTGCGGACCGCGCGGGCGTCCGCGTCGACGGCGCGCGCCAGGGCGATCATGGGGTCCTTGCTTGCCGCGAGCGCCGCCGCGCCGCCCTCGAGCAGCGCCGCGCGCACCTTGGGGTCGCCGAGCTTCGAGCCCTTGACGACGCGCTCGGCGAGCTGCGCCGGCGACTCCTTGCCGAGCGTCGCCTTCACGAACGGATCGTCGGCCCCGAGGAGCTCGCGCAGTTTCGTCAGCGACCACGTCAGCCGGAAGATCTCGAACTCCGGATAGACCGGCGTCTTGCCCTGAAGGCCCTGTTTGTGAGCCGCCCAGTCGCCTTCGGTGTATTCGCGCAGGCGCTTCTCGTTCGGCTTCGGGAGTTCTTCGGCCGCGCGCACGAGCGACCGGGCGTACGAGAACAGATCGGAGCGGAAGCCGCGCCCCCGCTCGAGAAGATTGTATCGGCCCGAGGCATGCCGCCAGACCTTCTGCGCCCCCCCGATGGCATCCCAGACGCCGCCGTACGTCGCCGTGCGCGCTTTGTCGGCCATACAATAGTCGCGCAGCGCCTTCTCTTCACTGCGCTTCGCCGCGAGCACTGCGGGCTCGTAAAGCGCGTCGAGCTCGCCGCGGAAAGACTTGAAACCGTTCTCGATGCCGAAGAGTTCACCGCGGGAGTGACGGGCCTGTTCCTTGCCGCGGTTGGCATACTCGAGCAACGCGCCGCGGTACTCGGCCATGAACAGGAGCCGCGGGACGAGCCCGAAGTCTCGCCACGTCTCGATTTCGGCGACCGTCTGCAGGCGGCTCGTGCTGCCCGGGTGACCGGCGACGAAGGTGAGATCGCCGGCCTTCGTGCCCGTCGTCGAGAAGGTGAAGTGATTCGCGCGCGTGTCCAGCGGTTTGCCCTCGTGATAGACGCGCATGAACGAGGCATCGAGGTCGTACCGCGGGAACTCGAAGTTGTCCGGATCGCCGCCGAAGAACGCAATGCGGAACTCCGGCGCGAACGCGAGGCGGACGTCCTCGTACCGTCGGTACGTGTAGAGGTCGTAGACGCCGCCGTTGTAGAGCTTCACGACCTGACACCGCAGGCCGGGGTCCGTCTGACAGGCCTTTTCGATCGTCGCGATTTCCGCCTTCGCCGCCTCGTTGCCCTCTTTTTCGGAGAGGCCGGCCTTGCCGCGCGCCGCTTGCACGCGGGCCGTGACGTCCTCGATCTTCGTGAGGACGTTGATGGCCTGGTTCGGGCAGCGCAGCTCGTCCGCGCGCGTCGCCGCCAGGAAACCGTCGCTCATGTAGTCTTTCTTGGGGGACGAAAGCTCGTCGATACACGACTCGGCGCAGTGATGATTGGTCATCACCAGGCCCTCGGGCGACACGAAGCTCCCCGAACAGCCGCCCTCGAGGCGTACCGCCGACTGCCGCGCACGGTCGAGGAACGCCGCGTCGGGCGTGAAGCCGTACGCCTTGCCGACCTTGTCCGCGGGAAACCGGTTGAACGTCCACATGCCCTCGTCGGCGCGGACCGAAGCGGGAGCGGACAGGGCGGCCGAGGCCAGGGCGGCGGCCAGGGCGCGAGACGACACACGACGGGCATTCGAGGACACGGGCGGACTCCAGCGGTTCTTGGGACCGCGGGAGGCTACGGCGCGCCCGGTCGCTTGTCGAGGGGGCGCAGTGCCGGTTCGTCACGGCGGCGGCGATTGCGGCGCCGGGTTCGACCGAGGACGCCGAGCGCGGTCAGCAGGACCCCGCCGAGTCCGGTGAGTGGCGCCGGCGTCGATTGACACCCGCCCTCGAGGCGCAGGCTGCGCGGCCGTGCACCGAGCGGGCTTGCGCCGACGACCGGTGCCTCGTCGCCCCCCGCCCCGACGAAACCGCCGGTGCCGTCGGGATCGAAGGGCGGTGGCGCCGTGCCTCCGGACGGCCACCCACCGAAGCCGGGGTCGCCCCCCGCGCCCGAGGGGTCGCCCCCTGCGCCCTCGAACGCATCGCGCGCCGACGTCGTCGCATCGTCACCCGGCTCCGGGTCCGGCGGATCGACGATGGCGTCCTTCACCGCCATGTCCGGGGATGGCGGCAGGGCGGCGTC
>JAKLJY010000305.1 GCA_023150895.1 Myxococcota bacterium | reverse complement strand
CGCCGATTCCGTGCTCCGCGCCGCGCGGTACGCCGCGGCCGCAGGGCCCAACCCTACGGTTCACCGGTCAGGACTGCCCCCCCGACCCTTTGCCCGCGCCCGACGGCCCGCGCATCGTGCCCGGCATGACCGTGACGCTCGAAACCCTACTCGCGACGCTGCTCACCGAAGTCCGGACGCGGCGCGCCGCGACACTCTCGCTGGACGACCTGGCCACCCACGTCGAGCGCGCGCGTCGATACGGCCGAGATCGACTGGCTCATCGAGGCCCTTGAGCGCGAGGGCGCCTGGGTCGAATCGCCCCCGAGCGAGGCACGCGTCAACCCATTGACAAGCACCCGGCCCGCGAAACGCCGCCTCCACACCGGCCGGTAGTTGCTCTGGGCCGAGTTGATGCGTCGGGTCTTCTCCATCGATGTCCCGGAATGCCCCAGTCGTGGGGGTCGCCGGCGCCGCCTCGCGGCCTCAGCACCCGGACAAGCGGCCGGGTACTCGGCATCGCAGCCATCATCTGAAGCTGCCCGAGCGCGACATGCGCAAGCTGCGGGGCGGCGAGCTGGCCATGACCTTCCAGGAGCCCATGACCAGCCTGAACCCGATCTTCCGGGTGGGCACGCAGATCGGTGAGAGCCTGCGCCTGCACCGGGGCATGGACAGGAAGGCCGCGCGCAGAGAGGCCCGGCGGCTCATGGAGCGCGTGGGCATCCCCGATCCCGAGAAGCGCCTGGACGTCTTCCTCCGCCAGTTCTCGGGCGGTATGAAGCAACGCGTGATGATCGCCATGGCGCTGGCCTGCTAACCCAAGCTGCTCATCGCCGAGATGGCCCGCCGCGTGGTGGTGATGTACGGCGGGCGCGTGGTCGAAGAGGCCAGCGTCGAGGCGCTGTTCGAGGCGCCGCCCCCCCTGCACCCTGGGTCTCTTCCGGTCGCTCCCGAGCGTGAACGACCGCAAGGACCACCTCGAGGTCATCCCCGGCATGGTGCCCCCGGCCACGGACTTCCCCAGCGGCTGCCGGTTCCGCAACCGCTGCGAGAAGGCCGCGGACGCCTGCGGCGAGCGCCTGCCCGAGCTGCAGAGCGTCGGCGTGCACGGCGGGCGGGCGGGCGTGTGTGCACCTGGACGGCGTGGGGTGATGCATCATGATGCGGCGGGCGCTCCCTCTCGATGCATGCGCACGACGGTCGACATCAATGAGCCCCTGCGACGCCGCGCACGCGTCGTGGCCATCGAGACCGGGCGCACGCTCGGCGAGGTCGTCTTTGACGCGTTGCGCCTCGCGTTGGACTGGTCGACGTCGCCACACCACGCGGCGGCGAGAGCGTGGCTCGACGCGCTGCGGGAACGTCCGTTCTCGGTCGCCGATGAGGCCATCCTCGGGTTCATCCGCATCGTGACGAATACCCGCGTTTTCGTCACGCCGGCCAGGGTGGGCGAGGCGTCGTCGCGAATCGGCGTTCGGCGTTCGGCGTTCGGCAGTACGCTCGGCCGATGAGCAATCCCGCCCGTGCGCTGCACCGACATTTCCTGGCCATGGCCTGCAACAACGCGTGGGCCAATCACCGCCTGCTGCGCCGGACGGCAATTCGACGCGCTCCACCGGCTGCTCGCGCACCTGTTCCAGCACCAGATCCACCACCGGGGCCAGGCCCACGCCATGCTCGCCGGCACCCGCGTGGCACCGCCGCAGTTGGACGAGTTCTTCTGCGCGGGGGACGCGCAGCATCGGGCGCAGGACCGGGCGGAGCTGGGTTTCAACGAGGCGGAGTCGTGGGGCGCGTCAGCCCCAAAGCGCGCTGACGGGCGCGGCCCAGAGGCGGTCGCCGAACGGCAGAACCTGGTCGCCATCGTAGAGGACCACGCCGCCGACGAAGCGCTGCGGGTCCACGCCGGCGAGGAGTGACAGGCCGCGAAAGTCCGCGCGGCCGACCGTCGCGCTCGCCTTGACCTCGACACCGAAGACCTGGCCCTGCGAGTTCTTGAGGACGAGATCGACCTCGTGGTCGTCGCGATCGCGCAGGTGATCGATCCGCACCGCGGTCTCCGACCAGGTGGCCTGTCTCGAGAGCTCGCCGTGGACATACGTCTCCAGCAGTGCGCCGAAGCGCTGCCGGTCGCGGGCGAGCGCGGCCTGCGTCAGACCCAGCCAGGCCGCGAGCACACCGCTGTCCACGAAGAACAACTTCTGGCGCGTCTTCACCAGCCGAGTCAACGCATGGGCATGCCAGGGCTCTACGAGGCGTAACAGATACACGTCCTGGAGCAGGCGGGTGTATTGCTGCACGGTCTTATGATCGATGCCGAGCGCGCGCCCGTGCTCGGAGAAGTTCGGGAGCGCGGCGGAGTGGTGGGCCAACATGGTGACGAGCCGCGGGAGGTGCCGGGCGAGGTCCAATCGCGCGAGCTCGGGCAGATCCCGGTCGATCAGGGACTCGACATACTGTCGCGCCCACCGGACGCGCCGGGCCTCGGTGGGGCGCGCGAGCGCAGGCGCGAACCCGCCGGCCAGGACCGCCGAGACCAGCGCGTCGCCCCGGAGCGGAGAGTCGCCGGGGGTCGGCGCGTCGCCGGAAAAGACGGCGTCGATGAACGAGAACCGGCGCCCGAGCAGCTCACCCCGCCCCAACGGGAGGAGGGTGACCCGGTCGATTCGGCCGGCGAGGCTGTCGGGGGTCTGCTTCTGGCGCAGCAGGTTCGCCGAGCCCGTCAGCAAGAACCGCCCCGGCCTGCGGTCGGCGTCGACCGCGGCCTTGATGGCGAGGAGCAGCCCGGGCGCGCGCTGGATCTCGTCGACGATGAGCGGGCCGGCGGGAGAATTGACGAACCCGACCGGATCCGACGCCGCGGCGGCCAGCGTCGTCGAGTCGTCCAGGCTGCGGAAAACGTAGCCCTCCGCGATGAACCGCCGTGCGAGGGTCGTCTTGCCGGACTGCCGCGGCCCCTCGAGCATGACCACGGGGCTGTCTGCGAGCGATTCCCGGAGCCGCGATTCGACGAATCTCTCGTAAGCCGACGGGTCTGGACTCTCTGTCATTCCGTCAGGATACGACCGGCAGCGCACTTCGGCAATTGGGGAATATTTTGGTCGCGGCTGGGGAAAGTCAGTCCGGCAGACGGGGAAAATTCATGCCGCAGGCGGGGAAGAAACTGGCCCGCGCCTCACCCCCGCGAGACCCCCGCCCCCAGGTGCTGCGCCACCGTGGGCGGCACGACATCGCCGGCGGCCTGGAGCGTGAGCGCCTCGGGGAAGCGCCGGCAGAAGGCCCGCAGGGCGGTGGCGAGCTGCAGGCCCGCGCCGCCATGGCGAACGCGCTTGCGGTCGGTCTCGTCACCGGCGCCCGACCGACCGCCGCCGGCGCCGGACCGGCAACCGCAGCGTCGGCCGCAGCCCGACGTAGACCAGCCCGAACACGAAGCCGCCGACGTGCGCCCACCAGGCCACGCCGTCCGTCGCGCCGCCGACGAGCTCCGCCGTGCCGCGGAAGAACTGCATCAACGCCCAGAAACCGAGGA
>JAKLJY010000304.1 GCA_023150895.1 Myxococcota bacterium | reverse complement strand
GCGACCCACCCGCGGGTCCGCCGCCCCGAGCCGTCGGCCGGACGGCGGGCGACCGGCGACTCGCCGTGACCGGAGGTCTCGTCGGGCGCGTCGTCCAGCTCCGGGACCATCGGCGCCGCCGGCACCCGTGGCGGCTCGGGGGCACGCGCACTCGGCTGGGTGAGGGCGAGCGCGAACGCGGGCGCACGCCGCGGCGGCGCGGGCACCGGCGCCTCCGGGAGGGGCGGAGGCGGAGGCGCTGCCTTTGGTGGTCCGACCGCGACCGGGGGGAGTGCCGCCGGAACCGGAGTCGGCGACGCGGGGTCGGCCGGGCTCTCCGGCGGAACGGCGGGCACCGGGGCGGTGATGACGGCCGTCCCGACCGCCGCGGCCGTCGGTGTCGTGGGGGGGGCGATGACGGCCGGGCAGGCGGCCCGCAGCGTCGCGGCCAGTGTCAACGCATCGGGCGGGCGCCGCTCGGGGTCCTTCTCCAGCGCCCAACGCAGGGCCCGCTCGACCGCCTCGGGCACCCCGAGCGCCGCGGGGAGGGGCGGCACCTCGGCCTCCTGGTGCAGCCGGAAGATGTGATACCCGCTCGGCCCGTCGAACGGCGGTTTGCCCGTCAACAGGGCGTAGAGCAGGATGCCGACGGAGTAGAGATCCGTGCGCGGGGAGACCGGCCCGTTGACGATCTGCTCCGGCGCCATGTAGCGCGGCGTGCCGAGCGCCGTCGCCGAGCCCCCCTGCGTGATGTCCGCCAGCGCCGCGTCCGCCGCGAAGACCTTGGCCACCCCGAAGTCGAGGATCTTCACGCGTTCGAAGGGCGTGCCGGCCTGCGCCACCATGATGTTGCCGGGTTTCAGGTCGCGGTGGACCACGCCGACGGTGTGCGCATGTGCCAGTGCTTCGAGCACCTGCACCGTGAGCTCGACGGCCCGCCCCACCGCCAGCGGCCCGCCCGCCTTGAGCGCCTGCCGCAGCGTCGGCCCCTCGATCAGCTCCATGACCATGAAGATCAGGCCATCGGGGTCTTCGCCGTAGTCGTACAGCCCGACGATGCCCGGGTGCGACAGCGCCGCGATGGCCTGCGCCTCGCGAAAGAAGCGGCGGCGCTGCGGCGACGTCTGATCGCCGTCGTCGTGCGGGACGAGCGCCTCGGGGCGGATGAGTTTCAGCGCGACGATGCGGCCGAGGGGCTCCTGCACGGCGCGATAGACGGCCCCCATGCCGCCCCGGCCGAGCAGACCGACGACGGGATAGCGCCCCCCGACGACGCGCCCCAGCAGGGGATCACCGCTGATGCCGCTGCCCGCCGGCGCGCTCGCCGGTCTGATGGGCACCTCGGAGAGCAGACACATCGCCACCGCGTCGACGGGGCACCGCTGCCCGAGCCGCCCGGAGGCCGTCGCGCCACAGCGCGGACACACGAGGGCGTGCGCGGCGGGGGCGCTCAGCGAAGGGCGATGGGGGTTCTGCGACGCGGGGGTGCTCATGGGCCTGCTCTTCGGGCCCTTCAGCATGCCTCAGCGGTGCGCCGCGCGCCACCGTAGCGCCGTGACCCCGGTCATTCCGGGCGCGGATACGGTCGAGCTTGCTTGACCCAGAGGGCGGGCACCCCGTCCGCCGAGTCCTCGTCGTCGAACTTGAATTCGACGTCGAGGCCATACCACCCGTCGATGCCTGCCGCGGGGCCGTAGGCGGCCGAGAAGCGGCGCTGAATGGCGTCGAGGGCGACTCCGAGCGCCCGCACCTGCCGGCCCGTCAGAACCGTATCGCCCGGCGCGACGAGGCTGGAGTGCGAGAGGTACACCGTCGGCTGGTTCGGCTGCGTGAAGTAGTACAGGAACTGATCGCTCGTGACCCCGGGCGGCGGCGCGACCACCTCGACGTCCCCGCCCTGCTGCACGTTGACGAAGAACGCCGGATCCTGGCCGGACGGGGCAAACGGGTTGTTCGTCACCGCCACGCCGTTGGCTTCTTCGTCGGGGAAGTTGGGGTGGACCAGCAGCGCCATGCCCACGCTCTCGTGGTCGACGCCGTAGAACGTGCGTTCTTCGAACGTTCGCAGCAGCCACGCGCTCGCGTACGTCTCCCGGATGGCGTCGAGAACGTCGTTCCAGTCGTCGAAGTCGCCGGTGTGGGACTCGTAACAGCCCGCGCACGGGAATCCGTCGAGGTCTTCACTGTTCGTGCTGGTGCGGAAGCGCATGTTGCGGCCGGGGAACTGCGTCTCCATCTTCTCGCGCAACAGCGTCTGCAGCCCCTCGTCGACCGCGGCGCTCTCCATGTCCGAGCGCAGCAGCGCCAGGGCCGTCTCGCGCACGCCGATGTCGGCCATGAAGACGGGATCGGCCAGAAAGCCCCGAATGCGGTCGTAGAAGCCGTTCGTCCGCATGAACTGGTCGTAGTAGTACATGGGCACGGCGAACGCGGGCCGGATGGGCACGCCCTCCGTGCGCCGCAGGATGGAGTAGTGCGCCGACTTGCCGCCGAACGCCCGCACGGCCTCGCGGATCTTGTCGCGCAGGGACTCGCCCGGCCCGGGCTCGGGCGTGACCGCGTCGAGATCGCGCAGGTCCGTCGGCCCGAGGTCGAGGGGCGGCAGCGTCACGGGCGGGGGCCGGTTCGCATCCCAGAAGGCCTGCGCTTCGGGTTCCGAGACCTCGCGCACGCTCCAGGCCGCCGCGCCGACGGTGAGCTCGACGAGCCGGCCCTCCAGCGCGCGCAGGTCCGGGTGTTCCATCGCCCCACGCAACCCCATATTGGGCGTACCGCGGTTCTGCGCCAGCACGTTCACGTGGGACAACGGCGTCTGAAACGTCTCGCTGATGAGGCCGCGGACCGGGGTGATGTCGTTGGGCACCTGGTCGATGACCACCAGGTCGTCGTAGGACAGAAACTCGTCTTCCAGATTCTGCGACTGCACGAACCGCAGGCGGCCGACCCCGGCGCCGAGCGAGAGCGGCTGGTAGTCGATGCCCGCAAAGAGCTCGTCCGTCGTCACGATGGGGATGTCGGCGGGCAGTCGCGCTGCCTCGACGGCCACGGCGTCCGAGGTGGGATGAAACGCCAGCACCGGCCCGAAGAAGGCAGCCGCAGAGGCCGCGCGGTAGAGGATTTCGATCAACGCCGCGGACGCCGTGTCGTAGGGCGAGAGTTCGAGCGCCCAACGGGCTGGCCCCTCGTAGTAGGTCACGGCGCCCAGGATGAAGCGGCGATCCGGGCTGAAGTACTCCGACGCGTTGAAGTCCGCGAGGGCACCGACGATGGGGCGGCCGTTGCCCGAGAGGTGGGCCGAGGCGAAGTCGTAGTGCAGGGGATACAGAACGCTGTTCTGGTAGAAGACGTCCGACCCGCCCTGCCGGTCGTAGACGACCTTGGTCGACCGGGCGCCGGGCAGCGTGCTCGACAACGGCGCCGAGGCGAGGCGCTCGAAATCTGCGCGACAGCCGACGTAGGCGAGAAACTCGGGATCGGGCGCGCCGGCCTCGACTTCGCAGACCTCGGGATGGGGCATCGCACCGGCAGTGCCGCCGGAGCCGCCGGGCTCGCCGCCGGAGCCGCCGGTTTCC
>JAKLJY010000303.1 GCA_023150895.1 Myxococcota bacterium | reverse complement strand
CGGCGTCCGGCGGGGTCGAAGGTGCGGCCGACGGCGGCGCGGCATCGGGCGCGGTCGACGGCGGCGCGGCGGCGTCCGGGGCGGCGCTCTTCGGCGCGGCATCGGGCTCGGGCTTCGGCGCGGCGTCGGGCTCGGGTTTCGGGGGGGTCGCATCGGGCAAGGGTTTCGGGGGGGTCGCATCGGGAACGGCGGCATCGGGCACCGCCGCGTCCGGGACCCCGGCGTCCGGCCGCGGAACGACGAACGTGCTCTCGAGGTCCTCGGGCGCGGCAAACGCCGGCAGGGGCTCGTCGGGCGGCAGCGGCGGCGGCTCGGAGCCGTTCATCACCGGGTCGACGGCCAGCATGGCCTCCGCCGCGCCGAAGTCGAGATCGCTCTCGAGCTCGAGGTCGAAGTCGACGGGCGGCAGCAACGTCAGGCGGAGGACGACGTAGAGCGCGGCATGCAGGCCGAGGGACAGCGCCAGGGCCAGAACGCGGCGCCCACGGCCTCGCCAGCGCCGCGCCGGTGGCTCCGGCGGGCCGAAGACCGGCGTCGGGGCCCCGGGCGCCACGTCAGACCGCGCGTCGTCCGCGAACGAGCACGTTGCGCACCGGCTCCGTCGAGTGGCTGAACAGCAGCGCGTCGAGCAACGCGGCGCGGTCGTCGACCTCCGGGGCCGCGACGGCGATGACATCGGCCTCGTACCCGGGCGCGAGGCGTCCGATCGCGTCGCCGAGGCCCAAGGCCTGCGCGCCCCCGAGCGTCGCCAGCCACAGCAGCTCCGCAGGCTCGACCCGCGCCCCGCAGACCAGCGCCGCGTCGTAGGCCGCCGCGGCGATGCGGCGCAGCGAGAACGTGCGGCCCGCACCGACGTCCGAGCCGAGGCCGACGCGCACGCCGCGTTCGAGCGTGCGTCTCAGGGGCATCACCCCGCTGCCGAGGAAGAAGTTGGAGTCCGGACAGTGGGCCACCGCGGCGCCGGCGGCCTGCATCACCGTCCACTCGTCGTCGGACAGGTGGATGCAGTGGCCGAAGACGGTGCGCTCCGTGCAGAGGCCGTGTTGCGCGTAGACGTCCAGATAGTGGGCCGCACCGGGGAACGCTGCGGCGACGGCGGCGATCTCGGCGTGGTTCTCGGACAAGTGCGTCTGAATGGGCAGACCGTGCCGCGCCGCGAGCTCACCGGCGCCTTCGAGCAGCGCCTCGCTACAGCTCAGCGCGAATCGGGGCGTCACGGCGAATCGCAGGCGGCCTTCGTCGTGCTCGTGCCAACGCGCGACGAGCGCCTCCGCTGCGACGAGGGCCTGTCGCGCTTCGAGGCACAACGCCGGGGGGGCCGCCCGGTCCATCAGCGTGAGGCCGACCGTCGCCCGCAGATGGGACCGGTCGAGGGCCGTGAACAGGGCCGCCGTGGCGACGGGATGCGACGACCCGTAGACCGCCGCCGTCGTCGTGCCGCTGGCGATCAGCGCCCGGCAGAACTCGGCGGCGACCGTGTTGGCATAGGTCTTGTCGGCGAAGCGGGCCTCCTCGGGAAAGACCGTCTGCGCCAACCAGTCGAGCAGCGCCCCGCTCGATCGTCCGACGATTCGCGTCTGCGGAAAGTGGACGTGCGCGTCGACGAACCCGGGCATCCAGACGGTGCCCGGTAACGTCTCGGGGATCGCGCAACCGCTCGGCGCGGGGCCGAAAGCCGAGATGTGACCGTTCTCGTCGATCTCGAGCACGGCGTCGGGGAGATAGGCCACGTCCCGCGCCCCCGGGAGGGGGTCGAGGCAGCGGCCGCGGATGGTTCGGGGGGGCATGGGTCGCGTCGTCACGGGCCGGTCAGCATGCCCGAACCCGCCGGGAATCTGAACCCCGCAAAGTAGTCGCCCCCGCGCGCCCCTGTTATGCTGCGGCCCCATGTGGATATGCCCGGAGTGCCGCCAGATCTACGAGGCGCCGACGCACCGCTGCGAGCGGGACGCGGCGCCGGTGGCCGAGGTCTTCGCGCACCAGACGAAGTCGCGCTATCCGCTCCTCGGGCGCATCGTCGGTGACCGCTATCACCTCATCGGCGGGCTCGGTCAGGGCGGTCTCGGCACGGTCTATCTGGCGCAGCACCGGCACCTCGGGCAGCTCTTTGCGGTCAAATTCCTGGAGCTGCAGTCCATCGGGGCCGGCTCGGACATCGATGACGGGCAGAAGGCCGGATACCGCCGCGACTTTCTGAAAGAAGCCCAGGTGGCGTCGCTCGTGCGGCATCCCTCCGTCGTCCGCGTGACGGACTTCGGTGAGCACGAGGGCATGCCGTTTCTGGTGATGGAGTACGTGCCGGGCCCGTCCTTGCTGCAGATGCTCGGCTCGCGCGGCCGCTTTCCGGTCCCGGAGGCCGTGTCCATCGGCCGTCGCATCGCCGAAGCGCTCGACGCGTTTCACGAGCGGCGGCTGGTCCACCGCGACCTCAAACCGGCCAACGTGATTCTCGATCCGCGGGGCGATGGTCGGCTGACCCTGGTGGATCTCGGGCTCGTCAAGGACCTCTCCGGCATCGGAGCGAAGGCGTCGACACACCCGCTCGCCCTGCGCGGCACGCCCGGGTACCTTGCACCCGAGCAGGTCCCGCCCTGGGTGCTCGCGCAACAAGGGGTCAAGTCCACCAACGAGAAGCGCATCGTCGACGCCCGCGTCGACCTCTACGCCCTCGGGGTCATCTTCTACGAGATGCTCGCCGGCGTCTCGCCCTACCCGGACGGCAGCAACACGGCCGTCATCGTCTACGCCTGCACCCGCGATCCCATCCCGTTCTCCTCCGTCGAGCCCCCCCTGCGCGTCCCGCCCGCGCTCGAGGCGCTGGTGTACGACACCATGCATCGGGATCCCGAACGGCGGCCGACGTCGGCGGCGGCCTTCCTCGCCCGGCTCGACGAGGCCACGATGGGCCAGGCGGTGCAGGGTTCGTGGCCGGCCATCGTCGCGCCCGGTGTCCGGCGGGCGCCCGATCCGGCCGCTTCGGCGCCGGCCGTGGCGCAGGTCGAGAGCACCGCCCGCCTCGACGCGCTGCACGACGACGACCCCGAGTCCGATCTCGGTCCCGAGGCGCACGACCCCGACGAGGTCCTCGAGTCGACGGCCGTCTTCTCCGACGTCGAGCTGCCGAGTGACGCCCCGAGCACTTCGGCGCCGCCCCGCGCCGCGGAACCGGCGGCCGCGGCGTCGAGCGAACGTCGCCGCGGAACGGGTCCGTTGCCGGCGGGCGCCGCCCGGCACGTGCTCGCCGCGGTGCAGGCGCAGCCCGATCGTACACTCGAGGCCGACGTCCTCGATCCCGACGACCTCCCCGAGGGGCTCGGCCCCCGCGAGACGGCGTCCCTCCCCGATCTCGACGACCGCACGCGCGAGCGCCCGTCGCCGGGGGTGGGGGCGACGGCCGACGCGCCCGAAACGGCAGACTTCGAAGCCGAGGTCCGGACGCAGGTCGAACGCACGACCACCGACCCCCGTGTGGAACCCGCCAGCCGCGAGCGCGCCGCCCCCGCCCCGGCACCGACCCGGGCGAGCGCCCCCGCCCCGGCCTCGCCGCCCGCCCGCCCCGCCGTCTCGAGCGCGGCGCGGTCGCCCTCCCCCGCGAGTGGGCGCGGCCGCTGGCGCGTGCCGGGCGCTCTC
>JAKLJY010000302.1 GCA_023150895.1 Myxococcota bacterium | reverse complement strand
GACACAGGTCACGGCGGCGTCCCGGCCGAGCACGCATACGGTTTCTCGGTCCATCACCAGTGAGATGGCGGGCGGCAGGGCCGCGAGGGGGGTCGGCGCCTCGCCCCGGGCGCTCGCGGCCGCCTCGATGCATCGGATCTCACCGCCGCGCCGCCTGCCGCAGGCCGCCGTCTCACCGACGGCGACCTCCACGTAGTCCGAGAGGGCGTCCACCGGACGCAGGACCGAGCCGAACGCGTGCCCCCAGACCACGAAGTGCCCGGGCGCGCGGACGGCGGCGAGCCCGGCGGGGCCCCGGGCGAAGCGGGTCGGCCTCGCAGCCCCTTCGTCGGGCGCGTCGGCGAGCGGGCCGCCGAGGCGCACCGGGGCTCCGCAGGCGGCGAGCCCCACGGAGAGTGACCCCGCGAGGAGAGGCGGCAGAAGCGCGCGACGCGACATGCGGCGCAGTATGTCAGAAAGCCGCCGTCAGCGGGCCGGGAGCCGGGCGGGCAACAGGTCTTCGTCGACGGGCGTGCGACGCTCCACGCGCGCGAACAGCAGGCCGATGGGCAGGCCGAACCCGAACATGTGCAACAGAAGCTGCGGCAGGATGGGCTCGGCGAGCACCCAGGGCGCAAAGATCGGGCCGAGCAGCCGGAACCCGACGAACCAGACGAACGCACCGAAGAACATCCCCAGGCTGGCCTGATCGGCGTACCCCCGGCGCACGCCGGTGGGCGCGTGGGCGGTCAGCGCGCCGTAGACCGCCCCCCAGAACGCGGCGATGACGAGATACGCCCCGAACGCGACCATCGTCGCACTCGCCCCGTCCGCGGCCGTGAACACCGCGGGGCCCTCCACCAGGCTCGCGGCGAGGCGCAGCGGGCGCTCGGCGTTCAGGCCGACGGCGAGGTAGGTGACGACCTCGGCGGCGGCCAACAGGGGACCCACGACCAGACCGAACAACACACAGCTCTGAATCCCACGACGGGTGTCTTCTTTCATGGCGATTCCCCGAAGCCTGCTCCACCCGGGAAGATGCGCGCGGACCCTCCGCCGGCAATCGCGGATTTGACCGGGCGCAAGCCGCGCGGCACCGTGTCGCCGTGTCGACCGCCGATCAGACGCCCACCGCGCGCCCGCCGCGTGGGTCCCGCCGTGTGTTGGGCTTCGCCCGGGAGGCGGTCGTCTGGCTCGCCGTGGCCCTCATCGGGCTCGCGGTCGTGGGACGGTTGCGCGCCCCCGATCTGCCCGAGCGCGCCCCCGCGTTCGCACTGCCCGATCTCGACGGCGGGACGGTCCGCCTCGAGGCCCTGCGCGGTCGGCCGGTGGTGCTGAACTTCTGGGCGACGTGGTGCCCGCCGTGCCGCGTCGAGATTCCGGCGTTTTCGCGACTCGCCGCCCGGCGGCCCGACGTCGCCGTGCTCGGCATCGCCGCCGACGGCACGCCCGAGACGCTGCGCGCGGCCGCTACGGAGCTCGGCGCGACCTATCCGATCCTGCGGGGCACGCCGGCGGTCTTCGCGGCGTACGGTGTCACGACGTACCCGACGACCGTGGTGCTCGACGCCGAGGGCCGCGTCGTGCACGCACACACGGGTCTCATGCTGGATCCGCACCTGTCGTTCGCGCTCGCGTCCTCGGGCCTGGGGCTCTGACGCGGCCCGCTCGGCGCCGTCGGAGCAGACCCCGTGCGGGTCGAGCGCGTGCAGGCCGTGTCTGCATGCGGTTCGCGGTGACATGGCCGAACCGCAGGACCGACCGAATGAACGCGCTTGCCCTCGGTGCTGCACTTCTCGACGTTCTGGGCGTGATGGGGGACAACCGCAGGCGCGCCCCGCGCCACCGGGCAAGTCGCCCCCCCGCCAGCGGGGGCGGGACAGAACGATGACACACCCCGAAGCCGTTGAATCCGTCGATGCTCAGGCCTTGGACGCCCGCCTCAAAGCGCTCGAGGCGAAGGTCGCAAGCCTCGCGGTCGTGGCGCACTCTGCCCTCGGGCTCAGCCGCGCCGAGCAGCAGAGCGCGTCCGATGTCACGACCTTGCGCGCCGACTTATCCACTGCCGTCGACGCGCTGCGCTCGGTGTCAGTCGAGGGCGAGGTGCGCGGGTAGAGCCTTGGTGGACTCGTCACTGCAGGCAGGAGGTTGAGCGTTCGCGATTTCTGCTTGATTGGGCTCGGTGGCAACCGCGAACGCGTCCACGTCGTCGCAAAGTTCCGGCGCACTGATGTGGCCGAGCTTTCGAGCGAGCGTGCCGTCGCGAATTGCGCGCTCGACCGCTTCAACGCTTCCAAATGCCGGATTCTTGGCCAAGTCGTCGAAAACCATGTTCATTTCTCCGCCAGAAGCGCTTCAATCGTAGCACGGATGGAGAAATCGGCCGAAGGTCGAATGTCGCATTGAATATGACGCACCAAGCCTTCCACCACGCCGGACCCTTTCGGTAGAAATCGCGTCAGAGAGCTTTGTGGCCGCGAAAATCCCGGCATCCCTGGCCTCGGTGTCCGTGGCGTCGCACATGGCAATCGCGTTGGCAACCGGCTGCGACGGATCGCCAACGGGAACGCACTCGAGTTGCGGCCAGATGTATGCCCCCCACCTCTCGGAGTCCTCGGTGGCCTCGGCCTCGACGTGAGTCGCTCCGAGATCGGCCGCGGCAGCCAACGGCCGGGAGACGATGGAGGGCCCAATCTCTCGGCCCTGGAACTCCGGATCGACGGCGATTTCGTCGAGTTCCACCGCAATGCAGCTGCTGAAGACCGACGGGAATGTCGTTCCGACCCAGACTCGGTGGCCATACTCGATTTCAGGGCCGCCCGCCTGGAGCGCGAGACGCCCCTCGTCGTTCGTGTAGACGACGACCGTGTCCCACCATGTCGCGCATGTGGGCTTTCCGGCGTCTGTGGCACCGAACTCCGGGAGGTGGGCTCGAAGCAGAGATGCAGGCCTCGGCGGTCGGCGCGGGGGCGTCCACTCCGCCGGTCTCGTCATCGTGGACGTCCACCCCCTCGCGGATGGCCCCGGCGACGCCCTGGGCGCCCGTCTTGCGGGTGGTCTGGACGCTCACCATGACCACGCGCGGCGGCCCGCCTGCGAGGCTCAGGACGTCACGGCCGTGTGCAGTTCTCGACCCGCACCCATCTTTCGCCCCCGGTTGCGGGTCTCGCGCAACCACGCTGCGAGCTCGGGAACCGTCAGTCTTCGCGGGGCGGAATCGAAGAGTCCCGGGCGGTTGTACGCCACGCGGAGGCACCGCTCGGCGTCCTCGCGCGTGGCGAAACCGACCGCGATGTTGTCCTCGTCGTAGCCGACGACCCCGAGACGCGCCATGTGGAAGACGGACGCGAGTGCCGCGCGTGCATTGGGCCCGACGAAGACGTCCACCGGGTCGCCGTCGACGCCAGCCCGCCCCGCCCCAGCCCGCGGCGGACACGCGTTCGTCACGCGACGGCCTTTGCATCGGGGCGCGAATTGGTGTGGAGTGCCGCCACGTACCTGCCACCGACGGACGCCCATGAACAAGCCCGCCTTGACCCTGCTCCTCTCGCTCGCCGCCTCACCCGCCCTGGCGCAGGACGCCGTCGCCCCCGCGCCGACGCCCGCGGAGAGTCCGCCGGCGGCCGAGCCCGCCCCGGCGCCTGCGGAGGC
>JAKLJY010000301.1 GCA_023150895.1 Myxococcota bacterium | reverse complement strand
GTCGAGCGCTTCGGCGGAGGCCCCGCCCCCCGCGGCTGGGCGGCTAAAGAGGGAAGCCCTTCTCGCAGCAGCTCCACCGCGTGCCGAAACGCCACCCCCTCCGCTCGCATCACCCAGTCGATCGCGCTCCCGCCCGCCTGGCACGCTCCCAGGCAGTGCCAGAGGTTCTTGTCGGGCGTGATCACCAGGCTCGGCTCGTTGTAGGGCCTCGCTTCCCGTCGTGATCCCCCGCCCGGATCGCCTTGGTGTGCTGGCCCGTTGGATCGTCTGAGACGGGGAGCGATTCCGGGACGGTTAGCTGGGAATTCTGCCTGAGAGGCGGAGGCGGGCGACGATCGCGGACGTCGAAAGGAGTGAGCCCGCAGCGTCTAGACCACGCGCGGGCTCGGTGTCGGCGCCGTGCAGGTACTTTGGAAATGCCCGCTCACCGACGAGCGGTACGTTACACAACGCGCG
The DNA here is from genome assembly GCA_023150895.1 of Myxococcota bacterium. Taxonomy (GTDB): domain Bacteria; phylum Myxococcota_A; class Bradymonadia; order UBA7976; family UBA1532; genus CAINDO01. The sequence continues at coordinate 3,175 of JAKLJY010000301.1, read as the reverse complement.
TGGGAAGGTGCAATTCTCGACGGGTGCCCCTTCCACCCGGAGGGGGGCTGCGGGCTGGAGAAGCTCGGTTCGTACAGGCGGGTCGAGCCGCCGGGGGCGCGGATCCCGCGCTGGTGGTGCCCGAAGCGGCGTGAGTCCATCAGCCTCCTCCCGTCGTTTCTCGCGGCACGGCTCCGGGGCACCCTGGCCGACGTCGAGCGCGTGGTCGCGATGGTCGAGGCGGCCGGCGGCGTCTCCGCCGCCGTGGACGCTGTCCACCCGCCGGACGCCGAGAAGCCCGTCGGCTTCGTGGGCGCGCTGAGGTCGATCCGGCGGCGGGTCCGGGCGGTGCGCGCGGCGCTCACCGCCATCGCCACGCTGCTGCCCGAGCGCTTCGCCGGGGTAGCGGCGACGCTCGCTGCGTTCCGGGAGGTGCTTGGCGGCGATGCTGTGCTCGTCCGGCTCCGCGAGGTCGCCGAGCGACACCTCGGCGCGCTGCCAACTCCGCTCGGTTTCCGAGCCCGGGCAAGCGGGTGAAGCGGATGCACGTGGACTCGCCCACACGAAGCGGGGCCGGCCAGCGGAGGCGACCTCGATGACCGTCTCTCCACGCCGCACGGAAGGGTTCCGGGCGGCGCAAGGAGACATCCCCACATGCAAGACGATCCCAACGACCCCAAGGCGCCCGACACCGACGAGCGTCGCCGCGAAGTCGCGCTCTTCCGCTACGGCGTCATCGCCGACCTCGTCCACCTCGAGCCGCACCAGCGCGGCCTGTACGCACTTCTCGCGAAGAAGGCCGAGCAGGACTTCACCATCCCCGGCTCGCTTCGCCGTCACGTCGCCGCGGAAACCATGCGCGGTTGGCTTCGCGCCTACCGGCGCGGCGGCTTCGACGCACTCGTGCCGCGCGTCCGCGCCGATCACGGCTGCGCCCGCTCGATCCCCCCGCACGTCGTCGACCTGCTCTGTCAGATGAAGGAGGACACGCCCGAGCTGTCGATCCCCTCGCTTCTGAAGGCGGCCCGCACTCAGCACCCCGAGGTCGTCACCGTCGAGGTGAAGCTCCCGGAGTCCACGGTGCACCGCGTGCTCGCTCGCCGCGGCCTCATGAAGAAACAGCCCGAAGACCCCACCAGCAAGGACCGGCGCCGCTTCGAGCACGAGAGCGCGGGAGACCTGTGGATGAGCGACGTGATGTACGGGCCGAAGATCCGCGACGCCCGGCACCAGCGCCAGACCTACCTCATCGCCTTCATCGACGACGCCACTCGGGTCGTGCCCTTCGCGTCGTTCACGTTCTCCGAAGGCGCCGTCACCTACCTCTCCGTTCTCGAGCAGGCCGTGCGCCGCAGGGGCATCCCCAAGCGGCTCTACGTCGACAACGGTTCTGCCTTCCGCTCGAAGCAACTTGCCGTCGTCTGCGCCAAGCTCGGCATCGCTCTCATCCACGCCAAGCCCTACAAGCCCCAGGGCAAGGGCAAGATGGAGCGCTGGTTCCGCACGGTCCGAATGCAGTTCCTGCCGCTCCTCACACCCGCAGAGCTCGTCTCGCTCGACACCATGAATCGTGCACTTTCAGCCTGGATCGAGGGCGAGTACCATCACGCACCGCACCGCGGCCTCGGCGACGAGTCGCCCGCCGACAAGTGGGCACGCTCCTCCGAGGGCGTCCGCATGCCCGGCGCGGATCTCGCTGACCTGTTCCTCGCCGAGCAGAAGCGCAACGTCCGGACCGATCGCACCGTCACGCTCGACGGCGTCGCCTTCGAGGTCGACGCCGCCCTGGTCGGCGAGCGCGTCACGCTCCGCTTCGACCCTGCGCAGAAGCCCGACAAGCGCACCGTCGAGGTCTGGCACCAGGGACGCCGCATCGAGATCGCCCGCCGTGTCGACGTCCTCGCCAACTGCTTCGTCAAGCGCAACGCCACCACCCGCGACATCGAGTTCCCAAAGGCCGCCACCAACCTGCCCGAGGGACTGGCCATGCGCGATCTCGTCGACTTCGACGGCCAGAACGAGGATCTCTTCTGATGTACCGCAAACACTTCGCCCTCACCCGCCATCCCTTCGACAAGGACCTGGCCGCCGACGACTTGTTCGCGTCGGCCAGCCTCGCCGAGCTCGGCGCGCGGCTCAAACACCTCGTCGACATGCGCGGCATCGGCCTCGTCACCGGTGACAGCGGCTCCGGCAAGACCACCACGTGCAGACACCTAGTCGCGGGCCTGCACGGCGGCCTCTACCGCGTCCTCTACGTCTCCATGACCACCGGCAACGTGATGGACCTCTACAAGTCCATCGCGTGGGAGCTCGGCCTGCCCACCGAGCGCAACCGCGCCTCGCTCTTCAGGCAGATCCGGTGCGAGGTCTCCAGGCTCTGCGCCGAGAGCCGTCTCCGCCCCGTGCTGATCGTCGACGAGGCGCATCACCTGCGGACCGAGTTGCTCGAGGACCTGCGGCTGCTCACCAACTACGCGATGGACTCCGAGAACCGCCTCACCGTGGTCCTCGTTGGCCATCCGGAGTTGCGCCGCCGCATGGGCATGGCCGCCCTCGACGCGCTTGCTCAGCGCATCGTCGTGCGCGCCCACGTCCGCGGTCTCGCACGCGACGAAATGGGGCCCTACCTTACCCATCGGCTGCGCCTGGCAGGCACCGAGGTGCCACTCTTCGAGCCCCCAACCGTCGAGGCGATCTTCCAGGCGTCCAGCGGCTTGCCGCGCAAGGCCAACGGCCTCGCGCATCACGCCCTCTTCGCCGCCGCCATCGCCAAGGCAAAGTCCGTCACCACCGAGCACGTCCAGGCCGCGATGCAGGAAGTCGCCTAGCCCAATCTCAGAACGCCGAGACGCCGGGGTGCTCGCGCTTGCCGCGCGCCGCCCCGGCGCCCCGCTTTGTGGCCACGGAGCCGCGTGCCGAGACGATCACGAAGCGCGAGAGAACTCCCCGGGCGCGTCACGATAGAGCGTGGTGGACAAGCGGTGGAATAGCGCGAGAGACCACACTCGTGGTCGTCGTGAAACGGACACAGCCCCATCAGGTCTTTGCCGTGCTGCCGGAGCTTCACGCCCCGCGCCTGGGCCAGCCGCTCCACGCTCACCTCGCGCTTGAGCCGCTGGATTTCTGCCTCGCTCACTCGCGCCATCGCCGCCTCCTGCCGAATTTGCCCGTCAACCGAAAAGCGCACGTAACT
>JAKLJY010000300.1 GCA_023150895.1 Myxococcota bacterium | reverse complement strand
GTGCTTACCCTGGCGTAGAGCGCCGTCCTCGGTGTCTTCGGCGTGGGCGTCGTCGGCATCGACGAGACCTACTCGGGGACGGAACGTACTGAGCCACGGCTTTCGAGTCGGGTTGCTGGAACCGATTGGAAAACCTCGCCGGGTTCGCGGGCACGGCCGTGTTCGGCGTGTTCAACCTGTACGGAAAACGGAACCCGGCACCCGCCGAGTGGGCGGCCGACCGGCGGGGCGGGGCCGCAGAGCCCGCCGCCCTTCGATGCCTCGGGTGACGGCCCGAGCGAAGGCCAAGGTGCAGGTGAAGGTCACCCGGCACCGGCGACCAGCACGGCGGCCGACCGGCGGGGCGGGCGTCAGCCCGCCGCCCTTCGACCCGACTTTGACAGCAAGACTCCATTTCTACCTGGCTACTCGACCTGCCGGTCGTTGCGGCAGTAGGTGATGGCGGGGGTCGAACCGCGAACATGGTCAAAAAATCCTAGTACATGGGTCCCCGCCAGGGGCTTGTACTTTGGACGCCACCTGCCGTACGACCGAGCACATGTACCTGCGCGAGAGCCGCCAGAAACGAGCCGACGGGACCTCCCTGGTGCACCTCCAGTTCGCGGAGAGCGCCTGGAACGCCGAGAAGGGCCGGTCCGAGACGCGCATCGTCTACAACTGGGGTCGCGGCGACGACCCCGAGGTCGTCGAGCGCCTCAAGCGCTTGGCGAAGAGCATCATGCGCCGGTGCTCGCCGGAGGAGATTGCCGCGGACTCGCCGGAACTGAAGGTCATCGACGCGTGGCCGTTCGGCGATCTCTACGTCCTGGAAACGCTGTGGGAGCGGCTGGGGATCCGGACGATCATCGAGAAGCAGGTCAGCGCACGGAAGCTCGAGTTCGCGGTCGAGCGAGCGCTCTTCGCGATGGTGGCCAATCGCGCTTGTGCACCGGCCTCGAAGCTCTACTGCTTTGAGCAGTGGCTGCGGGAGGACGTCCGCATTCGAGGCGCCGCGGAGCTTGCGCTCCACCATCTCTACCGCGCCATGGACTTCCTCACCGCCAACAAGGATGTCATCGAGCGCGAGATCTTCTTCCAGGTCAGCGATCTGTTGAACCTCGATGTGGATCTCATCTTCTATGACACGACCTCGCTTCACTTCGAGATCGACGAGGTTGACCAGGGCGAACCGCCGGACGACACGATTCGCGGCAGCAAGGCGGCCGGCGCCAAGACTTACAAGGCCCCGCGCAAGCTCGGCCACTCCAAGAACGGGCGCTCGGACGCGCCCCAGATCGTTGTCGGGCTCGCTGTCACGCGCGATGGGTTGCCCGTTCGCCACTGGATCTTCCCCGGCAACACGGTCGATGTTTCAACCGTGCAGCAAGTCAAAGAGGACCTGCGCGGCTGGAAGCTCGGCCGCTGCGTCTTCGTCGGCGACGCCGGGATGGTCTCGAAGGACAATCTGCAGAAGCTCTCACTCGGTGGGGGGAAGTACATCGTCAACATGCCGACGCGGCGTGGCGACGAGGTCACTGAAGAGGTCCTCGGGCGCGCCGGGCGCTTTCGCGAGGTCGCCGAGAACCTGCGCGTCAAGGAGGTCGTCGTCGGCGACGGAGAGCGCCGCCGACGCTATGTCGTCTGTCACAATCCCGACGAGGAGAGCCGGCAACGCAAGCACCGAGAGAGGGTCCTCGCGGAGCTCGAGGCCGAACTCGAAGCCCTGCAGGGCGCGGACGAGCACGCGCACAGCAAGCGCGAGTGCGAACTGCGGGCATCACGGCGATTCGGCAAGTATCTACGCCTCACAAAGGGCGGGTCGTTGCAGGTCGACCGGGCCAAGGTCGCCGCCGAGGCCCGACTCGACGGGAAGTTCGTCGTCCACACCAACGACGACACACTGACGGCCGAGGATGTCGCCCTCGGCTACAAACAGCTCATGCGCGTCGAGCAGGCTTGGCGGACTCTCAAGACAGGGCTCGAGATGCGGCCGGTGTACCACCACGCCGTCCACCGAATTCACGCGCACGTCGCGATCACCGTCCTCGCCCTGCTCCTGGAGCGTGTCGCCGAGCGCGCCTGCGCCGACACCTGGCGCAACATCCGCGACGACCTGCGGCAGGTGAAGCTGGTCGAATTGATCGGCCCGAACGGCCACATCAGGCAGGTCACCGACCCCGCCCAGGCAGCGCGCAACCGCCTGAAATCACTCAAGATCGACAATCCACCCGTCATCCTCGACCTAGCCTGAACACCTACGCACATGGGGTGATCCGGGCAGGGGCCGGAGGCCCTACTGCGCCAAGGCCTGCCGGCGATCATGTTCGCAGGATGTGTCAAAGTCGGGTTCGATGCCTCCGGTGACGGCCCGAGCGAAGGCCAAGGTGCAGGTGAAGGTCACCCGGCACCGGCGACCAGCACGGCGGCCGACCGGCGGGGCGGGCGTCAGACCGCCGCCCTTCGTGAGCCCTCGACGGTGAAGCGCACCGGCACCCGCAGGGAGCACGGCGGCCGACCGGCGGGGCGGGCGTCAGCCACTCATTCAAGGTGATCTTCCATCACGATGAGCAACTCGGCGAACGTAACGTTTTCGCCGGTCTTGGTCACTTCATAGTCGTCGGGGGCCGAACCCCGGCCAACTTCGCATTCAAAGTGATAACGATCCGGGTCGGCTTCATACGTGGATATGTAGACGAGGCGCCCCGGGTCCGTTACTCCAGCGATCCCGATTGCGCATAGGTCGGCCTCCCAGTGGTCCACGACCCTCCACCGCCTCGCCTGCGGGTCCAGTTGGCGCAAGAGCCGCTGGATGCTTGGGTCCTTGTCGGTCGTCGTCACTTCACGAACCTGTTGTCGATGAGCAGCTTCCTGACCTTCGTGCTGTGTTGGAGTGCCTCCTCGACCGTCATGTCAAGAACCTCCCCCGGGAGTTCTCGTCGGATGCTGCCCCGCCTGAATTGGCCGACGAACGACTCCACGGTGTCATCGAGGCTGTTCAGAACCTGCCGGGTGGTCGGGCTGCTGATGTTGAGCTTGAGCTTGCGGGCCAACTGGTCCGCTCGGGACATGGCTCCGAGGCTTCGAGGAATTGGACCCGAACGGGGAAGAAGCTCGCCTGCTCCCTTTGCGGCTCCCCCACCCGCAGCCCGAGCACCGCCCGCCGCCGGAGCGCCGGCCGAGCCGCGAGCGGGCGCGGCGCCGGGTCTGACGGTGGCGCTCGGCGGTTTCGGGCCGACCATGTTCCCTGCGGCACCGACGCCCATGTCGCCCAGGAAGAGGAGCCAGAACCGACCGACATCGCCAATCCCCGCGGCCTTCAGACCGTCGTCTGTGGCATCCCGGCCCACCCAGTTCCAGAGGTTGTAGAGTGCAGCGCCTTGCAGGCTTCCGGTCATCAGACCGAACGGCGTCACCATGGCCTTGCCCGCAGTGGCGAGGAATTTGTCGCTGTGCTTGGTCCTCTCGGCAAATTCACCGAAGAAGCGGTTTCGGTCGACCCATGGTCCCGCGAGGCCGCCGGGCGGCTGTCTTGGCTGCTCGCCTGGGCGTTGCAGGTAAGACCCCTCGGGTTGGCCCCGCTTCAACGCCGGCTGCGTGGCCTCCAACCCCCAAGGATCCCATCGATTGATCGGGTCCCCGCCGACGTACGCGTAGAGGTTCCAGCCATCGACCTCGCC
>JAKLJY010000002.1 GCA_023150895.1 Myxococcota bacterium | reverse complement strand
GCACCTGCGCCCCGGCGACGAGCTGCTCACCACCGACCACCGCTACCAGGCCGTGGCGAACGCCCTGGCCGACGTGGCCGCCGCCCGCGGCGCGCGCGTCGACGCGGCCGGTGCCGGCGTCTCCCGAGTCGGACGACGACTCCGTGGGACCACATGCGAGCAGCACCGCGGCGACGAGGCCGAGGGCTGCGGGGACGGCGGGCAATGCGGGGACGACGCTGCGCATGGGACGCGAGCCTAGGGGAGCGGCCGGGTCGTCCGCAACAGCGGTGGCCCGGCGAGTCCGCTCAGCGGGCGACGCTGCGCGAGAACGCCAGCCGCTGCGACGGCCCGAAGCCGATCCCGTGCAGGAACCGCAGCAGCGCGTCGTCCGCTTTCGAGACGATGGTCTCGATGCGTTCGACGTGCAGCGCGGAGAGGTTGGCGAAGAGCTGCGACATAAGCGCGAGCCCGACCCCCCGTCCGGCGAAGTCCGGGTCGACACCGATCGTGTCGAGCACCGCCGTGCTCTCGGTCCGTCCGGCGTCGCCGAAGTCCACCCGCGCCGTCAGGAACCCGACGACGTGGCCGTCCTCCCAAGCCGCCAGCGACACCGCGATGTCCGACTCGCCGAGGGCCGCGTCGAGTTTGCCGCCGATGTAGGCCGCCCGGTCGACGCCGGTCAGCTTGCGGTCGATGCGGGTGATGGCCGGCAGATCGGCGGGCGAGAGCAGGCGAACGTCGACGCGGTCGCGCTCGAGGCCGTGGTCGTCCGGATCACCGCCGTCGTCGTCGTCGCGGTCTTCGCGCTCGTCGGCCGCCCGCAGGCGCCCGGGGTGAACGGCGCAATCGATGATCTGGTTCTCCGCCATCCGGAAGCCGTGGCGGTCGAGGAAGCGCAGCATCGTGTGGTCGTTCCAGGCGGCGGTCGTGCGCAGCTCGGGGGCACCGAGCGTCCGGGCGGCGCCTTCGAGGGCCTGCATCAGCGCGGCCCCCACCCCATGCCCCTGTGCCTCGCGATGCACCCCGATGGCCTGCAGACGCAGCGCGGCCCGCGTGTGCCCGAACTCCCCCGCGTCGACCCGGGCGAGAACGTAGCCGGCCAGACCGGCGGGTTCTTCGACCCCGAACTGCGCGTGGACGTCCGGCCGGGCGATGGCGGCGGCGAGGCGGCGCTGGAAGAAGTCCGCGCGGGCGCGCCCGACGTGGCTCGCATCGATGCGGACGACGGCGTCGAGATCGTGGCGGGTGAGGGGACGGGCGGTGTCGGCCATGGCGATGTCTCCCGGTGCGAAGTGCCGCCGTGCAGGCTAGGCGACCCGGGGGGCGAACGCCAGCCACGCGGCGTCGCGTCTCCCGTTCGAGCCACTTTCGCGGGCGATGCCCACCCGGGCGTGAATGCGCCGCCCGTCCGGCGCGTCCCCTGCCACGCGGGGATTTCGCGACGGTCGAGAGGGCCGTTGTGGACACCCCCGGGATTCGCTACATCCTTGCACGCTGGATTTTCACCCCCCGCCCCAAGGCGGCGGGCGCTTTCGAAGCCTTCGCCGTTTTCCAAGAAAGGACCGCCGCTTCCATGCAGTCGCTGCGTAATTCCAAGAAGGTCGCCCTCCTGGCGCTGCTCGCGCTCGGCGGCCCGTCGCTGACGGGCTGTGACGAGGCGCAGAAGCTCCTCGCCGAGCTCGCCAAGCAGAACGCCACCGGCCCCCGCAAGCTCTCCGACGAGGACGCGTTCAAGTACCTCGCCAAGGATCGCGCGTCGGCCCCCGAGACCGACGTCGACTCGGTCAGCAAGGTCATCGACGCGCAGGTCGCCGCCGAGTCGGGCCAGAAGGCCCGCAAGATCGACGACCCCAAGGTGGTGAAACTCCTCAAGTCGGTCTCGCACAGCCGGCGGGTCATCCAGACCGAGAAGTTCGAGCAGACGATGGACGCGGCGGTCCAGGACTACCTCAGCAAGCGTAGCCGCCCGGCCTTCAAAGAGGGCTGCAACGACGAGATCGACCCGAACGACGCCGAGATCCAGGCCGAGTTCAAGATCCCGCAGATCGACAAGATCCCGGTGCGCGACCAGAAGTACCGCGGCACCTGCGCGGCCTTCACGGGCATCGGCGCCATCGAGTACGCGGCCGTCAACGGCAGCAAGGAGATGATCGGCGCGAACCCCTCGCTCGCGACGCTCGACCTCTCCGAGCAGCGCTTCTACTGGCAGAGCAAGCCCGAGTGCCAGGCGAGCGGCGCCTGCAAGCTCCCCGGCGCGGGCGAAGGCTCGTGGTACGGCGTCGGCTTCGACGAGTCGGCCGCCAGCGGCGTGACGAACATCCCCCTCGAGCAGAACTGCCCGTACCAGCCGATGCCCGGCGATACGGACACCTACACGCCCCAGCCGAGCACCTGTGAAACGGGTCACGTCGGCGTGAAGAAGGTCGACTACTGGTGCGGCGCCCGCCAGATCATCGACTGGCTCCACAAGGGCTACGCGGTGCCCTATGCCAGCCCGCTCACCGGCAACTGGGAGAACAACGACGGTCTGATCACCGCCAAGGGCCTCGCCCCGGGCGAGACGGGCCACGCCGGCGGCCACGCGTATCTGATCGTCGGCTACAAGAAGCTGCCGGACAACATGGCCGAGTCCGAGGGCGGGCTCTGCTTCATCATCAAGAACTCCTGGGGCGAGGGCTGGGGCGTCGGCGGGTACTCCTGCATGACGCTCGGCTGGATGCGCAAGGTGATGTTCGAGGGCTTCTTCGAGTATCAGCAGCCCATCCCGGTCGAGGTCCTGCTCGCCGAGGAGCTCCAGCAGATGAGCCTGCCGCCGGACGAGGGCACCCCCGCCGACGAGGTCATCGAGGAGCCCGACACCGAGGCCGAGCCGGAGCTCCCCGTCGACGACGAGGAGGACCGCCTCGATCCCCTGCCGCCCGATCTCGATCCCAACGGCGACGTCGTCGTCGACCCCGTCGAGGAAGAGCCCATCGACGAGCCCGGCACCGGCGGCGAGAGCGGCGCGGGCGGTGAGACGGGCGCCGGCGGCTCCGGCGGTGGCAGCGACACGCCCGACGTGCCCGGCACCGACGTGCCCGAGCCCCCCATGGACCAGTTCGCCGCGGCCAAGCTCCTCGGCCCCGGCCGCGCGTACTACAAGATCCTGACCGCCAAGGAAGGCAGCGAGCTGCGCATCAAGGGCGTGCTCAAGGGCGGCGGCGAGACGAAGCAGGTCCGCGTGCTGCTCCAGGGCAGCAAGCTCGTCTACAAGGGCGACGCGGTCGGCGAGTACGACAGCGGCAAGGGCGTCGTGACGCTCTGCACCGAGGACTACACCTCGCTGTGCTCGCTGCGGTACCAGAAGTCCACCAAGCTCATGTACATCCAGTTCCGCGACGAAGACCTCCGCACGGTCAAGCCCGCCGAGACGACGGCGGACAAGGGCTCGTGGTCGGACGTCACGGTCAGCGGCGAGAGCTATGGCGTGTTCGTGCCCGAGGACGTCCTCAACGTCGACTTCCTGCTCAACCCCAAGACGTTCGTGCGCGTCGGCGGCGGCGAGCCGGCCCGCCTCTCCCTGCGCCAGCAGAAGCAGGGCGGCGGTTTCGGCTTCGACCTCTTCCTGTCGGGCATGCAGGTCGGCGAGGTCCCGTTCGACCGCATCACGGAGACGAGCCTGTGCTCGGGCAACTTCTCCCAGACCTGCGGCCTCGTCGGCTCGAACAAGGTCGACGTCATCCCCTCGAACCTGCGCAAGCTGAAGAAGTGAGCGCCCTGGCGGTCATGCTCCGATGTCCGACGTGACCGCCGCCCCCCTGCCTTCTCCCGCCGACGTCATCCCCCACCGCCCGCCGTTTCTCTACCTCGACCGCGTGCTCACCTGCGGCGCCGATCTCATCGTCGGCGAGTGCACGTTCGCGCCGGACGCCCCGTTCTTCGCGGGGCACTTCCCCGGGCGACCCATCGTGCCGGGGGTCATCCTGCTCGAGGGACTCGCGCAGACGCTCGCGTACGGCGTGCTGCTCCTGGCCGGCGGCGGGCGGCCGGTGCTGCTCGGCGGGCTCGACCGCGTGAAGTTCCGGCACGGGGTCGGGCCGGGGGACACCGTGACGTACGAAATCCGCCCCACGCGCACGCTGCTCGGTGTGACGACGGCCAACGGCATCGTCCGGGTCGGCGACGCCGTCGCCGTCTCCGCGATCGTCAAGGGCTATCTCGGGCGCTGAGCGGCCGGCCCGCGCAGGCGCTGCCGACCGCCCCTTCGTCTCTCTCAGTCGCGCCGACCGCGCCGCCGCAACACGAGGGGCAGCGCGAGCAGCAACGCCCACGCCGCATGCCGCGCGCCGCGATCGGGTGCACCCTGCGTGCAGCCGTCGTCCGAGAGCGTGGCGGTGGCATTGCCGCCCCCGGCGCCGCGGGGGTAGGGCAGGCGCGGCTCGGGCAGGCGCCGCCGGTAGAAGTCGTCCGGCACGTCCTGATCGGGCACACGGCACGTGGCCTTCAACCCGCCACTGCCGTCCTCGACCGCCACGGCCACGTAGCCGCGCTCGCACAAGCAGGTCTGATGCCCGTTGAGCGCGAAACACTCGCCGTTCTCGCCGCAGGGATTGGCCGCGCACGGATCGAGCAGCGGCGGCCCGACCACCGGCGGCGTGTCGACCACCTGGTCCGGCAGCTCGATCGGATCCACGTTGATGCGGACGTCGACGCACGAGACCCGCAGGCCCCCCGGTGCCACATCGTCGCGCACGGCGCGGGCGGCGGCGCCGTCCACGCACGCACAGGCGGGCACCTGCGCGCCCGTCGCGTCGGTCGTCAGGACACAATACCCGCCGAGGCCGCAGGCCTGGAAGTCGCACGGGTTCACCGGCGGGGGGTCCTCTTCGCAAGAGAGCTCGGGCATCGAGCGGATGCGCTCGACGTCGCCCAGGTTCGGGGCTGCCTCGAACCCGACGTCGACACCCATCTCCTCCGGCGAGTAGCGGGCGTAGAACCGGGTCACGTACCGCGTGCCGGTCAGCAGCGCCTCGAGGGCCGCGCGCACGGGTTCGGTGTTCTCGTCGGCGTCGGCGATGGGGTTCTCTTCGGCGCCCGTCCGGACGAGCGTCGTCGGGCCGGCGAAGTCCACCACCAGGCCCTCGCCGCCGTGGTCGTCGATGGTGCGGGCGACGGCGGCGGGCCAGTTGCCCGTCTGCGTGCCGTGGTCGAACGCGAGGTGCCCCGTCGGCACCGTGAGCTCGGGGGTGTTGGACGGTGTGACGCGCTCCTCCCCCAGGTAGAAGATCTTCACGCCCGTCTCGGGCTGCGCTGCGATGGACGCCAGCTTCAGCGGCACCATGGGGCCCCGGGCGTCGTAGGTCATCTTCAGCGGCTGAATGCCGTCGACGCCGGCCTCGGGCTTGAGCCGGGCCGCCAGGAAGTTCAGGCCCTGCCCGATGTAGAGGTCGACGAAGGGGATCATTTCGTCCGTGACCCGGAACCCCTTTTCTCGCAGCCAGGTCACGAGGTCGGTGCCCGTCTCGGCGGCGAGCGTGACCGTCTCGTACGCACCGACGACCTCGCGGTCGAGCACGGTGACGCGCGGCGCGTTCACCTCCGGCTCGCCGCCCCCCGCGCCCGCGTCGAAGCCCGCGTCCGCGTTGTCGGTCGGCGGTGAGCCGAGCGCCTCGCAAACGATGGGCTGGATGACCTGCGGCGCCGTCGCGGCGTCGAGCTGTTCGAAGACGGCGACGTCCACGGTGGCCTTGTCCTGCGGGATGCCCGGCACGGGCAGGACCCAGGCGAAGGACTTCGGATCGCCGCTGAAGCGAATCTCGAAGTAGGCCTCCAGGCGGCTCGCCGTCAGTCGCTTGAAGATCATCCGCTGCGCGGACTGATCGACGGGGGTCTCGGCGCGGAAGAAGCCGCCACAGGCGTGTGCCGGGGCGGCGTCGACGAGCGGCGCGGCAGCCGACAGGGCGAGGAGCAGAGTCGAGGTGAGACGGCGCATGCGGGCCTCCAGTGCGAAGGACGGACGGACGGACGGGCGGGCGAGCCAGTGCGACGAGCCTAGCACGACCCGTGCCATCGGCCGAAGCCCTCGCGCCCGGGCGCCGCCTGCGTCGGAGCGCCGACCGTGAACGGAAATCGGGATTATCCCCACTGCAAAGTTCATACATTGGCAGCCGGTCCGGCCGTCAAGTTCCTGACGAACTGACGCGCATCGAATACCTCTTGCAAAGTTGCGGTGGCCGCGTACATTGAAGCCATGAACGCGACGGACACCACGCCTTCCCCCTTCGCCAGCCTGACCCTCCGCCAGATCTCGGCGATGACCGAGGACGAGGCCCGCGCCGTCATCGAGCAGATGGTGTGGCCGAACGGTCCGGTCTGCCCCCACTGCGAGTCCGAGCACACGGGCGTCATCAAGGCCAACCCCGAGAAGCGCGTGCGAGCGGGCCTGCACCAGTGCAAGCACAAGGGCTGCCGTAAGCAGTTCACCGTCACGGTCGGCACGATCATGGAGAAGTCCAAGATCCCGCTCAAGACGTGGCTCATGGCCGTCCAGATCATGTGCGCCTCCAAGAAGGGCGTCTCGGCGCTCCAGCTCCACCGCATGCTCGGCTTCGGCAGCTACGAGACGGCATGGTTCATGGGCCACCGCATCCGGCACGCCATGGCGAACGGCGGCCTGGGCGCCAAGTTCACCGGCACCGTCGAGGCCGACGAGACCTACGTGGGCGGGAAGCCCCGCTACAAGGGCGAGTCCAAGACGGGGCGCGGCACCAACAAGATTCCCGTCGCGGGCCTCGTGGAGCGAGGTGGCGAGGTCCGCGCCAAGGTGGTTGCGAACGTCACCGGCGCAACCCTCAAGGGCTTCATCCGCGAGAACGTGATGCCCACCGCTGTCCTGATGACGGACGAGAACACGTCGTACCGCGGTATCGACAAGACGCACCCCTTCCACGAGACGGTGACGCACTCCAAGGGTGAGTACGTGCGCAAGGGCGACAAGAACGTCCACTCCAACACCATCGAGTCCTTCTGGAGCCTCGTGAAGCGCAGCATCATGGGCGCGTGGCACCACGTCTCGCCCGAGCACCTGAACCGATACCTGGGTGAGCGGGCCTTCACGTGGAACACCCGCAAGCTCACCGACGGGGAGCGCGTCGAAGACTTCTTTGCGCGCGTGACGGGCGCGCGCCTGACCTACCTTCAAGGCGTGTGAGCATGGACCCGAAGCACCCCGAGCCAAGAAGCATCCCCGCTACCGTCGGCAGCGGCAGCGCGGTCGACGGGATAACGGATGACGAGTTGATGGATACCGAGGTTTCGTTCGAGGAACTGGCCGACGCCATGCGGAAGGTGCTCAAGGCGCCCCCGATGCCGTGGTCGAAGATGCTGGCGAGCCGGACCGAGGAGCAGGTCTACATCGCGGAGAAGAAGGCCCGAACGCGCGCGAAAAGGCGCATTGGAGGCTCAAATCGGCAATAGGACGCCTTCCGCTTGACTATCAAAACTCCTTGAAATTGCTCGGTGACTAATGTACCGTGAACAAAACTCTGGCACCCGAGCTTCTCGCCTAACGGCCAGCGGCGTTCGAGGGTGCCAGGGTTTTTTTTTGTCCGGAATGCGGTGAATTAGTGGCGATTTTCGAAATCTACGCCGATGAAGCCTGGACGCACGGGGGCGAGCCGCTGAACAGGTACTGGTGCTTTTTCGGCGGCATTTTGGGGCTCGAATCAGCATTGGACCGGCTCAATACGGACCTCGGCAAGATCAAGGCGTCGCACCAAGCCACTGGCGAGGTGAAGTGGACCAACGTGAAGGCGAGCAACCTCCAATGTTGCAAGGACATGGTGGATTGCGTCGCCCAGCAGATTCGAGAAGGGCACATTCGATACCGTCAGATGTTTCTTGATCGCCAGTTCGTCCGGATTGCGCCGAACGGGGAAGTCGAAGCGGACGGACTCACTGTGCAGTTCAAGCTGTTCTATCAGTTTCTAAAGCATGCGTTTGGACTCAAATACTTGCCGGTTGCACCTCACGGCGAGAAGCATCGGATCCTTGTCCGGTTGGATGACCATTCAAGCCTCAAGCACAAGAATGGACTGCGCTCGTTTGTGGAGAATCTTCCCAACTACTGGGGGAGACACGACCTGTCGATTGAGGTCACGTTTGTGAACAGCACGCGAAACAATCGCCTGCAGATCTGCGACCTAATGATGGGGGCGGCTGGGTCGCACGGCAACAAGGCAGAGAAACGAAGGAAACCCGGTCAACGGGGCATGACGCCCAAGCAGAAGATTAAGGCTGAACTCGCAAAACACATCTATGACCAACTCCGGCAACTGAACTTGGAGATGTGCGGGTCCACCGCTTTCAACTGGTTTGAGACCAAGTCGCTCTGCGGAGACTTTCGGAACGTGTACGCGTATTCGATCCGCATGTGGAAATTCAAACCCGCGCGGTACCAGATTGATGAGGGATGGACCAACGCCTATCTCGACTCCCAGGGTCGCTATCTTGGGCCACGAATATTGCCCGAGATTACCCGTAGTTCCGACGACGGCGAAACCACCTGGTAGGTGGAGTCCCTGCGCATCGGCCCTTGAGCCCGGCCGAGATTGGCATTACGCATGGCCGGCGTGGCGTGAACGCAGATCTGGCGTCAATCGTCTGACGACCGGCATCGCCGTTGATCTGTGAACTTTGCAGTGGGGATAGTCCCGACGGAAATTCACGATCGGCCCGTGAATTTCCGTCGGCCCCGGACCGCTGCCGGTGCGATCCTGCGGGCGCACCGGCCCATGACCCACCGCCCGACCGTTCGACGTCTCTCTCTCGTGCCGATGGCCTTGGCCATGGCCGTGCCCGCGCCGACGGGTGCCGTCGAGCCGGTCCGCCCGCCCGCCGCGCTGCCTCCGCCGACCGTCGGGGTCTCGCTGGTCATCAGCGGGGGGGTCAGCCTGGGGGCGTACCAGGCCGGGGGCACCTGGGCCGAGCTCGAGCGGCTCTCGCGCGCCCGCTCGACGCACGCGCTCTCCGTCGTGACCGGCGCCTCCGCGGGCAACATCAACGCCTTTCTCGCGGCCATTTACTGGTGTGACGGTGAGAGCCCTGCCGGGCGGGTCGACCGGACGGTCTTCGCCAATCCGTTCTTCGACGTCTGGGCCAACATCGGCTGGGACAAGCTGCTGCCGACGCCCGGCGATGGGGCGGCGTACGCCCGCCTCTTCGAGGACGCGGTCGGCAGCGCGACGTTCCGGACGCTGTCCGGGCGGTTGGCCCGCAGCGGCGGGCCGACGGCCCCCTGGTTCGACGCCCCCTCGCCCTACACGGACGAGGACGGCCTGTTCACCCGCAGCGCGTTCGCGGCCGCCGAGGCCTACCTGTCGCAGCGCCTCGTCTCCGCGCGGACGGCCGAGGGGACGTGTGACGTGGCCGTGGGGGTCACGGTGACGCGCGGCGCCGCGGCGGAGTACCCCCTGGAGACGGTCTCTCCGACGCTCGGACCGGCGGGGGGCGCGGAGCCGCTGACCGTGCCGACGCAGCGCTACGTCGTCCCGTTGCGTCTCGAGGTCACCCCGACCTCCTCGGTGCTGCGCAACGCCCTCGCCCCGTCGGGCGGCCCCTTCTGGGAGTCCGGCGCGCACCGGCGGCTGGCGCGGGCGCTGCACCTGCCCGCGCGCGATGGCGATGGAGAGGGCAATGGAGATGGACCGAAAGAAGGCGTCCCGCCCGCCTTGCTGCTGCGGCTCGTCAAGGCCTCGAGCGCGTTTCCGGTGGTGTTCGCGCCCATCCGGCTCGACGTCTGTCTCGACCCGCACGACGTCGGCGCCGCGCCCGCGACCCGGGATCCCACCTGCCCGCCCGGAACGGTCGGGGTGTCGGAGCGCTTTGCCGACGGCGGCTTCTTCGACAACGTGCCCCTGGGTCTGGCGATGGAGCTCGTCGATGCGCGCACGGCGCGGGGCGGGGTCGTCGAGTACCTCTACGTCGATCCCGAGAGCCGCCGCGGCGCGTCCCCTGCGACCAGGCCGCAGGGCGCAACCGCCGGCGGCCTCGATCTGGCCTTCGACGTGCTCGGCTCGGCCATCGACGAGGCCCGGACGTTCGAACTCCAGGGGCTCGCCCGGCACGCCGCCGACGAGGTCGATTGCGCCGGGCCGGGCTGCCCGGCGGGCACGCGGCGGTTCCGCGCGTCGTCGCGGTACCACCCCATCGTCGGTGCGTATCTCGTCCACAACTTCGCCGCGTTCACGCACCGCGTCTTCCGGGTGCACGACTACCTCGTGGGCGTCTACGACACCCTCTTCGTCGCCGCGACGCCGAGCGGACCGACCGCCCCGACCCTCGACGCCCTCGACATCGCCGGCCTGGTCAACCTCATCGAGCGATTCGCAGCCCTCGTGAGTACCCTGGGCCTCGACCGCGAGGTGCCGCAACCGTCCGACGGGGTGCACCGGGCCGATGAGCTCCTCTGGCGGCTCCTGGGCGAGGAACTCGCCGATCGCGTGCCGGGCGAGCTGCGGGCAGAGTACTGCGCCGGCCTCGGTCGGCCCCGGCAGGCGGCGCTCTGCACGCCCGACGGGCGGTGGCGGACGACGTGGCCCTGCCTCTCCCGCGGCGCGGAAGCCCACCGTTGTCCGGCGCCCGTCGCGGTCATCCACGAGACACTGCGCCGCCTCGCGCGGGGCGAGCTGCGTACGCCCCCGGAGGCCGACGGGACGGGCGTCGTGCCCGTCCCCGCGCCGGAGGAGGACTTCGAGGGCTTCGTTCGGGCGCTGGGGCGGGCGCTGGCGGCGCAGGGACTGTCCTTGCCCCCGAGCGCCGTGCCCGGGGCCAACGCCCTCGCGTACGACGACGGACCGGCGGACGGGCGTTTCCGGGCCTGGTCGCGGACGCAGAAGATGCGCTTCCTCGAGCGGGCACGCGCCGTGGAGCGTCGCGACGCCCGGGCGTTCGAGCGGGCAGGCCAGGCGCGCTTGCCGACGGACGCGGCGCTCTTCGGGGTCGACATGCAGGACTGGGGCCTGCTGGCGCTGCGGATCGTGGCCCTGGTCGAGCCGGCCCCCCGCGAGCGCTTGAACCTCGACCCGTCGACCGTGGACGCGCACGCGCGGGCGGGGTCCGCTGCGCGGCTTCTGCACCTCTTCCCCTGGCTCATGGGGTACGACGCCCGACACATCGGCCCGGTCGCCGGTTGGGAACCCCGACTCGACGTTTTCGATTCGCCGGTCACCCCGCGCGTCCGCGGCGAGGTGACGCTGACCCGAATCGCCACGGCGCCCGCGTTCCTGCCCCGGGCGGGCGCGGGGTTCGGCGTCGACGGCTGGCTCGGGGCGACGGCGATGCTGACGCTGGCCCACCTGCCGGCCGCGGCGCGTCCAGGGGGCGCGGGCGGTGGGGTGGCGCTCGGGCTCGATCTCGCCCGCACGGTCCGGCTCACCGCCGGTGTCGATCGCCTGTTCACCCCGGGGGGACCGCGTGCGGTCGGGGCAGACGCCGCGTTCTACCTGCATTGGGCGTTTCTGGACGTGAACGGAGGGCTGGCATGGCTTCTGGCCTCGCCCTGATCGTCGTCCTGGCCGCGGGGGTGGGCGAACCGGCGACGACGGGCCCCCTGTCGCCCGGCCCGGCCGTCCTGACCTTCACCGGCGGCGCCTCCCGCGGGGCCCATCACGCCGGCCTCGCAGAGGCTCTGCTGCGCGTCCGGGCCGCGGTCGGCGACGCGCCGCTGCTGGCGACGGCCGGCGTGTCGGTCGGGGCGGTCAACGCGACCCTGACGGCCCTCCTGGCGTGCCGCGACGCGCCGGACGAAGTGCCTGGCACCTCGGCGGACGAAGTGCCTGGCACCTCGGCGGACGCGCCGGACGAAGTGCCTGGCACCTCGGCGGCGTCCACCACGCTCGCGGTGTGGCAGGCCCCGGCCTGGACGACGTTGTTTCCGTTCGAGCGGACGTGCGCCGAGGCACGGGCGTCTCTCGATCCCGCCTGGCGGTGTGACGACCCGGCCGGACCCGCGTTCCAGGCCGGCGACGGTCTCGCCAGTCTCGAGGCCCTCGCGCCGGCCGAGCGCGCCCTGACGTACCTCCTCTCGCGAACGGACGGATGGCGACCGGCGTGTCGCGTGCCCGTCGGCCTCGGGCTCTCGGCCGCGGAGCCGGCCGCCGTCCCCTTCGCGGCGGCGCCGCTGCGCAGCCTGCGGACCCACGTCTTTTTCGAGGTCCGGGTGGTCGAGGGCCGGCCCCGATTCTGTGCCCCGCCGGCCCGCCCGGCCGAGGTCCTCGACCCTTCGGCGACGGTCGTGTGGCTGCCGGTCGCCGGCGCGGTCGGGGAGTGCCGCGTGATCGATCCGCAGGATGTCTTCGCGACACTGCGCGCGGGGGCGTCGTTTCCCGTGCATGCCGCGCCCCGCCGGGTGACGACCTGCGCGGGACCGGAGCCGAGCGCATGCGCCCCGCGGCCCTACCTGGACGGCGCGCTGCTCGAGGCGGTGCCGGTCGGGCTCGCCCTGGCGGCGGGTCGACTTTCCCGCCCGGACGGCGGGTTCGAGGTCATGGCCCTCGACGCCCCCCGGGCCGAGCCCGGTGTCCCGTTGCCGGACGCGGTCGTCGGGTACGCCTGGTACAAGCGCTTTCTGGCCGCGTTTCTCGAGGTGTCCCGGTACTACGAGGCGCAGATCGTCTCGCGCTATCAAGCAGCGACGCCGGGGCACGGGCCGGTCGTCCGGGTCTCGCGCCTGCGGGCCGCTTCGCGGACCTACGGCGACTTTCTGGGCGGCCTCGGCGCGTTCCTGCACCCGGCACTGCGCCGGGCTGACTTTCGCCGGGGCGAGGTCGCGGCCTACGTCGATCTCCTCCCCCGACTCTGCGGCGCGGCGGCTTCACCCGAGGCCTGTGGCATCGAGCTCCTGCGGCAGACCGGGGCCTACGCCGACGACGAGCTGCGCAGCGTCTGGCTCGCGACCCCGCCCGCCGGGCACCCGATCGAGGCGGCAGTGCGGGCGCGCTTCGTGGCGGCCGGAGGACGTGCCGACGGCGCGACGGCCGAGGGCTGTCGGTTGGCGGCGCTCACGTCCGCGCTGCATGCCCCGGTGCGCCTCGACGACGCCGAGCGCGGGTGGCTGGCGCTGCCCCTCGTGGGTGTGTTCGCGGCGGCCACGCCGGCGCTGGCAATGTGCGCCGACCGATTCCCGGGCGCCGACCTCGCCGTTCGCCTGCCCGACGGTCGTCCGTTGGCGGAATTCGAGGCCTTCTGGCTTGCCGAGCTGCGCCGCATGACCGAGCGCCTGCGGGCCCTCGAGACCGCCCCTTCCCCCGTGCCGGAGGCCGAGCGCCTGGCCGGCTACGCCCTGGACGTGCGACGCGTGCCGCTCGAGGCGGGCTGGCGGAGGGGAACGGTCCCGCTGGCCGAGCGACCGGCGTCGAACGGGCCACTGCGCACGCTCGCGCACCTCGCCCTGCCCGTGAGCTTCGGCGGCGTCGTTCTGCCCGACGGCGGCCTCGTCCTGCACTGGGAGCACCTGGCCTATACCCCCCGTCCGGGTCTCACGCCCATCGGCCTGGGGGCGAGCCTGCGCTGGTTCTACCACCCGGATCGGGTCGACGACGTCCTCGGCCTCGGGCCGACGGTCTTTGCACTGTGGGATCCGCGGCTGCACCTGGCCTTCTCGAGCCTCGGGGCCCGCGCGACGCTCGTGCCGGACATGACCGAGGGCGCGGGGGTGTTCGACCGGGCCCGCCTCGACGCCGAACTCTTCACGCGTCTGCTCGGGGCGCATCTCGAACTGGCCATCGGGCCGACGTTTCCCGTCGGTGCCCGGGCCGACGACGCGGTGGACGTGCGGGCCGTGCTGTCGCTGTGCAGCCTGAATCTGCTGGTCGATCACCTGTTGCACTGAGCGCCGGTCAGAGAGGCGCCCACCTCACCAGCCGATCTCGCCGGCCGTGACCGGGCCGATGCGGACCTCGTGCAGGTGCGAAATGGGGGCGCCCTGCTCCGGGCTCAGCGCCCGCTCGCCGGCCATGATCTCCGCAAAGGCCTGGGGATAAAGGGGCCTCCGGTCCGCCTCGGCGAGGCCCTCCGGCACGACGGTGCGTCCCTGCGCGTCGTACTTGTCCGTGGCGCCGAGGGTGTGCAGCGTCTCGTGAATGACGGCCACCCAAGCGACGTCGATCATGCTGTCGTCGAGGGCGACGTCGACGGTGCCGAGCTCACCGCCGGCCTCGCCGAGTCCCTCGACGAACCGCGCCGCACGCGGACCGGCCGGGGGTTCGGCGTAGACGTAGATCCGCGCGTCGAAGAGGCCCGCATCGACCCCGGCGACGGCGTCGACGTCCCAGAGGTGCCAGCGCAGACGCACGCCGTAGAGGAGGCGGTCGAACACGTCGTCCGACGTGGCGGCGTCCTCGGGGGCGGCCGGGCGTGCCTCACCGGAGACGGGTCCGAAGGTGTGAAACCAGACCGGCTGCGCGGCGCCGGGCTGCCGACGGTGCCTCTCGTCCCGAATCCAGGCATTGGCCGCGGCGGCCCGGGCGCGAAAGGCCCGGGTCGTCTCCCACGGCAGGCGCCCGCGCTCGACGAGGACGACGGCGACGTGCAGGGGCCGCGCCCACTGACTGCGCGCTTCTCGGCGTCCCTGAAGGTCGATGGCGTAGATGCCGATCGCGGCCAGCAGGCCGAGCAGCGTGAGAATGCGCACCCGCCGGAACGCCGCGAAGGCCCCCCGGTGCTCACCGCGCAACACACCGGCGACGAACAGCGCCACGAGCGCGACCCCGACGGCGATCAACGAGGGGGCCTGCCGGACATACCAGCCGACGCCATCGGGTCGGGGCGGCGTCGCCTCGGGGCCGCCGGCCGGCAGGGGGGGGACGGGGCGTCGCGGCGGCGGCGACGCAATCGGCTCCGCGGAGGCCGGGACTGTGGCCTGCAAAGGTGCCGGGGAGGCGGAGGCTGCGGGCGGCGGCGAGGCGGTCGGCTCGGCGGCGGCCACGCCCGCCGACACAGGCGCGAGGCGGCCGCCCGAAAGGGATTCGATGGCCGTGACTTCGGCCCGCGGGAAGCGTCGTCGCTCGCCCGAGACGGTCGACACGTCGATCGTCTCGCCGTCGACGGCGTGCGTCACCTCGCCGAAGAGTTCTTCACCGGAGCGCAGCACGATGCGTCGTGTCTCGGCCTTCGCCGCGCTCGCGGCCAGCAGCGCCGCGACGAGCACGCCGGCGAGGCGCCGGATCGGAAGGGGAGCGCGCGCGGTGCTCACAGCGCGCGGAAGTCGTCCTTGATGTCGCGTTCGAGCTGAACGAACTCGGGGGTGTGTTCGGCGCCGGACTGCCAGGCGAGCCCCAGCGCGACGAGGTCGACCATCCGCTGCACCTTGGCCGGGCCCGTCGGTTTGCCGGCGGCGTCGAGGCGCCGCCCGAGGAGGAATGCGGTGTCCGAGGCGACCAGCGCGGCGCGGATGTCGTGCGTGATGATGAGCAGCGTGTTGAGCTCGTGCATGTGCGCGACCTCGACGAGCAGCCGGATGACCTCGTTCAGCGCCGCCGGATCGAGCCCGGAGAAGGGCTCGTCGAGCAAGAGCACCGTCTTGTGCTTCATGAGCTGCTGCGCGATGGCCGCGCGTTGGCGCTGCCCGCCGGAGAGCTGCACGGGGTAGAGATTGCCGCGCGCGGCCAGCCCGAATCGCTCGAGCAGCTCGGCGGCCTTGTCTCTGGCCTCTTTGCCCGACAGACCGTTCATGTGTCCGGCCGTCTCCAGATTGCCGCGCACCGTGCGATGGCGCAGGAGGGGATAGTGTTGAAACACCACCCCGACCTCACCTGCGGTCAGCGGCTTGCCGTCATGCCCGATGACACTGCCCGCATCGGGTTTGTCGAGGCCGGCGATGATGCGCAAAAGCCGCGTCTTGCCGACGCCCGACGGCCCGAGCAGCGCGGCGATCTGTCCCGTCGTCGTGCCCGGACGCTTGCGGTCGACGACCTGCAGATCGAGGTCGTGCAGGATGTGATTGCCGCCGAGCGTGAGAGACACGCCGCGCACGTCGAGAACGAGATCGGCGGCCATCAGCGCTTCACCCTCTCCAGCACGCTGTGCGGACAGACGAGGCGCGTGAAGAGCGCCATCAGGTAGTCCAGCACGAGGCCCACGGCCAGGATGACGAACAGAATCGCGAACACTTCGGCGAGTTTGAAGTGTTTGTTCTGATTGAGAATCATGGCACCGAGGCCACCCTCGGCGCGGGAGATGCCCTCGACCATGGTGATCATCGCCCAGCCGATGGCCAGGTTCTGCCGCAGGATGTCGAGCGCCTTGTCCAGCGTGCCGAGGATGACGACCTCCCACAGAATGCGCATCTCACTCGCGCCCATGACGCGCAAATGGTCGAACTGCTCCCGCGGGATCTCTTCGACGACCTGGGCCATCGCGGTGACGAAAAACGTCGTCATGCCGAACGTCAGCAGCGCGATCTTGAGGTCGTAGCCCCCGCCGGTCATCAGCGTGAACGGCGCCACGAGGCCGGTGAGCCCCAGAAAGCGCAGCTTGGAGACGGCGGCCACCAGCGGGCGGAAGAAGTTGATGACCGTGGCGTACGACAGCAGAAGCGAGATCACGACGGTCAGGAAGAGCGCGTGCCCGATGAGGCCGAGCGTCGTGAAGAGCTCCGGCCCCATCCCGTGCTCCCACCACAGGGAGCGCAGCGCGCCGAAGACCTCGCCCGGGCCGGGCAGGCTCTCCCAGGGCGACGCGAGCCAGACGACGAACGCGAGCGCCACCCACCCGCCGGCGACCCCGAGAAACATGACTTTGTCGATGGCCCGGTTGGGCCAGAACAGACGGCGGACGAGGGTCATCGATGCCTGCTCCCGTGGCGGCGCGGGGGGGTCACTGCACGCCGAGGACGATCTCGACCCGGCGGTTCTTGGCCTTGCCGGCGGCCGTGGCGTTGGACTCGACGGGCTCGGACTGCCCGTGCGCGAAGACCTTGATGCGGCCCTGCGGGAAGTTGGCCGGCGACATGCGCTCGAGCCACGTCTTGACCGCGAACGCCCGCTCTTCGGAGAGCATCATGTTCTTCTCGACGGAGCCGAGGTTGTCGGTGTGACCGTGGACCTCGACGAGGGTGCCGCCGGCGATGAGGAGGTCGTTGAGCAGCTCGGACAGGACCGCGTCCGCCCCCTTCGTGAACGTGCTCTTGCCGCTGTCGAACTCGATGCTCCACGAGCGGCGGCTGATGACCTGCTTGACCTTGGCGGCCGGCTCGAACTTGGGCAGATCGGCCGGGGTGGCCGGCGCCGAGGCCGACGCGAGCTCCTTGATGTACGACGTGTCGAGGATCTGCGCGAGCGGGTACCAGGTGGGCAGCATGTCCGGGTACTGGCTCTTCACCACGTTGGCGAAGACCTCGTAGGTCGCGCCGAACAGGTTGCTCGAGCCCTCGACGAGGCCGAACGTCTGCAGGTTGTCGGCGAGGTTGTTCACGGACGAGCCGCCGAGCTCGACGTCGAGGCCCTGCTTGTCCTTCTCGACGACGACGTTGAAGTACTTGGCCCAGTAGTCGGCGTCGGCCTCGTTGTAGACGAGCGCGCTGATGCCCGCGGCCTTCTTCTGGGCGTTCGGGTCGTTCTTGATCTGGTCGCCGGCCTCGAAGATCGACTTGAGCATGCCCTTCACGATGTCGCGATTGGCGGCCATCCACTTCTTGTGGCCGATGATCACGTTGGGCATCTGCGCGCGGTACTCCTTGGTGGAGACGATGGAGACGAGGCCGCCCTTCTTGGTGGCCACGTTCACGTCGCCGGGCGTCCAGGTCACGACGCCCTGCACGCACTTGTTCTCTTTCTTGCCGGTCTTCTTGTTCTTCAGATCCGTGCAGAAGCCCGCGATGTATTTCTCGGCGGCGTCCAGGTAGTCGTTGGCGTTGACCCAGTTCAGGGCGTCCGGATCGTAGCTCTTGTCGTCCGGGTTGTTGGGGATGCGGTTGTCGCCGAGCCACTTGAGCGCGATGTTCCAGTCGCCGTCGCGCAGGTAACCGGCGACGAGCCCGCCGCGGGCCGTCTGCGGGTTGGCCTTCCACTCGGGCGGACCCATGAACTTGTCCTCGCCGCGGCTGTACCCCGCCGAGCCGACGATGATCGCCATGTAGTCGTCGCCGAGCTTCGTCAGGCGGTCGTTGAGGCCCTTGAGGAACATGGCCGAGCCGTCGCCCATGATGGCGACGAAGTGCGCGCCGTCTTTCGGGTGCGCCTCGCCGGCCTTGTGCTTCTCGGCGAAGGTCATCATCAGGCTCTGCATCGTGTCGACGTTGTCTTCACGGATGAGCTTGAGGTTGACCCCGTTCTTGCACATGAGGCTGTCGGCCGTGGCCTGCTTGCCGCCCGTGGCGAGCATCAGGCCACTCTGCGCGTTCCAGGCCCAGTGGTAGAACCGGACCTCCGGCTTGTCCGTGCAGCCCGGCGGGGCGGCCGGCGTCGCGGGGGTGGACTTGCCGGCGTTGGAGCCCGGGGCGTCGGAGGGCAGGCTGGCCACCGGCGGGATGTTCGAGCCGACCTCGTTCTTCGACTTGGCCGAGGGCGCGATGGACTCGCGGTTCTTGTAGGCGAAGTAGCCACCGCCACCCACGATCAGGGCGACGATCAGAATCTTCGACAGGGGCGTCAGTTTCACGGGACCTCCAGTGCCAGTGGAAACACAACGCCCCGTCATGGCCAAGGCCCGCGCGAAGGTCAAGGTTTACCGGTCGGCGTGTGCCCGCCGGTGCCCGAACCGCCTATTTGCGGCGCGTCTGCGCGGTGTCCGCGGAGGACTTCTGACCCGCCCGGGCGCTCGTCGGGCCGCCGGCGGCCGCCTGTGCGCGCAGTTTGTCGACGCCGGCCTCGGCCTGCGCCCCGCGGGTCTTCGCCGGAGCGCCGCTCAGGATCTCGCGCACCATCTGATCCGCCGCGAGCTGACCGAGGGGGTCGGTCAGCAGTTCCTGCTTCTCCATCATGTCGTCGAGCACCGTGGTCATGTCCGCGCCGGGATCGGCGAGGACCTGCCCGTGAATCTGCCGCA
The DNA here is from genome assembly GCA_023150895.1 of Myxococcota bacterium. Taxonomy (GTDB): domain Bacteria; phylum Myxococcota_A; class Bradymonadia; order UBA7976; family UBA1532; genus CAINDO01. The sequence goes on along the minus strand of JAKLJY010000002.1, from coordinate 138,105 downwards.
ACTGCTGCACCGAGGCCTCGGCCCGCGTGCGAAACAGGTGGAGCGTGGCCTCGAGCTTCGGGTGGCGCTCGAGCTGCGTCTTCGCGAGGCGCAGACGCTCGACGAGGGCGGGGCGCACCGCGGCCTCGGCCCGGGGGAGCTGCGCTTCGATCTCGGCGACGTCGCGTTCGAGACGCCGCCGGTCGAGGCCCGTCACGGCCTGCTCGAGGGGTTCACACGCGATGAGCAGGCGCAGGTACCCGTTGACGACCTGCTCGAGGCGTTTGATGTCGCTCTCGTGCAGCCGCACGCCCCGCACGTTGCGCAGTTCGTCGAGTTTCTGAATGATCTCGCGCATTTCCAGGTAGTCGCGCGCCTCTTTCGTGTGGCGCTCGACGATGAGGGCGTCGAGATCGACGGGGGGCGCCTCGAACAGGAGCCGGGCGAAGAAGCCCTGCTTCGGTTTCGGCGGATCGGCGAGGCCGAAAAGCTGGTCGAGGTAGTAGGCGCGCTCTTCGAGCACCCGTTTCTCGTGGTACTTTTTGTCGATGTGTTTGCGGAACTGCGGGATGTCCGGCAGCACCCAGACGGAGGCCCCCGCGATGCCGCCGGCGGCCACGAACCACATCGGGTCGTGCACGAGCCCCAAGAACCCGCCCGCGGCGAGCACACCCAGGTTGAGCCAGTGTTTGAAGGCTTCCCAGCGGTACGGCGGCGTGTTGCGATCGACGGCCAAGGTGACGACTCACTCGGGTGAAAATGCGACGGCGACGGCGGTGGCGCGCTCGGGGCCCCGCGCGCTCAGCGAGGCGGTGGCCCGCCGGCCGAGAAGAAGGCGACGAGCTGACCGAGCTGCTGCGCGGCGGCGAGCGTGCGATTGCGGGCGTCCATGGCGGCCAGCTCGAGCTCGCGCTTCTCGCGGTCGACGCCGGCCACGGCGTTGGCACACTCGGTGATGGCGTCCTCGCGCAGTTTCATCAGCTCGGCGATCTGCCGATCGATCTCCGCGAGCGTGGCGACGCGCGTCTCCTGCGCGGTGGCGGCCTGCTGATCGAGGGCGAGCAGGCGGCCCTGGCGGGTCTGGTCGATGCGCGTCAGGTGGGCCTCGAGGGCGGCCTGGCGGTTCTGGGCGTCCTGCGTGACCTCGGTCTCGGACCACGAGTCGTCCGCGGCGTCGAGGGCGCGCAGCATGGCGAGCTGCTGCGGGTGCGGGAACTGCGCGAGCCCGGCGAGCATCTTGACGACGCGCGGCGCCGACGCGGGCGTCTCCGTAAAGCCGGCCTCGGCGAAGAGTTCGTCGGGGGTCAGAGACAGCAGTGCCTGCGTCTCGGCCGGCAGCATCGCCTCGGGCACGGGCGCGAGCTGCATGGCCGGGGCGCCGGCGCCACCGGAGGGCCCGGTCGCCACGGGATGGCCCTCGAGCGCCGCGAGCTCGGCCTCGAGCGCAGCCGACGACTCGCCGGTGGCCTCGGCCGGGGCGGACTTGGCGTCGAAATCGACGAAGGCGCTCGCGAACTTCTTGAAGAATCCGGCCATGGTCTCGCCTCGAAAGGTCGTGGAGTGAGGTTCTCGGGGTTGCGGGGAGCTTCTCGGACGGGCTCGCCGGCGGAGTCTACATCGCCGCGTCCGAATTGGAACGCCGAACCGGCGCGTAGCACTTCGCCGCCGTGGTGGTTCATGGGGGCATGCGAAACCCGTTCGTCGTCCACCGTCCTCCCCGCGCCCGGGCTCTTTCCGGCCCTCTTCTGGCCGCGGTCGTCGTCGCCACCCTGAGCCCGGCGCACGCCGCAGAGCCGTCCTCGGCCCCGGCGGCCGCTGCGGCCCCGACCCTGACCCTCGGCGAAGCCATCGCTTCGGCCGTCGCGCAGAATCCCGGTCTGCGGAGCGCCGCCGCCGCCGCCGCCGGCGCGGATGCCCGCCGCGGCGAGGCCCGCTCGGCGCTGTTGCCGCAGGTGAACGCCCTGGCCGGTGCGACGATGACCGACCACCCGGTTCACGTGTTCGGGATGAAGTTGCTGCAGGACGACCTCGGTCCGTCGGACATGGCCTTCGGCGAACTCACCGGGCCGGACGCCCGCGCGGACTGGACGGCGCGCCTCGACCTGCAGGCGAACGTCGTCGACGTGGCGAGCTGGTACGGGCTGACGGCGGCGTCCCGGGCCGCGGAGGCCGGAGAGGCCACCCTGCGGTCGGCCGAAGCGCAGCTCGTCGCCCGGGTCGTGGCCGCCTACCACGGCGCACAGCTCGCCGAGGCCCGCCGGGCCGTCGCCACCGAGGTCGTGGCCTCCGCCCGGGCCGACGTCGAGCGGGCGGCGGCACAGGTGCAGTCCGGCGTGGCCACGCAGTCCGACCTCCTCGGCCTCCAGGCGGCCCTCGCGGCGCTGGAGGAAGAGGCCATCGTCTCGACGGGCGACGCCGAGCTCGCCCGGGCCGAACTCGAGCGCCTGATCGGCTCCGACCGCGCCCGTGCCGCGCTGCTCTCCACCCCGCTCGACGCCGTCCCGCCCGCCATCGAGGCCGGGGCGTCGCCCCGTCCGGACCATCCGGATCTCGCCCGCGCGGAGGCCGGCGTGGCCGCCGCCGAGGCCGCGGCGACGCGTGCGACCCTCTCCTGGCTGCCCACCCTGGGCGTCCAGGCCAGCGTGGAGGGCCACCGCGAGTCCATCGGCGACGAGGGCGGCAATGCCTGGTTCGCCGGGGCTTTCCTGCGCTTCAACGTCTTCTCCGGCCTCGGGGACGCCGCCCGCATCGACGGTGCAGCGGCAGAGGCCGACCGCATCCGGGCCGAGCGAGACGATGCCCGGGCCGCCATCGGCCTCGCGCTGCGGCGGGCGCATCTGCAGGTCGAGCAGGCCGGCGGCCGCGTGCGGGTGACGACCGAGGCCGTCAATCACGCCCGCGAGAGTCACCGCCTCGTCCGCGCCCGCTTCGAGAACGGCGTCGCGCAGGCCGCGGACGTGCTCCGCGCCCGCACGGCGCTGCTCGAAGCCGAGACGCGTCACCTCTCCGCCCTCTTCGCCCGACACATGGCGGCCGCACAGCTCGCTGCCGCCGAGGGCGCCCTCGATCGCCACTGGACCTCCCGGAGTGCTGCCCGATGAAACCCTCTCTTCGTTCCAGCGGTCGGCCGCTCGCCGCCGCGTTCACCGTCGCCCTCGCCACGACGCTGGCCGCGTGCGGGGGGCACGATTCACCCGCCGGCGCTGCCCCGGCGCCTTTGCCGCCCGTCGCCGTCGGCGTCGCGGAGGTGCAGCGCACGCCCCTGGCCACGCACTACCTCGCCACCGCAACCATCCGCGGGCGCAACACCGCCGTGGTGACCGGCAAGGGCATGGGGTACGTCCGTGCCATTCACGTCAAGGCCGGCGACGCCGTGAAGGCCGGTCAGGTGCTCGTCGAACTCGACACCAACGACGTTCAAGCCGGGCTCATGCAGGCACAGGCCGGGGCGAGCGAGGCCGAGGCCGGGCTCACGCAGGCCGAGCGCGACGTCGAGGCCGCCAAAGCCGCCCGGAAGCTCGCGTCGGTCACCTACGAGCGCACGAAGCGCCTCGTCGAACAGAAGGCCGCCACCCCGCAGCAGCTCGACGAGGCCGAAATGGCCGCCACCGCGGCCGAAGCCCGCGAACGCATGGCGGAGGCCGGTCTGGCCCGGGCCCGCGCGCGGGTCGGTCAGGCCAAGGCCGGGGTCGGTGTCGCGCGGGTCTCGCTCGGTGATCGTACGGTGGTCGCGCCCTTCGACGGGCGGGTGGTGTCGAAGGGCGTCGAGGTCGGCAACCTGGCCTCGCCCGGAACGCCCCTGCTGACCGTCGAGGAGGTCGGCGCCCTGCGCGCCGAAGCGACCGTCGACGAGTCGCAGACCGCACGCATCTCCGTCGGTCAGGGCGTCTCCGTCGAGATCGAGTCCGTCGGAACGGTGCTGCAAGGGCAGGTCGGCGAGATTGTCCCGACGGTCGACGCGGTCTCGCGGGCGTTCCTCGTCAAGGTCGATCTCCCCGAGCCGCCGGCGGGTGCCGTGTTGCGGCCCGGCATGTTCGCCCGGGCGCGCTTCGAGGTCGGGCAGGCCGAGCGGCTCGTGGTGCCGGCCGCCGCCGTCTCCCCGCGCGGGCAGCTCGACCGGGTCTTCATCGTGGACGGGGCCCGGGCGCGCCTGCGTCTCGTGACCGTCGGCGCGCGCCACGGCGAAGTCGTCGAGGTGCTGTCCGGTCTCGACGCCGGTGAGAAGGTCGTCGTCGCCGAGCCGAAAGCAATGTCACGGCTCGCCGATGCCCGCCCGATCACGGTTTCCGCCGCGGCCGGGGGCGCGAAGCCATGAGCCAGGACACGCACGGCGCCGCCGCGCAGGGGCCCGCCGGCAAGATCGCCGCGGCCTTCATGCATTCGAAACTCACGCCGCTCTTCATGCTCGCGGCCGTCGCCCTCGGTGTGTTCGCCACCGAGCAGCTCCCCCGCGAAGAAGAGCCCCAGATCGTCGTCCCCATGGTCGACGTCTTCGTCGGCATGCCGGGGGCCTCGCCCGAGGAGATCGAGTCCCGCGTCACGCGCCCGATGGAGGAGCTGCTGCGGGAGATTCCGGGCGTCGAGTATCTGTATTCGACGAGCATGCCCGGCATGAGCGCCGCCATCGTGCGGTTCGAGGTCGGTCGCAACGAAGAGGACGCCCTCGTGCGCCTGCACGACAAGCTGCGCGCGAACTTCGACCGCATGCCGCCGGGGGTCACCGAGCCCCTCGTCAAACCGCGCTCCATCGACGACGTGCCCGTGCTCTCCCTGACGGTCTGGAGTGATCGCCTCGAAGCCTTCGAGCTGCGCCGCGTCGCCGCGGAGCTGCGCGAGAGCATCAAACAGGTGCCCGACGTCAGCGACGTCACCCTCATCGGCGGCGAACGTCGACAGATCCGCATCGAGCTCGACCCGCAGCGCCTCGCGGCGCGCAGCGTCACACCGCTCGGGATCGTCGGTGCGCTGCAGGCACACAACAGCCGGCTCGCTTCCGGGGCGTTCGCCCGGGACAACCGCTCGATCATCGTCGAGACGGGGACGGTGCTGCGCACCCTCGAGGACGTCGGCGCGGTCGTCGTCGGCGCCGCCGAAGGACGCCCGGTCTTTCTGCGCGACGTGGCCGCCATCGCCGACGGGGGCGAGGAACCCGCGAGTTACGTTCGATTCGGAGCGGGCGCGGCGGCGTCCGGTGAGACGGCGTCCGCGGGGGATGGCAGCTGGCCGGCCGTGACGCTGGCGGTGGCCAAACGAAAGGGCACGAACGCGGTGGAGGTCGTCGAGGCGGCGCTCGCGAGACTCGAGAGCGTGCGGTCGCACGTCGTGCCGGCGGACGTGCAGGTCAGTGTGACGCGGGACTACGGCGAAACGGCGCGCGAGAAGAGCGACGAACTCCTGCTGCACATGGGCATCGCGGTCGTCAGCGTCGCACTTCTCGTCTTTCTGACCCTCGGCCGGCGCGAGGCCGTCATCGTCTTCCTGGCCATTCCGGTGACACTGGCCCTGACCCTGGCCGTGTTCTATCTGTATGGCTACACGCTGAACCGCATCACGCTGTTCGCGCTGATCTTCTCCATCGGCATCCTGGTCGACGATGCCATCGTGGTCGTGGAGAACATCGCACGACATTACCGATTGCCCGAAAACAAGGGGCGCAGCCTGAGCGACATCGCGATTCGCGCCGTCAGCGAGGTGGGCAACCCCACGATTCTGGCCACGATGACCGTCGTCGCGGCGATTCTGCCCATGGCGTTCGTGCGCGGCCTGATGGGACCCTACATGCGACCGATTCCGGTCGGTGCCACGGCGGCCATGATCTTCTCGCTCATCGTGGCGTTCATGGTCACGCCCTGGGCCACCGTGCGTCTGCTCGGTCGCGGCGACGCCGCCCATCACGATCACGGCGAGGCCGAGGGGCGCAGCACCCGGGCGTATCGCAAGTTCATGGGCGCGCTGCTGGCGAAGGGGACGCGGCGCTGGGGCTTCCTCGTCGCCGTCGTGGTGCTCCTGCTCGGTTCGATGGGCCTCGTCGGCATCGGGTTCGTCGAGGTCAAGATGCTGCCCTTCGACAACAAGGCCGAGTTCCAGGTGGTCATCGACATGCCCGAGGGCACGAGCCTCGAACAGACGGCGCGCGCCACGCAGGCCATCGCCGACGAGCTGCGCAAACAGCCCGAGGTCACCGATTACCAGAGTTACGTCGGCACCTCGGGGCCGTACACCTTCAACGGGCTCGTGCGACACTACTTCCTGCGCCGCGGGCCCAACGTGGCCGACATCAAGGTCGGTCTGTTGCCGAAACATGCCCGCGACGCGCAGAGCCATGACATCGCGAAGCGCGTGCGGGCGGCCATTCTCCCCATCGCGAAGCGTTTCGGGGCGGACATCAAGGTCGCCGAGGTCCCGCCGGGCCCCCCCGTGCTGCAGACGCTCGTCGCCGAGGTCTACGGACCCGACCCCGCGCAGCAGATCGCCATCGCCGGGCAGATCCGCAAGGAGATGGAGTCCATCGACGGCATCGTGGACGTGGACTGGTACGTCGAGGAGCAGCCTCCGAAGGTGCGTTTCGAGGTCGACGAGGTCAAGGCGGCATTGCACGGCGTCGCCGAGGCCGAGATTGCCCGCACGCTTCGGTTGGCCCTCGATGGTACGCCGGCGGGTCTGTTGCACGCCGAACGGGAGAAAGAGGACGTCGCCCTGCTCGTGCACCTCGACCGCGCCGATCGCTCCGATGTCGACCGCCTCGTCGGGCTGCACGTCGCTGCGGCGGACGGTCATCTCGTGAGCCTCGCGGAGCTGGTCCGAGCCGTCGAGGTGCCGGCCGAACGCAACATCTATCACAAGAACCTCCAGCGCGTGACCTATGTGACCGCCGATCTGGCGGGCAAGATCGAGAGCCCGGTGTATGCCATGCTCGCGCTGCAGCCGAAACTCGACGCGATGACACTCCCGGACGGCGGCAAGATCGAGCAGCTGACGGCGAGCCTGCCCACCGACACCGAGAAATACAGCGTCAAATGGGACGGCGAGTGGCACATCACTTACGAGGTCTTCCGGGACCTCGGCCTGGCGTTTGCCGCCGTGCTCCTGCTCATCTACCTGCTGGTCGTCGCCTGGTTCCAGTCGTTCCTGATCCCTCTGGTGATCATGAGCGCCATCCCGTTCTCGCTCGTCGGCATCTTGCCCGCCCATGGCATGATGGGCGCGTTCTTCACCGCGACGTCGATGATCGGATTCATCGCCGGGGCGGGCATCGTCGTGCGCAACAGCATCATCCTGGTGGACTTCATCGAGCTCCGGCTCGCCGAGGGCATGCCGCTGCTCGACGCGGTCATCGACGCGGGCGCCGTGCGATTCCGCCCGATGCTGCTGACCGCCGCGGCGGTGGTCGTCGGCGCAGCGGTGATTCTCTTCGACCCCATCTTCCAGGGGCTGGCGATCTCGCTGATGGCCGGCGAGGTGGCTTCGCTGCTGCTCTCCCGCATGACGGTGCCCGTCGTCTATTACATGGTGAAGCGGCGCGAGGCGCAGAAGGCCGCCGCCCGCGACACCCATACTCCGGCGGCCCCTGCCGCGCTGCCGGCGGAGGTCTGAGCCATGTTCGCCGTCCCGCCGAAACACATCCTGCTGGCCACGGATCTCAGCGAGGCGTCCGCGCCGGCGGCGGCCTATGCCGGCCTGCTCGCGCGGCGCTTCGGGGCGCGGGTGATGGTGGTGCACGCGGAACACCTCGAGCTGCCGCCGTACTTCGCGCCGGAACAGCACGAGCGCCTGCGCGAAGAGGCCGCCGCGGCCCGCGAACGCGCAACCCGCCTCGTCGCCGAGTCCGTGGCCGGGGCGTTGGGGTTCGTACCCGAGGCGCGCGTCGTCGAGGGGCACCCCGCCGATGCCATCGCATCCTGTGCGCGCGAGTGTCAGGCCGATCTCGTCGTCATGGGGACGCACGGCCGGCGGGGCGTTCGCCGCCTCTGGCTCGGCAGCGTCGCGGAGAGTGTCGTCCGCGAGTGCGAGCGGCCCGTGCTGACCGTCCATGCCGGCACGCGGGTCGAAGCACCCACCGTCGTCGAACTCGTCGGCAATCCCCTCGACGTGCGGGCGAACGAGATCGCCGCCACCTGGGCGCAGGCGTTCGGCGCGTCGCTTCAGTGCCGTGCACCCGACGCCGGGCCTTCACCCTCGACCGAATCTCCGGCCCTGATCATCGCGGCCGGTGACCACCCGGAGCGCGGGCTGCGCCGAACGACGCAGCCCTTCCTGGCGCTCCCGCTCTCCCGCTGACGTCCCGCCTCAGACATCCCGCCTTCTCACACTCCGGCCGGCCGTGTCTCGATCCGTCCGACTCTTCCCGAGTCGGGCGGCGGGCGCGACCGGCCGGTCGTCTTTTGTCGCCTCGATCCGGCCCGCGGCGGTGAGACTCAGTTCCCTTCGCTCGGATACTCGTAGTACTCGGTCCCGAGGTGGGTGATGAGCGTCTCGCCCATCATGTGGCGCAGGTTGTTCTTGAGCTTGGTGAGCTGGATGAACAGATCGTGCTCGGGCTTCAGGCCGTCGGCCGCCATCGGGCCCTTCCAGTAGAAGCTCAGCCACTCCTGGATGCCCTTCTTGCCCGCCCGCTGCGCCAGGTCGAGGAAAAGGGCCAGATCCAGCGCGATCGGCGCGGCGAGGATGGAGTCTCGACACAGGAAGTCGACCTTCAGCTGCATCGGGTAACCCAGCCAGCCGAAGAGATCGATGTTGTCCCAGCCCTCCTTGGCGTCGCCGCGGGGCGGGTAATAGTTGATGCGGACCGCGTGGTAGAGGTCCCCGTACAGACCGGGGTAGACCTCCGGCTGGAAGATGGTGTCGAGCACGCCGAGCTTGGTCTTCTCCTTGGCCTTGAAGGACTCGGGGTCATCGAGGACCTCGCCGTCGCGGTTGCCGAGGATGTTGGTGGAGAACCAGCCCTTTACACCGAGCATTCGGGCCTTGAGCATGGGCGCGAGCACGGTCTTGACCATGGTCTGCCCCGTCTTGAAGTCCTTGCCGGCGACGGGCACGCCGCGCGTGTTCGCGAGCTCGAGGAGCGCCGGCGCGTCGGCGGAGAGTGATGGGGTGCCGTTCGCATAGGGGCACCCTTCCATCAGCGCGGCATACGCGTAGATGAGCGAGGGCCCGATCTGCGGATCGTTCGCGTCGAGGCCGCGCTCGAAGGCCTCGAGCGTCTGATGCACCGCGCCGGGTTCGACGTAGATCTCGGTGCTCGAACAGTTGATCACGACGACGCGGTCGAGGCCGTTCTTCGCCTTGAAGTCGCGGATGTCGCGACGCAGGGCGTCGGCCCAGTCGCGGCGGGTGCCCGGCTTGACGTTCGTGCCGTTGAGCCGCTTGACGAAGTTCGGGTCGAACGCGCCGGGCATCGGGACGATCTCGCTGAGGCCACCCTTGAGCTTCTCGACGAGTGTCTGATCGAGCACCTGAGCGTGCGTGCAGGCGTCGTACAGCGTGCCGCCGAAGATGTCCCAGCCCCCGAAGACGAGGCCGTCGAGGGGGGCGAGCGGAACGAAGTCGCGGATGCGGGGGTTGCGGTTCTCGGTGCGTTTGCCGAGGCGAATGTGACCGAGCTGCGTCAGCGAGCCGATGGGTTCGCCGAGCCCCTGACGGACGGCGAGGACGCCGGCGACGAGCGTGCTGCCGACGGCACCCATGCCCTGCAGGAGAACGCCGAGGCGTTCGGGGGCGGGCTGGATGGGTTGGGGAGCGGGGGCAGAAGACATGACGACACCTGCTTTCAGGGGGCGAGCGCGGGGCGCTCGGGGCCGGGCGCCGTGGCCTCGGCCGGTGGGGGCTGCGGCGCCGACGACGCCGGCGCGGGAAGACTCGGAGATGTGTTCGCGGCGCCCGTCGCGCGGGCGAGCTCGGCCTCGGCCAGGCGGGCGGCGAGCAGCGCGTCGGCGTGGGCCTTTTTGGCGAGGACGTAGGCCGCGAGACCTTCGAGGAGGGTCTCGGCGTCGCCGCTGCCGAGGTCGTAGGCGCGTGCGGCGGAGGCGAGCCAGCGGCGGGCGGCCGCCGTGCGTCGCTCGCCGTCCGCCGCGTCCGCCATCGCGTCCGCCAATGCACGGTGGGCCACGCGCACCTCGATGGGAATGCCCGTCGCCGCGAACCGCCGCAGGGCCTCGACCTCGTCGCCCTGGGCGCGGGCGGCGTCGGCCCGGGCGGTGGCTTCGAACGGCGAGAAGTGCCACAAGAGACCGAGGCCGGCGCCGCCCTGCACCTCGTTGTACGGATCGGCGTGGTAGGGGTTCGGGCTGTCGTCTCGCGTCGGCGCCCAACCGGCCTGAAACGTCGCCGCGGCGCCGAGGACCGGCAACCAGGCGTCGCCCTCGGCCTCGGCGAGCGTGCGGGCGGCGACCGCCCCCCGGTCCAGCGCACGAAACTCCGGTCGGTCCCGGGCCGCGCGGGCGAGCGCCTCGTGCAGTGGCGGTGCGGGCACTGGCGGCGGCGTGAGTCGGTCTGCGTCGAGGCTCGGCGGTGTCGTCGGGTCGAGGCCCATCGTATGGGCCAGCGCCTCCGTCGCCACGGCGGCCCCGCTCACCGCCTGGCGATGGGCGCGCTCGAGCTCGAGTCGCGCGATCTCCAGGCGGGCGAGGTCGACGTTCGAGACGGCTCCGCCGCCCTCGGCGAACAGCGCCTCGGCCCGACGCCGGGCCGTCTCGAGCTGTTCAGCGGCCTGCGTCAGCGTCGGCGTGAGCCCCAGCGCGTAGGCCCGCTGCCAATACAGGCGGCGAACGGCCAGCGCCACGGCGGCCCGGGTGACGTCCGCGCGGGCCGCCTCGACGTCGCGTCGCGCTTCGGCCGCGCGACTGGCGGACTCGAACCGACCGAAACTGTAGAGCGGGAGCGCGAGCGTGGCCTCGAGGCGGGTGTACGGACCCCAATCCTGCACGCCGTAGCGGCGCTCGACGGTGCGGTCCGCGCCCGAGCCCTCGACCGTGAACGTCGGGGCGACGAACGCGAGCGCACCGAGGCGCGGCCCGTACAGCGCCTCGACCTCGGCGAGTCGCGCCGCGTACATCGCGGTCCGTGCCGTCGCCGCCGCCACTTCGGGGCTGTCGTCGAGCGCGCGTCGGACGCACGCCTCGGCGTCGAGGGGTGTATCCCGGCGCCGCGCGTCGGCCGGGCCGGCGGCGCTCGCCCCGGGGCCGGTGACCGTGAGCAGTCCGGCCAGCCACATCGGCGTGAGGCGCTCTCGGAACCTTCGGGTCACGGCACCGCGCCCTTCTCCCGAATCTCTTTCTCGTGGCGCGCGCTCAGCTTGTTCAGCAGTCCGGCGGGGCCGTCCTTGTCGAGGATGCGCCCGAACTGCGCCTGATAGTCCCGGACGAGCGATGCGTCGTCGAACGCCAGATCGATCAGGCGCCACTCGGTGCCGCGGCGGGCCCAGAAGAATGTGATGCGCAGGTCGAGGTCCTTGGCATCGACTCGCAGCGACACATCGACATCCGCCGTGTCTGCACCGGTTCGCGTCACTCGACTCGTATGCTTCGCCCCAGCGAAGAAGCGGCCGGTCGTGACATAGGTCGAGGTGCGCAAGGTCTCCCAGAACAGCGTGCGGTAGCGGGCGAGCTCCGCGGGAGTCAGGCGACCGAGATGGGGTGTGATGGGTCCCTCGACGAGGCGCTCGCGATCGAAGAAGCCGTCGAGCGCCGTGAACGCCGCCCGGTTGCGCGCCCGGAGCGTGTCGTCGAGGGGCGCGCCCTCCGGTGGCGCCTCGACCCGCATGAACGCAGTGATCAGCGCCTCTGTTCGCGTCAGCGCCGGTGAATCGGCGGCCTCGGCGGTGGCTTCGGTGCCGAAAGCGAGCAACCCGGCGATCGCGACGAGGACGCCGAGCGCGACACGCCGCGCCGGAGAGTGACGTTGAATCGGGCGGGAGGGGGTGTGGTCGGGGATAGGCACGACTCTCTCCTGAGAAACGGATTGGGCGCCGGTTTGCCCGGTCAGAGCTGCGAATGCACGCCGAGCAGCAGGCCGCCCGCGAGCAGTCCGGCGGCGACGTCGTCCAGCATCACCCCTGTCCCGCCATGCAGGCGCCGGTCGATGACGCCGATGGGCCAGGGCTTGACGACGTCGAACAGGCGAAACAGCAGGAATGCGGCGATGGCCCACCGCGGCTCGAAGGGGACGAACGCCAGCGCGATGGCGGCGCCGACGGTCTCGTCGAGGACGACCTCCCGGGGATCGGCGGCGCGATCCGCGCCCAGGTAGCGCGAAATGACCACCGCGCCGAGCGCGGCGGCGACGAGCAGGACCGCCGCACGCACGGGAACGGGGAGGGCGGACAACGCATAGGCTGCGGGCAGGGCGACGAGGGCCCCGAGCGTCCCGGGCGCGACGGGCGCGAAACCCGCGCCGAAGACCGTCGAGAGCAGGCCGGCGACGCGGGCCTCCCGCCGACGCGGGCGATCCCGAAGACGGATTCGCAGCCCGATCATGGCCGGTAGCAGGACCAGACTGAGCAGCAAGTTCACGCCGAGTCCGACCACCGCCAGCCAGCCGATCGAGGCCAGGCCGGGATGGTGGGCCGACAGCAAGGGGGCGAAACCGAGCGCGGTCGTCACGAGCGCGCCGATGACCGCGCGCGCGGTGTCGTGCAGGATGGTCAGGGGCGCGCCCGGCGACTCTTCGAGGCGTGCGAACAGGTGAACGGCGGCATCGACGCCGACGCCGAACAGCACCGGGACCATGATCATGTTCAGGTAGTTCAGCGGCTGCCCGGCCAGGGCGGCGAGCCCGATGGAGACCGTGACCGTTCCGACCGCGACGAGCAACGCGATCGCCGCGGGGCCGATCCGGCCGAGCAGCAGCCAGAGAACCGCGAAGACGATGGCGAGCGTGAGCGCGACCACACGCGGCGCCTCCGCCTCGACGGTCGTGAGGACGTCGGCGAGCACCAGGGCCTCGCCGGCGAGCAGCGGCCGCGAGTCCGTCGCGCCCAGGACCCCGCGCAGGTCCTGCGCGAGCGCGCTCACCGCGGCGCCGTCGCTTTGCACCACCGTCGGGAAGACCAGCACGTTGCCCGGCGCGTCGGCCGGCGCGTCGAGCGGCTGAAAGCGGGCTCGGGCTTCGGCAGGCAGGGTCTCGCGGGTGGGCTCGGGTGCACGCGTGAGGCGACGCAGCTCGTCGAGACGGGCTCGCTCGTCGTCCGCCAGGGCTCCGCGCGGCACGCGTGTGGCGGCGCCCGCGAGGGCCGCCATCGCGTGACGACGGGCCTCGTGCCGTGCGATGTCGCCCTCGGGCAGGAGGTCCGCGAGGGACAGGACGAACTGTACGCTCGGCAGCGCCGCCCCGCGCAGCGCGTTTGCGACGCCGGCCTCGTCCTCGGCCGTTCGGGCGAGGGCGGCCAGGGGGGTCTGCGAGTGTCCGAGCAGCGCATTGACTTCGGCGTCGAGGCGGGCGGCGGGCAGGCCACGATCTTCGAGGGCCGCGAAGTCGGTCTCGAACGTCGAAGCGCGTCCGGTCAGCAGGGTGCCCGCGACCAGAACCAGCCCGATCCACACCACGGCCGGGGCGGTGCGGGGCAGCGACGCGAGGAAGGGTGACGCGGTCGCGCGACCGGCCCGAACGGCGCGCCGCCCCCCCGTCACCGCCAGCACTGCGGGCAGCACGAGGGCATAGGAGACGACGACCAGCAGGCTGCCGACGCCCGCCGCGACGCCGAACTCGGCGAATCCGCGGAAGCTCGAGAGCGCCAATCCACCGAATCCGGCGACGGTGGTGAGCGCTGCCGCGAGGGCCGCTCGCCCGGTGCGCCCGAAGGCCCGGTCGACGGCCGTCGCCGCGTCGGCACCGGCCACCCGCTCCGCGTCGAAACGACCGAGCAGATGAATGCCGTGATCGATCCCCAGCCCGAGGAGGATGGCGCCCGTCATGCCCGTCAGCAGGTTCAGCGTCCCGAACCGCATCGCCATGAATCCGAACGTCCAGGTCAGCGCCACGAGCAGCGGGAGGAGCACCTGAAACACCGCGCCGACCCGCCGGAAGTGAAATGCGAGGTAGGCCACCAGGCCGACGAACGCCCAGAGCGACGCACGATTCAGATCTGCCGACAGCGCCGCCTGTTGCTCGAGGCGCTTCGCGTAGCGCCCGGAGAGGGCATAGGCGACTTCGGGGACGTCCGCGAGGGCCGCGCGCGTCGCGGTGTCCACCGCGTCCACCGCCCGCCGCGCGAACGCGAGGTCCGTCGCCCGACGCGTCGGCTTCGCAAAGAGCACGAGCGTGCGTCCGTCGGTGCTGCGGTAGCGCCCGTCGGCCGCCCCGTCCGGTCCGCCCCCGAGGCTCGGCTCGAGGCCGAGGCGACCGAGCCGCGCGCGCAACTCGGCCTCGAGGGCCGCGGTCTCCACGGGCGGCGGCGGGGTCTGTTCCAGATCCATCAGAAGGGGGTTGCGGGCGCGCTTCTCGTGTGCCGTCCGGGCTTCGAGCGCATCGGCGAGCGTGCGCAGCGCCGCGGGCTCGGCGAACCAGAGCGCGCGCTCGGCGAACCAGGCGACCGGCAGGCGGTCATCCACTGCGCGAATCTCCGGAACCGATCGCAGCCGCGTCGCGACGGTGTCCGCAGCCCGGCTCAGCGCCGGCTCGGGTCCGGTGAGGGCGACGGTCACCGCGCCGAGACCGCCCGTTCTCGCTTCGAGGGCGTTCAGGGCCACGACGCTCTCCGCCTCGGGCGGCAGGAGGCGACTGAGATCCGCGTCGAGGCGCAGCCGGGCCGCCGCCCACAGCGCGAGCCCCACGGTGACGGCGACGCCGAGCAACACCGTGACGGGCCTGCGAAACGCGCCCTGCGCGAGCGCGCCGAGGGCGCGTTCCGTCGCCGCGACGAGGCGGCGGGGCTCGGGCGTGGGGCGGGTATGGCGAGACATGTCGGACTACGCGTGGTGGGCGGCGGGTCGCGGGGGCGTGGCAAGCTCGGGGGCGAACACGAAACTGCGCTGGAGGGGGTAGTTCCAGGCGAGGAAGACGATGCCGCGCGCGAGCCACCACGCCGCGCGATAATCGACCGGGAGGAGCATCAGCAGCGAGACGCCCCCGGCGTTGAGCAGCGCGCTCGTGGCGCTGACGGTGACGTAGCGGCCCACCTGGGGCGGCACTCGGGCGTCGGCGCTCGACTCGAAGGCCCAGCGTCGGTTCAGGGCGAAGTTCAGCGCCCCGCCGGCGACGCAGCCGAAGAGCGTGGCCCAGGCCGGCGTGAGGCCGGCGCCGACCAGGCCGACCACCACCATGAAGTCCGCGCCGGTGGCCACGACCGCGCTGACCGCGCCCCGCAGCAGGCTCCCTCGTCCGAGTCCGAAGAAGCCCGGCCGAGCCTTCGTCGGTCGATTCGACAGCGCATCGAGCAGGGCGCCGAGGCGGGAGAACGCGGTGAGATTGCCGAGAACTGCCAGCAAGGTGATGCCGACGATGGCCAGACCGTGTTCCGGACGCGGGTTCGTCGGGTCGTAGATCGCCGGGAAGATCGGGCTCAGGGCCACCGTGCTGCCCAGAATGGCGATGCGCTCCGCGCGCTGCGCGACGCCCACCTCTTTCATGGACACCCCGAGGCCCTCGCCGCGGGCCCGCACGTACGACGTCAACAGGGAGCCCGCCAGGGCACCGAGGACGGCGAGGAGCACCCACGAATCCCGGTAGTACCAGGCCAGGCCGACCAGCACCGCAGTGTCCGCGTAGCGGTCGAGCACCGAGTCCAGCGCGGCGCCGCGCGGGCTCGCCGTCCCGGTCAGCCTCGCGAGGCGACCGTCGACGAAGTCCAGCGCGCCGGACAGAATGTAGAGCCAACCCCCCAACGCGAAGCGACCGGCCGCCAGCGCCACCCCAGCCCCCAGGGAGATCAGCGTCGACAGAATGGTGACCGCGTCCGCGGGGAGCCCGGAGGCGCGGAACGCGCGGAAGAGGGGCTGCATCAGCCACGCGAAGAAGTGACGCACGAACGGGCCGAGGATGGCCGTCGTCGGCCGACTCGCCATCTCGGCGTCGTGGTGCTGCCCGCGCAGGGCGACGCGCCCGAAGTACACGAACAGACCGCCGATGAAGTAGGCGACGAGCAGAATCGCCGGCAGCAACGCGGACCAGATCCGGGCGCTCGGGGAGAGATCACCGCGCAGAAGCGAGGACAGGATTTCCATGGGCGTAGCCTTCGAATGACAAGACGACAGCGTTGGGAGCCGCTACCGGCGGTGGGCGTTACGGCCCGGCGCGATGTTTATTGAACAAACGTGCAATTATGCTCGGGGCGCGGCGGTCGCTCGGCGTGCCACCTGTCGGGCGTGCCGCGCCATGAGCCAGGCCTCGACGACCGCGAGGGAGCGCCGGTGGCGCAGGCGGCCGCCCTGCCGTTCCCCCGTGGCCGCGTGTTTGCGGATCTCGGCCGTGAGGCGCGCCGCGAGGCTCGTATCGCGGACGTGGACGTTGACCTCGTCGTAGATGCCGTGCGACAGCGGCGAGAAGTTGGCGCTGCCGAGATCCACGGCGACGCCGTCGACGACGACCACTTTGGCGTGGACCTCGGCGTCGACCAGGTACACCCCGAGATGTGCGGGGGCGCCCGTCCGGACGAGCAGGTCATCGAGCGCGGCGTGGTTCAGATGGCGCAGAATGGAGGCGCGCCGCGAGGCGACGACGGTGGTCTCGACCCCGCGGCGGACGGCGTCGACGAGCGCGTCGACGAACGCGTCATCGCCGAAGTAGGCCATCTCGACGACCAGTGACCGTCGTGCGGCCGCGAGCAGCCCGAGCCGGTCGCGCCGAAGCGGGGGGGCGGACACACCGTGCGTGGCCCGTTCGTGCAGGAGGAAGTCGATGCTGCGTACCGGGTCGAAGTCCGCCTGTCCGGCCCGGCGCGCCCGATACCGCTCTACGAGGCACGGACCCTCGAGGTCGACCATGTAGTCGATCGTGTCATGGCGCGCTTCGTCGCCGATGCCCATGCCCCCGAGGACGATGCGGCGCTCGTCGAAGACGTAGACCTTGGCGTGATCGTACCGACGTCCGATGTCGAGGCGCACGTTGGGGTGGGCCCGCAGCGCCTCGCCCTCGGCCGACGGGCCCGCCGCGCGGCGGATGGGTCGGCCCGAGTAGACGGTCGACAGGAACGCCGCCTCGAGGCGGTCATACGGCTGCAGATCCGGGTGTAGCAGGCTGCGACCCGTGCGCTCCGAGAACTCGTAGCTCGCCGCGTCGCGATCCTTCGCGATCGAGACGGCAACCCCCCGATCCGCGGCGGCGAGTAGCGCCCGCGCCACCGTCCGGCCGGTGTGGTCGTCCCGCCAGATGTAGGCGCGGATGTCGATGCTGTGGCGCGCTTCGGCGATGCGCCGGAGGATGAGTGGAAACGCCGCATCACCACCGGCGGCGAGGCCGATCGGCGGCCGCGGCATCGAAACCGCCAGATGCCAGGGGAGGGCGGCGGAAACACAGCCGTCGGGAGCGGAGGGGGGGTGGAGTCTCATGGGGCCTCTTCCGTGCGGACGCCTCTGCCGCGCCGGTGCCCCGGTGAGAGTCGTCGACGGAGCCGGGTGTTACGTGTGCGGCCGACGGGGGGTGGCGCGCATACAGACATACGCAAACCCCGTGCCGCACGGCCCCCCGCATGTCATCGACGGAAATCGTCGGATACCCGTACGCATCCTGTCGATTTCCCGACTGTGAGAGAATGCCTGCCGGCGCACGCCCCGAGGCGTCGGGTCACGTCCGCGCCAGATGGATGGTCTGCGTCGGGTACGCGAAACCGGCGCCCGCCGCTTCGACCACGCCCAGCATCTCGAGCATGAGCGTCTGCCGGATTCGCTGGAATTCGCCCCAATCTCGCGTCTCGAACCAGGCTTTGACCTCGATGTCGAGCGAGGACGCGCCGAAGGCCGCCAGGCGGACGACCACCGCGTCCGGCCAGATCTTCGGATGGGCCCGAAGGAGCGCCTCCAGGTCCTCCAGGACCCGTCGAAGGACGTCGGGCCGGGTCTCATAGGTCACCCCGACCGTGCAGGCGAACAGGATGCGGTCGCGCACCGAGAAGTTCTCGAGACGCATGTCCGCCAGGCGTCCGTTGGGAATCGTGACCAGGGTCCGGTCGAGGGTCCGGATGCGCGTCGTGCGCAGTCCGATGGCCTCGACGGTGCCCACGAAGTCCTCGATCCGCACGAAGTCCCCGACGCCGAAGGGACTGTCCACCGCGAGGGCCACGCCACCGAACAGGTTCTCGACGCTCTTCTGCGCCGCGAGCGCCACGGCGAGGCCCCCGAGACCGAGCCCCGCGAGCAGACCGGTGACTTCGACGCCGAGCGCCCGCAGCGCCATGACCAGCGCGCCGATGATGAGTGCGACCTTGCCGAGCCGTGCACCCATCGAAACCAGGGTTCGCGTCACCGACGCGAGCGCGACCCCACGCACGCTCAGAAATGACTCGGCCGCGGCGTCGATGGTCCGCCACGCGGCCCAGAAGGCGGTCACGATGAGCGCGGCCCGGATGACGCCCCGTGCCGCGGCCTCGGCGGGCGTGTAGAGACCGAGCACCGGGAGCCCGGACCGCACGACGACCGCGGTGACGAGCAGGGTCAGCGGGGCGCCGAGTCGCGTGGCGACGCCGTCATCCCAGGGCGTCTCGGTCCGGGCCGCCAGGCGCGTCAGCAGCCGACGCGTCAGCCGGGCAGATCCGAGCCCGACCGTGATCGCGACGCCAAGCAGGATGAGGATCGCCCCCCACTGCCACCAGAGCACGTCCGCCGGTCCGGGCCGCTGCAATGGCTTGGGGAGTACGCTGCGAAGCCACGCGCCGGGGAGCGAGCGGTACCATCCGTCGATCCGCGAGACGACGGACGGGGCGAGGACCCACTCGTGGGGCGGGGTGGACGCGCGGATCAGCCGCACGGGAGAGCCCTGACCGCTCGGTCCTGGGATCGTCCCCAGCTCGTCGACCCCCGGTTCGAGGCCGTCGCCGCGGTCGCCTTCCGGGTCGGGGGAGACCGCCTCGAGGTCGACCCAGAGGTGGCGGTCGAGGACCGCCTTGAGCTGGAACGCCAGGTGCGATGGGTCACCGACCTCCGGCGCCGGGGTCCCCAGGAAGCGCGCCGCCCGCTCGTATTGCCCGGCGCGGGTGGCCTCGAGAAAGGCCGAGATCGCCGCCCGGGGAGAATGGGAGCCATCGGTCTCGGGCGGTTGCGCGTGCGCGGCGCTCGGGCCGAACCGACCGGGCGGCCCGCCCAATGCCAGGCCGAGGGTGAGGGCGCAGACGCCGAGGCGGCGATGTGTACGTTTCGAGCCGAGCATGGCACTCCCCCGAGGACGTGGCAGGCGGTTCAGGCCGAGGCCAGTGTGAAAACGATGGCCGCGCCGAGGGTGACCAGGAACCCCAGCAGGCCGACGGGCAGGTAGTCCGAGAAGCCGAAACGCACGGCCAGGCCGTCCGCATCGACCAACTCGGCGCGGTCCGTGAGCATCTGGGCGAGCGGTCCCGCAGTCGCGGCGGTGAGAAAGAGCGAGCTGCCGGCACAGACGGCCATCGCGAGTCCGGTGTAGACGACCGCCGGCGGATGCTGCTCGGCGAGGCGTTCGCCGACGTCGAGGAGGGCCGCCATCCCGGGGCCCGCGGAGAACAGGCCGGTCAACAGCCCGGCCAGGAGAAGAAAGAGAACGAGCTGAACGTCCGGCGAGACGGGGAGCGCGATCAACCAGGCGGCGGCGACGTCGAACGCGCCACTCGCCCGGACGGCGCCGACGATGAGAAAGAGCCCGAGCAAGAAGAGGAGCGCCTCGACGTCGACGTGTCGCCTCAGGAGTGATTCCCCCGTCGTCGGGGCCGAAACGAGCGCGACCGCGGCGCCGGCCCACGCGATGAGCTCGGGGCCGATTCCGCTGCTGCGCGGGACGAGCACCCAGGCGACGAGCATCGCGATGAGGGCGCCGAGCGCGGGGAAGAGCGCACGCCGGTCGATGCGGATCCCGCGATGCAGCGCCTCGGTGGTCCGCACGGCGAGGCGTCTCGAGAGGGGCGAGACCACGAGTCCGCGGGCGGGGCGCCGAAGCAGCACCAGGCCGCCGAAGACGAGCAGGGTCAGCGCCGTCCGCGGCACCATCGTCGTCGCATAGTCGGTGAAGTCCATCGCACCCCGCCCCATCAGGAGGATTGCCGGGAAGTCACCGATGGGCGTGGCCGCGCCGCCGAGGTTGCACGCGACCAGGGTGGCGCCCAACGCCGACGCGACGTAGCGCCGATCGACACCCATCGCGGCCATCGGGCCGAGCAGCACGGGCAGAACGAGGAGAAGCGCCGTGAGGTTGTTGATCAGCCCGCTCACGAGGTACATGCACACCGCGAAGATCAACCAGAGCCGCGTCGGGGAGCCCGCACTGAGCCGGACCGCGGCCACGGAGAGGCGGGCGAAGAGTCCCGTGTCGGCGACCCGGTGGGAGAGGAGCCCGAGGGCCACCACGATCACCAGGACGTCCCACGGGACACCGGCGAAAATCGCCGCGGCGGTGCTCGTGCCCGACACCACGGCGATCCCCACCGCCATCAGCGCGCCCACCAGGACCGTGAGCAGGCGGATGCCGGGCAGCAGCGCCTGCACCACCAGCACGGCGGTGAGGACGCCGAGCGTGCCGGCGGCGGTCGCGGTCAAGACGGCACCGCCGGACCGACGTGGTCCGTGAACTGCGCCCGGTCCGCCTCGACGAGCCACCGGGGATAGACGAAGAACGGGTCACGCATCACTTCCCATCCGATGAGCGAGCGGAACTGAACGCGGACATCCGGGCCGGCGACGCGCAGCCAGGTCGGCATGACGTGGCAGGTCGTCTCCTGCGCGCCGTAGGTGAAGGTCACGAGCGCACTGCCCGGGCCGGCGGCCCGCTGAAAGTCGGCGAGGGTGACCGTGTCGACGCGCCCGCGGAAATTCGCGACGACGCGCGGCCAGTTCGTATGGGCGTCGCCGGGACGGAGCAGCGAGACGTGGAGGTCGGCCGGCAGGGTGGGCAGGAGCGCGTCGAGGAAGAGGGCCTCGTGCCCGACGAACACCACCTCCTCGAGCCCGCCCAACCGCAGGCGGACCTCGTCGGCGGTCTCGAGTGGGGGGCGTTTGCCGGAGAGCACGGCCCGGCCCACCGCGTCGAGCACCGGAAAACCCCGGCCGAGCGCGTTCATGAGCGCGCACAGCTCGTCCGCGCCCCCCGCTGCGTACGCCGTTTCACAGAACAGCCAGGCCGCGCTGCACATGCCGAGCTCGCCGGCGCACCCCAGGAACGCCCGCCCCATCGCCCGATGGGCGCCATCCATCCGCTCACGCCCCGTCCGGCAGGCGTGCGAGCGCCTCCTCGATGAGGGCCAGCATGACCACGTTGGCGAGCGCATGGTGGGCGGGGCCGTCCGTCACGCAGTCGATCAGGGACTCTCTGAGCACGGGATCCGAGCCGCCGAGCGCCGCCACGGTGTCGAGCGGGACGCTGACCGGCCAGACCGGCGGCGGGTCGCGCGGCGCGACGTGGGGCGGGAGGCGCATCGGAAAGGGGCGCGAGGGGGCCGTCGAAGGGGGCGACGGCAGCGGGGGAAGGCGTTCGAGCAGCCGGTGGAGGGCCTCAATCAGGACAAAACTGGCACCGCGGTGATGAATCGGCCCCTCGCCGACGATGCAGCGCGAGACGAACGCCCGCGCGGCGGGATCGGGGACGAGCCGAGCGAGCGCACCGTCGAGCGCGGTCGGATGCAGCAGCCGGGCCAGGGCGTCCGGCGGGTGGGGTGCATGCGGGGGGTGGGGCGGCTGACGTGACATTGTTTGCATTCCAAGTATTACATGTCAGCGCCCGTTTGTCCGCCGATTTCACCGCCCCCCCGGTCCCGGGACCGGCGTCCAGGTCATCCGGCACTCGGCCTCGGCGCTCGCGCAGCGGGCGGCGTGGTCGAAGACCTCGACCCGGCAGGGGCGCTGCGCCGAGCCGCCCTCGCAGGTCAGCGTACCCTCGACGCGGCCGCTCCGCGCGTGGATGAGCCGGACGCTCATCGGTGCTGCGGCGGGTGCCTTCGACCGCTTCGCCGTCCGTTTCGCGGGCGCGTCGCCCGGGCGCCCGGTGCCGGCCGGCGCCGGCGGGACGACCTCGTAGACGTGCTCGGCGCCGGCGACGACGTTGCCGTGGCTCAGGCGCGTGTTCGGGGGGAGGGGACTCGGCGGCGTGAAGCGGGCCCTCGGGGCGGCGAGCGCGGCCGCCGGCGGGAGGGCGATGCAGAACGCCACGGTCGTCACGAGGGCGCAGGGGGCGCGGGTCGGGCACATCGAAGGGGTCTCCTCTCTTCGGGTTCGGCGTGCGGATCCGGTCTGACGGCGAAGGGCGGACGACGACACAACACAACCGCGGCGCTCGCGCACTTTCTGCCCGAAGGGGTAAGCTGCGCGTCGATGAACCTGCTCGATCTCCTGTTCGAGAGCCCCGCCTGGATCGCCGTCCTGATCGTGACCGTGGCGTTGCACGTCGCGTTTTTTCTGGGCGTGCGTCGCCTCATGCGCGGCGAGGCCGACGCCCCCGCCACCCCGTCGGGCGTCGACGCGAAGCCCGATCGTCTACATGACGCCGGGCCCGAGAACTCAGGCCCGCAGGCCCAGTGATTTGAGCAGGCGGTTGAGGTTGGGCGGTGCCATGCCGAGCATCACCGCCGCGCGCGCCTGATTGCCGCCACAGGCGTCCATGGCGGCCTGAACCCGCCGCCGTTTGAAGGCCTCGACGGCTTCGCCGAGGGGCAGCTCGCTCGACACGCCGGCCTCGGCGTCGGCGTTCGTCCCCGCGCCGCCGGGGCGTCGCTGCGTCCCGGGCAGGCCGTGCGCGCCGGGCGGTCCGAAGGCGGAGGACTTTCCCGGCGCGCTCGGGGCGAAGGCGTCGAGGGCCAGATCGGCGACGCTGATCTCCGGTCCCGGGGCGAGCACCGCGCAGCGTTCGATGAGGTTGGCGAGCTCGCGCACGTTGCCCGGCCACGGGTGGCGCCGCATCGCGTCGAGGGCCTCGGGCGAGAGGCGCAGCGGGGCGCGCTTCATCTCCGAGCACGCCCGCGCCAGGAAGTGCTCCGCGAGCGCGGCCACGTCGTCGGGTCGGGCCCGCAGGGGGGGCAGGGAGACCTGCACGACGTTGAGGCGGTAGTAGAGGTCCTCGCGGAAGCGGCCCGCGTTGACCTCGGCGCGCAGGTCGCGGTTCGTTGCGGCGATGACCCGCACGTCGACCCGCAGCGTCTCGTTGCCGCCGACGCGTTCGAGCTCGCGCTCCTGCAGGACGCGCAAGAGCTTGCTTTGAAGGTCCGCCGGGAGTTCGCCGATCTCGTCGAGGAAGAGCGTGCCGCCGTCGGCGAGCTCGAACTTGCCCTTCTTGCGGGCCGTCGCACCCGTGAACGCGCCCTTCTCGTGCCCGAACAGCTCGCTCTCGAGCAACGTCGGGGTCAGCGCCACACAGTTGATCGCCACGAAGGGCGCCCGATGGCGCGGGCTCCAGTGGTGGACTTGTCGAGCGCAGACCTCCTTGCCGGTGCCGCTCTCGCCGAGCAGCAGCACCGTCGAGGGGGACGCCGCCGCCGTCTTCAGGATACGCAGCGCCTCGACCATGGCCGGCGTGCGCCCCGTGATCATCCGGTGCCGGGCCTCGCTCTCCGCGGCGAGAACGTTGCCCGCCGCCCGCGCGGCGCTCTCGGCCCGCGTCCGGGAGATCGCGGCGCCGACGAGGCTCGACAGGGCGACGAGCACCTCGCTGTCCTCGTCGGTGAAGCCCTCGATGCGCCGGGCGTTGACGGCCTGAATCGTCCCGAGCGTCGCGCCGCGCCAGCGGACGGGCGCGCAGAGAATCGATCGCGTGCGGAAGCCGGTCTTCTGGTCGACGCCCTGGAAGAACCGCGGGTCTCTCGCCGTATCGTTGACGAGCACCGTCTCGCCGGTGCTTGCGACGTGACCCGCGATGCCCTGTCCGAGCGGGATGCGGAACGGGGGCGCCTTCGCGCGGCCCTCCATTGCGAAGAAGTGCAGTTCGCGCGCGGGCTCGTCGACGACGGCGATGGAGCAGCCCTCCGACCGGAACAGGCGCGTGCCGGCGTCGAGGATGCGCCCGATGACCTCCTCGGGTTCAGTGGCGGCGGCGAGGGCCTGGCTCAGCGCCATCAGGCCGCGGAGGCGCTCGCGGAGTTCGGCGTCGGTCGAGTTCGAGGTCGACATCTTCTCATCATGGCAAAGGCCAATGTCGAGCGACAGGGGCCGCGCGTCGTCACCGTGCGGGTTTGCGCGGCTTCGGCCTGCCCTTCTTCGGGACGGTCTTCGCGGGCTTCGTCGGGGCCGCCTTCTCGCCGAGCGCGGAGGGCCGTCCGGCGCGCGCGTCCGGGGCGTCGACGGCGCGGCGCTCCACGGGCGCCCGACCGCGCAGGGCGGGCACCGGTTTCGGTCGGGCCGGACGCCGCTCGGCTCGGGGCTCGGGTCGTTCCCTTCGCGGGCGGTCCGGACGCGCCGGGAACGACCTCGGCGCCGTGCGTTCTCGCCCCGCCGAGGCCGGTCCCGGCCGATCCCGGTCATGCCGGTGCCCCCGCGGGGGGCGTTCGCGCGCGTCGTCCCGCGGCGCGCGCGGCCCCCCGTCGAAGGCGCCCGGCGGGCCGACGAAGACGACGCGGGTCCGGGGCGGCGGCCGGTGGACGTGCAGGGGAGGGCGCCGCAACGCGGGCACCACGACGATGTCCGTCCGGGGGGCGAAGACGACCGTCGTCGGGGTCGCGGGATGCTCGGCAGCCGTCGGCGGGGGCGTCACCGCGGTCTCGACCGTCGTCGCCGCAGGCGGCCCGGCCTCCACGGCGCTCGGCGGGGCCGGCGGAGGCGGCGGGGGCGCCACGACGACGATCGTCGTCGGGACGGGTGGGGTCTCGGGGAGGCGATCCGGGCGGGCGCAGCCGACCGCCGTCCACAGGGCCAGGAGGGCGACGACGGGGAGGGAGGGCCCATCGGGGGCAGTCGAAATGGTGCGCATGGGGGGCTCTCTTCGCAGATGTCGGGCGTCCAGCGGGTCGAATCCACGGACGCGCGGCGTGAGCCCGGGATTCAGAGCGCGGCGGCCGCCAGCACCAGCATGCGCGCAATCAGCGCCGCCGCAATCGTGTTCAGCGCCCAGTGAACCCGTCGCACGCCCCGATACGCCCATTGCCACGCGCAGTAGGTCAGGACCCCCGCCACGATGCCGTGCGTGATGCTCATGGTGAGCGGCATCACGACGATGGTCACCGCCGCCGGCACGGCATGCGACAGATCCCGGACGTCGACACCGCGGGCGGCGCAGAGCATCTGCCCGCCGAGGTAGAGCAGGAGGGGGGCGAGCGCCACCGAGGGGATGGCGGCCGCCAACGGCCAGAGGAAGAGGCTCGCCCCGAAGAGGAGCGCCACGACGATCGCCGTGATGCCCGTGCGTCCGCCCGCGTCGATGCCCGCCGCGGATTCGATGAACGTGGTCGTCGGGCTCATGCCGAGGGCGGCGCCGAGGACGCTCGCGCCGGCGTCGGCGGCCAGGACCTGCCCGGCCCGCGGCAGGTTGCCGTCCGCGTCGAGCAGGTCGGCCTTGTCGGCGAGGCCCATGAGCGCCCCCACGGAATCGAAGAGGTCGACGAACGCGACCGCGGCGACGACGCCGATCAGCCCGCCCTCGAAAACGCCGCGCAGGTCGAATGCGAAGATCAGGTGCGTCGGCCACACGGGCCACTGGAGCGCCGGCGCCGGCAGACCGGCGAAGGGCGCACCGTCGAAGACCGGCGCGCCGGTGGCGATACAGGCCGCGCTCAGCAACCCGATCGCCAGCAGGATGCCCCCGGGAACCCGGAGGCGCCGCAGCGCGAGCAGCAGCCCGAGACCCGCCGCCGTCAGAAGCGCCGGGATGGTCAGCGCATCGCCCGGGATGGGGAACGGCTCCCCGTGGACGAGCAGCCCCGCCGACTGCAAGCCGAGCGCCCCCATGAAGGCCCCGATGCCGGCCACCGTCGCCAGCCGCAGCGTCGGGGGGAACGCCGCCAGCATCATCCGGCGCAGGACCGAGAAACTGAAAAGAAGACCGATGCACCCGCCGAGGAAGACGGCCCCCAGGGCGGTCGGCCACGGCACGCCGTCCCCGAGGACGATCGTGTGCGCGAAGTAGGCGTTGAGTCCCATGGCGGGTGCGGCCGCCACCGGGTAGCGACCGAGGAGCCCCATGAGGAGCGAACCGAGCGCCGCCGCCAGGGCCGTCGCCGTCAGGAGCTGCGGACGAAGATCGACGCCCTCGACCCGGACCGCCGCGCCGAGGACCGCCGGGTTGAGGAACAGGATGTACGCCATCGCGGCGAAGGTCGTCAGCCCCGCGGCGACTTCGCGCCGCCAGGTGGTCCGGCGCGGGCCGAGCTCGAAGTAGGTCTCCAGGGCGCGTCGCGCCCCCATGAAAGTCGGCATGGCTCTCCGGTCGAACCCGCCGCTGCGTGGCGAGCGCCCTCCTGAACGCGAGGTCTTATCAGGGTTTCCGTATGGGTAAAGTTTTTCGATGCCATTTTCATCACGACGGGTGAATTTTCATGACAACTCACAAAACACATCGAAGTCTCATTCCGCACAGAACACTTCGATGGCTTCGAAGCCTTGCGCGGGCGCGGGACTGCGCTACCGTGCGGGCGTGTACGAACTGATTCTCTTCCCCGGTCGCCCGGAGGAGCAGCGCCTGCCCCTCGCCGATGGCACCTGCACGCTCGGGCGTGCCGAAGACTGCACGCTGAGCGTCGCCTCGGCGAGCCTGTCGCGCCAGCACGCCCGCCTCGAGATCGCCGGCGCCCGCGTCACGGTGGCCGATCTCGGCAGCAAGAACGGCACCTACGTCAATGAAGAGCGCGTCGAGCGCAGCCAGGCGCTGCAGGCCGGCGACCGGCTCCGGCTCGGCGAGGTGACGCTGCGTCTCGTGCTCGCGGAGGCCCCGGCGGGCACGCGGGCGCCCGAGGCCGGCCGCATCGAACCGACGGCCATCCGGCGGACACCGTCTGCGCTGACCGGCGCCGATCTCGACGCGCGGGTCGACGCGGCCCTGCCGGCCGACGTCCCGGCGACTCCGGGCGGCCCCGACAGCCTGCCGACGCTCAAGGGCCTCAGGCTGCCGTCTCCGGTCGCCGCGCGTTCGGCGGAGGAGAAGCTGCGCCTCCTGCTGCGCGTCAGCCAGCTCCTCGCGGCGCCGGCCGTCCCCGAGGTCATCGCCGAGCGGATTCTGGAACTCGCGTTCCAGCTCCTCGAGGCGGACCGCGGCGCCGTGCTGCTCTTCGACCCGCGGACGCACGCGCTCGTCCCGGTGGCCGTGCGCAACGACGTCCCGACGCAGCTCGAGGAGACGCCCTACAGCCGGCGCATCGTGGAGTGGGTCCGGTCGCAGCGCGCGGCGGGTCTGTTCAGCAACGCGCTCGTCGACTTCCGGCTCGCCGGCTCGCAGTCGGTGCGGGCGGCCGCGATCTGTTCGGCCATGGCGGCGCCCCTGCTCTTCGACGACGAGCTGCAGGGCGTGCTGTACGTGGACAGCAAAGTGGCCGCCGACCGCTACACCGAGGGCGATCTCGACTTCCTCTCGGCGTTCGCGAACCTGGCGGCGCAGGCCCTCGAGAACACGCGCCTGCGCCGCCGCCTCGAGTCCGAGGCCGTCGTGCGCAATACGCTGATGCGCTTCTTCCCGCCGTCGACGGTGCAGTCGCTCCAGGCCAGTTCGGGCTCGCTGCGCGACGTCTTCGCGGTGACCGACACCGAGATCACGGCCCTGTTCGCCGACATCAGCGGGTTCACGGAGATGTCGACGCGGCTGAGTCCCCGGGCGCTGCTCGACCTGCTCAACGCCTACTTTCCACCGATGGCGGAGATCGTCTTTCGCCACGGGGGGACACTCGAGAAGTACATCGGGGATGCGCTCCTCGCCGTCTGGGGCGCCCCGTTGCGCCGGCCGGGCGACGCCGACGCCGCCGTCGCCGCAGCGCTGGAGATGCAGCGAACCCTCGCGACGCTTTCGCTGCCCGAACCCCTGCACATCCACATCGGACTGCACACCGGTCCGGTCGCCGCAGGCAACATCGGGACGGAGTCGTACGTGCAGTACGCCACCATCGGCGAGGCCACGAACCTCGCCGCGCGGGTCTGCGGCGTCGCCGAGGCCGACGCGGTGGTCCTCTCCGAGCACACCGTCGCGGCGCTGCGTGCGCCCGAGACCCTCGCCCTCACGCCCCTCGGTCCGATCGCGTTGAAGGGTCGGGCGGCACCGCTCGCGCTGTTCCGGGTGACCGTGGCTTGATGGTCTTGCGGGCCGACGGCGGGCGCGCTCGGTCGAGACGAATCGCTGGCAACTCGACTTGCCGATCGCGTGGGCACGAAGTTTGCTGACGAGTGCCGGCAAACGACCTCGGAGTCCACCGCATGCGCCGCTTCTCCGCCTTCTCGTCCTTGCTCGTCGCCGCCCCCTTCGTGCTCGGCCTGACCACCGCCTGTGGCTCCGAAGCCGACACCGGGACCGAGACGCCGGCCGGTGACACCGCCGCCACCGAGACCTTCGAGGTCGTGCCCGCCGGCAAGACGGACAACTTCTACTCGTCCGTCGCCGCCGAGTTCGAGGTGACCGGCCGCCTGCCCGTCACGATGACGAAGGACGAGTTCAACGACGAGGCGAAGCGCCAGGAGATCGTCACCCGCCGGCTGACGGCGTTCGGCCTCTACCTGACGACCTACATGACGGACAAGTTCCGCGGCATCGACTCCAACGGTGACGGACAGATCAGCGAGTCCGAGGTCTTCTTCCGCAACGAGGGCTACGGCAGCTTCCACGCGATGGTGCGCAACTTCAGCGTCGAGACGCTCGACGTCAGCGGCGACCCCGACGCCGGGTACGCGGTCACGTTCAGCATCGACGTCGCCGGCCCGAAGGACCTCCTCTCGATCATGCCGGTCTCCGCGACGGCCGAGGGCGGCAAGGGCTTCGCGCTCAGGATGCCCAAGAACGCCACCGTCGACCCGAACAGCGTGCCGCGCGGCGAGATTCGCTCGTTCAACCCGGACACCTACTCGGGCGAGCTCGAGACGGTCGACTGCACGATCGCCAAGCTGCCGGACGTCTCCAATGCCTACCCGGCCTACGACCGCTTCGTCGAGGACGGCGTCTACGACATCACGCTCTTCTTCGGGCACGACTACAACAAGTCCCGCTCCGACCTCCAGGAGGCCCGCCAGGCCTTCGAGGTGCTCGATTCCGCCGGATTCGACCTGCCGGTGAGCCGTTTCGAGGACCTGAAAGCCGACAGCGGCCTCTTCAAGAAGCAGATCAAGGCCAACGGCAAGGACGTCAGCCTCGAGGTGCGCATCTACCACTCGGACATGTTCACGACGGACCGCAAGGGTCAGCATGACCTCGCGGTCTCCGAGCTCGTGGCCCGCGACGTGTTCATGTACCTCGGTCACGCGGGCCCCTACTTCGGGTTCTATCTCGACGAGGCCCGGCAGGCCACGGTCAACTACCTCGAGCTCGCCAACGCGCCGTTCTCCGAGAAACAGCAGCTCGTCGTGGCGCAGGGCTGCCAGACGTACTCCCAGTACGCCGACATGCTCTATGCCAACCCCGCCAAGAGCGAAGACAACCTCGATGTCATCACGACCGTGAACTACAGCTACGGTCAGGGCAACGAGCAGCTCATCAAGAGCCTGATTCGCGTCGACGGCGAGGGCAACCACCGCCCGGTCGACTTCTACACGATGGTCGGCGACCTCAACGAGGACTGGCTCAACAGCTACAAGGACGTCTTCTACGGGGTCATGGGCATCGACGGGAACCCGCAGATGCACCCCTACGCCAGCGTCTCGTCCATCGGCGAAAAGTGTGAGACGGCGGCCGACTGCGGTGATCCGGACGGCAACGCCTGTATCGCGGCGAGCATCGGGCCGAAGCAGTGTGCGGCGAAGACCCTCGCCGAGTCGGCCTGCCCCGAGGGCACCCGGTTCGAGTACCTCGCGCGGGCCGGCACCATCGCGACGGGCGCCTGCCTGAAGAAGTGATCGGCGGGCGGACCTTCGTGCGATAACGGCGCCATGGCCGATCATCCCCGCCCGATCCCGCCCGACGACGCGCTGCGGGCCTACATCGAGAAGGTCCTCGACCTTCTGCACCGCGACGAGAACACGGCGCCGACCCCCATCGAGCTCGCCGCCGTCGCCAAAGAGCTCGGGCTGACCGCGGCGGATCGCGCACGGCTCGAGTCGACGGCGGCCGACGCCCTGGCGCGCGGGCTCGGGTTCCTCGAGCACGGCCGCCCGCGGGATGCCGTGCCGGAGCTCGAGACGGCCGTCGCACTGCGACCCCACGACGTTCAGACGCTGCACGCGCTGGCGACGGCCCGGGCCGGGATTGCCCTGTCCGAGGGCGACGCCACCGAGGACGCCGCGGCGCGGGCGCTGGTGCGGCGCACGCTGGTCCTCGATCCGCGCCACAAGGACAGCTTCGAACTCCTCAACCGGCTCGACGCGGGGGGCCGGGGCCGGGCGGGACGCAAGGGTCCGTTCGGGCTGCCCCCGGGGCTGCTGGTCGGCCTGGTCCTTTTGCTCGTCGTGGCCATCGTCGTGGTCGTGGTCACGATGACGCGGGAGACACCGAAACCGGCCCCTGCGAACGCCGAGCCGGTCGACGAAACCCTGGCGGAGGTCCCGCCGCCGGACCCCAACGCGCTGCCCACCGAGGAGCCCGAGAACGTCCCCCCGCAGCGGCTGTTCCCCGCGAGCATTCCGCCGAGCATGGCGGTGGCCGGCGATGGCCGCGTGGACGCGACCCTCGGCCGCGATCCGGCGTTCGCGGAGAAGAAGCTCGGCTTCGACCTCAAGGCGGCCTGGTTCAACCGATTTCCGGAGCGGACCTACTTCAACGCCTGGGTATTGCTGAAGAACGACACCGGCGAAGACGTCACCGAGCTGAAGGCGGAGACACAGTTCCTCGACTCGGGCGGCAAGGTCCTCGCCGCCCGCGCGCACTTCGTCGTGATCGGCATCAACACCGCGCTGCGCCCCGGTGACACGGCCCCCGTCAAGGTGATCTCCGAGGTGCCGGCGGCCACGACCGCGGCCCAGATGCGGCTCGTTTCGCTCAAGACGCGCCCGGTCAACGCCTCGGCGCCGGCGCAACCGGTCGCCCTCGTCTGGGCCGTCCCCCGCCCGGCGGACGTGGAGATCGAGCTCGTCGAGCGCTGGGCCGAGGTCAGCGAGAACACCTCGAAGGGCGGGTTCTGGCACAAGGTCGTCTTCGAGGTCCGCAACAAGAGCGCCACGCCGTTGCGCGCGTTCAAGCTGAACGTGCAGCGCTTCGACGCGAGCGACACCATGCTCCAGGCCGACGCGATCAACGTCGCCTGGTCCCACGACGTCCCCCTCTTCGCCGGCGAGACGCGGGTGGTCTCGAGCCTCGAGTCGACCGCCACGCCCGTCAAGCGCTACGTCGTCGAGGTCATCACCGCGACGGCCGGCATCGAATTCTGACCGACCGCCAGGAGCCCCCCATGGCCTTCGATCCCGACGCCGCCGCCGGCGCCGACAGCGGCCTCTTCGGGCTGCCCTTCACCCCCGACGAGGCCCTCGTCGTGGTCCTTCCCGTGCCCTTCGAAGCGACGACGTCGTATCGGGCGGGCACGGCGCGTGGCCCCGAGGCCGTCCTCGAGGCCTCCCGACAGGTCGATCTCTTCCACGGCGAGCTCGGCCGCATCTATGCCCCCGGCATCGCGATGTTGCCCATCCCGGCGGAGGTCCGGCACCTCGACGCCGAAGCGCGGGCGGCGGCGTTGCCCGTGATCGAGGCCGGTGGCGTCGACGAGAACGCCGGGCCGGCGCTGCGGGCAGCGCTCGACCGGGTCAACGATCTGTCGGCGCGGGTCAACGCCTGGGTCGACGCCGAGGCGGAACGCTGGCTCGCCAAGGGCAAGTTCGTCGCCGTCCTCGGGGGCGATCACAGCGTCCCGCTCGGGGCCATCGCCGCGCACGCCCGGCGTTTTCCGGGGATGGGCGTGCTGCACCTCGACGCGCACGCCGATCTGCGCGTCGCCTACGAGGGCTTCACCTACAGTCACGCCTCCATCATGTTCAACGTCTGCGCCGAGGTGCCCGGCGTCTCGAGAATCGTGCAGGTGGGGGTGCGGGACTTCGGCGAGCGCGAAGCGCGTTTCATCGGAGAGAGCGACGGGCGGATCGCGACCTTCTTCGACGGCGATCTGCAGCGGCGGCTGTGTGGGGGCGCGACGTGGGACGCCCTGTGTCGCGAGATCGTCGAGCATCTGCCCGAGCACGTCTACCTGAGCTGGGACATCGACGGGCTCGATCCGGTGCTGTGTCCCCACACCGGCACGCCGGTCCCGGGCGGGCTCTCGTTCGCGCAGGCGATGCACCTCCTGCGCGGCGTCGTGTCCTCCGGGCGGCGCATCGTCGGCCTCGACCTCGTCGAGATCGCCCCCGGCCCCGACGGCGACGAGTGGGACGCCAACGTGGGCGCGCGGCTCCTCTACGCGATGATCGGGTTCGCGTTGCGCAGCCAGGGGCGCCTCTGACGGCGGCCCGGGCCGGCCCGGGCGCGCGCGTCAGCGGGGGGCGCGGACGGCGATGGGGATCGTGAAGGCGATGCGCGTCTGGTGGTCGGTCGCGAGGTCGAGCCACACGGCCCCGCCGAGGTGTCGGCAGGCCTGCGCCACGATGGACAGCCCGAGTCCCGTGGACTTCTGCCGCTTGGCGACCCGCTCGGCGTACTGATAGCGGCTGAACAGGCGCCCGCGGAGGTCCGCCGGGATGCCCTTGCCTTCGTTCTGGACGCTGACCTCGAGGAAACCGGCCAGGGGCTCCGGGACGATGGGGGCCGCCCGGCGGAAGACGTCGGTCTCGTCGGCGAGGACACGCGTCACGGCGTCGGCGGGGCCGCGATCCGGCCGGGGCGAGACGCCGACCACGACCGTCGTGCCCTCCCGCGCGAACTTCAGCGCGTTGAAGACCAGGTTGTCGACGACGATCCACAGGCGATCGGGAATGGTGACCACCGACGGCAGCCCGGCGCCGGCACAGAACTGCAGCCCCACACCCTGCCCGCGGGCGAGCAATTGCATGCCCTGCAGGTGCTTGTCGAGCAGGGCGACCAGGTCGACGGTCTCGGGCTCGATCGTCCGGCTCGCCGACTCGACGTGCGCGACCTCGAGCGTGTGGTCGACCATCCGCATCATCCGGTGCCCATTGGCCAGGATGTCCGTCGTCACCGCGGCGAGCTCCGGATCGCGGGCGGCCTCGTCGGCGACGATCTCGGCGTTCGCGGTGATCACGCTGATGGGCGTGCGGAAGTGGTGGGCCATGTCGGCGAGGAGTTCGGCCCGGAAGCGCTCGGCGCGATAGAGGCGGGCGTTCTCCACCGCCGTGCCGAGCAGGCGGCTGATGCCGGTCAGAAGCTCGGCCGCCTCGCGCGGGTCGTCGGCCAGATGCGTCTGCGTGTCGAAGTAGAGCAGGCCGATGGTCTCGCCGCCGCGCGCCTGAAGGGGCAGGCCCACCAGCGAACGCAGGCCCTCGACGGCGACGCTCTTCCACTGCGCCGTCTGCTGCTCCGTGCGGACATCGTCGACCACCACGGCGCGACCCTGCCGCATGACCTCTTCCTGGAGACTGGCGCTCAGGGGCAGCGGGTGCCCGGGCCCGGCCCAGGTCATGTTGTGGGTCACGGCACGCTCGACCCGCCCGGCCGCGTCGAAGAGGGCCACGAGCCCGCGCTCCGCGTCGAGCAGGTCGACCAGGCGGTGGAGAACGCGGGGGAGCAGCAGGTCGAGGTCGAGCGTCGACCCGAAGTGCAACGCGACGTCGAGCAGCACCTCGCCATGCCGGGCGAAGCGATCGCCCGACTGACTCTGCCGCGCCAGCTCCCGGACGAGCACCGCCGTGCGCTCCTGATCCCGCCGCGCACCGAGGTAGCGGAAGGCGTCGAGGGCCTCGGTCGCCAGCCGGGTCGCCTCGACGACGCGGCCCATGGCCTGCAGTGCCCGAGAGAGCTCCTCCCGGGCCAGCGCGCCCTCGAACCGCGCCGCCTGCTCGTCGAAGCGGGCGACGGCCTGCCGCGCCAGGGGCTCCGCTTCGCCCGCCTGACCGCGCGACCGATGGGCCGCGGCCGAGATCCGGAGCAGGTGGCCGGCCTCGAGCGGCGCGAGCTCCGGCTGGAGCTCGTTCGTGATCATGCTGACCCGCGCGAGGGCGTCGTCGGGGCGTCCCCGCAGCAAGTCGAGTTCGGCGCGCCGCCGGTGCAGCTCCATGAGGTCGAGGTGCGCGTCGGCCGCGTTGAGCCACGCCTCGGCCTCCCCCATGAGCCGATCGGCGGCATCGTAGTCGCCCGCGAGGGCGAGGGCCTCACCGAGGTTGGCCGTCGCGACCGGCACGATGCGTTGGTACTCGGCCTCCCGGGCCTGATCGATGCACGCGCGGAACAGGGCGGCCGCCCGCTCCGGCTCCCCGAGACGCACCGTCAGGAACCCGAGATTGTTGTGCGCATGGGCAAGCTCGACCGGATCTCCGAGTCGGGCGCAGATGAGCCGGAACTCGTCCCAGAGACCGGCGGCGCCGTGCCAGTCGCCGAGCCCGTAGAGCACCATGGCCAGGATGTTCAGCGTCTTGGCGAGCTCGGGGACGCGGCCGTGGGCGCGGTTTTCGGCCAACGCGGACAGCAGGGCCTCGCGGGCGCCGTTCATGTTGCCGCGGTAGTACCGCGCGGCGCCCAGACTGCGGAGGAGGTCGGCCCGGACCGCATGATCGGCCGGTCCGACGCGGCCCAACCCCTCGCCGGCCATCCGCTCGGCCAGCGGCAGATCACCGCGGTGCCACGCGCAGGTGGCTCGCACGTGCAGCGCCCCTGCGACGAGCGCGGACGACAGATTCGGGTCGGCGATCAGCCCCTGGGCCAGGGCATCCGCGCGATCGTACGCACCGGTGAACAGCAGCGCCCGCGCCCGGTCGAGCAACGCCTGCGGGCGGTCGCCGAGCCCTTCCAGCCGGGAGAGGGCCTCGCGGAACTCGCCCTGGCGGACCAGCAGATGACAGAGCGCCAGGGCCGCGTCGAGTCCGGCGTCTCCCGGCGCGTCGTCGACCGCGCCCTCGAGAACGGCCCGCGCGCCCTCGAGCTCGCCCTGGGTCTGTAGCGCTTCGGCCCGCAGGAGAGCGGCCGCCACGACCAGCGTCGGCGGGAGCGGGGCGCCCGATCCCACGAGCAGATCGAGCAGCCGCAGCGCGCGCGCGGGGTGCTGCGCATGGGACAAGGTGCGCGCCGCCGCCAGCATCTCCTCCGGCGGGACGTCCACGCGCGCCATCGCCCGGTGCCAGGTGCGCTCCGCCGCGGCCAGCTCGTGCCCCAGGTGCTCGTCGCCGAGGCGGGCCGCGGCGCGGTGAAGCTCGGCCGTCGCGTCGGCGCCGAACAGGTCGATCGCCGCCTCGGCGAGGCCCCGATGCGCCACCATCGAGCGGCCGTCGTGCGTGACGCGCACGAGGCCCTGCGCCTCGAGCTGCAAGAGGACGTGATCGAGCGACACCTGTGCCAGCCCGAGCAGCCCCTGCAAGGTCACCCGGGCCACCGGTCGCCCGAGCACGGCGATCGCCGCCAGCACCCGGCGGTGCTCGGCCGGCTGGGCGCGGATCTGGGCGTCGTTCCAGGCACCGGTGCGCCGGATGAGATCGGCCGCCTCCGCGGCGAGGCGGGGCCCGTCGATCGTCCAGGCCCCCGGTCGTCGGACCAGCAGCCCCCGGCCGAGCGCTTCGCGGAGCAGGAGTCGGGCCGCCGCCGGCGTCCGCACGCCGGCCTGGGTGAACAGGTCGACCAACGTCCGTCGGATGTCCGGCGACGGCTGGAGCCACTCGTCCACGAAGCGCGCGGCCGCTTCCGGGTCGAGCGGCGGCAGCTCGAACCGCGGACCGTCGGCGGCCGGCGCCCGGTGCGTGTCGACCACCATCGCCGCCACGAGGGGCATCGTCCGGGTGGCCGTCTGCAGAATCTCGGCCACCCGGGACAACACCCCCGGATCTTCGCGGGGCGCGTCGACGATCAGCACGGCCGGCATCGGCCGCCGGGCCAGGCGGCGCACGGCAGCCAGGACGGGGTCTTCTTCGCCGCCGCCGGTATGCGCAGTGACCGCCGCGAAGAGCCCGTCCGCCGGGTCCACGATGCGCCTCGGCCAGGCGCCGCGCAGCGCGCCCGCCACCTGAAGGTCGTCCGCCACGGACGAGCGTCCGCTGCCCTCTTCGCCCGCGATGACGAAGAAGGCCCCACGCCCCGTGGTCATCAGCGTGTCGACGGAGGCGAGGAGGCGCGGTCGCCACGCGGGCTGCAGTGCCGGTTGGGGCGTCGACGCCAGGAGGGCGAGCCCGAGGTTCGACAGCTCCTGTTCGACGGAGCGGCCGTACGCCTGCGCCAGCTCGACGAGGACGTGCTCGGCGGTGCTCGGCCGGCCCTCGGGCTCCTTCGAGAGCAGGCTCTCGAGCAGGCGTCTTACCGCCGCCGACGGTGCCGAGGGCGGCGTAGGCTCGGCGTGGAGATGCTGGTGGGTCAGCGTCTCCGTCGGGCGGTCGACGAGATAGGGCGGCGTCCCCTCGATCAGCTCGTACAACACGCAGCCGAGGCTATAGAGGTCGGCCTCCGGGCCGCGCAGGCCGCCGAGCAGGACCTCGGGGGCGAGGTAACCGAGCGTCCCATCGACGCCCGCCGCCTCACGGCCGAGCCCGGGATCGATCAGGCATGTGCGGACGCTCGTCGGTTGCACGTCGACCATGACGTTGGCCGGCGCGATGTCGCCGTGGACGAGGCCCCGGCCGTGGAGCGCGGCGACGGCCCGGGTGAGGCCGAGCGCGACTTCGACGCGGACGTTCTCCGGGAGAAACGTCTGGCGGTCGAGGCTTTGTCCGAAGACCCGATCGAGCACGAGCGCGCAGCGGCCGTCGTCGAGGCGGATGAGCGCATGCGCGCCGACGACGTTCGGGTGGCGAACGCTGCGCAGTGCGCGGTACTCCGCGAGCAGCGCGGTGTTGCCGTCGGGCGTCGCGGCGACCTTGAACGCGAGGGGCCGGCCGGACCGCGCGTGGGTGCCTGCATAGACGGTGGCCCGGGCGCCCGCGCCGAGCGTCTCACCGAGGCGGAACAGGCCGCCGGTCATGGGCTGAGGCAAACGCGGACCTCCGTCTCGATCGCCTGAACGGCACAAGGACGGATGGACTTGACCGCGACCTGCGCAAGAAGAAGCCGTCAGGCGTTTCCCGGGCGGACCTCAGCGCGGCGGGCGGGCGCCCGCGCGGGGCCAGTGCACGCGGGCGTAGGACTCGAGCGCGTGGACGAGCGCCGGCAGGTCCCCGGCCCGCGCCGCGACGAGGCGACCGCCGTCCAGACGGACGCCTTCGTCCGGGGTGGCGGCCGGTGTCGTCGCCAGCGCGGGCAGGTCGCGCAGGCGCGCCAGCGCGTCGTTCGTCAGGGCCAGCGCCCGGGGCTCGGCGGGCCCGTTCGCGAACGCGGCGACGAGGGCCTTCGCCGCGGGATCCGTCGGGGCACCGCTCGGCGCGAAGAGCGCGTCGTAGGCCGTCGCCTCGACCGCATCGAACGCCTTGTCGAAGGGCAGGGCGACGCCGCGCGCCCCACGGAGGGGGGCGCCCGCAGGCCCGGCGAGGGTGACCCGCCAGCCGGCGAAAGTGGCTGCGTACGCGAGCCCGATGACCTCGAGCTCGTCGACCTCGGGCCCGGCCAGGACGAGCAATCGGTACGGACCCATGCCGGGGAGCCCGGTCGGGGCGAGCGCCGCCGTCGGAAAACGCTCGACCGGGGTCGCAGGCGTGGCCTCCAGCGGGGGCGGCGCCGGTGGGGGCCGGTCGGGGACCGGTCGGGCGCCGCAGCCGGCGAGGCAGACCCACGCGAGCAGCGCGACACCGAGGCGATCAGGGCGCACAGACGACCCCGAACGCGGCCCCGATGAGCCCGCGCACCCCCGGCTCGTCGTCCATGCCGGCGAGGTCGATCTCGCTCGCCAGGGACTGATCGAGCTGCTGACCGATGTATGCGTCGCCGTCGGGGTTCTGCGCGAAGACCTTGGGGGACAGGATCTCGTAGGTCGACAGCGCCTGCGCCTGCGCCAGGGGGGTGGTCTCATCCGCCCTCAGACCGGCCAGGAAGGCCAGCGCGAGGCCCTGATGGAGCAGCGTGTCGACGCGCAGCAGAAACGCGTCGTACTCCGGGCTGTCCCCGATCCCGATGACCTTGCGGTCGAGGGGATCGTACTCGCCCTTCTCTTCGAGGGCGGCCGCGAAAGCGTCCCGGACCTCGCGGAGCGCCGCGGAGATCTCGCCGAGCGCGTCGGTCCCACAGGCGGCGTCGGCCTCGGCGAACCGGCGACCGAGGCCGTGCGGTGCCCCGTCGGCGTCGAAGAGCAGGCCGACGGCCCGATCGAACCCCGCGCCGGAGCGCTCGCCGAAGCCGTCGAACGCGCGCAGCAGCAGGTAGCCGTCGAGCGCCCTGACGGCGCGCCAGCCCATGAAGTGCGCACCGCCGCGGGCGTCTGCCGGCCCCTCCGAGGCGGCCCCGAGGGTGAGGCTCTGCACGAACCGCTGCCCGATCGCCTTGCCGCGCTCGGGGTCGGGTTCGATGCCCTGACGGGCGTCGCGGACCCCCTGCACGTCGGCGTCGAGATCGCCCGACTCGAAGTAGAGGCTCGCGAGGACACGCGGCGCCGACGGCTCCGACGCCGGGGAGCCGGCGAACAGCACCGGATCACCGAGGGACGGCACGTCGAACGCCGCGTCGGAGGCGAGGTCGACCATGAGGTCGTAGGCCGCCGCGTGGGCGGGCGTGGTGGGCGTCGTCTCCGGGTCGATGGGGGCGATGGCCGCGCTCGGCGTGCCGCCGGTGGTGCCGCCCGTCGACCCGCCGCCGCTTTCCGCACCGCCGCCCGCGCCGCCCGCGCCGCCGTCGGTCGCCGCGTCGCTCTCTCCGCCGCAGGCCGCCGCGAGGCTCAGCGCGCACAGGGCGGACATCACGGCCCGGCTGGGGGCGGGGAGGGCTCGGGCGGTCGGGGCGGGGAACGGACAATCGGGGCGCATGGCGAATCCGGGGCGGTCGAGGTGGCCTGCAGTGTGTGCGGGGACGCCGACGGCGGTCAACCTGGACGGCGTCGCGTCCCTGTGCCTTGATGCCGGCATGGGGACCTCGTCATCGACGAACACCGCGCCGACGGCGGCCGGCGCCGCGGGGCGGGTCGGCCTGGCCGCAGCGGCGGTGGGGCTCGGGGCGTTTCTGCTCTTCCTCGCGGAGCCCCTCGTCGCGCGACGATTGCTCCCGCGGTTCGGCGGCACGGCGACGGTGTGGACGGCCTGCGTCCTGTGTTTCCAGTGGTTGCTGCTGGCGGGGTACGCCGCGGCGCACGGGCTGCGGCGGCTGGCCCCGGCGCCCCGCCGTGCCGTCCAAGCCGGTGTGCTGGCCGTGGCCGCGGGAAGCCTGCTCGTCCCGGAGCTCGCCGTCGGTGTCGGCGCGCCCGGTGACTCGCCGGTCATTCCCGTGGTCGCGACGGTCCTCGGCACGATCGGCCTGCCGTTTCTGGTTCTGTCGAGCACGGGCCCGAACGTGGCCCGCATCCTGGGCGGCACGCCGTACCGGCTCTACGCGCTCTCCAACGCGGCGAGCCTCGTGGCGCTGCTGGCCTACCCGGTGTGGGTGGAGCCCGCGCTCACCCTGAGCGAGCAGCTCCGGGCGTGGGGCCTGGCGTTCGGTGTCTATGCGGTGCTGCTGGCCGTCCTCTTGCGGTTCGACGTCGCGCCGGCCGCGGGGCGGGTGCCGTCCACCGGCGATGCGGCCGTCCGCCGGCCCTGGGGTCGCTGGATTGTGCTGAGCGCCGTCCCGTCGGGGCTCTTTCTGGCGGTCACGCACCACCTCAGCACGAACATCGCGCCGATGCCCCTCCTCTGGGTGGTGCCGCTCGCCCTCTACCTCGTCACGCTCATCCTCGCCTTCGACCATCCGCGCTGGTATCGACGCCACCTGTTCGTCGGGCTCCTCCCGTGGGCGTTGGCCCTCATGGCGGTGTCACAGACGAACGCGGTCGTCCACGGCGACCTGATCCCCCTGGTCGGCATGGTCTGCCTCTCGCTGTTCTGGGCCTGCATGACCTGCCACGGCGAGCTCGCCCGCATCCGCCCCGCCGAGGACGGCCTGACGGCCTTCTTCCTGGCCATCGCGTTCGGCGGGGCGCTCGGTGGCCTGTTCGTCGGTGCGGTCGCGCCGGTCGTGTTCGACGGGCCGCACGAACTCCCGCTCCTCGTCCTCGGCACGGCGGCGGCGGTGTGGGCCGCATGGCGCGCCGATCCGCCGTCGGATTTCCGCGTGGATCGGGTCTTCGGCGCGTTTCTGGCACTTTTCTTCGGCCTGTACGCCTGCGTGGCCGTCGCGATCGACCTCAACGTCCGCGCGAAGTCCCTCGTGCGCGTGCGCAGCCCTTACGGCGTCATCCGCGTCTCCGAGCTGACGGTGGGGGGCGAGGGCATCCGCAGCCTGATTCACGGTACGATCCGCCATGGCGCGCAGCGGACCTCGCCGGCGCACCGGCACGAGCCGGCGACCTACTACATGCCGACGAGCGGGGCGGGGCGAGCGCTGGCGGCCGCCCAGGCTCGCGGCCCGGTCTCCATCGGGGTCCTCGGGCTGGGGGCGGGCTCGCTGGCCGACTGGGCACGGGCGGGCGACCGGATCCGCTTCTACGAGATCGACCCGGAGATGGAGCGGATCGCGCGCACCTGGTTCTTCGCGCTGCCCGAGGCCCGCGCCGAGGTGACGGTGGCCATCGGCGACGGGCGCGCGCTCCTCGCCGCCGAGGCGCCGCAGGGGTTCGACGTGCTCCTGCTCGATGCGTTCTCGAGCGACGCCATCCCCACCCACCTGCTCACGCGGGAGGCCTTCGAGGTCTATCGCCGGCACCTCGCGCCGGGCGGCGTGCTCGCCGTTCACATCTCCAATCGCTTCGTCGGGCTCGAACCGGTGTTGGCTGCCGAGGCGGCGGCCGGGCGGTGGGCCGCCCGTCTGGTCTCCGATTCGGCGGGCGAGAACTGGATGCAGTTCGCCTCGCGCTGGGTCCTGCTGGCGGCGTCGGCGGAGGCCTTCGACGCCGCTTTGCTCGAGGGGTCGGTGCCCCTGAGCGATCCTCCGCTCGCGCGACCCTTCACGGACGATCACGCGCCGCTCTGGTCGCTGTTCAAGCTCTGACGCGCCGTCCGAATCCACTGCGGCCTGCCGAATCGCTCGACGCGGCCCGCCGCAACCCGCATCATGGTGCATCGCTCGTTCGGGAGGTGCATTCATGCGCAGGATCAGTGCCGCAGCGGTTTGTCTGACGCTGTCCGTCGGCTCGGCCCACGCCATCGAGACGAACTTCAGCCGGGACGTCGCGGCGTCCATCGACCGCGGCATCGACTGGCTCGACCGGAGCGGCGCCTTCGCCAACGGCAGCGCGGCGGGGGACGCCGCCGGCCTGGCCGCCATCGCCCTCCTCGAAAAGCGACAGAGCGCCGATCCCAACGCCGCCCCCATCGGGTACGCCAACGCCAACGCGGTGGATCGCAACCGACTCGACCAGGTGATGACGTTCATCATCAACCGGTCGAATGGCGCCGGTTTCTACGCGTACCGCGACGGCGCCGACCTCATGGCGATGTCGGTGTATCTCCGCTCCGGGGGACCGATGCAGGCGCAGGCCCTGCAGTCCATCGCGTCGACGTTCGACCGCATCGTGAACAACCAGGGCGGCCACGGGTACTGGTGCTACCACGACGGCTCCTGCCGCGACTCCTCGACGACGCAGCTGGTCATGGCCGGCGTCGCGGCCGCGCGCGGCGTCTTCGCCGATCCCGCCTTCTCCGATGCCGGTCGCCTCGCCTCGCTCGACGCCGCCGCCGCCCGCACGCGGCAGGGTTACGCAGGCAACGGCACCTCCAGCGGCCTGCACCCCGACGAGCGGGGCCACGGGTACAACGCCGGCAGCGAGAACAGCTTCCAGCAGACGGCCTCGGGCCTGTGGGGCCAGATCATCGGCGGCGCCGACGTCAACGATCCCAGCGTCCAGGGGTACCTGCGCTGGCTCTACAACCGCTACAGCTACACCACCACCGGCCCCGCCAATGGTGGGTGGTCGCACAGTTATCACTACTACATGTGGTCCTCGGCCAAGGCGTACACCTTCATCGAGGACTCGGGCATTCAGCCCGCGGGCGGCAACCTCGGCACGTCGAATCTCGGCATGCTCGCCCCGGGGGACGGCCCCGCCAACGGCAACCGGCAGGTCCACCGCGATCCGAACACCGATCCCCGCGTGCCCTCGCTCGGGCCCGAGGGCGCCGGTTACTACCAGGACCGTTGGGAGCCCGCCCGCTGGTACTACGACTACGCGTACACGATCATGACCCAGCAGGACGGCAACGGGTACTTCGTGCCGCCGCCGGGCAACAGCACCTGGGACCAGTTCGCGTCTCAGGCTTATGCGCTGCTCGTGCTGGAGCGCTCGGTGGGTGGCGGCTGCGTCGACAGCGACCACGACAACGTCTGCGACGCCGACGACAACTGCCCCAACATTCCCGCCGCCGATCAGACCGATTCCGACGGCGACGGCCTCGGCGACCTCTGCGACAACTGCCCGCGCGCCGCCAACCCCGATCAGGCCGACGCCGACGGGGACGGCTTCGGCGACGCGTGCCCCCCCTGCACGCCCTTCGCCGAAATTTGTGACGGGGCCGACAACGACTGCGACGGGCAGGTCGACGAGGACGTCGACGGCGCGCCCTGCCAGACGGGCGAGCTCGGCATCTGTGGTCAGGGCCATGAGGTGTGCCAGGGCGGCGAGGTCTTCTGCGCGGGCGACCAGCAGGCCGGACCGGAGCTCTGCGACGGCCTCGACAACGACTGCGACGGCTTCGTCGACAACGGCGCCGTCGGCGACGGCGTCGCCTGCGCGACCGGGTTGCCTGGCATCTGCGCCCGCGGGACGGCCATCTGCATCGA
This sequence comes from Myxococcota bacterium, assembly GCA_023150895.1. Taxonomy (GTDB): domain Bacteria; phylum Myxococcota_A; class Bradymonadia; order UBA7976; family UBA1532; genus CAINDO01. The sequence goes on along the minus strand of JAKLJY010000002.1, from coordinate 95,085 downwards.
CGGCAATGACCCGTCCTGCAACCCGGACAACGCCGCGGGGGAGGAGATCTGCGACGGCCTCGACAACGACTGCGACGGGCGGATCGACGAGGACCTCCGCAATGCGTGCGGCGCCTGCGGTGCGACGCCCGCCGAGGCCTGCAACGGCGTCGACGACGACTGCGACGGCGTCGCCGACGACGACGCGCCCTGCGAAGAGGGCCAGATCTGCCGCAGCGGCCGGTGCCAGGACGCTTGCCAGCAAAACGAGTGCCCCGGCGGCTTCACGTGCGTCGACGGGTACTGCGCGGCCATCTGCGAGGTCACGACGTGCGACGAGGGGCTCGTCTGCGAGGGCGAGGGTCTTTGTGTCGACCCGTGTGCGGGTGTGCAGTGCGAGGCGGCTTTCGCCTGCGTCGGCGGGCAGTGCGTGCCCGACGACTGCACCGGCTGGGGCTGTCCCGAGGGCCAGCGCTGTGGCGAGGCCGGCTGCGAGCCGGACCCCTGCGCCGGCGTGAACTGCGACGCGGAGACGTTCTGCGTCGGCGGACGCTGCGTCCAGAGCTGCGCCGCCGTGAGCTGTCCCCTCGGCGAGCGCTGCCTCGAGGGCGAGTGCATCGCCGACGCGTGCACCGGGGTCGTCTGTCCCGATGGCACGCTCTGTCAGGGGGGCGCCTGCTCGGCCGATCCGTGTGCGGACGTCGTCTGCAGCCAGAACCGGCGGTGTGTCGACGGGGTCTGCCTCGTCGATCCCTGCCTGAATGTCACCTGCCCGCCGGGCGAGACCTGCGAGGTCGCGCCCGACGGCAGCGTTCAGTGCGCGGCCGGGTGGGTCGACGAGCTGCCCGCGCCCGAGAGCGACGGCGGCACGCCCGATGCGGGGCCGTCGCGGGACGCGGAGCCCGTCGGCGCCGACGTGCCGGGCGGCGGCACCGGTGGCCCGGTGACGGATCCGGGCGCCGACGGCGGGGCCGCCGGCGAGGACGCCCAGCCCGTCGACGCGGTGGCCGACTGCGCCTGCCGGGTCAACGGCGGGGCGCAGCCCGGGTGGGTGTTGCTGGCCGGTCTCGGTCTGCTGCGCGTCCGGCGGCGTCGCCGGGGCTGAGATCCGGGTACCTGCCCGGGCGGGACCGGCCCGAGACCGCTCGGGGCCCGCTCAGGGCTTGCCGGCGCCGGCCTTTTCCTTGGCGGCCTTGACGCGGGCGGCGGCGCGCTCGACGTGCGGCTTGCAGGCGGCCGAGAGGTCCGCCTGGTGGCTGCTGAGGCACTCGAGGACGCGGCCCTTGCCGGGCTTCACGTCCGCACAGTGCTTCTTGGTGTCGTCGCGGCAGTCGTTGACCATGCCGTGGCTGCGCTCCATGCGCTCCTTGCAGGCCGGGGAGAGCTTGTCCTTGTTGGCGATCAGGCACTCGCGGACCGACTGCTTGTCACCCTTCCCGGTGCAGAGCTTCTCGCGGTCTTCCTTGCAGACGCCGCCCTTGCCCTTGTTGCCCTTGGCTTCGGCCTTCTCGGCCTTGGCTTCGGCCTTCTCGGCCTTGGCTTCGGCCTTCTCGGCCTTGTCTCCGGCGAACGCGGGGCCTGCCAGGCAGATCGCGCCGAGCAGCAGCGACGGAACGAATACGGACTTCATCACTTCTCGCCTCCTCTGGTCATGAATCGAAACGACAACGGTTGAGCCGACGCACGGAAGGGCAGCCCGGATGACCGGGGCCCGCTCCCTCCGACGCGGGGGAAGGTGCCCCCATTCATCGGGAAAAACCAGCGGGTGTCTTCAGGGCAGGGTGATTCGGCGAAGGTACAGAGCGCTGGCGGGGCCATCGCGGGTGTCTGCGAAGGCCAGCAGGAGGCGGCCCGCAGAGTAGGCGAGCGCCGGACTGCGGGTTCGGTCGGCGCGGCCGCCCAGCACCGCCGGGGGGGCAGAGATGGCCGTGCCGTCGGGGGTCAGCAGGGCGAGCGCGAGGGCGTCGTCGGTGCCAATCCACACGAGGGCGAGGCCAGCGGGCACGGGCGCGAGGACCGGTCGGGCGGCGGCGTGTTCCCGCGGCGAGACCAGGAGGTCTGCGCCCCGGCGGGCGCCCGCCGCATCCACGGCGGCGACGAAGAGGTCGCTCTGGCCCTGTCCGTCGGTGAACGCCAGCGCGAATCCATCGGCAGCGGCGGCGAGGTCGACGGGACCGGCCGCATCCGCGCGGGCCAGGACGCGCAGCAGGAGCGGGGCGCCGACGGGCGCTCCGTCGGGGGTGAGGCGGAGGAAGTAGACCTCGGCGCGCCCACCGGCCGGCGGACGGTGAATCCATGCGAGGGCAAAGCCCGTCGCCGTGGCGGCGACGGCCGGGCGATCATCCTCGCCGGCCGGGAAAGGGCTCGCGACGACGGGTGCGCCCCGGGGCGCGCCGTCGGCGTCGAGGGCCTGGAAGAAGACACGGTCGTGGCCGAGGGGCGTGCAGCTGACGCCGTCCTCGCAGCGGGTGTCGTCGAGCCAGGCGAGCCCGACGCCGGCGGGTCCGCGGGAAACGTCTGGGAACTTGGGTCGGGTGGCGCCCACCGCACCCGGATCGGCGCCGAGCGCGAACCCGACCGCATCGCCCGTCGCGCCCCGGAGCCGTGGTGCGGCCGGATCGGTGAGATCGGTGAACCACGCGAACCAGTCGAGCCCGGCGCCATCCAGGGCGACGTCGCCCGCCGTGCGGGCGGCGATGACCCGCTCGTCGCCGACGGGGCGGCCCTCCGGTGTGAGCTCGCGGAACAGCGCCCGGTCGGCCGCGTCGGCGTAACCGAGACCCACGGCGTCGGCACGGACCGCCAGCGCGGGCGACCCGACCGGGCCCCGGGCCGGCTCGACGATGCGGAGCTCCTCGGACGGCAATGCCGGCACGTCGTCCACGACGCCGTTGCAATCGTCGTCCGCACCGTTGGCCTCCTCGGCGACGGGCACGCACGGCGGCTCGACGCCGAACTCGCCCGGATCGGGGAGGGGATGCTCCGCGGCCCGACCTGTCGTCGGGGTGATGCCCTCGAAGACCAGCGTCCAGAGCCGACCGTCGACGAAGATCTCGGCCGGACCGAGCAGCGCCGCCTCGGTCGTGTACCCGGTGACGCCGTCATCGGCGAAGGCCAGGCGCCCGCCGAAGAAGCTCGAGGGGGCGTGCGCGACGACGAGCCCGACGTCCGTGCCGCCACCGCCGGCCACGCGGGAGGCGCGCAGGGCGTAGGCGTTCTCGGCGAAGGGTTGCCAGCGTGCCGTCCCCTGGAGCATGACGCCGTAGGCCCGAACGGTGTCCGGAGCCCCGGGGAGCGGGGCACGCCGTGTCCCGTCGACGCGGAGATCGTCGCTGCGGACGAACCCGCCGACGGACCACAGGCCCATGCCGCCGGCCTCATAAACGTGCAGGGCGTTCGCCTCGAGGGGCGCCTCGACGAGGGCGACGCCCACGCCGGCCGGGCCGTCGATCTCGACGGTGTCGGCGAGCACGCCCCGCGCGGGGTACGGCGCGCCGCCCGCGATCATCATCGCCCCGACGACCTCGAGCCCGCGGCCCGCCCCGCCGACGATCCGCGTCGCGATGACCTCACTCAGCGCGGACGTGCTGCTCGCACGCGACTCGACGGCCGATGCGACGGGATCCGGTTCGTGGATGCGGATGCCGGCCGAGCGATCGCCGCGCGTGTCGCGGACCTCGGTGCCCTTGATGCGCACCGCGTGTCCGGAGATGCGCAGACCCGTCGTGCCGTTGCCGACGACGAGCGCGTCGCGGACTTCGCTGCGCGCGAAGAGGTGAAGAGCGAGATCGGGGGCCTGCCGGGCCGTCGGCGTCTCGCGGGCGAGGGGCTCGGGCAGGCGGTCCGCCGATGGGAACCAGTCCTGCCCGGGAAACCAGTCCTGACCGGGGAACCAGTCCTGCCCCGGGAACCAGTCCTGCCCGGGAAACCAGTCCTGACCGGGGAACCAGTCCTGACCGGGGAACCAGTCCTGACCGGGAAAAGCGACGCGGGCGAGGGCGTCGGCGTCGAGGCGTTCGAAGAGCGCCCCGTGGCGGGCGTTCTCGCTGATCAGGACCCGATTCAGTGTCGCGCGGGCGCTGCGCAGGTGCAGGCCGTCCTCGGCGAAACCGGTGACGACGCTGTCGAGGACGGCCGTGACGGGCGACAGCTCGGCCACGACGCCCGTGCGGCCCGGTGCGCGCGCATCGGCGGCCACGCGGGTGCGTTCGAGCGCGAGCGGCGAGCGGGTGACCTCCACCCCGACGCCCCCGTCGCGCACGGTCACGAGGGACGCCGAGAGCCGGGCGAGACCGCCATAGGGGCAGGCCGGGCTCCGCGCCCCGACGCAGTCGACGGGCGACACGCTGCCCGGGCCGACGCGCAGGGCCGCGCCGGGCCCGCCGGTGAGGATCGAGTGGACGACGGCCACCCGCGCGTCGAGGGCGGCCACTGCGGCCGCGTCGGGGTGCGCGGGCGCGTCGACGCGGCTGTCGAAGAAGCCGGCGGTTGCGACGCCGCTGAGCACGACCGTGTCGGCCGACCCGCCGCGGAGGCGGCTCTGGCGCACCTGAACGTCGGCGACGTCGAGCGCGAGCACCGCCGTGCCCGTCGCCTCGAGGTCCAGGTGCGAGACGAGGAGGCGAGGGGCGCCGCGCGCGTCGACGACGGGGGGCGCGTCGGCGCCATCGCGGCCTTCGAGGACGACGGCGTCCGCGCCGGCCCCGACCAGGGCGAGACCCGCCTCGGTGCTCAGTGCCACCTGCGGGTAGCGGCCGGGGGCAATCAGGAGCACGGCGTCCTGCGCGCCGATGCGTTGCAGGGCCTCCGCGGGGTGCGCGAACGGCGCGCCCTCGGAGCCATCGCCGCCCGGCGCCACCGCGCCGTCGACATGGAACCGCGGCCAGGCGGCGGGGACGGCGGCCGCGGCCGGGGGCTCGCGGAACCGCGCGTCGCGGGGGGCGCCTTCGCCCACACCGGCCGTCTCGGTGCCCGCGCGCAGCTCGAACGTCACCCGTTCGAGCGCCGGTCCCATCGCACCGCCGGGCTCGTCGCTGCCGCCGGAACCGCCCGACGGAAGACCTCCCATGCCGCCTTCGCCCCCCTGGGGTCCGCCGCCGGCGGCCCCGCCGATCGGAGCACCTCCACCGATGCTGGCGTCGCCGCCCGGGGGCCCGCCCGCTGCCCCCGTGCCGCCGCCGGGGCCGGCGTCGCCGGTGGTACCGCCCGCGGGTGGCGTGAAGCCCGGCGCCACCGCGTCGTCGCAGGCCAGAAGACCCATGGCCAACCACCACCCTCGTACACCGCGCATGTCTCTCCCCGCCGGGTCTTCGGTCCGCTGATGGACGTTCGTGATCATCGGGCGACCCCGAAAGTTGTAGTGCTTTCGCCCAACGAAGGCCAGACGCGGCGCGCGTGCCGCGTTTCCGGGGCGCTGCGGCCGAAAAACGGGTAAAAACGCCGCGTGTCCGGTACCGCCGATCGCCGCGCCCCGCCCGCGCCCGACCCACCCGACCCCCAGGCGGGTCGCGCCTCATCCCGCGGGGCCCCCGCGGCGCCGGAGGACGCGCGCGTCCAGACCCTCGACGGCTTCCTCGAGCGCATCGTCTTCGCCAACGACGACGAGTCCTTCGTCGTGGCGCGCCTCCGCGTCGACGGCGAGCGCGAGGCCGTCACCGTGGTCGGCGCGCTCGCGGGTCTGCGGGAGGGTGAACGGGTCCGCCTCCTCGGCCGTCACCAGCAGAGCCCGAAACACGGCGACCAGTTCCGCGCCGACGCCGGCTACCCGCTTCTGCCCCATACCGCAGGGGGCATTCGAACCTACCTGGCCAGCGGCCGCGTCCCCGGCATCGGGCCGCGCCTCGCCGAGCGCCTGGTCGCTCGTTTCGGAGCCGACACCCTGCGGGTCATCGAGCACGAGGCCGAGCGCCTCGCCGAGGTCGAGGGCATCGGTCGCGAGCGCAGCCGCCAGCTCCAGGCGGCCTTCGTGGACGGCAAGAGCCAGCGCGAGGCGCTCGTCTTTCTCGCGGGCCAGGGGGTCGCGCCCGGCCTGAGCGTCCGCATCTGGCGCCAATATGGCGAGAACACGGTGCGCTTCGTCCGCGAGAACCCGTACCGCCTCGCCGAGGAGGTCCGCGGGGTGGGCTTTCTGACCGCCGATCGAATCGCCCTGGCCGCCGGATTCCCCGCGGACGCGCCCGCGCGCGCGGCGGCGGCCCTGCTCCACGGGCTGCACGAGGCCGCGGACGAGGGCCACGTCTATCTGCCGCAGGAGCGCCTCCTCGCCCGCGTCGCCGAGCTGATCGGCTCGCCGACGGTGGCACCCCCGGTGCTCGCGCGCCTCATCGAGGAAGGCCGCCTCGTGCGGGCGCCCGGCGACGACGCGGTCTACCTCCGGTGGCAGTACGCGGCCGAGGTCGAGGCCGCCGCCCGTCTTCGCGACCTGCTCGCGGCGCCGGTCCTGCGACTGCCGGCCGGCGCGGCGGCGGCGTTCGAGCGCGACACCGGCCTGCAGCTCGCCGCGGCCCAGCGCGATGCGATCGCGGCGGCCGCCGAGGCATCGGTTTTCGTCCTGACCGGCGGACCGGGCACGGGCAAGACGACCATCGTTCGGGCGTTGGTGCACCTCGTCGAGGCGTCCGGGGGCAAGGTCCTGCTCGCGGCCCCCACCGGACGGGCCGCGCGGCGCATGGGCGAGGCCACCGATCGTCCCGCGCGCACGCTCCACCGGCTGCTCGAGTTCAGCCCGCAGGAGGGCGGCTTCCTGCGCAACGCCGACGAGCCGCTCGAGGCCGCCTGCGTCATCGTGGACGAGGCCTCCATGATCGACCAGCAGCTCCTCGTCGCGCTGTTGCGTGCGGTCCCATCCTCCATGCGCCTCGTCTTCGTCGGCGACGCGGACCAGCTTCCCTCGGTGGGCGCCGGCAACGTGCTCGCGGATCTGCTCTCGAGCGGCGTCGTGCCCTCGGTGCGGCTCACCGAGATCTTCCGGCAGGCCCGCGAGAGCCGCATCGTCACCAACGCACACCGGATCCTGCGCGGCGAGCCGCCGCGCGCCTCGGATCCGCAGGACGCCGCGGCGGACTTCTTCATCGTCCCCGCCGAGTCCGCCGAGCGCGCGGTCGAGCTCGTCGGTCAGTTGATCACCACCCGGATTCCCGGACGGTTCGGGCTCGACGCCAGCGAGGACATCCAGGTGCTCGCGCCGATGCACAAGGGCGCGTGCGGGGCGCAGGCCCTCAACGAGCGACTTCAGGCGTTGCTGAACCCGGGAGGCGAGCCCGTGACGCGGGGCGGCCGCACATACCGGGTCGGCGACAAGGTGATGCAGATCCGCAACGACTACGAGCGCGACGTCTTCAACGGCGACATCGGCCGGATCGAGGCGCGTTCGGAAAAGGGGCTGGTGGTCCGCTTCGACGACCGCCGCGTCGACTACGACGGCGAGGCGCTCGAGAGCCTCGTCCTTGCCTACTGCTGTACCGTCCACAAGAGCCAGGGCAGTGAGTACCCTGCCGTCGTCGTTCCCGTGCTCGGCGAACACTGGATCATGTTGCAGCGCAACCTGCTCTACACGGCGGTGACCCGGGGCAAGCGCCTCGTCGTGCTCGTCGGGCAAGCCCGCGCCATCCAGCGGGCCGTTGCCAACGACCAGCGCCTGTCCCGATGCACGCGCCTCGCGCGGCGTCTGAGAGGGGACGCGTGAGCCTCGCCGCCAACGCCCGGCGGGGCTCGGTGTGCGCGTTGAGCCTCGGCCTCGCGCTCCTGCCCGGTGCCATCGCCCGGGGCGCGGACGGGGTTTCGCCGCCGGCCGGCGCGCCGGCGTCGTCGGCCGCCACGGGGGCTCCCGACGGTGCCGCGCCGGAGCCCGGTCGCCCCGCCGGCACCGGGCCACAGACGCTCGCCGAGGCGGAAGCGGCCGGGTTCACCGCGCGGCCGGTGGACGAGCCGGCCGGCTCCCTGCTCGGCGGCCTGCTCTCGGTGGGACCCGGCTTTTTCGTTCATGGGGTGGGTCACTTCTACGTCGACGAGACCGCGACGGCGTGGCGTCTTCTGATCGGGGAGCTCGTCGGCCTCGGCCTCGTGGCCGGCGGCGTGGCCATGCAGGCGTACACCGACGACGCGGGGGCCCTCGGCGCGTTACGCCGGTTGATGATCCACTCGGGCGTGGCGCTCTTCGTCGGGACGTGGGTCACGGACATTCTCGGGACGTTCAAGGGGGCCGAGTCCTTCGATCCCGACAGCAGCCGCACGCAGGGGCACCAGCTCTCGCTCGCGTACCGCTATCGTGCCGATGACCGCGATCCCCGGCACCATCACCTCGTCGCCGGGCTCGAACTGGACTTCGGCCGTGTCTACCTGCGCCCCGAAGGGGTGCTGGACGCGGCGCTCGACGAGCGGGACTGGCGGCTCGACACCGGCGTCCGCCTCTGGCGCGGCGAGAACCGGCACAACGCCGTCGCGCTGGGCCTCCGGGCCCGGCGCACCGAGTACGTCGCCGAAGGCTATGCGATCCGCTCGGGCGAGGTGTACCTGCACGGGAAGCTGGACCTCGGGCAGGCCATCCGCAGCATGCGCGGGTTCTACCTGACGCACCGGGTGGGCGTCGGACTCGAACAGTACCAGTTCGCCACCGAAACGGGCCGGACGCCGACGCTTCTCGCGGCGTCCGACTTCGACAGCCCGTTCTTCTCCCTGGCCACCGGGGCCGAGGTCAACACCGGCCGGCGGACGCACGTCGGCGTCACGTTCGTCCAGGATCCCACGGCCGAGGTGACCGCGGCGAGCGCGGACACGGGCGTGCTCGCGCTCTCGCTGGGCCACCGCTACCGGGACGATCTCGAGATTCAGGTGGACGTGATGGCCGGCGACGGGTGGGCGGTCTGGCTGGGGCTCGGTTATGGCTTGTAACGGTACGACGGGCCGCATCGGCTTCGGCCTCTGCCGGGTGACGGCGCTGGCCGCGGGTCTCTCGGCCTGCGCCCGGGACGTCGGCGAGCGCGAAGCCGCGGCCGCCCGCGCGGTGGGTGCGCAGCTCGACGAACTCACCGTCTCGGTCAGCGGCGGGGTCGTGGTCTCGGCGACGGAGGGCGCGACACCGGCGGACCCGGTTCGCCTCATCTTGCGAGCCACGAGCTTCGACGTGCGCGTCGTGCTCCAGGACGCCGGCTGCGCGCCCCGTCTCGTCGACGTCGTCGTGGAGAACGTGCCCTCCGAGGCCACGTTCGAGTGGCGCACCTGGCGGGGCGCCCTCTCGCCCGCCGAGGAGGCGGAGCGCCAGTGCTGCGGTGGCCTGCTCGGCCGGACCTCGGCCCTCGATTTTCCCGACTGGACGCCCGTCTCGGCCACACGCACGTTCACCCCGGGGCACGTCGCGCGGGTGGATGGGGCCGAAGTCTGCCGGACGTCGGGGGCGACGGGGCTCGCCGGTGCCGTCGCCGGTGACGCGGTGACCCGGCGCTGCTGGCGGTTCGGCCTGGAAGGGGCCACCGATCGCGCCGCCGTGCTGCCCCCCGACGCCCCCACCCCGGCGGCACCGGCGCAGGCCTGCGCGGATTTCGACACCGTCGGGGGCGGGCCGGTGCGGCAGGCGCCCTTCATCGCCGTCCAGCACGTTCGTTGGCGCCCGCCCGCCACGGAGACGCCCGACGGCGAGCGTGTCGTGCGCCTGGCCGTCTTCGGCAACCACGCCGGTGTCGGCTCGGTCCGCCGCGCGATCGTGCAGGCGGTCGCCGACCGGATCGACACCGACGACGTGCGGTTTGCGCTCGTCACCGGCGATCTGGCCAGCGACGGCTCGCGGGCGTCCCTCGACGCGGCGGTCGCCGACCTCGACGCGCTCCCCGTGCCCTGGTTCGCCACGGTCGGCGAGCGCGATGTCGACGGCGCGGCGCCCGAGGACCTCGTCGCGCGGTTCGGCGCCCTCACGGACGCTTTCGATGTGATCTCGGAGGGCGGCGCCGTGTCCTTCCGTGTCGTGCTGCTCGACAGCGCCGACGCCGGCCTGAGCCGGCGCAGCTTCCGCTTGCTGGACGCCTGGCTCGGCGATCCGGACGCACCGTCCACCCGACTCGTGGCGACCCACGTCCCCCCCTTCGAGCCCCATGGGCTGCGCGGCAAGGGCTTCAAACGGCGGAGTGAGGCCGGGCGCCTGGTGGCCGCGCTCGGCCGCGGGGCCGTCGCGGATCTCTTCACGAGTCACCTGGCCATCTGGGAACGCCAGCAGGTCGGTCCGGTGGTGACCTGGCACAGCGGCGGCGGCGGTGCGCCGATGGAGACCATCGATGGTGACAAACACCATTTTTTGATCGTCAGCGTGAATGATTCGGGGACAATCTCCGTCGAACGCGTGGATCTGTGATCATCAACCGCCGGCCCGGCCGCCGCGAGGTGCCGCCCGTCATTTGCCGGCCGCAATGTCAAGGAGTTGGCCCGTGACTCACCGTCGTCCTCTCATCGCCGCGCTCGTCCTCGGTTTTTCGTGCGTCGCCGGCAGCGCGTTCGCCCAGAACGCCGACTTCGAGATCAAGAAGGCCGAGGTCGCCAGCCAGGACGGCCGCTCGGCCCAGATCAAAATCTTCGGTGGCAAGCGCGGCGGCGGGCCCAACCAGAAGGTCATCAAGGTCTACTGGGTCGAGGGCAACAACCGGCGCGAGATCCACTCCGGCAACGGCAACTTCGACGGCACGGTCACCGGCTTCCAGAACACCATCACGGTCAACCTCCCCTCGGAGAGCGGCCGCCTCGAAGTCGAGGCCGTCAACCCGGGCGACCCGACGCCGCCGAACAACAAGAAGCTCTTCGAGGTCGGCGGCTCCGATCTCAGCTTCGACCCGGCGGTGATCAACCAGAAGGCCGGCGGCAACCCGAACCGCGAGCTCGTGCTCACCGTCGCCAACAATGGCCCGCTCAACCTCGCCGCGGGCTGCAAGCTCGAGATCGACCTCGCCGAGCGCGCGCCGGCCCGGCACATCAGCGTGAACATCCCCGCGCTCCCGCGGCGCGCGAAGTTCCAGAAGAAGGTCCCGTTCCACTTCGTTGCCAGCAACACGGCCACGCACAACACCGTCAGCGCCCGCATCGATTGCGACGCAGACAAGGCCGGCGGCAACAACCGCCAGGAGATGCGCCTGCGCTGAGCGCGTGTGAATGAATCGACCGCCGCACCACGTCGGCGCTCGAAGTCCTCACACCCACCGAGCGGGGTCGTTTTCCTTGGCGATTCGGTTGGGCATCGACCAGGCCCGGGCCTTCCTGCTCGGGCACCACGGCCTGCGCCGCGACCTCCCCGAGGCGGGGCCTGCGGGCCTCGAACGGCTGCTGCGCGAGCGACGCTGCATTCAGCTCGATCCCCTCGACCGCATCGGGACGAACGCCGATCTCGTCGCGCTCGCGCGCCTCGCCGGTTACCGGCGGGGCGACCTACACCGGCACCTCGCCGGCCGGGCCTTCGAGCACTTCGCCAAGGAGCGCTGTCTGCTCCCGGCGGAGGCGTTCCCGTACTACCGGCATCAGGCGGCCGAGACGCCCTGGTGGCGGCTTTCGGAGCGTGAGGCGCGCCTGCCCGCCGAGCTGATCGAGGCGGTTTTCGCCGAGGTCGCGGCGCGGGGCCCGGTGACGGCCGAGGCCCTGGCCGATCGCGGTCGGGTCGAAGCCATCGACTGGTCCGGGTGGAAGGGGACGAGCAAGGCGTCGACGATGGCCCTCGAGGTGCTCTGGACACGCTGCCGCGTCGTCGTCTGCGGGCGCACCGACAAGGGCAGTCGCCTCTACGACGTACCCGAACGTGCGCTCCCCGGGCATCACGCGCGCCCGCCCGACGAACCGTTCGCCCGCTGGGCGCTGCGCGAGCGGGTGGAGGCGGCGGGCCTACTGCCCCGCAACGCCGGCCCCTGGTGGTCGATGCTCTCGGCGGTGCGAACCGGCCCCCTGCCCGACGCGCTCGTCGCCGAGGGCGTGCTCGAGGAGGTCGAGATCGAGGGCGCCCGCACCCGCTACCTCGCCCCCGCCGGGTTCGCTTCGCGCACCTACCCGGAGGACGACGGCCGCATGCGGATTCTGGGCCCCCTCGATCCGCTGCTCTGGTACCGCCCGCTCGTCTCGCACCTTTTCGGCTTCGACTACGTCTGGGAAGTCTACAAGCCGGCGGAGAAGCGCGACTACGGCTGGTATGTGTGTCCGATCCTCCACGAAGGGGCCCTCGTCGGGCGGGTCGAAGCGCACTTCGACGCCGCGGCCGGGGATATCGTGGTCACGAACCTCTGGCCGGAGCCGGGTCGGCGCTTCGACCGCCGGACGTTCCGCCGTGCGCTGAAGCGCCACGTCGCGGCGATGTGAACCGCGTCAGCCCGGCTGGGCGGCCGTGAGCAGTCCGCGACCCGCGAGGAGCGGACCGACGCCGGGGTCGCGGCCCCGGAACCGGCGGTAGAGCTCCGCCGGATCGGCCGTGTCCCCCGCCGAGTAGACGTACCGCCGGAGGCGGTCGGCCGTCGCCGGGTCGAAGACGTCCCCCGCCTCGAGGAAGGCGTCGAACCCGTCGGCGTCGAGGACCTCGGACCACAGGTAGGAGTAGTACCCGGCGGCGTAGTCGTCCCCCGAGAAGACGTGCGCGAAGTGGGGGCTGCGGTGGCGCATCACGATCTGTGGGGGCATGCCGAGCGCAGCGAGCGTCTCGGCCTCGAAGTGCGCGGGGTCGAGCGCGTCGGGGTTCGCGGCGGTGTGGTACGCCATGTCCACGAGTGCCGAAGCGCAGAACTCGACCGTCGCGTAGCCCTGATTGAAGTGCCGGGCGGCCAGGATGCGCTCGATCAACGCGTCGGGGATGGGTTCGCCGGTGTCGACGTGGCGGGCGAACCCCCGCAGAACCTCCGGTCGCAGGAGCCAGTGCTCGTAGAGCTGGCTGGGCAGCTCGACGAAGTCCTGGGCGACGCGGGTGCCCGCCTGGCTGGGGTACGTCACGTCGGACAAGAGCCCGTGCAGGCCGTGCCCGAACTCGTGGAACAGCGTGCGGGCGTCGGTCAGGCTCAGCAACGCGGGGCGCCCGGGCCCGCCCTTCAGGAAGTTGCAGACGTTGACGATCTGCGGAGCGACGTCGCCGGTCAGGCGCTCCTGCGACCGCAAGTGGGTCATCCACGCGCCCGAACGCTTGCCCGGGCGTGCGAAGTAGTCGCCGTAGAACAGGCCGCGGTGGCGGCCGTCGCCGTCGCGGACCTCCCAGATCCGCACCTCGGGGTGCCAGGCCGGGACGTCGGTGCGGGGGTGAAACGTGAGCCCGAACAGGCGGGTGGCGACGTCGAACGCGGCCGCGATCATGCGGTCGAGCTGGAAGTAGGGCTTCACCTCGGCGTCATCGAGCGCGTACCGCCGCCGGCGCAGTTTTTCCGCCGCGTATCGCCAATCCCAGGCCTCGAGCGGGTGGTCCGCCCCCTCTTCGGCGAGCAGCGCCTCGAGCGCCGCAGCTTCTTCGCGGGCTCGGGCGAGGGCGGGCGCCCAGACCCGGCGGAGCAGGCCATCGGCCGCCTCGACGGTGCCGGCCATGGTGTCCGCCAGCTTGAACGCCGCGAACGTCTCGAAGCCGAGCAGCCGTGCGCGCTCCATGCGCAACGTCAGGACCTCGCGGATCAGCGGTTTGTTGTCCGTCGGGCCGTGGTCGCCGCGCTGGGTCCAGGCTTCGAAGGCGCGCTGCCGCAGGTCGCGACGCGCGGAGAACTGCAAGAAGGGCTCGACGCTCGAACGGGTGTTGGCGATGACCCACGAGCCGGTCAACCCGCGGGCCAAGGCCTCGGCCGCCGCGGCATCGCACAGCTCCGGCGGCAGACCAGCGAGCGCCGCCGGCTCCGTCAGCACGAGGGCGGGGCGGTCCTCGTCGGCCTGCATGTTCTGGCGGAACTGCGTGAAACGCTCGGCGAGGGCCGAGCCGATGGCCTTCAGGCGGGCGCGGCCCTCCGTGTCGAGGCGAGCGCCCGCCCGTACGAACTCGAGGTGGTGTCTCGCAACCAGGCGTCGCTGCACCGGATCGAGGGCGGCGCTTGCCGGATCGGAATGGACCGCGTCGACCCGCGCGAACAGGGCCGGATCGGCGCGCAACTCGGCGGCGTGCCGGGCAAGGACGGGCGCCATCGCCCGCTCGACGGCGGCCACGACCGGCTCGGAGAGCGTCGAAGCGCACTGCTCGAACGCCTGCGAGACGCGCTCGAGATCACGGCCCGCCCGCTCGAGGGCGAGGATCGTGTTCTCGAACGACGGCGGCGCGGGTTCGGCGGCGATGGCGGCGAGCTCGGCGCGGTGGGCCGCCAGGGCGCGCTCGAAGGCGGGGGCGAACGCCCCGACGGTCATCTCGCCGAACGGCGGTGCACCGAACGGGGTGTGCCAGGGCTCGAAAAAGACCGACACGTCCTGCGTCAGACGCTGAGCGTCGACTGGACGAACCAGCCGTTCTGCTCGGCGCGTTCGACGATCTCCTCGTCGCCGCGGTCCATCACGATGCAGAGCCCTTCGCAGTTCTCCATGAGGTCGTAGTCGTTCATGGAGTCTCCGATGACGAGCATCGGGCTGCGGCCGGCGGTATCGAGCAGGACCTCGACCTTGCCCGGGCCGATCGGCGCCGGATCACTGACGCGATCGTTCATCACCACGCCGTTGAGCCCGAGCTCGATGCCGAGCACGCGCTCCGGCGGAAAACCGATACGCCGGGCGAGTCCGCGGACGACGTAGGCGTTGGAACTCGTGACGATGTAGGTCTGGAAGCCGTACGTGTCGAGCAGACCGAGCAGGTTGCGCATCTCGCGGTAGACGCGGATGCCCGTCGGCACGATCTGCCCCTGGAAGGGCGGACCGCCGGCGATCTCCTCCTGGCTCAGCGGGCGATCGAGCTCGTAGTCGAGGACCTCCTCGACGAGCTCGTTCACCGACCGTTCGTGGAGACCGCGCATGAGGCGGGCCGCGAAGGTGTAGGCGGCCTCGAGGCCGTCGGTGGCGCGCAGGTTTTCGTAGACGGCGAGCATGCCGGCCCGATAGCGACGGTAGGCGGCGGTGTCGCGGACCTCCGCGTCGGCGCGCCCGGCGACGGCATTATAGGCGGCCTGGACGGCCTCGCGGCCGAGGCGCTCGGGGATGAGTTGCCAGAACCCGCGATCGGCGTGGAACTTCCGGCGCGTGACCATGTAGCGGAGCATGGCCTCGCCGAGGTCGTTGCAGATCAGCGTCTCGTCGCAGTCGAAGGCGGCGATGGGGGGCCGGGCCGGATTGAACGACGCGCTGCAGTTGCCGTGCGTGTTGATCAGGTCCAGGAGGGCGGCGTGAATCTCGGGGCGCCACGCGCCCAGGGCGAGCCCGCCCTCGTTGTCGGCATTGCTCATGGAGTTGGGTCCGGGAGAGGTCAGAGGCGGCGGCGCCGCAAGCCAAGAATGCTGA
Organism: Myxococcota bacterium; assembly: GCA_023150895.1. Taxonomy (GTDB): domain Bacteria; phylum Myxococcota_A; class Bradymonadia; order UBA7976; family UBA1532; genus CAINDO01. The sequence continues at coordinate 79,716 of JAKLJY010000002.1, read as the reverse complement.
CGAAGAGGAGTGCGAACGCGCTGAACGCACCCGGAAGGCCGCGACCGGCGAGGGCGGACTGGCAGCCGCCGCCCCCACCGCCACCACCACCGTCGGTCGGCGTGCCGCCCGCGCCGGTGCCGGCATCCGTCGCGATGCCGCCGATGCCCACGTCACGGTCGGGCTCGAGGTTGCCGCCGGCGCCACCGCCCGAGCCGCCCGCGCCGCCCGCGCCCCCGCCGCCCATGCCGCCGACGGCGCCCATGTCGCGCTCGGGCAGGCAGTCGCGGCCGGCGATCTCGCGCTCACGGGGCGAATCCTCGGCGTTGGCAGCCTTGCGCAGCGTGAGGGTCTTGACGTTCGTCTGCAGTGCGACGGGCTGGAACGACGCGCGAATGCGGCTCAGGTGCGTGGCGCCGGATTCGGTGAGCAGCGTGGCGAGACCAGGCTCGGCGAGTTCACCCGCCGCCGCGCCGTACTCGAGCACGAGGGCCTGCGTCTGCCGCTGACCGTCGAGGAACTGCTCGAGGCTCGAGGTGTAGGTCGTCTCGGTGGACGACACGAACTGCACCCCGGCGAGGTCCCACGGGTTCGTCGGCAGATTGCCGACCATCTGGGCGGTGTTGAGCGTGAAGAAGAGCATGTCCGCCCGGGCGCCCCCCAGGCTGACGAGCGACGGAAACAGCCCGAGCCGCGGATCGCTGGCGCCGCCGAGCGGATACTCGATGGCGACGATGGGATCGCCCGCCGACGCCGGCGCGTCGATGTTGACCGTCACGAACATGAAGTTCTGATCGATCATCTCCGAGAGCGCGGCGGTGACGTTGGCGTTGAGATCGTACTCGCGTCCCTGCAGGTAGCTGGTCAGGACGCCCTGCGTCTGCTCCTCGCCCGCCGAGATGAGGCGCGCATTGACCATGGCCTGCCCGGCGCGCCAGGACTCTCCGAAAAAGACCTCGTGCTCCTCGCCCGTCGGGCCGTCGGGGCAGACGCCGAGCACCTTCGGGGCGCTGATGGCTTCGAGCGCGTCGAGGGAGGCCTTGTCGAACGGCGTCACGCGCACGCCGTTGTCGACCGGGTTCTCCACGTTGAACACGGGGATCAACCAGCCCACCTTCGGGGCGTTCGTGGTCATCTTGATCTGCGCGATCAGCTTGACCTTGTCCGGGTACCGGACCATCAGCGTGCGCGAGAGCTGGATGCGGGCATCGTTGCCGGCCGGTGCGACCAGCATGCCCAGGGCGAACGCCGGTCCTGCCGCGAGGGTGCCGGCTGCGAGCGTCGAAGCGAAGGGCGCGAGTTTCATCAGTGACTCCGGGATCTCCAGGGCAAAACGGCCGGAAGGTATGACCGGTCGTCGCGACAAGTCAAGCCGACCCCTCCCGGGCCAGTTTGCGGCGATAGAGGATCGACGAGAACAGCGCGGCGACGATGAACGCCATCCCGATGGCGCCGGTCAGCGCCTCCGGCACCTCCTCGGCGATGGAGATGAACATGATGACGGCCAGGGCGCCGATCGCGTAGTGCGCGCCGTGCTCGAGGTAGACGTAGTGCTCGAGGGTGCCGCGATTGACCAGGAAGATGGTCAGGGACCGCACGAACATCGCGCCGATGGCCAGACCGAGCATGATGATCACCACGTCGCGCGTGATCGCGAAGGCGCCGATCACGCCGTCGAAGGAGAAGGACGCGTCGAGGATCTCGAGATAGACGAAGGACATCGCGCCCGAGCGCTTGACGACCTTCACGGCCGCGTCGCCCTCTTCTTCGACTTCGAAGAGACTGCCGAGGCTGTCGACGAGGACGAAGAGGATCACCCCCGATACGCCGGCGGTCATGATGACGAGCCGGTGGTGCTCGTCCACGGGCAGCAGTCGCTGCACCATGTAGAGCGTGATCAGCGCGGCGACGATGCCCACGGCCTCCAGCTTGCCGAGGCTCGCGAGCCGGCGCTCGGCCCAACCGAGCCAGTGGAGTTCGCGTCCGTCGTCGAACAGGAACGAGAAAAAGACGAGCAGGAGGAAGATGCCGCCGAACGCGGCGATGGCCGTGTGGTTCTCGTGGAGGTGGCGGGAGTACTCGTCCGGGTTGGTCAGCGCCATTTGCGTGACCTCGATCCACCCCATGCCGGTCGTGACGGCGACGATGGCGATGGGAAAGACGAGGCGCATGCCGAAGACGGCGATGAGGATGCCGACGGTCAGGAACAGCCGCCGCCACTTCTCGTCCATGTCGCGCAGGATGGCTGCGTTGACCACGGCGTTGTCGAACGAGAGCGTGACCTCCATGAACCCGAGCACGATGGCGACCCACATGGCGGCCAGCGGGCCGTCGGACCAACGATGGCCCCACCAGTAGGCCGTCGCCAGGCAGACGATGGTGATGAGAAACGAGTATCGGAAGTCCCGGTACAGGGTCGCGAACATCGACGCTCCGCAAAAACGGCAGGCCGGTCGATGTAGCCCGTGACCGTCCGGGTGGCAAGGGCAATTCCAGGGCGTCGGCGGCGGGTCGGCCCGTCCGGCGGCGTCAGGGCAGCTCGGTCCGGTACAGACCGGCGTCGGGCGCCTCCTGCCGGACGGTGAAGAGAACGCCGTCGGACAACGCGAGGTCCCCGGGTCGAACGTCGGCGCGCACCACGACGCGGCTCAGGCCCGTTTCGAGGTCCACGAGCCGGACGCTCGCGGGGGTCGTCGTGCGGTCGAGCCAGACCAGGTGGCGACCTTCGACGAGGGGCCGGGCGTCGGTGTCGGCGTGTTCGATCAGCTGGAGCCCGTCACCCGGCTCGGAGAAGTCCTCGCCCGACATGGGGACGCCCCAAAGCGCGCCCGGAATGTCCCAGACCAGCCAGGCACCGGAATAGATCGGCGGGCCCGGCGGGGCCACGGGGTTGATGATCGCGAGGCCCGCATGCGGGTCGTCGAGCCGCTGCAGGTAGACCTGCGCTTGCCCGGACACCCAACGTCGGGTCGCGACGTATGGGCTCGCCCCCGCTGCCGGTCCGGCGAGGGCCGGATCGCTCTGGCCGTCGGCGATGCGCCGGGAGATCCCGCCCGGGGCGAGCGGGCGCGTGTAGATGCTGAGCGTCTGACCGAGGACGGAGTGCCAGAGGACGTCCGTCTCCGAGACGGCAGGGCGGCCGTGGGCGCCGGGCGTGGCGACCTCGATCGGCGCGGTGCCGGGGCCATCGCCGAGCCGCCGAGCCAGAATGCGTCCGTAACAGCGCTCGGGCTCGTTCTCGGGCGTCTCACAAAGTCCGCCGTTCATCGGCAGCGAGAGCCAGGCGATGCCCGCGGCACCGCAGACCGGCGCGACGGGAAGCTCGTCGCCTGCGGGGGCGAGGGTCTCGACGATGCCGTCGCGATCGACCTCGACCAGCGCGTCGTCCTGAACGACGAAGAGGCGCCCTGCGCAGGCGACCGGACGGCTGCGCTGCGCCGCGACCGGCAGCTCGAAACGGCAGTCGTCGTCCACGACGCCATCGCAGTCGTCGTCGAGGTCGTTGCAGACCTCCCGGACCTGATCGGGGGGGGGCGCCTGGCTCTGCCCGGCCGCCGTACTGCATGCCACCTGCGTCGGGTCGGCATGCGCGCACTCCCACTTTCCGTCACCGCAGGTCGTCTGGCAGGGGCCGCCGATCGCGAAGTCCTCGTCGTCGAGGCCGTCGCAGTCGTCGTCGCGACCGTTGCAGCGCTCGGCGATGCCGGGATTCACGTCCGGGCGCTGGTCGTCGCAGTCGGCGTAGCGTGTGCAGGACTCGTGAAGCCCGGTGCAATCGTTCGGGAAACAGTCGCCGTCCCGGTCCAGGACGGCCCCGTCCACCGCGTACCCGGCCATCCAGGCGCAGGCCTCGTCTCGCGTGGGTGGCTCCGGCGGGGGTGCGCCGGCGTCCGGGAACGGCCATCCGCCCCCGGCCCCCCCGGTCAGGCCCCCGTCCGGGAAGCCGGCGCCGGCGTCCTGGTCGTTGGGTCCCGAGCCGCCCGCCGAGCCGCCCGCCCCGCCGGTCTCACCGGGCTCCCCCCCGTAGCCGCCGCTGGCCGCGGAGCCGGCGTCGTTCGCGCCGGAGCCGGCGTCGAGAGCGGCCGCCGGCTCGTCCGTCGCGCCGAGCGCTTCGTCGGTGGCACCGCACCCCGAGAAGGCCATCAGACTCAGGGCGACGGCCAGTCCACCGCCCGGGCGATGCCGTCGGATCTCAGCGGGTGAGCAAACGACCATAGTGGATCTCCCAGGGGCTGCCCCCGACCTGTTGGGCCCACAAGGCGACCGTCCCCGAAAGGGCCGGCGCCCGCGCGCTGCCAGCGAACGGGAGCTGCTGCTTCCGACCGTTGGTGAGATCGAAGAGATGCAAACGGTATGCCCTGTCGTCGAAGGCGGAGAGCAGGAGCCACCCGTCGTTTACGACGAACTCGACGGGGTTGACCCGGCCGAGGCCCTCCGCGTTCACCGGCCGCGGGCCGATCCCGGGCCGTGCCGTGTCGAACGTGTGGACGCGCCGGCGTCGCGTCGCAGCTTCGGTCGCGAGCCAGTAGAGGGCGGTGCCGTCCCGCTCGAGACGATCTCCCTCTTCGACCCCTGGCGGAATCGTCACGCGCAGGGCCGGCGCGCAGGCATGGGCCCCGACGACGACGAGATCCACGGCGCCGCCGGCGCTCGGCTGCTCGAACCAGGCCGTGGACGCCTCGCCCAGCGAGAGACCCCACTGTCGGTGCTGCGCCTCGCCACATCGCAGCGTCCGATTGTCGTCGAAGAGAAGAACGACCGCGCTCGTCGTCTCGTCGCCCTCGACGAAGCCGGTGACGCCCCGGGCGCGGGTTGCGTGCCAATGGTCGACGGGGGCTGGCAGGACGGCGGCTGGCATGGCGCCCGGTCCCTCGGCGAGGTCGAAGCGGAAGACCCCCATCCGGCCGCCGCGCAGGGCATCGGGCATCTCGACGAGCACCACGCCCCCGGAGGCCAGGAAAGGCGCGGTCGGGGGCAGGGTGAACAGCGCGCGTTCGACGTCGCCCCGGCGCGACATCAGCGTCGTGAGACCGTCGGCGTCGGTGGACGTCCACAGCAGGGCCTCGGGGGTGCACAGCGCCCGCGGGACGGGCGCCCCCGCGCTTTCGCGGAACGTTCCGAAAGGCGCGTCCGGGAAGCAGTCGCCCGCCGGGCCGTAGACGTCGGAGATGCCGGCGTCGGGCAGCAGGACGTCCGGCGGTTCCACGTCCGGGGCCTGGACGTCGGGGATGCGCAGATCCGGGAGGTCCCGATCCGGCGGGTCGGGGACGGACTCGTCGGGGACGCGCAGATCGAGACGGGCGTCGGGCAGACCGGCCTCGAGGGTAGCGTCGCCGGCGTCGGGCCGCGTGGCGTCCAGTGTCCGATCGGGGCGACCGCCGGTCGTCGGGACGCACCGACCGCGATCGACCGCACAGATCTGGTCGTCGAGGCAATCGACGGTCGTCGCGCACTCGCGTCCGTCGCCGCCGAGGAGGGCCTGGCAGGCGGGGAGGAGCAGAAACGCGCCGAGCGCGGCCGCGACGGGTCTTCGTCCGCGTGCGCGTGCGGGATCGGGAAACGCGGGCATCAGTCGCTCCCCAGCCAGTACCACACAAGGCCCGCAGCGGCGAGCGTGACGCCGGCCGTGAGCAATGCGTTGGCGGCACGGGCCCGGTCGTCGCGGCGGGCGACGAGCGTGTCGATGGATTCGGGCTCCGTGCGGCGCGTGGAATAGCCGTCGATGTCCTCTTGGGTCGCGAGGGCGGAGGCGCCCGCCACGAGGCCGCCCCCGAACGCCAGGCCGCCGGCCCCGAGCATCAGCCAGGGACCGAGGGGCGTCGGTCGTTCACGCAGGGGCGAGAACACGACGTCGAGTTCCGCCGGCGGGCAGGTCCCGGTCCCGCAAGGGCTCACGATCAGCCGCCCCGTCACGGCGGGCGCGTCGGGCACGCGGGCCTCGAAGGGATAGGCGCCCGGCTCGAGGGCCAGCTGCGCGATCGGGGTCAGGGTACCGTTCACGAACAGCACGGGGCTCGCAGACAGGCCATCGTCGTACCGGGACGCGACACGGACCGGCCGCCGCAGGCGGACCTCCAGCGTCGTCGTCGGGGCCCCCTCGCACGAGGCAGGCGCGGCCACGTCGAGCGAGGCGGCGTGGTCCACGTACCCCGGACGGCGGGCCACGACGGCCCGTCGACCCCACGGTCCGGGGCCCGCCCCTTCGACCTGCGCGTCGGCGGGCAGCACATCGACGTGCAGGTCGACGGGGCACCGATCGAGCGTGACGACCACGCGGCCCGTGACGTCGGCAAGCGGTACACGGCGCGGGCGGTACCCGGGGGCGGAGATCACGGCCTCGCCGGCGCCCACCGGCACCCGCGCGGCTTCGACCGCCGAGCCGTCGGGACCGACGATCCGGGCCGAGGCGAGCGCGCTGCCGTCGGCGTCGACCACCACGAGATGAGCGACACAGGGGGGAGGGGACGGCAGGGTGACGCGTCCGAGGCCGGCCGCGACCATGAAATCGATGTCAGACCCGCCGCAACGCCCGTTCACAGTCGCCCGGTACCGGCCGGGGGGCAGGGAGAGGCGCCCGGCCGGGGCAAAGGCTCCGTCTCCGGGCTGCGGGGGCGGCAATCGCCAGGTCGGGGCGTCCGCCTCGGCCGGGCGCAGCGTGAACGGGTGGGGCGCGCCGGTCGCGGTGAACTCGATCATCGCCGGCGGTCCTGCCGGTCGAATGCCCGGGAGTTCGCCGATGCGCGTCCAGGCCGTCCGGAGGCGGCTGCGGGCCTGAACGTGTGCCATCGCGCGAGGGGCGAGGAAGTGGGCCGCCAAGAGGTGCTCGACCGCGCGGGGCGCGAGCTCGGGGGCGCGTTCGGAAAGGAAGAACGCCGCCGCGCCGGCCAGGTAATGGCGGCAGGCGGCGACCTCGGCGCTCTCGTTCTCGGCCGGACCCGCCCCCGGGGTCGCGGCCTCCAGCGCCTCGCGCCAGGTCTCCGGACGTTCCAGCGCCCGGGCCAGGGGCGCCAGGACCGGGTGCTGCGCGGCGTCGGCGCAGGGGGCGGCTGCCCGCGCCCCTCCGGCCGAAATCGACGTGATCGCCGCGCTCAGCACCGCGATCATCCGGCGACGCATGCCCACCGGCATCTTCTCAGGTCCCCTTCCGCGCTCCGATGTCAGACGAGTTCTCGGCCGGTCCTGCGCGCGAAACCGGACACGCCCCGGCACCAGTGACATGCAGGATGCGGCCCGGGCCGGCGCCCGAGACGGCGAATTCGACGCAGTCTCGCCGAGAGGGGCGGATCGGAGCAATCGGGTTGAGCCCGACCCGCGAGTCCAGATCAGCCGCCACCGATCCGGCAACGCACCTTGAGGCGCGCGGCCTCCGGCTCGACCCGGTCGAGGGTCAGCTCGAGCTGCGCCGACTCGCCGACCTGTCCGGTCCGGATGAGCGCACGCGCGAGCGCCTCGCCGCACGACGCGCCGTCGCAACGCCCGCCGCCGTAGCCCGGCGTCGACCACTGCGCGGCCGCGAGCCGATCGCCCGTCCGGGCCGTCCCGCACTGCACCCGTTCGAAGACCGGGGCGGCATCCCCGTGGAGAAACGCGGCGCCGAGGCCCGGAAAGACCCGTCCGGTCGGGCGACCGTGTTCGCGCTGCGCCTCGAAGTCCGCCCGCGGCACGGCCAAGAGATCCGGGCTGCGCTGCTCGGCGCGCGAGAAGTCCACCCGGGCCGCCAGCCAGCCGCGAACGCTCGGGGTCGTCCGCGTCCAGCGGGCGATCGCCGCGGCGTCGCGGGCCGGGGGTTCGGCCTCCGACAGGGTCACGTCGACGACGAACCGGGCCGCCTGCTCGTCGGGTGTCCCGCCCGTGTAAAGGATGTACCGGCCGTCGACCCGAGGCTCGGCGGCGGGCTGAGCCACGGCCCCGATGGCCTCGACCGAGGCCGTCCGGATGGTCGGGGGCCGGGCCGCGGCCGCGTCCGGAGGCGGGGGGCCGGCGTCGACGAGGGGGGCCGGGGCGACCACCGCCGGCGTCGCGGTCGTCGCCGGGGCCGCTTCCTCCCGGTCGGACGAGAGCAGCAGCCAGGCCGCCCCCAGAAGCGAGACGAACGCCGCACCACCGGCCGCCCGCGCAGGCGTCACGATGTCCGCCAGGCTGCGATGGGGCACCCGCAAGTCGTCCGGCAGCGGCGTGGCGTTCACACCGATGACGAGGGCTTCTCGCGGCGCCGCGGCGCGGCCGGCGTCGGACTCCGGGGAGACGGTCGTCGCCAGGGCGTCCTGGTCGAGTTCGGCGAGAATCTCGGCGAGCGCGCGCGCCACCTCCCGGCCGTTGGACGGGCGCTGTTCGGGATCCAGCGACAGGCACTTGTCCATCAGCAGGTGGAGCTTCGGGGGCAGATCCGGGGCCACCTCGCGCAGCGGGCGAACGCCCTTGTCGAGCAGGACCTTGAAGATCTCCCCCTGCGTGCGGCCGGGAACGGCGCGCTCGCCCGACAGGCATTCGTACAGGACCGCACCGAGGGAGAAGACGTCGGCACGGGCGTCGACCTTCTCGCCCCTGAGCTGCTCGGGCGGCATGTACTGCAGCGTGCCCATGATGCGACCGGACTGCGTCTTCAGATCGGCCTCGGCCATCTTGGCGAGCCCGAAGTCCAGCAACTTGACGTACTCGGGCTCTTCCACGCTGCGATGGTGAAGGAAGATGTTGTCCGGCTTGAGGTCGCGGTGGACGATCCCCGCTTCGTGCGCGCTCCCGAGCGTTTCGGCCACGGTCTGACCGAACTCGATGGAGCCCGAGATTGTCATGCGCCCTTCCGCGAGGCGCTGCGTGAGGGTGCGCCCCTGCAGAAGCTCCATGACCAGAAAGGGCTCGCCGCGCTCGGGCGAGTATCCGACATCGTAGACGCGCACGACGTGGCCCGTCCGCTCGCCGAGGGCCTGGGCGGCTTTGCACTCCTGAATCAGGCGCTGTTTGAGCGCCTCGTGGTCGTCCGGGGACAGCTCCGGAGGCACGCTCAGCACCTTCAGTGCGCGCTGGACCCGAAGCCGCGTGTCCTCGGCGAGGTAGACCGTGCCCATGCCGCCGCTGCCGAGGGGCCGGATGATGCGGTATCGCCCGCCATCGAGATGTTCGACCGCGCGCAGATGCGCCCCGCAGCCCGGGCAGTAGACCGCGAGCGGATCGGACACCACTTTGCCGCAGCGAACACAGTGGGTGGGCCGCATGCCCGGCCGCGCGAGGACGAGGTCGCGCTCGCCGCGAATCCAGGCGGGGTGCGCCTCCCGGACGACGGTCTCGGCCAGATGCCGCGCCGTGACGACGTCCATCGAGCCGGCCGCCTCGCCCTGAAGAGCGCGGATGACCGTCCCGAGGAAGAGCGTCGGTCCGCGCGCCGTCGGGAAGTTCTCCGCCCCGTCGCGCGGCCCCGCGGCCAGGACCCAGGAGGCGGCGGGAAACGCGCCGGCGTCCACCGGCGCATCGATGATGACGCTCGACTCCTTCGGCAGGGAGGCCGAGATCTCGCCGAGCGAGATGCTCGTTCGGGCGATCATGGTGGGGCGTGCGTCGCGGGGCATGAAGAGACCGCTGCGGACCCGCCCGGACAGAATCAGGAGCGCCTCCTCGCCCTTCTTCATCCAGTCGAGGCGATCGAGGACGTTGGCGAGCAGGGCGCGCCGCTCTTCGGCGGGTTCGTCGTCGAGCAGGACCTCGACGTGCCAGCCGCCATGCTCGGGATCCGACAGGATCGCCGCGATCTGTCGCAGCGCGGCGCACGTCCCCGGGCGTTGCTGCATGCCGGGGTCGAGGTAACGCTGGATGCCGATGACGAGCGCGCGGCGGTCTCGCTGGGGCGGACGGACCGATGGGGGCGCCTCACCGCTCGCGGGGGCCTCGCCGGGGCTCCCCCCGTCGCGCAGACCCGGAATTTCCGTGGGTTCGGACATCGGACTCCGTAGAGAACCACGCGCGCGGGACCAACGCGAGATTTTTGTTGACCGACCCGATCGACGCGCGTAAAAGCGCGGCCCGCGTTGGTCGCGATCCGAAAGTGGCGGATCGCCAAGTCGTCACAAACACCGGAGTCATGATCGTGCGTATCAGCCGTTTCCAGTCCCTCACCGCGCTCGCCCTCGTCACCGGCTTCGGCCTCTCGGCCTGCGCCCCCAAGCCCAGCAAGATCGACGTCACCCCCGCCAAGGTGGCCATCAACGCCGCCGACGAGAAGGCCGCCCTCAAGGCCGTCGCCAAGTCGGAGAAGGGCGAAGAGATCAAGGACGCGAAGTTCACCTTCGCCTCCGGCGACGCGAACGTCGCGGCCGTCTCGGCCACCGGCGAGGTCACCGCGGGCAAGAAGAGCGGCACCACGAACGTCACCGTGGCCGTCGGTGAGGTCAAGGCCAACGTGCCCGTGACCGTCGCCCTCTTCACCACGATCAAGGCCGATCCCATCGACCTCAGCGTCAAGGTCGGCGAGAGCCTCCCGGTCAAGGCGGCCGTGCAGAACGAGGCCGGCGCCGACATCGCCGATGCCAAGATCGAGTGGAAGTCCTCGGACGAGAACATTGCCAAGGTCGACGCGGCCACCGGCAACGTCACGGGCGTCGCCGCCGGCAACGCCACCCTGACCCTCACCGCCAAGAAGCTCACCGCCACGGTCAACGTGACGGTCGCCGCCGCCGGCCCCGCCGCCATCGCGGTCGAGGCCGCCACGGCCGAGTTCAAGGCCGGCGAGACCTTCAAGATCAACGTCAAGGCGACCGACAGCGCCGGCGCCGAGGTTCAGGGCGTCGCCTACACCTTCGCCTCCAGCGACGCCGCGATCGCGACGGTCGGCCCCGATGGCACCGTCACGGGCGTCGCCAAGGGCGCCGCGAAGATCACCGTCTCCGAGGCCGGTGGCAAGACCGCCGAGGTCGCCGTCACGGTGAAGTGATCCGGCGCGCCCGCGTGGCGCAACGGTGAAGGCAACGGCTCGCTTCGGCGGGCCGTTTGCGTTTCTGAGGCCCGTCGGACCCGCCCGTCGCGTCGGCGCCGGACGATGCCGATGGACGGGTCATGTGGAAGTCCTCGCGTGGTTCCGCTTCGTCGCCGTCACCCTCCCCGAACTTCCGGGCACCGACGCCGCCCGTGGCCTCGCCCGTGCCGGCACCGGGCGGCCGTCCGGAGGCCTCGGATCCCGGGCTCGACGCGATTGCGAGCGCGCTGCGGACACTTCAGGATCGCCCGCTCCCGACCGGGGCCTCGTCACCCTGGGCAGGGGCCGAGGCCTGGGCCCGCCACGTCACGCTCGGTGCGCCTGCGCCGGGCTCGGCGGGCCCGCCGGTCGGCACGCAGCGGGAATGGCTCGGTCTCGCGACGTTCCTCGTCGCCGCCCGCCAGACGGAGCAGAGCCAGGTCGGGCGCGTCGTCGGTGACCTGCGGGGCAGCCTGACCGCATGCGTCGAGGCGTTTCGCGCGAGCTGTGCCGCAGACGTTGCCGCGGACGCGGGGGTCAGCCAGGGGCTCGAGCGACTCGTCCGCCTCGTGCAGAACGAACCCCCGTCGGCGCTGAAGGCCCAGATCGTCGGGCTCGTGGACACGATCGGACGCACGATCGAGGGGCGTCGCCGCCGCCAGGAGGCCGAGCTTCTGACGCTCTCCCGGCGGCTCGACGCGGCCAACGGGGAGCTGCGCGAGGCTCAGCGCGAGAGCCAGACGGACGCGCTCACGCAGCTCGCCAACCGGCGGGCGTTCGACGCGTTCGTCGTCCGGGCGCTCCGCCTGCGGGACGAGTTTCAGCAGGTCTCGACGCTCGTTCTCTACGACGCGGACCACTTCAAGCGCATCAACGACGACTTCGGGCATCCGACGGGGGATGTCGTGCTTCGGCGAATCGCGGACACGCTCGTGCGGGCGTTTCCCCGCCGCAGTGACTTCGTCGGGCGATACGGAGGCGAGGAGTTCGTCGTCGTCCTCGCCGACGTGCCCGCGGCCGCCGCGCGCCAGCTCGTCGAGCGAAGCCTGGGCGCCGTCCGCGACCAGCGCATCGAGCATCAGGGCGCCGTTCTGCGCGTCACGCTGTCGGCCGGGATTGCGGAGCTGCGTGTCGGCGAGGCCGGCGAGGACTGGATCCGCCGCGCGGACGCCGCGTTGATGCGGGGCAAGCAGGCCGGGCGGGACCGCTGCGTCGTCGCCGCGTGAGGGACGACTGCCGGCCGCCGGCCGCCGGCCGCCCGGCTCAAAGCGCCGGCAGGCCGAAGAGGCGACAGGTGTTCGCGCGCGTAAGAGAGGCGAGCTCGGCGAGCGATTGCCCCCGGAGTTCCGCGACCCGGCGGGCCGTCTCCACGACGTAGGCTGGTTCGTTGCGGCGGCCCCGATGGGGCAGGGGGGCGAGGTAGGGCGCGTCCGTCTCGACGAGGAGTCGGTCGTCGGGGATGAGGGGCACGGCGGCGCGGATGCTGTCGCCGTTCTTGAACGTCACGATGCCCGGAATGCTCACGAACAGCCCGAGCGCCAGCGCGCGCTCGCACTCGGTCGGACCGCCCGTGAAGCAGTGCACGACGCCCCCGGCAGGGAGGCCGACCTCGGCGATGAGCGCGAACGCGTCGTCGTAGGCGTCCCGGATGTGGATGACGACGGGGCGTCCGACGTCACCGGCGAGCTCGAGCTGCCGGCGAAACAGGACCTGCTGACGCTCCCGAGGCGAGAAGTCGTAGAAGTAGTCGAGGCCCGTTTCGCCCACCCCCCGCACCTTGGCGTGGGTGAAGAGCGCGCACAGCCGGGGCCAGTCCGCGTCGTCGAAGCGGGCGGCATCGTGCGGATGGACGCCGACCGTGGCATAAAGCTCGTCGTGTGCCGTGGCGAGTGCCACTGCCCGTTCCGAGGAGGCGAGGTCGACCCCGATGGTGAGCGTGGCCACCACCCCCGCTTCGCGAGCCCGTCGCAAGACGTCTTCGCGGTCGTCCGCGAACTTCACGCCGTCGAGGTGGGCGTGGCTGTCGATGAGTCGGATGTCCATGAGGGCGAGCATGCTAGCAGGGTCGCTCCCGGCTTTCACGGGCTGCGGCCAGGGCGCGGCCGTGGCGGGCGCGTGCCCCGTCGATGGCCCGACGTGCGAGGGCAACGTCTTGCTGACCTGCGGGGACGCGGGCGTCGTGGAGACCCCCTGCGAGCCCGGTCGCTGCGCCTTCGACGCGCCGGTCCCCCAGTGCGTGCCCGCAGCCGCGCTCCCTTGCGAGCCGTCGCAGGAGAATCCGACCTGTGAGAACGGGCTGCTCGTCACCTGCGAGCCCGAGGCGGCGTATCGGCTCGCCGTCGACTGCGGCGAGGGGGCGATCTGCACGACCAAGACGGGGACGGCCGCCTGTCGGCCCATCGACGAGGAGTTCTGCCGCCCGGGTTCATGGCAGCCGCTCTGCGTCTCCGGCCGACGCATCGAATGCGACGCCGCACGACGCCGCCTGTACGAGGCCGGCGACTGCACCGCCCCGTGAAGGGCGAGTCTGCCCTTTGACCATTGCCTGCGCGCCACGGCCTGCGCGATGCTGCGCGCCGTGACTGAGACCCGATGGCCCTCCGGGCCGCCACCCGCGGGCCCGATCCCCGTCGGCCCCTTCGATCTCGAGCACCCCATCGGGGAAGGCGGCATGGGCGTGGTCTGGCGCGGCATCCACCGACGCCAGGGGATCCCCGTCGCCGTCAAGGCGATGACCGGCCAGGCCACGCGCGACGCCCGCTACGCGCGCGCTTTCCGGAACGAAGTCCGGGCGGTGGCCGGGCTGGAACACCCCGGTATCGTCCAGGTCTACGACTTCGGGGTGCTGAGCGATGCCGCGGAGCGCGCGAGCGGCGGACGCCTGCAGGCCGGTTTCCCCTACCTCGCGATGGAACTCGTCGAGGGGGGCTCGCTGCGCGGCCGGCTCGACGAGATGACGTGGCCGGCGCTGCGCGAGGTCCTCCTCGCGCTGCTCGACGCACTCGGCCATGCCCACGCCCACGGGGTCTTTCACCGCGATCTCAAACCGGAGAACGTTCTCTGGGGCGCGGGGCCTTGGGATGTGCGCGTCACGGACTTCGGGGTCGCGCACGCGCTCGACGCCGAGGAGTCCGATCCGCGGCAGCGGGGCGAGGGGGCCATGATGGGGAGACGCCGTCCTACATGGCACCGGAGCAGATCGAGGGGCGCTGGCGGGACCATGGCCCGTGGACGGATCTGTACGCCCTCGGCTGCATGGCCTGGGAGATGACGACCGGACTCGTCCCCTTCGGGCGCGGACCCGTCCGCCGGATTCTGCAAGGCCACCTTTCGCTTCCGCCGCCGGCGCTCGCCCCCCGTTTCGCGGTGCCGGCGGAGTTCGACGCCTGGCTGCTGCGCCTGCTCGAGAAGAACCATCGTCGACGCTTCGCCTTCGCGGCGGACGCGGCCTACGCCCTGCGCCGTCTCGCTGCGCCGGGCGACGCTCCGCCGGCGGGGGTCGCCGGGCTCGCGGTCACGGCGCCCCCCGTTGCGCTGGCGCCGACGGCCACGCTCGGACCACCGGCCCTGGAGATCGCGGATGCCTTGCCGGGCCTCGGCGTGCTGGATCTGGAGACGATGCCCTTGCCCACGGTGCGGGCCCCCATTCCCGTCGATTGGCGGCACGACGGCCCGCCGACCGACGCGGTGCGCCTGCTCGACGTGGGGCTCGGGCTCTATGGCATGCGGGCCATCCCGCTCGTGGGTCGCGAGGCCGAGCGGGATCGGCTCTGGGGCGCGCTGCGCGAGGTCGACCACCATCGGCATTGTCGCGGCGTCGTCCTGCGCGGGCCGTCCGGCTTCGGCAAGAGTCGCCTGGCGGAGTGGCTGTGCATCCGGGCGCAGGAGACGGGCGCGGCGACGGTGCTGCGCGCCGTGCACGGCCCGACGCCCGGCCCGGCGCACGGCGTCGGTCCGATGCTGGGACGGCACCTCCGCTGCCTCGGATTGAACCGGATCGAGGCCCTGACCCGCTGTGAGGTCGAACTCGGCCAGCTCGGCCTGACGGACACCGACGATGCCGCGGGTGTGGTCGAGCTGCTCTCGCCGACTTCGGGGCTCAGCAAGGAAGGCACCCGACGCATCCGTTTCCGCAGTCCGCAGGAGGGCTACAACCTGCTGCGGCGCTGGCTGGCGCGCCTGGCCGCCGAGCGCCCGGTCATCCTCTGGCTCGACGATGCACAGTGGGGCCTGGCGTCGCTGAACTTCGCCGCCGATCTGCTGAGTCGGGAGGACGCGCTCCCGGTGCTGGTCCTGATGACGGTCCGGGACGAGGCGCTCGCCGAACGCGAGGTGGAAGCGGAGCTGCTCGGCGGTCTCCTCGAACGCCCGACCCTGGCCACGCTGGACGTCGGCCCGCTCGCGCCGGCGGCGCGACCAGCGCTGATGCAAGCACTGCTCGGCCTCGATGATGCCCTCGCGGCCCGCGTCGACGCCCGGACGGCCGGCAACCCGCTCTTCGCCGTGCAGCTGGTCGGGGATTGGGTGCAACGGGGCATTCTGGTGCCCGGACCGGCCGGATTCACCCTGCGCGCGGGGGCCCGCGCCGACTTGCCCGACACGTTGCACGAGGTCTGGTCGACGCGGATCGGGCGACTGCTGGAGCATCACCCGCCCGGCGTCGAGACGGCCCTGCTCGCTGCGGCGGTGCTCGGTGCCGAAGTCGATGCGGCCGAATGGCGCGGGGTCTGTGCCGAGCTCGGCACCGAGGCCGCCTCCGTGCTCGTCGACGACCTGCTGGCGCAGCGCCTCGCGCGCTGTGATGCCGAGGGGCCCGAGGTGCGCTGGGCATTTCAGCACGGCATGCTGCGCGAGGCCCTGGAGCGCCGCGCGCACGAGCAAGGGCGACTGCACACCATTCATCGGGCCTGCGCTGCCATGCTGGCATCGGGCGCGTACAGTCACGCGGCCGAGCGGCGGGGTCGCCATCTGCTCGCGGCCGGCGCCCATGAGACGGCGCTCGATCCGTTGCTGCAGGGCGCACGCGAGCGCCTCGACGCGGGCGAGTACGACCTGGCGGAGGCGCTGCTCATCGAGCGCGAGCGCACGCTGACCGAGCTTGCGCTGCCCGAAGAAGACGTCCGCTGGGGCGAGGGGTGGCTCGTGCTCGCGCGTCTCGGTCGGCTCCGTGGCAAGTACGAGGACGCCGGCCGCTGGGCGCGGCGCGCCACCCTCGGCGCGCGCTGGGAGACTTGGGCCGCGGTCCGGGCGATGGCCTATCTGGAGATGGGGCGGCTCGACGAACACCAGGGCAGCCTCGACTCCGCGTGGAAGTGGCTCCAGCGCGCCGAGAAGGTCGCCAGCCAGCGCGGCGAGCGTGCCGTCCGCGCGCAAGCTCGGCACGCCATGGGCAACATTCTCCTCGCCCGCGGGTCCCGGGAGGTGGCGGAGCGCGCCTACCGCATGGCCCGAGCGGACTACGAGCAGGCGCAGGACGAAGAGGGGGTCGGTGCCTGCTCCGTGGGACTCGGTCGGCTCGCCAAACAAGCCGGCCGGCTCGACGAGGCGGTGATCCACTTCCGCGACGCGCGGGCCCGGCTCGATGCGCAGGGCGTTCGGCTGGCGGTGGCCGTGTGCGAGAACGAGCTCGGCGAGCTCGCGCGCCTGCGCGGCGATCTCGAGGCCGCCGAGGCCCACTGCCGCGAGGCGCTTCATCGCAACCGCGTCATGGGCTCGGGCGGGGCCGCCTTCCCCCAGGTGAACCTGGGATTGATCCTGCTCGAGCGCGGACGTCCGGTCGAGGCCCGCGCCGAACTGACCGCCGCGCTGTCGATCTTCCAGCGCCAGGGGCGGCGCGCCCTGATCGGGGCGGTGCATGCCTGCCTTCTGCCGTGTTGTGCGGCCACCGGGGACGAGACCGCCTTCGACCACCACTTCACCGAGGGCATGGCGCATCTGGCCGAGACGGGGCTCTCCGACCTCGACGTGGCGCGCTGCGCCCGGCGGGCGGCGGATGTCCTCGCCGAGCGCGGCGACGCCGTTCGAGCGCGCAACGCGCTGGCGATGGCCCGCGCCCAGTGGACGGCGCTTCAGCGCCCGGACGAGGTGGAGGCCTGCGATCGCCTCTCCTCGCGCCTCGAAGGGTAGCGCGCCCGCACGCTCAGAGGTCGGCGGCGTGGCTCGCGAGGCGGACGGGCAGCGGCGGCGCGCGACGGGCGGCGGCGCGCAGACGCTCGCCGGCGGCCGTCCCAGCGGCGAACAGGTGTCCGAGGTCCTCGGGCGTGGCCGCCTGGAGCCAGAGCGTGACCTCGAAGCGGGCGGCCCCGTCGGGCGCGGGCAGCTGGAAGTGGACCCGGTCGCTGCCGGCGGTGAAGTCGGCGTCGGCGGGGTCGACCCCGACCGGCCGGGTCATCGCCGCGTCGGCGTGGTCATCGCGCCAGCCGCGCGGCAGCAGCCGATTGTCCAGCGTGTAGCGCGCGGCCTTCAACAGCAGGTGAGTCGGCTGCCCGTCGACGTCTTCCATGGCCGTGCCCCAGACGGGGACGTCGGTGGGGGTCGAAACGCGGTCGAGGTGAATCGGGCGTCCCGCAAGGCCTGCGACGCCGCCCTGCTCGTCGGGGGCGCCCGCGCCGATCAGGACCGCGCCGTCGGCGCCTTGCACCCGCCACTCCAGGAAAAGACGCCGCGTCGGATACCCGGTCGGCAGTTTGTGTCCCGTCAGATTCTCGATCAGGACGGTGGCCGTGAGCGCGCCGTCCCGCACGCCCGCCGACTCGATGAGCGCGCTCGCCCCCGTCGTCGCGAAGCGCTCGGTCTCGACCGCAGCCGCTTCCAGCAGCTCGGGCCCCGCGGCCGCGTTGAACTTCGTCGCCGAAGCGGCGAGCAGGCGGGGCAACCAGGCGTTGCCACCGAACATCTCGTGGCGACGGAACGGGGCGCGTTCGTCGAGGCCGCCGGGCCGGATGGAGATGATCGTCCGCAGCGGTCGACCGGCGCGATCGGTGGCGGGCATGTGGCAGTCCTGGCAGGACCGGCTGCGGCCGCCGCTGCCGCCGGGCTCGTCGTCCGTGCGGTACTCCGAGTTGCGCCATTCGAGGTAGGCCGCCTGCTCGGGGAACTCGGGTCCGGTCGGCTCGCCCGCCGCGTCGAGCGCCCGGGTGATGACCGTGTGGCACGTCGCGCACATCGCGCTGCGGCCGACGTGTGCGCTGCCGGTGGGCGTGTAGTCCACATGGACCCGCATCGGCGTCGTGAACGGATCGGCGTAGGGCCCGTAGATGCGCCGATCGTTGCCGACGCTGAAGCCGCCCGTGAAGCTCGCCGGCGTGCCCAGATCGCGGTCCTGAATCTGATGGCAGGCCGTGCACGTCACCCCATCGCGCGCGAGGTGGTCGAGATCGGTCGTGCCGGCGACGAGGGCGTCGAAGGTCACATGGCCGCCCGAGTCCGCGTGCTCGACGCTGGCCGCCGGCGCGTGGCAGCGGGTGCAGGTCGCCTCGACGAGCGGGCGCGCCGCCGCAGGGGCCGCCGAGAGCTCGGCCGCGAACGCCGCGAGGTAATACGGATCACGCGCGGCGTGGGCCATGGGTCCCTGGAGGAACGTCCCGACGGGCGAGATGTCGTTGCCATCCGCGTCCGTCAGCAGACCCTGCTCGCCCAGGTGGCAGAAGGCGCAGGCCTGATGCGTCATGAAGCGTCCGACGTCGACGGGCGTCGGCGCGGGCAGGGCGCCGAGGGGCGCGACGGCGGGGCCGGCGTCGGGCGGCGCGGCATCGGGCGGCGGGGCCACGGCGTCGACGGGCGCCGAGGTGCCGGTGTCGACTGCGGGCGGACCGAGGTCGGCGGGCGGTGCCGTGGGGGCGGCATCGGGCGCGGAGGCGGCGTCGGGCTCGGGCGCAGCCGGGTCGCGACCGGCTGTTTCGGCGCACCCGGCCATTGCGGCCAGGGTCAGGGCGAAGAGAAGGCTCGGTTCAGTGGACGTGCGTCGCGGCGTCGGGGGGGAGGGCTGCATCGGCGGTCTCGGCGTGCTCGTGCTCGTGATCGTGAACATGGGCGTCGGCGTCGGCCGCCGTCGCGCCGATCACATGCGAGACGAGGGTCAGGGCGTCGACCTCCGTGGGCCCCAACTTCAGATAGAGGCCCTCGGCGGGGAGCGAATAATGCAAGACCAGCGCCGCGCTTTCACAGCCGGTTTCGTCACGGACGGTGGCGAGCGGTGCGACGGCGGCCCCGGCCTCGTCGGTCGCGGTGATCGGCACGTCGGCCGAGAGCAGGAGATAACCCTCGGGCGCCCCCTCCGGGTGGATGTGGAGGAACGCAACGTGCGCCCCGTCGAGGGTCGGCAAGGTCAACGCGACCCGCACGTGGGGGTGAATGTGGGAGTGGTTCGTCGTGCCGTCACTCGCCGTCAGGCTTTCTTCCGGCCCGTAGTCGAAGTGGTCGCAGCCGGCGGCGATGGCGGCGGTGTCCAGCTCGGCACCGTGGTCGTGGGTATGGGTGTCGTCGGCGTCCTCGCTGCAGGCGGCGAGCAGCAGGACGGTCAAGGCGGCGATTCGAGTCATCTGTGACCCCCCGGTCGGCTTCGTCGGATGCCGGCAGTCTGCCACGGGCCGCGGCCATCGGCGTGCGGCAGATCGTCGCACGTGACCCGTTACCGTTCCCTATGGGTGACATGCCCTTGGTTACCCCCCGGTAATCCAACCTTCCCCATCGGAACTTCCCGGAACCGCGCCCCATGCGGTCGGGCGCGTCTGGCAGATGTTGGCACGAACTTTGTTACGCCTGCCCGCCCGGAGGTGTCACGTGGACGTCATTTTTTTCCTCATTCCAGTGGCGTTGGGGCTTGGCCTCGGCGCCGTGGTCGCCTTCCGCTGGGCGGTGCGGGACGGCCAGTTCGATGATCTCGACACGCCGCCATTGCGGGTATTGACCGACGATGCCGAGGCCCGCACGGCCGGGGAGGTGCGCACATGAGCAGTCAGGCGGCCCAGGGCAACCTGGAGCACTTCGAGTACGATGACGCGATCGTCCGCAAGTTCACCATTGCGACGATGATCTGGGGCCTGGTGGGCATGCTCGTGGGCGTCATCATCGCCTTCGAGCTCGCCGCGCCGGCCCTGAACATGGACCTGCCGTGGACGACGTTCGGTCGCCTGCGCCCGCTGCACACGAACGCGGTCATCTTCGCGTTCGTCGGCAACGGCTTCTTCGCTGGCGGGTACTACTCCACGCAGCGCCTCCTCAAGGCGCGCATGTTCTCGGACAAGCTCTCCAACATCCACTTCTGGGGCTGGCAGCTCATCATCGTCTCGGCGGCCCTGACGCTGCCCTTCGGCATCACGACGTCGAAGGAGTACGCCGAACTCGAGTGGCCCATCGACATCGCGATCGCGCTCATCTGGGTTGTGTTCGCCATCAACTTCTTCGGCACGATGGCCAAGCGCCGCGAGCGTCACCTGTACGTCGCCATCTGGTTCTACGTCGCGTCCATCGTCACCGTCGCCGTGCTGCACATCGTCAACTCGCTCGCGCTGCCGGTATCGTTCCTCAAGAGCTACTCGGTCTTCGCCGGCATCCAGGACGGTCTCGTTCAGTGGTGGTACGGCCACAACGCCGTGGCCTTCTTCCTCACCACGCCCTACCTCGGCCTGATGTATTACTTCATGCCGAAGGCGGCGGAGCGCCCGGTCTACAGCTACCGCCTCTCCATCGTGCACTTCTGGTCGCTGATCTTCCTCTACATCTGGGCGGGACCGCACCACCTGCTCTACACGGCCCTGCCCGACTGGGCGCAGACGCTGGGCAGCGTCTTCTCCATCATGCTCATCGCGCCCTCGTGGGGCGGCATGATCAACGGCCTGCTGACGCTCCGCGGCGCGTGGGACAAGCTCCGCACTGATCCCATCATCAAGTTCCTGGTCGTCGCCGTGACGTTCTACGGCATGTCGACGTTCGAGGGCCCGATGATGTCCATCAAGACGGTCAACTCACTCTCGCACTACACGAACTGGACGATCGGCCACGTGCACGCCGGCGGCCTCGGCTGGAACGGCTTCTTCGTGTTCGGCATGCTGTACTGGCTCGTGCCGCGCCTCTGGAAGACCGAACTGCACAGCAAGTCCCTGGCGACGACGCACTTCTGGCTCGCCCTGGTCGGCATGTCGCTCTACGTCATCTCCATGTGGATTGCCGGTGTGTCCGAGGGCCTGATGTGGAAGGCCTTCGACGGCGACGGCCGCCTGGTGTACGGCTCTTGGGTGGACACCCTGCCCTCCCTGATGCCCATGTACTGGGTGCGGGCCATCGGCGGCACGATGTACTTCGTCGGCGCGATCCTCTTCGTGCTCAACCTCGTGAAGACGATCAACAAGGGTCAGGCCTTCGAGGAGAAGGCCAGCGCCCCCGCGCTGACCCCCCTGGCGGCCGGTGCCGAGCACGGCGGTTTCCACCGGATGCTCGAGGGCAAGCCCCTCCAGTTCACCGTGTGGGCGACGGTGGCCATCATCATCGGTGGCGCCGCGGAGATCATCCCGACGATCGCCATCGAGTCCAACGTCCCGACCATCGCTTCGGTCAAGCCGTACACGCCGCTCGAGCTCGAAGGCCGCGACGTCTACATCAGCGAGGGCTGCTACGTCTGTCACTCGCAGATGATCCGACCGTTCCGCGCCGAGACGGAGCGCTACGGCGAGTACAGCAAGGCCGGTGAGTTCGTGTACGACCACCCCTTCCAGTTCGGTTCGCGCCGGATTGGTCCGGACCTGCACCGCGTCGGCGGGAAGTACCCGGACATGTGGCACTACAACCACATGCTCGACCCGAAGTCCACGTCGCCCGGCTCCATCATGCCGCGCTACCCGTGGCTCTTCGAGGACGCCCTCGACCTCAGCCTGACCTCTTCGAAACTCTCGGTCATGAAGACGTTCAAGGTGCCGTACACCGACGAAGAGGTCGCCGGTGGTGTCGACGCCGCCCGCGCGCAGGCCGCCACCATCGCCGACGGCCTCACGAAGCAGGGCCTGCCGGACATCCGGGAGAAGAAGATCGTCGCGCTGATCGCCTACCTGCAGCGCCTCGGCACCGACATCAAGAAGGGGCAGAAGCCATGATGGCCGGTGTCCTCTCCCAGACCGACCTGCTCGCGTTTCCGCTCTTCGCGGTGGTGCTGTTCAGCTCGATCTTCGTCGGCATGCTGTTCTGGGTCTTTCGACCCGGGTCCCGCCGTATCTACGACGAGCGCAGCCGGATGATCCTCGACACGCCGGATTCCCACGACACCCTGAACACTTCGGAGGGGCGAAATGTCCAGCCGTGATCCCGACAACCTTCTCGACCACGACTACGACGGCATCAAGGAGTTCGACAACCCCTTGCCCAAGTGGTGGCTGTGGCTCTTCTACGGCGCCATCATCTGGTCGGCCATCTACGTGCCGTGGGCGCACCTCGGCGGGCACCTGCCCGGCGCCGAGTACGAGGCCGAGGTGAAAGAGGCTGAAGCGCTGCATCCTCGCAAGGAGCCCGGCGCCGGCTTCGACCTCGCCGCGGCGGCGGTCGATCAGGGCCGCATCGCCAAGGGGAAGGCCACGTTCGACAAGCTCTGCATGCCCTGTCACGGGCCGCAGGGTGGGGGCCTCGTCGGTCCCAACCTGACGGACAACCACTGGATCCACGGCGGCAAGATGGAGAACATCGTCAAGACCATCACCGACGGCGTGCCCGAGAAGGGCATGATCTCGTGGAAGTCGCAGCTGTCGCCCGACGACATCGTCAGCGCGGCGGCGTTCATCAAGTCCTTGAAGGGGACCAACCCCGCGAATCCGAAGGCGCCGGAAGGCCAGCCGGAGGAGTAACAACCCATCGGCGGCGCGGGCCTTTTTCGGCGTGGGGTGGACGCCGTGGCCCGAGCCGCCAGGACGCGTGCGCGCGTCCGAACTCGGGAGCATCGTCATGCCACTCGCCGAAGACGACAGACTTTCCACCATCGGGGACAAGGGCAAGCGCCTCTGGCTCTACACCGACCGGGTGTGGGGCCTCTGGCTCAAACGCCGCGCCATCGTCGCCTACCTGCTCTTCTTCATCCTGCTCCTCGCGCCCTGGATCGACGTCAAAGGCGATCCGGCGCTCATGTTCGACATCCCGAACCGCAAGTTTCACATCTTCGGGATGACCCTCCTGGCCAGCGATGGTCTCTATCTCCTCTTCCTGATGGGGTTCGTCGTCTTCGGGATCTTCCTGGTGACGGCGCTCTGGGGCCGGGCGTGGTGCGGGTGGGCCTGCCCGCAGACGGTCTTTCTCGAGTCGATCATCCGGCCGCTCGAGACCCTCATCGAGGGCAAACCCGGCGCGCGCCGCAAGCTCGACGCGGCACCGACGACGGGTACCAAAATCTGGAAGAAGTCGCTGAAACACGTCGTCTACGCCGTCGTCGCCGGCGCCGTCTCGACGACGTTCGTGGCGTACTTCCTCGGCCGAGACGGCATCCTCGAGGCGCAGTTCGATCCCTTCTCGCACCCCGCCGGCACGGGCTTCTTCATCGGCATCACGCTGGTGCTGTACTTCGACTTCGCGTGGTTCCGCGAACAGACCTGTGTGGTCGTCTGCCCCTACGGACGCTTTCAGTCCGTGCTGCTCGACTCGGACTCCGTCAGCGTCAACTACGACACGAAGCGCGGCGAACCCCGCGGCAAGAAGGGCACGGTCGGTGCGGGCGACTGCGTCGACTGCAAACGCTGCATTCAGGTCTGTCCGACGGGCATCGACATCCGCAAAGGCACGCAGATGGAGTGCGTCGCCTGCATGGCGTGCATCGACGCCTGCGACGAGGTCATGGAGGTCGTCGGCAAACCGAAGGGTCTCATCCGGTTCGCGTCGCTCCACGAGCTCGAGGGTCAGCCGACGCGCAAGCTGCGGCCCCGGGTCGTTGCCTACGCGGCCTTGATCGTCGTCGTGACGGTCGGCCTCTTCGTCACGCTGAGCAATCGGCGCGAACTCGAGTTCACGCTCGCCCGCGCGCCCGGCCCCGTCTACGTCGAGATGGGGGACGGCATGGTGCAGAACCACGCCAACCTGCGCATCTCGAACCGCGGGGACGAAGACCACATCATCAACGTCGAGGTGCTCGATCCGCCGGACGGCAAGATGGTGGTTCCGGGCATTCCGGTGATCGTCAAGGCCGGGCACGAGCAACGTCTCCCGGCGTTCCTCATGCGGCCGTTGCCGAAGACACCCGACGGCAAGAGCAAGTTCCGCGTTCGCATCTCCGACGAACGCAACTTCGAGCAAGTCATCGAGTGGAGCTTCCTGAGCCGGGCTCAGCTCTAGTCGGCCCCGAAGAAAGGCGCAGACCCCCATGTCCACTGCCAATGCCGCCCTGCGAAGCCCGGCCCGTTTCAACCCCTGGCCTTACGGCATCGCGGCCGGGCTCTCCGTCGTCGTCGTCGTCAACATCTGGCTGGTCCGCATCGCCGCGCAGGACCCGCCGCTCGTGGAGTCCGACAAACCCTATGAGGCCGGTGAGGCCTACCAGCAGGAGATCGAAGCCTTCCGGGCGTCGGCCGCGCTGGGGTGGAGAGCGCAGCTCGACGCGAGCGGCCGAGGGGTCCGCATCGCGCTGCTCGATTCGCAGGGGGCACCCATCGCCGGGCTGAAGGGCGCGGTCGTGGCGACGCGTCCGGATCGAAAGGACCGTGATCAGACCCTGACGCTCGTGGAGCGGTCGCCCGGGGTCTACGAAGCCGAAGGGACGCTGGATCCCGCGGGGATCTGGCGCCTGCGGACGTCGCTCGCCGACGGGCGCGGCACTTGGCTCGACGACCGTCGGGCGTGGGTGTCGCCGTGACCCTCGGGCCCGAGGCGAGCCTGGCGCTGATCGCCGGGACGGCGTTGCTCGGGAGCCTGCACTGCGTGGCGATGTGTGGCGGTTTCGTGCTCGCGTGCGCGCCGCGCAAGGGGTTGTGGCGCTACCACGCCGGTCGGTTCGTCGCCTACGGCGCGCTCGGCGCTGCGGCCGGGGCGCTCGGGCAGGGCCTCGACGTCTTCAGCACGGAGATCGTCGGCATGCAACGACTCGCCGGCATCGTCCTCGGCGCGCTGCTCATTCTGTTGGCGGTGCGGGCGCTGTTCCCGGCGGGGGTCCGTCGAAGCGAGGCGCCGTCCCGCCTGACACGGCTCCGGCAAGCGCTCTGGGCCCGCATTGCACCGCCCGCGGCGCCGGGCACCCGGCCGAAACCCATGGGGTTCGCCGTCGGCCTGCTCTCGGGCGTGCTCCCCTGCGGGTGGCTGTGGAGTTTCGTGCTGCTCGCCGCCGCCGCGGGCAGCCCGGTGCGGGGCGCGGCCGTGCTCGTCGCCTTCTTCGTGGGCACGGTGCCCCTCCTGACGCTCTTCGGGCTCTTTGCGGGTCGCCTGGCGTTCGCGGGCATTCTGCAGCGACACGCGCCGCGCCTGACGGCCGCCATGATGCTCGCGGCGGGTCTGCTCGCGGTGGCGGGCAAGCTCGGGCCGACGTTCGATCCGGCGATGGTCGGCGGCCGCGTGACCGAGCAATGCAATCATCCTTGACCACCGTCGCCTGCACCTGAGGGATTTCGGGGGGGAGCCATGTCCGACCGAGGGTGTCTACACTGCGGGCAGCCCGCCCCGGAGAACGCCGACTTCTGCTGTCCCGGGTGTCGGGCCGTCTACGAGATGCTCGACGCGCAGGGGCTCGGCGACTTCTATCGCATGCGGGATCGATTCGGAGGGGAGCGCCCGGCCGGCCCCATCGACGGCGAGGCGCTCGCCGAGAGCGCTTCGGCCTATGCCCACTACGACGAGCCCGAGTTTCAGTCCCGGTACGCGCCGGACGGGCAGCGTTGCACGCTGTACCTCGACGGCGTGCACTGCGCGGCGTGCGTCTGGGTCATGGACCAGCTCCCGCGGGTCATGCCGGGGGTCCGGGCCTCCCGCCTGGAGTTCGCGACACAACGCCTGCATCTCGAATGGGACCCGGCCGCGACTTCGCTGAGCGCCATCGGCGGCATGCTGCACCAGCTCGGCTACCCGAGCCACCCGCTGAACGAAGCCGACGCCGCCGAGCGCCGGCGAAAGCGCAGCGATCTCTTGCGCCTCGCCATCTCGTTCGCCGCGGCCGGCAATACCATGCTCCTCGCGGCCGCTCTGTATGCGGGCGAGCTGCAGGACATGTCGCCGAAGTTCACCGAGTACTTCGAGTGGTGGAGCGCGATTCTCACGATCCCGAGCGTGACGTACGGTTCGATGCCGTTCTACCGCGGCGCGTGGGGTGGCCTGCGCACGCGCACGGCGCACATCGACGTGCCCATCTCGCTCGGCATCATCGGCGGCTACGTCGCCAGCGTCTTCTCGGTGATCTACGGGTTCGGCGCGGTCTACTTCGACACCGTCGGCCTCCTGGTCTTCCTGCTGCTCCTCGGTCGGTTCTTCCAGCAGCGCGGCCAACGGGCCGCCCTCCGTGGCACGGAGTTGCTGGCCGTTCTGACGCCGCCCATCGCCTGGCGCCTCGACCCCAACGCACCGGACGGCCCGCGATTCCGCGCCGTCGCGAGCAGCCGGCTGCGGCCCGGCGACCAGCTCCGGGTGCGCGCGGGCGAGACGATGCCGGCCGATGGCACGGTCGTCCGCGGGCAATCCTTCGTCGATCTGAGCTTCCTGACGGGCGAGTCCCGGCCACTGCCCGTCGGTGAGGGCGGGCGTGCCTTCGCCGGGTCGATGAACGTCGCCGACGAGCTGTGGATCCGGGTCGAGGCGGCCGGCTCCGAGACGCGGGTCGGGCGGATGGTCGCGTTCGCCGAGCGGGCCGACGCCGTCCGCGCCCCGCTGCTGCGGGCCGTCGACCGCATCAGCGGCTGGTTCGTCGGGCTGGTGCTCCTGCTGGCCGTCGTCGGTGGCGTCGCCTGGTGGTTCATCGACCCGTCCAAGGTCTTCAACGTCGTGGTGGGTCTGCTGGTGGTGTCCTGCCCGTGCGCGCTCGGCCTGGCGACGCCCGTCGCGCTGTCCGTCGGCCGAGGCCGCGCGGCCACCGCCGGCACGCTCATTCGCTCCACGGCGGCGCTGGAGCGCCTCGCCCGCGTTCGCCGCGTCGTGCTGGACAAGACGGGCACCCTCACCGAGGGCCGCCTGGGCGTCGTGACGGCCCACGTCCCCCCGGAGTTGCGCCCGGTCCTCGGCGCGCTCGAGAGCCGCTCGGGTCATCCCATCGCCCGAGCCGTGGCGACGTGGGGGGCGGACGGCGCCGGCGATGTCGCCCTGACCGAGGTCGAGGAGCTCGCTTCGCGCGGCATCGCCGCCACCGTCGCGGGTCGCCGGGTGGCCGTCGGCAGCGGCGCGCACCTGGGGCGCGGCCCGTTCGAGGGGCCGATGCATGCGGCCGCAGAACGGGGAGAGACGCCCCTGGCCGTCGCGGTCGACGGGGTCGTGGTCGGGTACCTGACCCTGGGCGACAAGCTCCGAGAGGACACGCCGGCCGCGCTCGATCGTCTGCGTGCGCTCGGACTCGAGCTCGCGCTGCGCAGCGGTGACGATCCGGCGGTGGTGCGGGCGGTGGCCGACCGACTCGGCGTGGCCGACGCGCGGGGCGAGGTCTCACCCGAAGCGAAGGCGGCCGAGTTCGAGACGACGCCGCTTTCGGCGATGGTCGGCGACGGCGTGAACGACGCGCCCGCGTTGCGGGCTGCCGACGTCGGCATCGCCGTGGCCGGGGGCGCCGAGGCCGCCCTCGGGGTCGCCGATGCCTACATGACCCACCGCGGGCTGATGCCCGTCGTCGAGCTCTTCGAGGGGGCGCGCCGCACGATGCGGGTCGTACGTCGCAACCTGTGGTTCTCGCTCGCGTACAACGTGCTCTTCGCGACGCTGGCGCTCACCGGGCACATCAGTCCCTTCGTGGCGGCCGTGATCATGCCCCTCAGCGGGCTGACCGTGTTGGCGTCCTCGGTGTTCTCGCGGCACCACGCGGTGCCGGAGGGCCGCCGCGCCGTCGTCGACGGCGCTCGCCTCGCGGAAGAGGCGGAGCGGGCCGAAGCGATGGCGAAGGCGACGGCCGGCGCGATCCGGCGCCCGGCCGGCTGAAACCCCGGCGATGGACGAACGGCATGAGACCGACCCTCTACATCGGCAACAAGAACTACTCCTCCTGGTCCATGCGTCCCTGGCTGGCCCTGCGGTGGGCCGGCATCGACTTCGAGGAGATCACCATCCCCCTGGGCGGCGTCGGGTACGGCAAGTCCCGCATCCCGGCCGTGCGCGCCGTCTCGCCGTCCGGGCGGGTGCCGGCGCTGCGCATCGGGGACACGGTCATCTACGACAGCCTCGGCATCGCGGAGTGGGTGGTCGAGCAGGCCCCGACGCTCTACCCCGCCGATCCGCTCGATCGAGCGCTCTGCCGGTCGGCGGTCGCCGAGATGCACAGCGGGTTCGCCGCCCTGCGTCGGGACCTCAGCATGAACATCCGTCGGCGGGTCACACCGAGGGCCTGGCCGTGGCCCGATGACGTCCGCAGCGACATCGAGCGTGTCCTCGAGGCGTGGACGCACTGGCGCGGCCGGTACGGCGCGGCCGGCCCCTTTCTCTTCGGGGCACGCACGCTCGCGGACGCATTCTACGCACCGGTCTGCACGCGCTTCCGGACGTACGGCGTGGCCTTGCCGCCGGTGGTCGCCGCCTACTGCGACACGATCTTCACCGATGCCGACGTCCGCGCCTGGGAGCAGGGGGCCGTCGCCGAGCCGTGGTCCATCCCCGAGACGGACGCGCTCTACGCCTGAGCGCCGGCGCTACTCGCCGAGCTCGAAGCCCACGACGCGCTCGCCCGCGCGCGCGCCGACGACGGCCCGCAGCGTGAGCTGCCAGGTGCCGGGCATGTGGAGCACGACGTTGTCGGCGCGATAGCGTCCACCCCCGACGTCGACGACGGCGGGCGTCTCGGGCGAGCCGTGCCCGTGCGCGGGCATGAACGGCGTCACGGTCACGACCGCCCCGGTCACGGGCTCGCCCTCGAGGTCGGTGACCTCCACGGAGAGCACGTTGTCGCCGAGCTTCGGCCCCGGCGGCTCGAACGCGCCCTCGATGACGAAGTCGCCCCTGGACCCTTCGCTGGCCGCCGGTGCGGCTTCGTCGCAGGCCCCGGCGAGCGCCGCGGCGACGGCGAGGACGGCCGCCACCGACGGTCGCCGGCGGGCCGGGGGCAGGGAGGGGCAGGCGAACTCCATCGCGCGGACGCTACGCCGTCCGGCGCGACGCCGCAATCTGCACGGACCCGTCTTGCGCGCGCGCTCGTAGGGGGTCATACCGAGGCCTCATGCGCGGATCCCCGACATTGCTCTGGCTCGACCGCCTCAAAGGTCTGGGTCTCTTGTGGATCTTCTGGAACCACGCGGCCGAGCTGGTCTTCGGCGGCCCGTCGCTCGGAAATCCGCAAGCCGGTTGGCCGGCACCGGCGGTGCAGTTCGCCGAGTGGCGGCCCCTTCCGGTCTCCGGGCCGTCGAGCATGCTGTTCGACGTCTTTCGCTGGGTCGGTTGGACCGGCGATCAGGGCGTCGGGCTCTTCATCTTTCTCAGCGGGTTCGCGCTGACCTTCGGTGCGCTTGCGCGGGCGACACCGCTCCACTTCGTCCCGTTCTTGCGCGCGCGCGTGGCCCGGATCTTTCCGGCCTGGTGGCTCGTTCACCTGCCGTTTCTGCTGGTCTGGCCCGTGCTCGGCTGGGGCTTGTCGGTCTTCGACGGGCGGACCTGGGTGAGCCTCACCGGTCTGCGGGTGACCCCGGACACGATGTACCACTTCGCGCCGGCCTGGTGGTACGTCGGCCTGGCGCTGCAGCTGTACGTCGTGTTCCCGGGGCTCCTCGCGCTGCTGCGGCGTCTCGGGCCGACCCGGTTCGCCGTCGCCATCGTCGGCGGCGCCCTCTTGCTTCGGGGGGTGGGGCTGGCCACGTGTGACGCGTGGCTCGACGCCTGGTCGCGCGGGGCCATCGGCGTGACCCGTGTGCCCGAGTTTGCGGCCGGCATGCTGCTCGCGGTGGCGTGGTCGGCGAACGCGGTCGGGGTCGACGCCGCGCTCCGGCGACCGGTCGTGTGGGGGGCGGGCCTGGCCTTGTACGGCCTCGGCGTGGCGGCCTCGGCGACGCGGCTCGGCATGACGATCGCGCCCCTTTGCCTGCTGCTGGGCGCCCTCCCGCCGCTCTACGTCTTCGCGGCCCGGCGGCCCGGCGCGCGCGAACCGCTGGCGTGGCTCGGCCGGCGCTCCTACGGGGTGTTCCTGGTTCACCACCCCATCCTGCTGAAGCTCGGAGCCGTCGGCTGGCCGGTCGGGGCGTTGTCGCTCGTATTGCGCACGTGGGCTGCGCTGGCCGTATCGACGGTGGCCGGCGCGCTCCTCGAACGCGCGGCGCGCGGGCTGGAGGCGGGCGCCCGTCGACTCGGCGCCGCCCGCCTGCGCGCGGCCGTGGCGGCGGGGGGTCTGCTCGCCGCGGGAGGTCTGCTCGCCGCGGAGGCCGCCGTCCGGCGCTTCGACCCGCAAGAGGTCGACGGCTGGGGTGAGCGCCCTTCGCTCGTACCCGACGACCGGCTGGGCTGGAAACTGGCGCCGGACCGGGAGACACGGCTGCGCTGGCTGGGATACGACTACGTCGTGCGGTCGTCGGCTCTGGGGTTTCCCGCGCCGGCGATTCCCGAGGCAAGGGCGCCCGGCGGCCTCCGGATCCTGGTCGTCGGCGACGCGTTCTCGAGCGCAGAAGGCGTGGACACCGAGGACGCCTGGCCCCGGCGTCTTGAGGCCCTGCTGGCGGCCGCGGCCCCCGATCGACCGGTCGAGGTCCTCAACGCGGCGGTCACCGGTTACGGCCCGACCCAGTACGCCGCCCTCGCGTCGGATCTCCTGCCGCGGTTCCGACCGGATGTCTACGTCATGACGTTTTTCGCCAACGACTTCGCGGATGCGGCGACGTCCTACGAGGACTTCCGGGCGGAGATCGGCTTCGAACGCCCGTCACCGGACACGTTGGCGGCGGGGTTGCGGTTGGCCCACCTCGAGCGTTTCGTCGCGATCCGGATGCAGGACGCCTGGAACGCGGCGCGCGGGGCCGTGCGCACGCACGGGTACGGGCTCGGGCACTTCGACAAGCTCGTCGTGCGGACGCCGGACGAGGACCTGGCCGACGTGGCGCCGACTCGCGCCCGGTACGCCGAGGTTCGGCATGCCGCCGAGCGCGCGGGCGCGCGCGTGCTCGTGCCGATCATTCCCGCGGCGCCGCAGGTGTGCGACCGCGCGGGGCTGCCGTACTGGCCCCCCGCCGTGGACCTCGACGCGCCGGGCTATGACCGCGATCGGCCGCAGCGCCTCGTGATGCCCCTGCTGGCCGAGCTCGGTTTCAAGGCGCTGGATCTGCGCCCGGTGCTGGCGGCCCTGCCGACCTGCCCGTATCACCCCGGCAACATGCACTGGCGTCCGGCTGCGCATGAGGCCGTCGCCGCCGCCGTGGCCGCGCGGCTGGCGCCTCAGCGCAGGTAGCCGGGCGGGACGTTTTCGCGGCGCGCCTGCTCGAGCAGGTCGACCTTCGCCTTGCGGGCGGCCTCGAGGTCGGTTTCGGCTTTCTTCAGCGCCTCGACCGCGGCGGCGCGGGCCGCCATCGTGTGGCCCGTGGTCATCAGGACGACCTGGCGCGCGGCGACGTCGAGCGTCTGTTTCGCCGACTCGAGGCCGTGCTCCGCGTCGCGGATGCGTTCGTCGGCCTCACGCAAGAGCCGTTGCCAGCGGGCCTTCAGGGCTTCGTCGGGACTGAGCGTCGCCGGGGCCGGTTGCGCGCCGACCGGGGCGGGTCCGATGGTGAACGCGAGTGCGGCGGCGATGGCCAACGTGCGGTGCATCATGGACTCGTCTCCGTTTCGGGCGCGTCGTCGCGCGTGTGCTCGCAGTGGCCGTGGGCGGGGCAGGTGTCGCAGCCACACGCCTCGGCGCTCTGCGTGACGTCGAGGAACACGTAGTCGTGTCGGTCGGCGACCTCGGCCGCGCGGGCGTGCCCGATCTGCGCCTCGTCGAGCAGTGCGTCACAGCCGAGACAGCGCGGCGCGTTCGTCTCCGGATCGCGCCAGACGAGCTGGTCCTCGGCACAGGCGGGGCAGTGGGCGGTGGGGAGTCCGCGGGTGAAGCTCATGGGATCACCACTCTAGCGCCTTCGGCCGATGAGTTTCAGCAGGGCCCGGACGCTGACCTTCTTGAGGCGCGTGTAGAGAAAGTGCCAGCTCACGACCATGAAGACGAGCCACAGCGCCACGCCGCCGCCGAACGCGGCCCAGAGGCTCACCCCGTGGAACTCCCACGGGTAGCGCGCGAGCACGAAGAACGTGCCCAGGATGAGGCCCATGGCCACCATGCCCAGGAACACCTTGGTGCCGAGGTCGTTGAGCGAGCGGCTCAGGCGGTCGAGCTCGGAGTTGGAGACCTGAACGGTCAGGCGTCCGGCCTCGAGATCCGTGACGATCTGGTGCGCGATCAACGGGAGCTGCTGTGCGCTGTCGAGCAGCGTGACGGCGCTGCGCAGGGCGAGGCGGCCGACGGCGTCCGGCGAGTAGCGATCGGCCATGAGCTTCTGCGCGTAGGGCAGGATCGTCTTGGCGATGTCGAGCGTCGGCCGCAATTGCCGGATGACGCCCTCGATGGTGACCGACGACTTGGCGAGCAACGCGTAGTCCGGCGGCACGCGGATCTTGTACTTCAGCGCCAGATCGAGCAGCTCGTTGAGCAGGCTGGCCGCGTCGACCTCGTCGAGGCGGCGGACGAGATACCGCGCCATCATGTCCGAGACGCGGTCCCGGAAGACGCCGAGCGACATGCGCTCCTGCGGCTGCCCGATGCGATAGACCAACCGCGTCACGGCTTCGGCGTCCCGCGTCGCGATCGCCAGCGAGAGCTGGATGATCGTCTGCTGCATGTTCGAGGTCAGCCGGCCCACGAGGCCGAAGTCGAGCAGACAGACCTTGCCGTCCGGCGTGACCATGACGTTGCCCGGGTGGGGATCGCCATGGAAGAGGCCGTCGACGAAGGCCATCTGGAACGCCGCGTCGAGCACGGTGTGCAGGACGGCGTCGACGTCCACCCCCTCGGGCGGTGCCTCACAGAGCTGCGTGATCTTGACGCCCTTGATGAACTCCATGACGAGCACGGTGCGGGCGCTCAGCGCGTCGACGATGGCCGGGACGACGAGCCGTTCGTTCTGGGCGAAATTCGCCGCGAAAGCCCGGGCGTTGCGGGCCTCGACCGTGAAGTCGAGCTCTTCGAGAATGGCCTGCTCGAAGGCGCGAATGACCTCGTAGGGCTGGTACAGGCCGGCCTCCTCGATCGTCGCTTCGAGCAGGCGTGCCACGAGGTACAAAAGGTCGATGTCCGCCCGGATGGTGGGCTCGAGCGCCGGGCGCTGCACCTTGACGACCACCTCGCGGCCGTCGTGCAGGCGGGCCCGGTGGACCTGCGCGATGCTCGCGGTGGCGAGCGGCGTCTCGTCGACGTGCGCGAGGTGCAGGGCGGGGTCGCAGCGCCAGGCGGCGGCGAGCTGCGCCTGAATCTCCGAGAAGGGGAGCGCGCCCACGTTGTCCTGCAGGTGCGCGAGCTCGCGCTGGTACTCCGTCGGCACGAGGTCCGGGCGGCTCGAAAGTACCTGGCCGAGCTTCACGAAGGTCGGCCCGAGCTCCTGCAGCAGCATCCGCAAACGGACCGGGGCGCCGAGCACCTCGCGCGCCTCGTCCACGGAGCGATCGTCGGTCGGCGCGCGTCCCGCCCCCAGGCTCTCGGCGAGGTGAGCGTACCCGTGGCGAGCCAGGATGCCGGCGATCTGCCGCAGCCGTGCGAGGTCCTGGCCGGTGCTTCCGAACATCCGCGCAGTGTCGCGCGCGTCGGGGCTGCCGGCAATGTTCGTGCGAAGGCGTCCGCGGTGGCCTACCGTGCGCGGCAAACGTCCCCGGAGTTGCCCATGTCCCCCACGCTCCAGATGCTGCGCGCCGCGCTCGCTCCGTGCCTCTGCCTGCTGCTCGCCGGTGCGACGCCGAGCGCGACGGCCGCCGCGCTGCCGGCGATCGACACGCCGGTTCGTCCGATCACCGACACCTACCACGGGGTGACCGTCGTCGACCCCTACCGCTGGCTGGAGCAGCCGGCAGACGACCCCGAGGTCAAGGCCTGGACGGCCGCGCAGAACGCCCGCTCGCGGGCCTTTCTCGACGCCTGGCCGGACACGCCGGCGCTGCGGGCGCGCGTGACGGACATCCTGACGGGCGGCAAGGTCCCGCCCCGGCGCCACCGGGCCCTCGCCGTCGCCGGCGGGCGGGTTTTCGCACTGAAAGCCGAGCCCCCCCGCCAGCAACCGTTCATCGTCGTGATGCCCGAGAAGGGCGGTCTGCCGCGCCCGGACGACGCGAAGATCGTCGTCGATCCCGCGGCGCTGGACGCCACCGGCGGCACGAGCATCGACTGGTTCGTGCCGTCGCCGGACGGGCGCCTCGTGGCGGTGTCCCTGTCGGCCGGCGGCTCCGAAACGGGCGACGTCCACGTCTTCGAGGTGGAGACCGGGCGCGACCTCGGCGACACGGTGCCCCGCGTCAACGGCGGCACGGCGGGCGGCGCGCTGGCCTGGGCGCCCGACGGACGGCGCTTCTACTACACGCGCTACCCGCGCGCCGGCGAGCGGCCGGCGGCGGACCTGAACTTCCACGTCCAGGTCTACGCGCACACGCTCGGCACGCCCACGGCCGAGGACACCTACGAGCTCGGGAAGGACTTTCCGCGCATCGCCGAGTATCAGCTCGAAGTGGCCCCCGACGGTCGCGTGCTGGCGACGGTGCAGGACGGGGACAGCGGGCGGTTCGCGCTGCACGTCCGGGACCGCGGCGGGCGCTGGGTGGCGGTGTCCGGCTTCGACGACCCCCTGGTGCAGGCGGCGCTCGGGCCCGCGGACGGGCTGTTCGCCATCGCGCGCGGCGAGACCCCGCGCGGTCGTCTCGTCCACCTGACGGTCGCCCCCGATGCACCCGTCCCGGCGTTGGCCGCGGCGCGCACCGTCGTCCCCGAGGGCCCGGAGACGCTCGTCTCCGACTTCTGGGACCCCCGGGTGATGCTGGTGACCGATCGGCACGTCTTTCTGACCTACCAATTGGGCGGACCGAGCGAGATCCGCGTTTTCGACCACCGGGGCCGGGCGCGGCCGAAACCGACGCAGCCACCCGTCGGCGCCGCCAACGGCCTGACCCGCTTCGGCGCCGAGACGGTGCTCTTCCAGCTCACGTCGTACCTCGACCCGCCGTACTGGGCGATGCACGACGCGGCGCGCGGGCGGACGCGCAAGACGGCGCTCGCGGTGCGTCCGCCGGACGGTCTGGACTTCGAGGACTGCGTCGTCGTGCGCGAGCGGGCGACGAGCAAGGACGGGACGCTCGTGCCCGTGAACATCGTGCATCGCAAGGGTCTGAAACTCGACGGCAGCCACCCGGCGCTCGTCACGGGGTACGGGGGTTACGCCATCAGCCTGACGCCGACGTTCAACGCGCTCGACCGCGTGCTGCTCGACCACGGTGTCGTGCTCGCGGTCGCCAACCTGCGCGGCGGGGCCGAGTTCGGCGCGACGTGGCACGCGCAGGGGCGCCTGCTGCAGAAGCAGAACGTCTTCGACGACTTCGCCGCCGTGGTGTCGCACCTGCAGGCGCGCGGCTACACGCGGCCCGACCGGACGGTGATCAAGGGGGGCAGCAACGGTGGCCTCCTGATGGGCGCGATGCTGACGCAGCACCCGACGCTCGTCCGCGCGGTGGTCTCGTTCGTCGGCATTTACGACATGCTCCGCACGGAGCGATCGCCCAACGGCGCCTTCAACGTGCCCGAGTACGGCACCGTCGCCGATCCGGCGCAGTTCCGGGCGCTGCACGCCTATTCGCCGTACCACCGGGTCGTCGACGGCACGCGTTACCCGCGGGTCCTGCTCGTGACCGGCGAGAACGACACCCGGGTCAACCCCGCCGAGTCGCGCAAGATGACGGCGCGGCTGCAGGCGGCCGATCCCGAAGGGATGGTGCTGTTGCGCACGAGCGCGCACGCCGGCCACGGGCAGGGCACGGCGCTGCGCGAGAAGATCGAGGAGGCCGTCGACACCCACGCCTTCATCCTCGAGGCGCTCGGGCTGCGCTTCCGCGCCGGGCGCTGATTCGCCCGCCGCGAGCGTGCGACCGATCACGCCCGCCGATTGCCCCCGCGGGGCGCCTCATGCAGAATCCGGGCGCTTTTTCGACCGAAACCGGAGCGCCCGATGCACCTGACCCCCGCCCTTCGCCGACAAATCAGCGATACCATCCGCATGCTCGCCGCGGACGGCGTCGAGAAGGCCAACTCCGGGCACCCGGGGGCGCCGATGGGACAGGCGGACATCGCCTTCGTCCTCTGGCACGAGTTCCTGCGCTTCGACCCGACGCAGCCGGCCTGGTGGGCCCGCGACCGCTTCGTACTCTCGTGCGGGCACGCGTCGATGTTGCTGTACTCGCTGCTGCACCTGTGGGGGTACGACGTCTCGCTCGACGACCTCAAGTCGTTCCGGCAGTGGGACGCCCTGACCCCGGGGCACCCGGAGGTCGGCCTGACGCCGGGGGTCGAGACGACGACCGGCCCGCTCGGGCAGGGCGTGGCGAACTCCGTGGGCATGGCGCTCGCGGCGCGCATGCTGGCCGCCCGCGTCGGCACGGCGGACTTCAACGTCGTCCCGCAGCGCGTCTTCGTCATGTGCGGCGACGGCGATCTCATGGAGGGCATCAGCTCCGAGGCGGCGTCGCTGGCCGGCCACTGGGGCCTCTCCAACCTCATCTGGATCTACGACGACAACGACATCAGCATCGACGGCAACACGGATCTCGCCTTCACCGAGGACGTGGAGGCCCGCTTCGAGGCCTTCGGTTGGAACGTCCTGCATGCGGACGGCCACGACCACGACGAGATCCGGGGGGCGCTGAAGCAGGCCACCCGCGAGCGCGAGCGGCCGACCCTGGTCATCTGCCGCACGCACATCGGTCAGGGCAGCCCCAACAAGGTCGATTCCGCCGGCGTGCACGGCTCGCCGCTCGGCGCCAAGGAGATGGCGGCGACCCGCGCGAACCTGGGCTGGCCCGCGGAGACGTTCCACATCCCCGACGACGTTCGTGCGTTCTTCGCCGCCGCCCGGCAGGACAAGATTCAGGCGCGGGTGGCCTGGGAGGCCGGTCACCGCGACTGGGCGCGCCGCAACCCGGAGAAGGCCACCCTGCTCGACGTCCTGATGCGCAACCGCGCCCCGGACGACCTCGCCGAACGCCTGGTCGCGGCCACACCGGCGGCAGGGGCGACGCGCAAGCTCTCGGGGGCCGCCCTCGCCGAGGCCGCGCGGGCGATGCCCGGTCTGATCGGCGGTTCGGCGGATCTCACCGAGTCCAACGGCATCGACTTCCACGCGTTCGGGGTGTTCCAGCGCGAGACGCCGGACGGCCGCCTCGTGCACTACGGCATCCGCGAGCACGCGATGGCGTCCATCAACAACGGCGTGCTGCTCCACGGCGGTTTCCGCGTCTTCGGCGGGACGTTCCTGGTCTTCGCGGACTACCTGCGCCCGGCGGTGCGCCTCGCCGCGCTCAGCCACCTGCCCAACGTGTTCATCCTGACGCACGACAGCGTCTTTCTGGGCGAGGACGGCCCGACGCATCAGCCCGTGGAGCACCTCTGGGCGCTGCGACTCATTCCGGGGGTCATCGAGTTCCGCCCGGCGGACGGCCTCGAGACGGCCATGGCCTGGACGTTCGCCCTCAGCCGGGCCCGCGGGCCGGTGGCGCTCGCGCTCACCCGGCAGAACCTGCCCGCGGTCACCCGCCCGGCGGCGTTCCAGCCGACGGACGTCCTGCGGGGTGGCTACGTCGTTCGCGAAGCCGAGAAGCCCGACGTCGTGTTCGTCGGCACGGGGTCGGAGCTGCAACTCTGCCTGGCCGCGGCCGACGCCCTCGCCGCCGAGGGCCGCGCCGTGCGGGTGATCTCGATGCCCTCCGTCGCGCTGTTCCTGCAGCAGCCGGCCGAGTACCGGGACGCGCTGCTGCCGCCGGGGCATGCTCGCATCGTCAGCGTCGAGGCGGGCGTGACGCTGCCCTGGAAAGCCCTGACCGGCCTCGGCGGGCTGAACATCGGTCTGGATCGATTCGGCGCCTCGGCCCCCGCGGCCGTGCTCGCCGAGAAGTTCGGCCTGACGGCCGCCGCCGTCACCGAGCGTGTCCGCGCCTGGCTGGCCGGCTGAGGGCCTGCGCCCCGGTCCACACCCGAATGTGGGCCTTTGCTGGTTTCGATCTTCCCGTTCGGCGCATGATCGCGCCGACGTCGCCGCGGACCCGACTCGTCGGGGCACGGCGCGTCGAGCGAGTCCTGGCTGAAGGAGACGATCATGCGGCGAAACGGAATCGAAACCCGGCATCTGGTATGGCTTCTCGGGATGGCGGCGGCGGTCGGCCTGCCGGCCTGCGACGGCGGGGATGACGCCGGCGGCGGGGGCTCGGCGGCCGGGGGTCAGGGCGGGGGGGAGGTCCTCGACGCGGGCCCCGGCGGCTCGGGCGGGAGCGGAGGGGGCATCGTCGGCGGCTCCACCGGCGGCGCGACCGGCGGCTCGACCGGCGGTGCCACTGGCGGCTCGACCGGCGGCGCGACGGGCGGCAGCACCGGCGGCAACCCGGGCGCCGACGCCGGGCCGGGCGGCGCCGTGCCCCCGGACGCGCTGGTCCCGGACCCCGACGGTCACACCCCGCCGGGCGGCTGCATCCTCAACGAGGACTGCGACGCCGGCGAGTACTGCGCCCACCCCGAAGGCGACTGCCCGCCGGGCGCGCCGACGGGCACCTGTACGCCGCGGCCGATGGCCTGCGACCAGGTCTACGCGCCCGTCTGCGGCTGTGACGGCAATACGTACGGCAACGCCTGCGAAGCGGCCGGCGCCGGCGTCAACGTCGCGCTGCAGGGCGAGTGCCGGGCGACGCAGTGCGACGACGGCACCTCGCCGGACTGCCCGATGCCCGAGCCCGAGTGCCCGGCGGGGTTCATCTCGGCCGTGCAGGGCCACTGTTGGGCCTGCGTCGACCCGGTCTCGTGTACCGCCGAGACGCGGTGTGCGTCGGATGCCGAGTGTCTGCCCGACGATCGGTGCGATCCGTGTGCGCACGGCTCCTGCCCGGTCTGCGACGATTGCGTCTCGGCCTGCGTGCCCCATGGCTGTCAGAGCGAGAACGTGCTCGAGTGCAACGCCATCCGGCCCGACTGCGGCGAAGGCCAGACGGCGGTGGTCCGCGGCGGGTGCTGGCTCTGCGTCTCGCTCGAGACCTGCGAGCCGCCGGCCGAGCCCGGCTCCTGCGAGGCGACCGGGGGCTACTGCGAGGACTGGATGGTCCCCTGCCGGCAGGGGTTCGTCGGCGAGCCGCCGCTCGACTGTCCCGAAGGCCGGAGCGCGCAGTGCTGCGTCCCCGCCGGCGAGCAGTGCATCGGCGCCGGCGAGGTCGGGCCGGTCGTTCCCGACGCACCGCCGTGTTGCGGTGGTCTGACGCCCGCCGGTGTGTTCGAGGTCATCGACGGTCGCTGCGAGGGGCTCGATGGCGGCTTCGTCTGCATTGCCTCGGGCGACGGCCTTTGCGGCCCCGGCGAGAACCTCTGCAACAGCCCGGACGACTGCGCCGAGGCCCCCGTCGACTGCATCCCGGCCGGCGGCTCGGGGGCGGTCGTGCCCGGCGCGCTGCCGTGTTGCCCCGGCACGACGCAGGTCGGCTGCACGGCCATCGTCGACGGCATGTGCGAGCTCTGCGTCGGCGGTTTCAGCTGCATCGTCGACGGCGACGGCCTCTGCGGCGAGGCCGAGAACCTCTGCAACAGCCCGGCGGACTGCGCGCCCTGACCCCCGGCCCCGCTCAGCGCTCCGCCCGGCAGACCTCCCGGCGAGTGAACGGCGCGCCGTAGGGCGACCCCGCGAAGACGTAAAACCCGGCGATGACCCGGGTGCGGCGTTGCCCGGCGAGTCGGTCGGAGAATCGACTCGCGGCGTGGAACGACCGCTGGAACCCGGCCGTCCACGGGAGCGGGGGTGGCGTGTCGTCGACGCGCATGCCCACCTGCCGGACGCGCTCCGTGCCATCCCCACCTGACACGCGGTCCTGGTGGCTCACGAAAACAGGCCACGTGTAGGCGGCGGAGCGTGCGGCGTCCACGACGAGCAGCACGGCGTACGCGTTGGCGCGTTGGTGGTCCCGTGTGCTCAGGAAAGCGTCCTCGTCGGCCGGGCCCTCGCGCAGCCCCCGCGCGGTGAGGGCGAGGACCGCGTCCGGGACCCCGTCCCCCGTCACGTCGCTGGCGAACGCGCCGCGCACGACGGGGGCGTCGAGCGGCGACCCGAGCCGCGCGCGCTCGCCGTCGAGCGTCTCGAGCGCGATGGGCCAGGTCTCTCCCCCGAGGTCGACGCCGACCACCGCGCCGAGGTCCCGCTCCAGCTCGACCCGGGGGGCGGCGATGCCCCCGCCCGCGGGCCGCAGCGAAAGGCGGTGCATGCCGATCACGGCCTGAAACCCGCCGGAGATGCCGCCGAGGTCGAGCAATCGGGGGACGCCGCCGGCGTCGTTCGCGGCCACCCAGTCCTCGAGGGTCGGCGACGCGACGGAGAGGTCCGGCGCGTTCAGGCAGTCGAGTCCCGGCGCAGGGTCGGGGGCGGGCGCGGGCGCGGAAGCCGTCGAGGCGGCGCCGTCCGCCGGGGGCCGTCCGCCGCACGCGACGAGCGCGCACGACAGGAGCGGCCACGAGACGAGGCGAAGTTGCATGGGGCCCGAGCATACCAGTGGTACGATGGCGCCGATGGCCGACCTGCTCATCGCCCCCTCGATTCTCTCCTGCGACTTCGGCCGCCTGCGCGAAGAGGTCGCCGCCGTGGCCGCCGCCGGGGCCGACTGGATTCACGTCGACGTGATGGACGGCCACTTCGTCCCGAACCTCACCCTCGGCCCGGTGATCGTCGCCGCCGCGCGCCCGGCGACGACGCTGCCGTTCGACGTTCACCTGATGATCGAGCGGCCGGACGCCTACGTCGCGGAGTTCCGCAAGGCCGGGGCGGACTCGATCACCGTCCACGCCGAGGCCTGCCCCCACCTGCACCGTTCGCTGCAGGTCATCCGCGCGACCGGTGCGCGCGTCGGCGTCAGCCTGAACCCGCACGCCCCCCTCGCCCTCATCGAGCACGTCCTCGAGGACGTCGATCTCGTGCTCCTGATGACCGTCAACCCGGGCTTCGGCGGCCAGCGTTTCATCCCGAACGTGCTCCCGAAGATTCGGGCGCTCCGGGATTTGATCGAAAAACGCGGATTGAAGATTGACATCCAAG
This sequence comes from Myxococcota bacterium, assembly GCA_023150895.1. GTDB lineage: Bacteria > Myxococcota_A > Bradymonadia > UBA7976 > UBA1532 > CAINDO01. The sequence goes on along the minus strand of JAKLJY010000002.1, from coordinate 38,421 downwards.
TCGATGGGGGCATAAATTCCCGCACCGCTTTTGACGCGGCTGCCGCTGGAGCAAACGTTCTGGTGGCGGGCTCCGCGGTCTTCGGCGCACCGGATTACCGTCAAGCGATTGACGAGATTCGGGCCGGGGCCCGGGGGCAAGCGTCGGCGGTCACCCCTGTCGGGGCGTAGCGCAGCCTGGTAGCGCACATGCTTCGGGTGCATGGTGTCGGAGGTTCAAATCCTCTCGCCCCGACCAAAAAGAGAAAGCCGGTATCGAAGCTCTCGATACCGGCTTTTTTCTTGGTTCTCGCGGCGCCGCTGAAGTCGCCGCGGGGCGGGTCCGCTCAGCGGAAGTCGGCGCAGTCGCCGAGGCCCTCGCGGATGATCGTCGGGACCTCGGTGGTGAGGTCGATGATGCTGCTCGGCACGCCCGGCACGTCCCCGCCGTCGAGGACCGCGGCGAGCCCGTGGCCGAAGATGTTCTCGGTCTCCCAGGGATCGTTCAGGGTCTCGAGCGTGTCGGGATCGATGCAGCTCGTGACGATGAGCGGCTTGTTGGCCGCCTGGACGATGGCCTGCGGCACGCCGTGGGCAGGCACCCGGACGCCAATGCGGCGCCGGTTGTCGCCCGTCATGCGCGGCAGGGTGCGATTGGCTTCGAGGATGAAGCAGTAGGGGCCCGGCAGGTACCGGCGGACGATCCTGAACGCCGCGTCGTCGAGCAACGTGTGCTCGCTGACGTGCCGGACGTCCCGGAAGACGAGCGCGAGCGGCTTCTTGTGATCGAGCCGCCGCAAGGCCATCAGCCGCTCCACTGCCGGTTTGCGGTCGGGCAGGCAGGCGAGTGCGTAGGTGGTGTCGGTCGGGATGGCGACGACGCCGTCGTCCTCGAGCAGAGAGACCACGCGTTCGATCCGCCGCGGCGACGGAAAGCGCCCGTCGAGCTGGAGGATCAAGGTCGCCGGCCCCCCGAGAGGCGGGGGGGCGTGGCCGGGGCGGCCGTCGGCAGCACGATGGTGGGGTTCTCGAGGCGGCGCCGGTAGAGGAGAGCGGTGAACCCGACGATCTGCGCGACGTGGGCGCCGACCTCGCGCGCGAGGGCATCCGGGGCCGTCTTGCGGTCGAGCGGGGCCTCGCGACCGATCGAGATCTTGATGAGCTCGTGCTGCAGCAGCGCGGCCGTCGTCGCGTTGATGAGCCCGGGGGTCAGCCCGGCCTTGCCAATCTGGACGACCGGGTCGAGGTGGTGGCCGAGACCCCGAAGGGCGCGACGCTGGGCGCCGGTCAGACTGGCGGGGCTGGGCGCGGGCGGCGGCGGGGCCTCGCCCTGGCTCTCGATCTCACTCAACGGTCTTCTCCACGGGTCCGGCGGGAACGGCGGCGCATGATGCCGCCCAGACCCAGGAGGAGCAACCCGAAAGCGCCCCCCGTGCCGAAGCGGCCCGAGGACGAGCAGGCGCAGCCATCACCGGCCAAGAAGCCGTTGGCATCCCCGCTGCCCACGCCGCTGTTGTTGTTGCCGAAGCCCGCGTCGGCCCCGGTGATGCCGCCGCCACCCGGATCCGTCCCATCCTCGCGACAGACGCCGCGGTGGCAGGTCGAGCCGTTGGGGCACTGGAGGCTGTTGCACGGATCGTCGATGCAGGCGCCGGCCTCGCAGATGTGGCCGGGGCCACAGTCGACCTCGAAGCAGGGATCGGCGATGCAGGCGCCCGCCTCGCAAATCTGCGGGTAGGGGCAGGCGACGCGGCCACAGCCGTCGTCCGGAATGCAGGCGCCGTTCTCGCAGGTGCAGGCACCGTTCGCGCACTGCTCGGGGTTCTCGGCCTCGCAGTTCACGAGGCGGCAGTCCCGGAAGCAGATGCCGCCGGCGCAGCCCTCGTTCGCGGCGCAGGTCACGCCGGCGCAGGCGTCCGGCACGCAGGTGCCGTCGGCGCAGTACTGGCCGTCCGGGCAGCGATTGTTCGGGTCGTAGCAGTCCGTCGGGATGCAGCGTGCGAGCGAGCAGTACGTGCCCCCCGGGCAGATGATGCCGTCGCAGGGGTCGCCGCAGGTCCCGTCCTGGCAGACCTGACCGTCGGGGCAGTCGGTATTGCGGCACTCCGTCACGCAGAAGCCATCGACACAGACGAGGTTGTTGAAGCACTCGCCGTTGACGCACGGCGGCGCGCACTCGCCGTTGATGCAGGCGTCCTGATCGCGGCACAGCATGCCGCCGTCGGCGTCGCCGTCGCAGTCGTTGTCCACGTTGTCGCAGACCTCGAGGCGCGGGTTGCCGCAGTAGTTGCAGGCGTTGCGCACGCCGTCGTCGATCTGGCCGTCGCAGTCGTTGTCGAGGTCGTCGCAGACCTCGGGTCGCGCCTCGGTGCCGCCGTCGCACTCGAGGCGGCCGCCCACGCAGACGTAGGTGCCCGGGGCGCAGGTGCCGCCGGCGTCGCCACAGGGCTGGCCGATCTCGGGGAAGAACTCGTCGACGTCCCCGTTGCAGTTGTCGTCGAGGCCGTTGCAGGTCTCCTCGGGCTCCGGGCCGCACTGACCGCAGCGGTTGACGACGCCATCGTCGATCTCGCCGTCGCAGTCGTTGTCCTGGCCGTCGCAGATCTCTTCGCGGGGATCGCAGTCGCAGGCCGGGCAGTTCAGGCCGTCGTCGATGAGGCGGTCGCAGTCGTCGTCGAGGCAGTTGCAGACCTCGCTCGGGACGTCACCGCAGGCGCCGCACGCGTTCTGCACGCCCTCGTCGACGGCGCCGTCGCAGTCGTCGTCCCGGTTGTTGCAGACCTCGACCGGGTTGGCGCCGCAGCTGCCGCAGGCGTTGAGCAGGCCTTCGTCGACGCGCCCGTCGCAGTTGTTGTCTACGCCGTCGCAGACCTCGTCGAGGGGACCGCAGCCGCCGCAGTCGTTCGTCACGCCTTCGTCGATCTGGCCATCGCAGTCGTTGTCCTGGCCATCGCAGACCTCGGCCTGCGGGTCGCCGGGCTCCTCGGAGCAGACGGTGCCCTCGCCGTTGGGGGCGCAGACGATTTCGCCCCGGCGCTCGCAGAGACCCTGACCGACGACGCAGGGGTCACCGAGCAACCCGAAGTCCTCGTCGATGCGGTCGTCGCAGTCGTTGTCTCGGCCGTCGCAGAGTTCGCGAGGCTGGGCGCCGTCGATGGCGTCCTGCAGGGCGCGGGCAAGCGCGTCGGGATCGTTGGCCTGGTAGGCGACGCCGTTGTTCAGGTCGATGTCGCCGCGCGCGTTGATGGCCGTGCCGCCGGCGCGGGCCATCGAGTCGAGCTCGTCGGCGAATTCGGTGCCCTCGCCGAAACCGACGACATACGTCCGGACGTCGAATCGGCCGCCGCCGACGTTGAGGGTCCGCAGCGTCCGGGCCTGGGCCTCGAGCTGGGCGCGGACCGCGGCGCGGACGTTGGGATCCCGGGCGTCCGCGTCCGGGCACTGCTGAAAGCCGTCCGTGAGCAGCAGCACGAAATACGGACGGCAGATGTTCTCGGGATCCGCCGCGATGATGCGCTGCATCTCGGTCGTGGCCGAGGCCATGGAGTGCGTCAACGGGGTGTAGCCGTTGCCGCGGAGCTCCTTGTTGTTGGGGTAGTTCTCGACGCCGTCCATCCACTCGAGGACGTCCGGGGCGCTGTTGGCGCTCGGCGAAACGAGGAGATCCGCCGGCTGGCACCCCTCGGTCACGCCGTCGTAGTTCGTCGAGACCTCATTCCCGTTGGCGTCGTAGTACTGCGCACCGACCTCGAGCTGACGACCACCGAAGCCGGCCTCGCCGCGCTCGAGCTGGTGATAGCGCATGAGCCCGAACTCGGTGCCCCCCGCGCTCTGGACGATGTCCGAAAGCGCCGCCTTGGCGTGGTAGAGCTTGCTGCCGAGCGCGTTGTCGCACAGGCGATGCGGGTGGGTCTGGCTGCCGTCGCCGCCGCAGGCCTCGATGTCCTGGTAGTCCCAGAGCATCGAACCCGACGTGTCGAAGATCACGAGCACGCGCGGGCTGGTCTGGGCGGATGCCGGCGCGGCCGCGAGGGCGACGGCGAGGGCCGGGACGGCCGCCACGGCGGCGACGAGGCGGGTCGGATACTCGAGTTTCCACGAACGCATCAGGGGGCTCTCCGAAAGCGCGATTGGCGCGCGGTTTAGCAAATCGCGTGCCGTCGGTTCAAGTCCGACGCGGAGCGCTGTGCGGGAGCGGGGATGCGGCTGGGAGGGGCGGGCGGGTGGCGGCCCGGGTGGCCGCTGGCGGATCGGTCCGCCGGGGTCGGGGAGACCCCCGGGCGTCAGGCCTGGGGCTTCTTGCGGAGCTGAGCGGCGATGGCCTTCGCCTTCTCGACGTCGACGGCGGCCGGGCCTTCGGGCTGCGGGGAGGCGGCCGGCGTGGCGTCGAGGTCGATGCGGCCGAGCAGGTTGGCCTCAATCAGGCGCAACCGCGCCGCCACGAGGGCGCGCACGTCGGCGTCGCCGATGGCGTCGAGCTTGCTGCCGAGCGGCGCGTCGAGCGCCACGGCGGAGCGGCGTGCGGGGTTGACCTGAACCTCCGCCGCGTTCGCGTCGGTCTCGACCACGATGGTCGGGGCGGATTTTTCGTCGTGCTTCTTCACGCCGAGCCTCTTCTGTCGCTGCACCGGAGCCTTGGGGGATTGCGGTGACCTGGGACTCCCGGAGTGCCGGGCGCATGCGCCGCGTTTGGGCGGGCCTGCGGACAGGTCTGGTATACGGCAGACCCCGCGCCCCGCCAAAAAATTTGGCCGCCGATTTCATAGAGGCTCGATTTCATTCGGGTCTCTCCAGATAAGTCGGGTGGGGGGCAGGGGGGTGTCCGGGCTGGACGCCCGGGTGGCCGGCCAGGGCCGGTCACGCTTCGTACAGCACGCCATGCAGGTTTTGTTCCACGAAAATTTCGACGAGCGCCGGGTCGAGTCGGCCGCGATCGGCCTCGCTCCACAGGATGTCGCGCGCCGCCACATGGGGCAGGCTCGCCTTGTACGGGCGATCGGCCGCGGTCAGGGCGTCGTAGATGTCGGCGACCGTGATGATGCGGCTCTCGAGCGGAATCTGGTCCCCGCGCAGCCCGTCCGGATAGCCGGAGCCGTCGAGCTTCTCGTGGTGGCGAGCCGCGATCGTCGAGAGCCCGTCGAGCTCGCGACCCCAGGGAATCTGCTCGAGAAAACGGCCCGTGTGGACCACGTGCTCCTGGATGGCCATGCGCTCACCGTGCGTGAGGCTGCCGTACGGCACCGTCAGGCACTCGTGCTCCCGGGGGGTGAGGAACGGATGGTAACGCCCCTCGCGATCCCGCCAGTTGCGCGCGGCGAGGGTGTTGAGGAACTCGCGCAGCTCCCCCGTGACCGGATCGGGCTCGTTGGCGCGCCGGAGCCGGCCGAGCGCACCCTCCATCTCGTCCCGCCAGGCCCGGATGTTCCGCTCGGCGACCTGCACGTCGAGCTCGCCCCGAGTCGCACGGCGCAGAAACTCGACCTCGTGCGAGAGCGCGACGATGTCGAAGCGCGCCTCGAGCTGCGCCATCTCCCACGGGTAGAGCCGCTTCGCCTTGAGCAGGACGTCCTCCGAGACGCCGATCTTGCCGAAGTCGTGGAGCAGGGCGGCGTACTCGAGCCGCCGGATGCGGGACTCGGACAACGGCAGGGCGCCCTCGAAGCGGGCGTCGCGCCCGGCGGCGCCGGCGAGCGCCACGGAGAGGCGGCTGACCCGGAGCGAGTGACCGCTGGTGCACGGGTCCCGGCTGTCGATCGCGAAGACCGCCGCCCGGACGAACCCGTCGAAGAGGCGGCGGATCTCGGCCGTGAGCCGCGCGTTGACCAGCGCGATGGAGGCGGCCCCGGCGAGGCTGCCCGCGAGCTGCTCGTCCCGCTCGGAGAAGGGCAGGACCTGCTGCGGCACGGACGCCAGGTTGCCGAGGCGCACGCCCGGATCGCGTTTGCGGTTGATGAGTTGCACGGCGCCGAGGAGTTCGCCGTCCGCTGCCTGGAGGGGCACCGTCAGCATGCTCACCGTGCGGTAGCCGGCCCGCAGATCGTAACTCTTGTTGAAGACGACGGGCAGCCCCGGCGGCAGGTGGTCCACGTCGGCGAGGTTCAACGCCCGGCGCGTCTCCACGACATAGCCCACGATGCTCGTCGCGTCGATCGGGAGCAGACCCGAGGGCAGATCGTCGATGCCGAGGGTGTCGTTCTGCGCGACCCGGAAGCGCAGCGCTCGCCGGCCGGCCCCCTGGTCCTCGACCACATAGAGCGAGCCGGCATCGGCCCCCGTGAGCTGGCGCATGGACTCGAGGATGCGGGCGAGCAGGCGGTCCGGATCACGCTCGGCGTTGAGGCTCGCGGCGATGTCGAGGACGTGGCGAATCTCGAAATTCAGGCGTCCCTGCTCGGCCGTCGTCGTTCTCGCCAGGGCGAGCTCGAGCTGGCGGGGCGAGACCGAGCCCGGCGTCGGCCAGTGCTGCTCGACGCCCTGCGCGCTGAGGAGGGCCGTCGAGAGCTCGGCGGGCGATTCGCCGACGAGGATGAGGGGCGCGGCCGGATGCCCGCGGAGCTCGGCGCGCTCCGACTCCGGGCGACCGAGAAACGCGGCCGTGACCAGGAGCAACACCGCCCGTCCCTGACGGACGACGGCATGATCCGCATCCGGCTCCGGGACCCAGATCTCGAGGTCGGGAATCCGGGCGAACGCGTCGCGGAGCTCGAGCCAGCGGTCGGCGGCCTCGCGAGCCGTCATCCACGCTCACCATCGCCAGCGGCGGCCTTCTGCTCCTGCACGCGTCGGGCGAGGCTGTCGCGGTCGACGTGGCCGCGCGCGGCGAGCTCGGCGAGGAGCGCACGGTGGGCGATGGCCGCCTCCCGGAGCACCCCGTAGGCTTTGTCGAGCCGCAGCTGGAGCTCCGTGACGCGGCGTTCGAGGCGTGCAATCTCGGATTGGCCGGCGCCGGCACCGGCACCGGCACCCGCGCCGGCCTCTTGAACCGCGGGGGTCGGCGCGGCGCGCCGGAGAGACTCCGCACTGGCGGCGGGCCCGGCGGCCTCCATCGAGCCGGTCGGCGACCGGCGGACCTGGACGGCGACGTTGAGCCCGGGCATCCGCGGGGGGCGTTCGCCGGACGCGCCGGGACCGGGGACGCTGCCGAGGGGGATGGACGAGGATGCACCCGGGGCGCGGGCCGAGCCGCTGCGATCGGGGCTGCCCATGAACTCGCCCGTGTCGATGCCGTGCTCGAAGAGGTCGGCGTCCGGATCGGCTTCCGGCAGATCGATGGTGCGGGCCGCCACGGGCGCCGAGGGCGCCGCGGCGCGTTCGCGCGGCGCTCCGAAGTAGAAATGATCGATGGCCGCCGCCAGCTCGCTCGACGTGGCGACGAGGGGGCGGATTTCGTGGCCCGTCCGGAAGCGCAGCTCGTCGAGGAGCTCATACCCGGCGGGATCGGCCACGGCGACCTCGAGCGTGCCCGTCCGGCCGTCGAGGGAAAGGGGAAGCGCCTGTTTGTCCCGCGCAAAGGCGGGGGGGAGCAGCCGGAGCACGCGCGGCGGAATGACCGTCGTGCTCGAGAGCGGGGCGATGCCCACCCCCAACTGGTTGGCGAGGGCCTCGAGGATCTGCTCGTCGGTGCAGTGGCCGCGGGTGATCAGGACCTCACCGACCCGTTTGCCCCAGCGCGCCGCCTCGGCCAGGGCCGAGCGGAGCTGGAGCTCGTCGATGATGCCGGCCGAGAGCAGGATTTCGCCGATGCGTTTGCGCATGCCCTCTTGCTAACACCGGCCTCACCGCGCCGCAATGGGTCGGCGTCGCGGGCGGCGTTCGCGCGGGCTCGCGGCGAACCGGCGCACGGTCGGGCGAATCGGGTGGCATTCCCGGTGCGTCTTTGGCAGATAACCCGCGACTTTGGCCGCAGAGCAGCAGGAGCGTTTTCATGGACAACGGCGAACACTCGGGCAAGGGCGGACGCATCGACGCCGACGGCGTGCGGGCGGCGCTCTCGCAGATCGACGGCCCCGGCGGGCAGAACATCGTCGCCGCGGGCTTCGTCTCCGAGGTCGAGGTCGACGGGGGCGCGGTCACGGTGATTCTCAAATTCGCCGGCCTCTCCCGCGACGTCCGTCATGGAATCGAGGACCGCGTCCAGACGCTCCTCGACGGGCTGCCCGGCGTGACGGACGTCCTCGTCGACGTCGAGGTCGAGGGGGACGCGCTCGTCGACTCGGCGGGCGGGACGACCGCGGGTCGGCGTCGCGACGACCACGACCACGGTCACGATCACGATCACGGCCATGGTCACGGCCATGGCCACGCGCACGGCCACGATCACGGGCATCAGGGGCGGCCGGCCGCGGCGCCCGCCAGTCCGGGCCCGACCAAGGTCCAGAACCCGCTGCCGCAGGTGAAGAACCTGATCGCGGTGGCCAGCGGCAAGGGCGGTGTCGGCAAGAGCACCGTCGCCGTCAACCTCGCGCTCGCGCTCAAGGCGAAGGGCGCCCGCGTCGGCCTGCTCGACGTGGACATCTACGGCCCGTCGGCCCCGCTGCTCCTCGGCGTGACGGATGCCCGACCCGGCGCAACGCCGAGCCAGAAGTTCCTGCCCGTCGACGCGTACGGCCTCAAGGTCATGTCCATCGGGTTCCTGCTCGACGCCGATCAACCGGGCATCTGGCGCGGCCCCATCGTCGGCTCCATCGTCAAGCAGTTCCTGACGGACGTCGAATGGGGCGAGCTCGACTACCTGTGCATCGACCTGCCTCCGGGCACGGGCGACGCGCACCTGAGCCTCACGCAGACGGCCCCCATCACCGGGGCCATCATCGTCACGACGCCCAGCGAGCTGGCCCTGGTGGACGCGGTCAAGGGCCTGCAGATGTTCCGCAAGGTCGAGACGCCGGTCATCGGCATCGTCGAGAACATGAGTCACTACGCCTGCCCGAAGTGCGGACACGAGAGCCAGCCCTTCAACCAGGGCGGCACCGAGCGCATCGCGGAGCAGCTCGGCGTGAAGATCCTCGGGCGCATCCCCATCGACGTGGACATCCAGCGCGGCGGCGACCACGGCAAGCCGATCACGGCCGTCAAGCCGGACAGCCTGCAGGCCAAGGCGTTCCTGGACATCGCCGACGCCGTGACCGAGGTCTGCCCGTTCCAGGCCCCCGAAGAGTCCGCCAAGAAGAAGTCGGGGTTCCTCGCCAACCTGTTCCGCCGGTAGGGGCGCACGGCGCCGCGACGTCGGCTCGCGTTGGGTTTGACAGCGGGCCACGGCATTGGCGACAACCTCGGGCGTGAGCGTCATCCAGACCGTCCGCGAGTACGAACTGCACGAACTGCTCGGCGGCGGAGGCATGGGTGAGGTCTATCGGGCGCGCCACGTGCTGCTCGATCAGCCCTATGCCGTCAAAGTCGTGCTGCCGGCGCTGCTCCAGAACGCCGAGATTCGGGCCCGCTTCCTGCGCGAGGCGCAGACGCTCCAGCGCCTCGACCACCCGAACATCCTCCGCTTCGTCACGCTCTTCGAGGACTCGGGTCGCCTCTTTCTGGTGACGGAGCTGCTCGCGGGACAACCGCTCGACCTTCACTTTCACGACGCCGCGAACGCCGCCACCGCCGCCCCCGCCGGGTGGGGGTCGGCCGGCCCCGAGCCCGCCGCCCGGGTCGACTTCTTTCACCAGACGGTGCGCGGCGTGGCCCACGCCCACCGGCGCGGCATCCTCCACCGCGACCTGAAACCGGGCAATCTGCACGTCCTGCCCGACGGGCGGCTCAAGATCCTGGACTTCGGCATCGCACGCCCCATCGCCGCGCGGGCGCTGACGGCGACGGGTCATCTCGTCGGCACGCCGGTCTACCTGCCGCCGGAGATCATCCTGGGTGAGACGGCGAGCTCGGCGGCGGGGCCAACGTGGGACGTCTACACGCTCGGCCTGCTCGCCTACGAGATGTTCACCGGGCAGCTCCCGTTCGATCTCGACCCGAACGCGCCGCCGTTGCAGCTCCTGAACGACCTCAGCCGGTTCTACGCGCGTCGGTCCCGCGGACCCGACGTCCGCAGCAAGGTGCCGAGCCTCTCGAAGGGCTGGTCGGAGGCCATCGAGCGTGCGCTCGCACCCGATCCCGCGCGCCGCCCGCCGGACGCCGGGGCACTTCTGCGCCTGCTGGACGCCGCACCGGCGCTCACCGATACGACGGCCCAGACCGTGCTGCAAAGCACGGAGAATCTCGCGCCCGAGGACGCCACGGGCATTCACAACATCCGGCGGCCGCTCGTCCCCGTGCCGCCGGGTCTCGGCGGGAGCGCGGGCCCGGCGCCGGTCCACAGCCTGCCCGAGGAGACGCAGGTCGTCAGCATCGACTCGGACATCCTCTCGGCGCGGAGTGGCGCGCCCGTGCGCCCGGCGGACGTGGCGAAGGCAAGCGCGACCACGCGGGCCCGGCTTCGGGCGCCGCCCTGGGTCGGTCCGGCGCTGGGGGCGTTCGGTCTGGGGCTCGGGGTGGCGTTGCTCGTCAGCACCGGTGGTTCGGACGCGCCCGCCGTCTCGGTCGCCGGGGATCGCGCGGCGACCCCGACGGAGAAGGCGGCCACGCCGGCCGCGTCCTCCGCGGTGGCCCCGGCGCCCCCCGTCGCCGCCGTGGCCCCCTCGGTTCCGGCGGCGGAGCCCGACGCCGGGGCGCTCGACTTCGAGCCGGTCGCCGTCGGGTCGCGTCCGAAGGCACCGCGTTCGGGCACGCCACGCCCCGATCGCGACCGCGAACCGGCCCGCCCCGGCGCCGCAGTCCCCTCGGTGCAGGCCTCGGGGACGTCGAACACGGCGGCCACCCACGGGGTCCTTTCGGTCGTGGCCGAGCCGCCTGCGCTCGTCTACCTCGGGGACACCTACATCAGCGAGTCCCCGGTGCGGGGCCGGCTCGTCAAGCCCGGCCGCTACGAGGTCAAACTCGTGCGCACCGTGATGCCCCGGCCGTACCGCCGCACCGTGAGCATCACGGTTCGACCCGGCCAGCGGGTGGAAGTGCGCCACGACGAGCCCGCGCCGCGACGGCGGTAGGCGCCCGACGACGTCACCGCCCGCCTCGCCGTGCCCACCCGCGACGCCGCCGCCACCGCAGGGCCGCGAGCAGACCGAGCGCGAAGAGGGGGCCGGTGCCGGGCGCGCGACCCGGCGTCCGGCAGGCGCAGCCTTCGCTCATCGCGTCGGCGGTGGCGGGGGCGCCGGCGGCATCGGCCTCGGTGCGGAGCGCACCATCGGTGTCTTCGGGCGCTCGTCCCGCGTCGGCGACGCCGCGCGCCGCGTCGGCTGCTTCGGGTCCCACCGGCGCCGGCGACCCCGCGTCGATCTCCGGTACGGGGCCCTCGGGCGACCAATCGGCGACGCACTGCACCTCGTCGCCGATGACGGCGCACCGTTCAGCCGGCGGGCAGACGACCCCGACACACGGATCGTGCAGGCACAGGCCCTCGTCGCATCGCTGCCCGGGCGGGCAGGTCACGTCGCCGCAGGGATCGGCTACGCACGCGCCGTCGACGCAGCGCTCGCCTTCGCCGCAGGCGGCGTCCGCACACGGATCGGCGATGCAGCGACCCTCGTCGCAGCGCTGGCCGAAGGGGCAGGCGATCTCGGCGCAGCTCTGCACGCACGCGCCTTCGCGACAGAACTGCCCCGCCGCGCAGTCGACGCCGATGCACGGATCCAGGCGGCAGGCGAAGTCCACGCACCGCTCGCCCTCGGGGCAGCCCCGCGCATAACAGTTGTTGCGCACGCACGCGCCCGCCTCGCACACGTCCCCCGGATCACAGGCGACGCCACCGCAGGGGTCGAAACAGCGGCCCTCGCGGCACTCGAGGCCGGCGGCGCACGGCTCGAGGTCGCAGGGGGCTGCGCAGACACCATCGACGCACCGGGTGTCGTCGGGGCACTCGAAGTCGCGGCAAGGGTCGACGCACCGGCCCCACCGGCACGTCCGACCGTCGGCGCAGGGCGCGTCGTCGTCGACCCGGCCGTCGCAGTCGTCGTCCTCGCCATTGCAGATCTCGACGGGCGCCGGGCCGCACGTCCCGCAGGCATTGCGCGTGCCCTCGTCGACCCGGCCGTCGCAGTCGTCGTCGAGCCGATTGCAGACCTCGGACTCGGGCGCGGCTTCGGGCTCGCAGCGCTCGTCCGCGCCGTCGCAGACGAGCCGCCCGAGGCGGCAAAGGCCGGGCTGCCCCGTGCCGCACCGGCCGTCCTCGTCACCGTCCACCACCCCGTCGCAGTCGTCGTCGAGCCCGTTGCAGACCTCCTCGGTCGGTGCGATGTCGGGCACGCAGACGACCTCGCCCGCGGCGCTGCACGCGCGGCGCCCCCCCGCGCAGGCACCGGCGAGGCCCGTCTCGCAGACCTCGCCGAGGCCGAGACCGTCGTCCGGGACGCCGTCGCAGTCGTCGTCGATGCCGTTGCAGCGTTCGGCGCGGGGATCGGCGTCGGAGACGCAGGCGCGCTCGCCGTCGACACAGGCGACGTGCCCTGCGCCGCACGCCCCGGGCGCTCCGGTCTCACAGTCCTCGTCGAAGAACGCGCCGTCGTCGACGAGCCCGTCGCAGTCGTCGTCGAGCCCGTTGCAGACTTCGACGCTCGCGACGTCGTCCGGTTGACAGACGAGGCGGCCAGCGTCGCAGACCATGCGGCCCGCGCCGCACGCGCCGGCCTCGCAGGGCTCGCCGGTCCCCGGGACGTCTTCATCGATGCGGCCATCGCAGTCGTCGTCGAGACCATTGCAGATTTCGGCGCCGGCTCCCGGGCCCCCGGCGGGCGGCCCGCAGACCACCCGACCCTCGACGCAGGCCGTCACACCGAAGGCGCACTCGCCGGGCAGGCCCGTCGGACAGGCGAGCCCGCCCCCCGGATCGCCCTCGTCGACGTCACCGTCGCAGTCGTCGTCGAGCCCGTTGCAGTCCTCCGGGCTGGGGCGCCGGGCCGGGCTGCACTCGATCACCCCCGCATTGCAGGCCGTCACCCCGTCGGCACACCGCCCGGGCTCGCCCGTCCGGCATGCGAGGCCCGCGCCGAGGTCGACGCCGGCCTCGTCCGTCACGCCGTCGCAGTCGTCGTCGAGCCCGTTGCAGCGCTCCGGGGCCGGCACCGCCGACGCCTCGCAGACGAGCACGCCCGCCCGGCACGCCAGCACGCCCCCGGCGCAGATGCCGGGCAGCGGCGCTTCACACGGGCCCCCGGCGGCGGGATCTTCTTCGTCGGTCCGCCCGTCGCAGTCGTCGTCCGCGCCGTTGCATACCTCCGGCGGATTCGGGACGCAGTTGACGCGATCGCAGGCGTCGCCGATGCCATCGCCGTCGACGTCGGCCTGACCGGGGTTGGCCGCGAAGCGACAGTTGTCGCAGGCGTCGCCGAGGCCGTCGCCGTCCTGGTCGAACTGCCCGGCGTTGGGCAGGGCGCGGCAGGTGTCGCAGGCGTCGCCCACCCGGTCGAGGTCGCGATCGGCCTGATCGGGGTTGGGGACGCGGGCGCAGTTGTCGTCGGCGTCGCAGATGTCGTCGCCGTCCGTGTCCACGCAACCGCCGCCGACGGAGCGTTCAAGGACCAGCAGGGCATACGCCTGCGCCGACCAGGCGTCCCAGTTGGACCCGGCGTTCGCGAACATGCCGCCCGGCTGCTGCGCCGAGAGCAGCGTATACGCATAGTCGTAGTACCAGCGCGGGGGCTCGGCGGGATCCGAGTAGTAGCCCGCCCCCTCCGGTCCGAACGATGGCACCCGCGGATCGGTGTCGGGGTTGCGGTGGGGCAACCGGCCGCCGAATACGGGCGCGTCACCGGCGGCGAGCGTCCCGACGTCCGCCGCGCCGAGATGTCCGGGCAGGGGCTCGATGCCCGAGTCTTCCAGAAAGGTGAACGCCTTGGCGGACGACCAGAGGAAGTAATAGTAAGACTGGGGCCAGCCACCGTTGGCGCTGGCCGTCGTCTGGTAGTTGTAGCGGTGGTAGAGCCAGCGGAGGTAACCCTGGACGCTGGCGTCGTTCAGGTCCGCGCCGCCGATGATCTGCGCCCACAGGCCCGAGGCCGTCTGCTGCAGCGAGTTCTCCGAGCCGGCGTTGTACCCGTGTCCGCGCTCGTCGGCGCTGAGCCCGTTGCTGCGCCCGTTGTTCGCGTACCCATTCCGCGTGAGCAAGGTGAGCTGGTCGAGGCGGGCCGCCCGCGCCGCATCCGCATAAGCGGGATCCGTGAACACGGCGCGCGCGGCGGCGAGGCCGGCGATGGCGAACTGCGTCGTCGACGAGTCGAGGCTGCCGGGCGCGCCGTAGGCCCAGTATCCCGTCGCGCCCTGGTTGTTGGCCATGCGGTCGAAGATCGCCTGCATCACGGCGAGCGCGCCCGCCTGATCCGGGCCGCCCGAGCGCAGGTAGAGCGAGACGGCCATGAGGTCTGCACCGTCGCGATAGGAGCCATACGCGGCGTTGCGGGCCCGGCCGAGAATGTAGGTCACGATGCGGTCGAGGCGCGCCTGGTCGGCGGGTGTGGCATTGCGGTAGCCCGCCGCGGGGGCGTCCGGATCGGCACTCACGCGCCGCTCGAGGAGCGCAAGTGCGACGAGACCGGCCGCGTCGCCCGCCGGGCTCGGGTTGGCGAAGGCGCCGCTCGCGTCGAAGTAGCCGATGCCCCGATCGATGGCCGTGGCGACGTCCTCGGCGAAGCGGCTGATCTGCGCGTGGGCGTCGAGCGGGCGGGCACACAGACACACGAGGGCGAGGGTCAACGCGAGCACGTGACGCACGGGCGACTCCGATGGAAATCCGGCAGCGCACCAGTATGCACCGGCGTTCAGCCCGCGCGCGACAGTGGCAACCGCCCTGCGTTCGGGCATAGGCTCTCGCCGCCGGCAGCCGACCGTGCGCCCGACGGAAGGCGCCCCTGACCGGCATCAGCCATGAATCGGAGGAAACGGATGCGCGCGACGAACGAGACCCCCGGCGGCGGAGTGGCGAACTGGACGGGCCGCGCGTTGCCCGCAGTGCTCCTCGGCCTGCTGATGGCCCTGAGCGGCTGTGCGGCGGACTCCGGTGGGGCCGGCGGCGGCGGGGGGTCGTCGAACCCCGCGCCCGACGGCGGGCGGCCCGACGCCTCGGGCCCGTTGATCGACGCGTTCACCGGGGACTTCTCGCGTCCGGACGCCGCGGTGCCCGGGGTCGATGCCGAAGTGCTCGTGTGCGCCGAAGACATGCGGCGGTGCGGCGAGGGCGTCGTCGAGGTGTGCCGGGCCAATACCTGGCTCGAACTCGCGCCGTGCCCCGCCGGGACTCGATGCGATGCCGGCAACTGCGTGCCGGAGGACTGCGCGGCGGCCTGCGAGGGGCGCGCGTGCGGCGCAGACGGCTGTGGTGGGGTGTGCGGCGAGTGTGCAGGGGGCGAGATCTGCGGTGCCGATGGACAGTGCGCCGCCGGCCCGAGCGTGTGCGGGGACGACGCGTGCGCCGCCGACGAAAGCTGCGGCGATTGCGCCGCCGACTGTGGGGATTGCTGCGGCGATGGCCTTTGCGATGCGCCGGGTGGTGAGAACTGCGCGAGCTGTCAGGCCGACTGCGGCTGCGCGGCGGGCGACGTCTGCGATGCCGTCACCCGGCAGTGCGGCGCGTGTGCCCCCCAGTGCATGGGGCGGATCTGCGGAGACGACGGGTGCGGGGGCGTCTGCGGCGTCTGCGAGGCGGGCACGCCCTGTGTCGACGGCCGATGTGAAGCGGCCTGCGAGCCGGCCTGCGCGGGCCGGACGTGCGGTGCCGACGGCTGTGGCGGCACATGCGGCGCGTGCGCCGGCGAGCAGGTCTGCGGCGGCGACGGCCGCTGCGCCGATCCGCCCGACTCCTGCGGGAACGGGGTGTGCGAGGCCGATCGGGGCGAGGACTGTGCCGTCTGCGCCCGCGACTGCGGCGACTGCTGCGGTGACGGGACGTGCGACGGGGCGGCGGGCGAGACCTGCCTCACCTGCGAAGACGACTGTGGCTGCGTGAACAACGAGGTCTGCGATGCCGCCGCCCGCTGCGTCGCGCCCTGCGTCGCGCAGTGCCAGGGCCGGGACTGCGGCGACGACGGCTGCGGCGGCCAGTGTGGCCTGTGCGCCGACGCTCAGGCCTGCGTCGCCGGGGTGTGTCGCGATCTCTGCCAGCCTCGGTGCGACGGCCGCGCCTGCGGCGGGGACGGCTGCGGCGGGAGCTGCGGCGCCTGTGATCCGGGCCTCCTCTGCGTCGACGGCGCGTGCGTCGTGCCCTGCGCGCCGGCCTGCGAGGGCAAGCTCTGCGGTCCGGACGGCTGTGGCGGCTTCTGCGGCGTCTGCGCCGAAGGCACCTTCTGCAACGACCGGGGCGGCTGCGATCCGGTCTGCACGCCGGACTGTACGGATCGCGCCTGCGGCGACGACGGCTGCGGGGGGCGCTGCGGCGAGTGCGACGACGGGTTCCTCTGCACCGACGCGGGGGCCTGCGTTCGCGATGCGCAGGCCTGCCGCTGCGCCGTCGACGAAATCTGTCTCGACGGCGTGTGTCGGGCTCGCGACTTGCAGTGCTCCCCGGAGCAACCGGCCGGCCTTTGCCCCGCCGGCGAGCTGTGCACAGGCGGGGCGTGTGTCGATCAGGGGCTCGGCTGCGGTCCGCGCAACCCGTCCGGCGTCTGCGCGGTCGGCGAACTCTGCCTGAACGGCGAGTGCCGCCTCCTCGACGCCGTCGCGCTGTGCGACGACGGGTTCCAGTGCACGTCGGAGGTCTTCGACTTCGAACGCAACCGCTGCCTCTACGAACTGCGCGACGGTGGTTGCGACGACGGCAACTCCTGCACGGAAGACCGATGTGTCGGCGGCGAGTGCATCGGGGCGCCGATCCCGGGGTGTGTCGAGCCGCCGCGCATCGACCCTTACACGTCCCCCACCAACAACGGCGTGCTGGTCCTGGCGGGCGACAAGCCCGGGGGGGCCGCGCTGCTCGTCGATGGAGAGGAGGCCGTGCCGGCCAACCCGGAGCTCCGCTGGACGATCACGCTCAACCTGGCGCCGGGCGAGAACCTGTACCGGCTCTCCACGGACCAGAACGGGCGGCGCAGTGGCACGGTCGAGGTCCGCGTCGTCTACGATGTGACGCCGCCCCGCGTCGACGTGAGCCCCGCCGCCGGTACCTACGCGGCCGGCGTCACCGTGACCGTGACGAGCGACGAACCGGCGCTCGTTCAGTACACGGACGACGGCGGTACGCCGGACGAGTGGTCGCCGTCTTTCCGTTCGGTCAAGCGCTTCCGCATCTTCGAGGACACCACGCTGAAGTTCCGCGCCCGGGACGTCGCCGGCAATGTCACGGGTCAGATCGTGACCCACACCTTCCGGGTCACCACGGCGGGGAACGGCTGGTCGCAACAGCCCGAGCTCCCCGTGCCCCTGGCCCTCGCCGGCGTGGCCAGCGTCGGCGGGGACGTCTACGTCGTCGGCGGGACGAGCGGTCAGGCCGCGCAGACCACCGTCCTGCGGCGCGACGCCGCCTCGGGCGAGTGGGTCGAGGCCGCCGCCCTGCCCAACCCGCGGGCCGAGCTGGCCGCGACGACCGCCTCCGGCGTCCTCTACGCGATCGGCGGCCAGGACGATGGCATCCCGTTGAACCAGGTGACGCGGTTGCAGCCCGGGCAGGCCGCCTGGCAGGCCCGCTCGCCCATGCCGAGCACGCGCTTCGGCCTGGCGGCGGTGGGCGTCGACACGCGGATCTACACCTTCGGCGGCAAGACGAACGGCGGCGCCGTCGTGACGAACTTCGAGGTCTACGACACCGGCTCGGACACCTGGAGCAACCAGGTCGTCCAGATGCCGCGCCCCCGCTACGCGCACGCTGCGGTCGAGCACCAGGGGCGCATCTACCTCCTCGGGGGCGAGGATGCGGCCGGTCGACCCATCCCCGAGGTCGACGTCTACGTCATCGCGCAGAACCGCTGGGAGCAGATCGCCGACCTCCCGACCCCGCGCTCCTACCTGGGCGCGGCCCGCAACGTCAACCTCGGCGCCGTCGGCGGTGGGTTCACCGGGCTCCTCGTCGCCGGCGGGCGCACCCTCGGCGGGGCCCCGAGCGCCGTGGTCGAGGAGTACCTCCTGCCCGACGCGCAGTGGGTGACGCGGCGTTCCCTGCCCGGTGCCGTTCACAGTCTCGGCGCGGCGGCGGTCCCGGTGGCCTCCGTCTACGACCAGCAGGAGACGGGGATCTTCGTCGTCGGCGGACTCCGCGACGGGGACGTCGTGGGCGCGGTCAGCCGGTACACCCACAACCAGGACTACCTGCGGCCCTTGCCCGACATGCCGACGGGGCGGTTCCTGCACGCGGCGCTGGTGCTCGACGGGCGCATCTGGCTCTTCGGCGGGCGAGACTTCCAGGAGGTCCGCGAGACCTGGATCTTCGACCCGGAAACGGAGACGTACGCCGTCGGGCCGGAGCTGCCCGCCGTCCAGAACGGTCTCACGAGTGTCGTCTTCGACGACGAGATCTACGCGATCGGCGGGGCCAATCAGTTCGGCGTGGCGCTCCCCACCGTGCGGCGGTTCGATGCCGCCAGCGCGCAGTGGGTCAACCTGGCCCCGATGCCCACGGGCCGCCGGGATGCCGCCGCGGCCGTCGTGAACGGTCTCGTCTACGTGGTCGGCGGCGACAACAACGGCCCGGTCCAGACGGTCGAAATCTACGATCCCGCCTCGAACCAGTGGGCGCCCGGCCCGCTTCTGCCCGCCGGCCGCCGGGGGGCGCGCGCGTTCGCCCGGGACGGCGCGCTCTACGTCGTCGGTGGGATCGGCCCGGCCGGCACCGTGTTCTCGCCGGTCCTTCGCCTCCAGGGCAACGCCTGGGTACAGGCCGCCGACGGGTTGCCGGTCGCCTACGGCCAGGTTCAGCAGATCCACGACCATCAGCTCGGCATCTTCGGCGGCTTCAACGCCAACGCGATCAACGACCGGGTCTTCTCTTACAACCTGGCCGCGAACGGCCCGTCCCGCGGGTTCACGGAGGCGACGAACCTGTTCCCGGCGCTCGATCGCGCAGCAGTGGCCTACCTCTACGGCCGAATCTACGTCTTCGGTGGCAACACCAACGCCGCGGAGCCCGGGCCGCAGGGCGAGACGCGGGCCTACAAAGTCGAAGGCTCGTGCTTCAACGGTATCCTCGACGGGCGCGAGGTCGCCAGTCAGCGGGCACCGTTCGATCTCGGCGGGATCTGCCCGGTCGAGCCGCCCCTCCTCGAGTACGATCTGCGCCTCTCGGGCAACGCGGGGCCGGGCGTCCAGGCCCGGCTCGAGATCTACGCCCAGGGTCAGTGGGGGTCGATCTGTGACGACGCCTTCGACGGCCTCGACGGCAACGTCGCCTGCCGTCAGCTCTTCGGTCCGGGCTCGTCGATGGTCAGCTTCACGAACGCCGATCTCGGGCTCGGCGGGCCGATCTGGCTCGACGACCTCACCTGCAACGGCGGCGAAGCGCGCCTGATCGACTGCGGGCACCTGCCCCTCGGCAGCCACAACTGCGGCCACGGCGAAGACGTCCTGATCACCTGCCGATGAGCCGCGCGCCCACCGACGACATCGCACTCACCGTCCACCTCGACGCGCGGGGCGCGCCTTGCGGGTGTACGGCCAGCGTCGCCGTCGACGCGCCGCCCGCGCGGGTCTGGGCCGTGGTCGAGAACGTCGAGGGTCTCGCCGGGCTCGTGCCCATGTTGCACCGGGTTCGTCGTGTCGGCGACCGCGTCCACATTCAGCTCCGGTTCAAGATCTCGCTGTTCTCCGTCGGCTTCGAGTTCACGGCCGACGCGATCCGCCAGCCCGGCGAGTGGGCCGAGGTCCGCTGGGTCGATGGAGAGCCCCGCGATCTGAAGCTCCGGTTCGACCTCGCGCCCCTCGACGACGGCCGGCGGACGGCTCTGCGGGCCGGCGCGTGGTTCGACATCGACTCGCTCGGCTGGCTGGCGAAGTACTTCCTGCGCCACCACCCGGAAATCCGCTACGGCGTGTACCCGGGCGCGGCGCTCGCGCTTGCCGACGGCCTGCGTCGAGAGGCCGAGGGCCGCCCGAGCATCGCGCGCTGAGCCCGGCGCTCCGGCCCGGGACAACGGGCTTTTCGCGGCCGCCGCGCCGGAGTAGCGTGCGCGCGACTTGGCGACCTGGCGACGCTGGAGACCGCGATGCACCTGAAGATTCTCGATGTCCTCAAGGCCCGGCGCCGTGCCGGTGCGCTGCTCTCGGCGGTGCTGGCGACGAGCCTCGGCGCGTGTGGGGACGACACGGGCGGACCGCCCGTCCCGATCTCCGACGCGGGCGGCATCGCGGCGTGCGCACCGCAGGGCGTGGCGCCGACGAAGTTCCCCGCCAACACGCGGCTCACCGTGCGGGAAGAGGTCGACGGCGAGCAACAGGTGCTCGCGCCGGCCGACACCTGCGACCGCGCCGACTATTTCGTCGAGGTCGCCGCGGGTGCGCCGACCCCCTGCGAAGCGTTCCCGCGCGCGGTGGAAGAGGCGCTCGCCGCCTCGCTCGAAGACAACCTGTGTGCGCTCCTCGGGAGCGACGTCGAGCGCGGCGAGCTGCAGCGCCGCGGCCGAACGCCGACCTCCGGTGCGGACTTCGACCCCGAGGCCTTCTGTGCGCTCGCCTGCGCGGACGGCGGCGACCCGCGCGAGCGACGCTGGCGAAAGAAAGAAGCGGCGGCCTTCAACGTGACGCTCGTGCCGGTCTTCTCCGCGGGTGACGGGCTGCCGCTTCCCGAGGGGGCGGAGCGCCGCTTCTTCCGCGTCCGGCTCGACGCCTCGACCGGCGGCGAGTTCCGGCGCATTTCCATTCCGCACGCCTCGGTCTGCAGCTTCATCGAAGACCTGCGCGCGGCCGTCGCCGAAGGTCAGCGGGCGTGTGAGGGGACACCGGCCGAGGCGGTCTGCGAGGCGCCGGCCGGCGAGTCGATCCGTGTCGGTCGGGAGTGCGTCGTCCTCGGCTCCGGCATGGCGGCGACGGCGGACATGCTCGACTGGCACCGGCGGCGCGTCGGGCTCGATGGCGTCGAGACACCAGCGGCGGCCGGGGCCCGCGTGGCCGTCCTCGACTCGGGCGCCGAGGCCGGGCTCGGTGAGTTCCCGCGCCTGCTCGCCGATGGCACGCCCGACGCCACGCCGCCCGAGCATCCGCACGGCTCCCTCCTGACGGCTCTGATTCTCCAGGCCCACCGGGGTGCGGACCTCGCGTCGATCCGCGCAATGGGGACGGATGGCTCCGCGGTGGGGACGGGAACGACGGCGGAGCTCGCCCGAGCCATCTGGCAGGCGCTCGCGCACCCGGATCTGCAAGACGACCCCGTGCGGCCGCTGCTCCTGAACCTCAGCGTGGGCTGGCCCGAGGTCCTGAGTCGCCCGCGGCGCGTGCGCGGCATCCGCCGGACCATCGATCCCGACACCGGCGCGTGGAGCTACGTCCGCGGCGCCGCCATCTGCGACACCATCGAGGACGGGCCCGGAGAGGCGGTCCGCTACGCCCTGGCGGCGGCCCATCACGCCGAGCCCGTCCGGGGGGCCCCGGTGGCCGCGTTCGCCGCCGCCGGAAACCGCTCCCATGCGCTGCGCGGCAAGGCGTCCGAGCTGGCGGCGACGTTGGGGCACGTCGACTGCGCCGGCGCCGGGATCCCGCCCGCCGTGGCGGCCGCCTGGTGTGCCGACGGCCGCCCGGTCGCGGACGCTCCGCTCTTTCTCCCCGCGCTCTGGGGGCACCAGGGCGTCGCCGAGAACCCGTGGTCGCCGGAGACCTGCGGTGCATTGGCCCGGATCGTGGAGCCCGTCTCGGCGCTCGACGAGCTCGACCGGCCGGCGGCCGCAGACGTCGCGACACCGGCCACGCCGCTCGCGGCGCCGGGGGAGCGCGTGTATGCGACCCACCCCGGACTCTCGCTCGCCCTGCAGCCGATTGGGGGCAAGTGCGACTCGACGGCCGCGGGCCGGCGGAAACAGCCCCTCGCGCTCACCGGCTCGTCGGTCTCGGCCGCGCTGGCCACGGGCCTCGCCTCCGCGGTGCTCGCCCCTCGGGATGGGGGCGCCGTGCGACCGCAGACGGCCCGGGGCATCGCCCGGTTCCTCTACGTCACCGGGCTGCCCGTGGCGGGCATCGACGGCGTCTCGGCCACCCGCCCGTCCCTCGACGGCGTGCCCGTCCGGCGGCCGAACGCGTGCCGGGCGGAGCGCGTGCTCGGCGCGTCGTGCGGTGCCGAGGTCGTCGCGTGTGCGGACGCGGCGCCCCCCGAGACACAGGTCTTCGGCGAGGCGGACGAGCTCGCGGCTTGCGCGGCGCTCGCCGACGCGTGCCTTGCCGACGCGCGCCCCTGTGAGGCACCGGTCGTCGCCGCGCCGGCAGCCCCCGCCGGCTATCCCCCCGTCGGCGGCCCCGCGACGAGCTGCTTCCGCAGCACCTTCTCCGGGACGGCCGCCGCGATCTGGAAACGAACGGACACCCTCTCGATCCCGGGTCTTCCCCACGCAGCGGCGGCGACGGTCGGCCCGCAGCCGCCCATCCCCGTCTGCCCGGACTGCCTGCTCTCCTACGTGCGCGGGGCGGGCGAAACCGGGACGGTCTCGATCACCGTCGACGTCAATACGAAGCTCCCGACGGGGACGATCATCAAGTCTCCCCGGGTCGTCATCTATGACACGCGGTTCCCCGGCAGCCCGCAGGGCTCGCAGACCATCGACCTCACGTCGACCGCCTACACGATGTCGCCGAAGGTCAAACCGGCCGACTGGAAGGCAGGCACCCGCGTCACCATCACGGGGCCGGCCCCCGTGGGCACCGGCCGGCTCACCCCCGCCGTCAGCGATTGGCAGAGCTTCGTCAAGGCCGAGCTGTTGTGCAACGTCAGCGGATCGAGCCTGATCACGAGCCCCATCGATGTGTCGTCGCTGCGCGTGAAAGCCCAATGACGCGCCGCGCTGCCGGCTGGGCGGGGCTCATCGCGCTCACCGTGACGGGCTGCGGCCCGTGGAACATCAAACCGGAATGTCGCGCGGCCTACGACGCGTGCGTCGATGGCTGCGGCGCGCGGTGTGGCACGCCCGCGCCCGGCGCCCGAGCCGACGCGCCGGAGATGACCGATACCTGGACGCAGGGGTGCAGCGCCTGCGAGCAGGCCTGCCGTGACACGCGGGACCGCTGCAACCGTTGAGGCGCGTTCGCATCGAATCGCATCTGCTTGACGTCTGTTCAGTGGCCACTTAGCGTTCCGGCCCATGCCGACCGCTGATCAGATCCTCGAGCGCTGGGCGTCTCATCCCGAGCGCGGCCTGCCGTTCGTTTCGCGGCACGCCGAGCCCGCGCAGGCCGCTCGTTTCGGGCCGTTTCCCGACGGGCTCGCGCCGGCGGTCGTCGAGGCGCTCCGCGGCCGGGGCGTCGAGGCACTCTACGCACACCAATCCGATGCCATCGCGGCGGTGTTGCGTGGCGAGCACGTCGTCGTCGCCACACCCACGGCCAGCGGCAAGACGCTCGTCTACAACCTGCCCGTGCTGACGGCGCTGCTCGCCGCGCCCGAGGCCCGGGCACTGTATCTCTTCCCGACGAAGGCGCTCGCGCACGACCAGGTCGCCGAGTTCGACGCCCTCGCCGCGCGGGCGGGCGCCGCCGTCGCCGCACACGCCTACGACGGGGACACACCGGCCGATGCGCGGCGCGCCGTCCGGGGGGGCGGTCGCGTCGTCATCACCAACCCGGACATGCTGCACGCGGGCATCCTGCCCCACCACGATCGCTGGCAGGCCTTTTTCACGGGGTTGCGCTACGTCGTCATCGACGAGGTCCACACCTACCGGGGCGTGTTCGGCTGCCACGTCGCCAACGTGCTGCGCCGGCTGAAGCGCATCGCAGCCTTTCACGGGGCCCGGCCCGTCTTCATCCTGTGTTCGGCGACGATCGCCAACCCGGGCGAGCACGCCGAGCGCCTGCTCGAGGCCTCGGTCACTGCGGTCACGGAGAGCGGCGCCCCGCGCGGCGGGCGCATCTTCCACATCTACAACCCGCCCATCGTCGACGGCGCGCGTGGCATCCGGGGCAGTTACGTGCAGGCGGCGCGGCGGGTCACGGCGGCGCTCGCGAAGGCCGAAGTGCCGACGATCGTCTTTGCCAACAGCCGCCTCAACGTCGAGCGCCTGACGCGCCACCTGAAAGAGGACATCGCCGAGCAGGGGGGCGATCCGGAGAGTGTCTCCGGCTATCGTGGTGGCTACCTGCCCGAGCATCGCCGCGCCATCGAAAAGGGCCTGCGCGACGGCCGCATCCGCACCGTCGTCTCGACGAGCGCCCTCGAACTCGGCATCGACATCGGGCAGTTGGAGGCCTGCGTGCTCGCCGGGTATCCCGGCTCCATCGCCAGCGCTCTGCAGCGGGCCGGGCGGGCCGGACGGCGTCACGAAGGCGCCACCATCGTCCTCGTGACGCGCAGCGAGCCGGCGGATCAATACATCGCGCGCAACCCCGGCTTCTTTTTCGGCCGCTCGCCCGAGCACGCGCGCATCGCACCGGACAACCTGCTCATCGCCGCCGAACACATCAAGTGTGCGGCCTTCGAGCTGCCCTTCGAAGCCGACGAAGCGTTCGGTGGTTTCGGTCTCGAACCGACCCAGGCCATCCTGGCCTACATGGCCGATCAGCGGCTCGTCCACCGGGGCGTGCGCCGCTGGCAGTGGACGGGGGGGCCGTACCCGGCCAACGGGTTCGGCCTGCGCAGCCTCGCCGAGGGCAACTTCACCGTCATCGACCGCGCGCATCAGCACGTCATCGTCGGCGAGGTCGACTTCCATTCGGCGGCGAGCACGCTCTACCCCCAGGCCATCTACATCGTCGGCGGCGAGACGTGGCAGGTGATGCACCTCGACTGGACGGGCCGTCGGGCCGAGGTCCTGCCCGTGCAGGTCGACTACTTCACCGACGCGATGACCTACGGCGGCGTCCGCATCCTCGAGCGCTTCGACGAGGTCGAGACCCCCCGCGTGCAGATCGGACACGGCGAGGTGCACGTCTTCGAGAAGGTCGTCGGTTTCAAGAAGATCCGGTTCACGACGGGCGAGAACGTCGGGTACGGCGAGGTCAACCTGCCCGAGAACGAGGTCCACACGACGGCCTTCTGGGTGCGCCCCCGGCCCGAGCTCGCCCGCCGGCTCGACGTCCCGCGACATCGCCTCGTCGACGCGCTCGAAGGGCTCGGCGAGGCGCTCGAGGGCGTGGCGACGGTCTTTCTGATGTGTGACGCCGGCGACCTCGGATTCCGCCTCGTCGGGATCGAAGACGCGGCGAACGTCGCACACACGGCCGACGGGCTCACCGCCGGCGAGGGGTCGCCCGACGAGCTGCCGACGCTCTATCTGTACGAACGCTACCCCGGTGGTGTCGGATTCCACGAGGCGTTGTACCTGGCGGCGCCGCGGCTGCTCGCCGACGTCGACCGCCTCCTCGCCGGCTGCGACTGCGAAGACGGTTGCCCGGCCTGCGTCGGCGCACCGCCGCCCGTCGCGCACGAGGCGGACCGCATGCGCAGCCGCGCCCTGACGCGGCGTGTGCTGGCGACCCTCCTCGAGGATCTCCCGACGCCCGTCGTCGACGCCGTGCCGACATGACCGACGACACCCGCGCCCGCCTGATGCGCCTGCTCGAGCCCAACCGCATGGGGCGTGCGCCGGCCGTGCGGACGCCGGCCGCAGGGTCGCCCGCGGAGAGTCCGGCAACGCCGTCGGCCGTGGCACCGGCCCCCGAGCCCGCGCCCACCGATCCCCTGGCTCGACGACGCGCCGCGCTGCGCACGGGCGGCGAGGCCTGGTCGACGACACCTGCGGCGCCTGCGATCGCTGCGCCCGCCCCGCCCGTGCCCGCACCGGCCGTGCCCGCCGCGGCCGCACCCGCCGCGATCGCACCCGCGCTCGATCCCCCCGTACCGTCCGCCGTGACACGCCTGCTCGCGTTGAAACACGCCGTCCGTGGTTCGCGATCGACCGCGCCCGCCGCGGGGCCGGCCGAGCCCGACGCGACGCCCGCTCACACCACGGGTGCGCGCGATTTCGCCATGTTGTTTCCCTGCGAACCGCGTTCGACGGCCTTCGGCCCGGCCTGGGTACTGACGGATCGTCTCGACCCCGAGACGCCGCACGGCGATCGCGCGCTGGGGGCGGCCTGGGCCGAACGCCTGGTCTCGGGCCCGGCGCTGGCCATCCTGACGGGGGAGCGCGCCATGGCCGACTTCGACCTCGCCGGGGCGCTCTTCCTCGACCTCGAGTCGACGGGGCTGGCCCTGGCGGGGGGGACGCTGCCGTTCCTGGTCGGCACGGCGCACTTCCAGGGCGGGGCGCTCGTCCTGGAGCAATGGCTTCTGCGCGAGCCGGACGACGAGGCCGCCGCGCTGACCGATCTCGCGACGCGCATCGCCGACGCGGACTGGCTGGTGACGTTCAACGGGCGCACGTTCGACCTGCCCCTGTTGCGGACGCGCTGGCGCTTGCACCGCCTGCCCGATCCGAGCGCCGGGCTGCGGGGGCACCTCGACCTTTTGCCGGCGAGCCGCCGCGTGTTGAAGCACGGCCTGCCCAACTGCCGGCTCGGGACGCTCGAGCGTCACCTCCTCGGGTTGCACCGGGTCGACGACGTGACCGGTTCCGAGGTGCCCGGCTGCTACCACGCCTGGCTGCACGACCGGAACCCGGCGCCCCTGGCGGGGGTCGTCAAGCACAATCGGCTCGACGTCCTGTCGATGGTCACGCTGCTCGATGAGCTGCAGGGGCGGGTGCTCCGGCCCGAGAGCACCCTGCTGCGCGATCCGCCCTGCGCGCTGAAACTCGCCGAGCGCGCCCGCCGTTTCGATGCCCCCGACCTCGCGCGCCGCATCTACGGGGCGGGCCTCCTCGTTCCGGAGACGCAGGCCGCGGCGGCGCTCGGGCTCGCCCGCATGGCCCGGGCCGCCCGTCGTCGGCCGCGCGGCGACGCAAAATGAACCCGTTGATCTCCAGTGCGGGTCGTCCGGTGGACGATCGCGGGCTCGTGCGCCGGGTCGGCCTCGACGCCGTGCTCTCGCGTGCATTGGGTGGGGGGCCCGTCGTGACGCGCCTCGGTCCCTATGCGCTCTCCCGCAAGGTGGGCGCGGGCGGCATGGGGGTGGTCTTTCGTGCGTCCGACGAGCGGGACGGCCGGGTCGTGGCCATCAAGCTGCTCGAACACGGCGGCCCGGAGCTTCGGGGCCGTTTCGCGCGCGAAGCCCGCATCCTCCGCGGGCTGTCCCATCCGAAGATCGTCCGTTATCTGGACGACGGCGTCGCCCCCGACGGTTCGCCCTATCTGGTCATGGAGTGGCTCGACGGACACGACCTCGCCACACACATGGAAGCCGGCCCGCTGGCCGTCGCCGACGCGCTGCGCATCGCCGCGGGCGCGGCGCGGGGCCTGTCCGCTGCCCATGCGGCCGGGGTCGTTCACCGCGACGTCAAACCGGCCAACCTGTTTCTCGTATCGCCGGACGACGACGTCCGGGTCATCGACTTCGGGGTGGCGCGCGCCCCCGGCGCCGAAGCCGGCCTGACCGCGACGGGGGTCCTGGTCGGCACCCCGAACTACATGGCGCCCGAGCAGCTCCGCGGCGAACACGGCCCCGCGGCGGACGTGTGGGGGCTGGGTGTCACGCTCTTCGAGATGCTGACGGGGCGTCTGCCCTTCCCCGGGCGGGATCCCGCGGCGGTGCTGCTGGCGGTGATGAACGCGCCGCTGCCCTCCTTGACGGCGCTGCGGCCGGACGCGCCCCCGGCGCTCGAATGGCTCCTCGGGCGCCTCCTGGCCCGCGATCCGGCGGCGCGCCCGGCCGACATGGCGGCGGTGGTCGCCGAGCTCGCCGACGTCCGGGCCGATCTCGGTGCACCAGCGGCCGTGAACCCGCCGCCCGCGGTCTCGATGCGCGAGCTGGCGCCATATGCCGTCACCCTCGCCGCCCTGCCCGCCGCCGCGTCGCCCCTCGTTGTTTCGAGCGGGGACGCCGAGGGTGTGCCGCTCGGCCGCGCGGGCGCGTTCGGGCAGTTGTCCGGGCTGCTCGACGAGACGCTCCTCGAGTCCGTCTGCAATCTGGTGCTCGTGACGGCGGAGTCCGGGCTCGGCCGGACGCACCTCGTCGAGGCTTTCGCGGGGGCCGTCGCGTCGCGCGTCGACGCCGCCTCCGGGCGGGTGCTCCTGGGCCGGGGCGACGGCAGTGGGGTGCCGTACGCGCTCCTCGAGGCGCTGGTGCGGTCCGCTGGGCCCGCGTCGCCCCCGGAGGCGGGGCTGCTCTCGCGCCTCGGTCATGTGCACGACGCCCCCGGTTCGGCGTTCGCCGAGGTCCACGCGCTCGCGGACGCGCTCCGGATCGCCTGGTTCGAGGTCGCGCAACACTGGAGTGCACGGGGGCCGGTCCTGCTCGTCGTCGATGACGCGCACCGAGCGGACCTCGCGTCGTTGCGCGCGTTGAGCCGGGCCGCGGCGTCCTGGGCGCAGCAGCGGGTCATGGTCGTGGTGACGGCGCCGACCGGCGCAAGCCGCGCCGAAATCTCGGGCGTCTTCGGCGGGGCGATGACCGTCGTCGAGCTCGACCGCCTGCGACCTCTCCCGATGCGTCAGCTCGCGGCCCGGTTGCTGGGGGCGACCGCGAGCCCGACCGTGTCCGACGCCGACGCGCTCGACCGCTGCGTGCGTGAAGCGGCGGGTCACCCCGGGCACCTGCGTGTCTTGTGCGCGAACCGGGGCGCGGCCGCGGGCGAACACGACGCCGTCGGGCTCGTCTGGTCGCATCTCGAGTCGCTCGAACCCGAGGCACGGCGGGTGTTGCGCGCCGCCAGCCTGATCGGCGACCCCTTCGAGGCGGAGCTGGTCACCGTGTTGGTCGGGGGGCCGCCCGAGGTCGTCGCGCAACACCTGGAGCGCCTCGTGGCGAGGGGGTTCCTGCGGCGCCCGGGGGGCGGCGCGGGGCACGGTGCGGCGACTTTCGCGTTCGAGGGCGAGTTGGTGCGGGTCGCCTGTCACCGCCTCTCGACCGAAGACGACGTGGCGGCGGCGCACGCGCGCCTGGCCTCGGCGCTCGTCGCCCGGGGGGGCGCCACCCCCGAACGCATCGCCGCGCACCACGCGGCGGCGGGCTGCCCCGCGCAGGCCGCACCCTATACCTTGAAGGCGGCACACGCCGCGCTGGCCGGCGGGGACGACGCCGCCCTCGCCCGGCTCGTCGCCCTCGGTCGGGCGCAAGCGGAGACGGACGCACAGCGCGCCGAGTTCGAGCTGCTGGCCGCCGAGGGCGCCTTCTGGGAAGGGCGCGTCGCCGACGCCGCGGTGCTGGCGGGGTCCGCCGCGGCCCGCTCGGCGCCCGGCAGCGTCGGGTGGTGGCGGTCGCAGGCGTGGGTGGTCACCGCAGCCGGGCAGGCGGGCGACAACGGGGCGCTGCTCGCCGTCGCGGATACGCTCCCGGGCGATGAGTCTCCGACGACCCCTCATGCTCGGGACGCGCGTTGCATCGTCATGTCGCGATTGGTCACGCAACTTTCCGGCGTGGCGCCCGAGACGTTCAACCGCCTGCGTGCCGAGGTCGCACGCGAGCGCGAAACTGGCGGTCTCGGGCCGCTGGCGCGCGCCTGGGCCTGGCGAGCCGCGCCCGAGGTGCCGCCGCGGAACTTCGACGCGGCGATCTCGGCCTTCACGGAGGCCCACGCCGCCCACGTCGAGGCCCTCGATCCGCGCGGGGCTGCGCAGGTGCAGCTCTACCTCGGATCGTTCTATTGCTGGACGGGCGCGTGGGCGCGGGCAGGCGAGGTCATCGACGACGCCCTGCGCACCGCGCGCATGCTCGGCGCCGACTACCTCGTCACGTGGGCCGAGTACACGCGCGGCAAGCTGCTCACCGAGACGGCCCCCTACGAGACCACCCGAACGTCCCTCTCGGCGGTCATCGAGGGCAGCGCGCAGAGCCCGCGTATTCGGGCCGGGGCACGCCTTTACCTGTCGTTGGCTGCGCTGCGGGCCGGTGACCGGGATACCGCGGCGGATCAAGCCCGGGCCGTGCTCGACGATCGCGCCGCGTCCGCGCTGCACTCGAGCGCTGCGGCCGCGTTGGTCCGGGCCCGATTGGCCGACGGCGACGCGGCGGGGGCGCTGGCCCACCGGGACGTCCTCGCTGCGGCCCTGTCGCGCGAGACGGTCGAGTTCGACGCGCTCATCCGACTGGCCTTCGCAGAACTCGAGGCGGCACGGGGCGACGCGGCGGAGGCCGCCCTGGCGAGGCACTCGGCCCGCGCGACGCTCGAAGCGCGGGCGCTGGGTCTGGCGAGCCCGCTGCGGCGCAGCGAGTTTCTGCACCTGCCGCACCTCAACGCGGCGACGATGGCGCTGGCCCCCGAGGGCTGACCCTACTCCGCCTCGGGTGCGGGGACGGGCCACGCGTCGAAGACGGCGCTCACCGCGGCCTTGTCCGCGCTCGGGGCCTCGGCGGCGGCCAGGGCCTCGCGGAGCAGCGTGCGGGCCCGGAAGAGCCGACTCTTGATCGTGCCCGCGGGCACACCCTGGATTTCGGCCAGTTCCCCGACCGGGACGTCCTCCCAGTAGTGCAGCTCGACGGCGACCTGCAGCTCGACGGGCAGGTGCTGCAGGCACTCCACGAGAAGCCGGCGTGCCTCGGCCCGCGCGGCGCGCGTGGCCAGGCCGGTGCGAAGATCCACGATGGAGCTGACGGCGAAGTCGGGATCACGCAGGCGGTCGCGGGTGAGCGTCCGCAGGTGCTCGAGGAAGACGTTGCGCGCGACCCCGTAGAGAAACGCCCGGAACGAACTCACGCCGCGAAAGCGACCGGCGGCCTCGGTCAGGCCGAGGAACGTTCTCTGAACGAGATCGGCGGCCTGATCGCCGTCGTCGCCCACCTTGGTCCGGAAGAATCGGACGACGGCGTCGTAGTACCGCTCGATCAGCTCGGCGCCGGCGGTGCGATCGCCGCCGACCCAGGCCTCGAAGAGCGCCGCGTCCTCGGTCACGCCGGGCTCACCGGCGGAAAGAGGCGATCGACCGTGCTCGCGATCCGCTCGCGGGCGCCGCCGACGATGGGGGTTCCGTGAGCGGGCAGCAGGTGGTCGAACGGCAAACGCAACAGGCGGTCGAAGTCCGCGCGCGCGGGGGAGGCGGCCTGACGCCACCCCGGTCCGATGTTGGCCGGCTCGATGAACCCGAAGGCCCGCATCTTCTCCGCGCTCGCCGCGTCGAAGAAGGGGTCGACCTCGGCCCAGTTCTGCAGGGCATCGCAGGAAATCAGCACGCCGCCGTTCTGTGGCAAGAGCAGCACCGCCTCGGGGACGGCGCTGGTCGCGAAGCGAAACACCACCGAGCCGGGCAGGGGGCCTTCGCCTCCGTCGCGCAGGACGTCGTCCGCCGCCCGCGCACCCGCCGGCGGCTCGCCCTCGAGCCCGATGTACCGCGCGCCGCTGCGGTCGAGATAGAACGCGTCGTCCATGCCATGGAAGGCGCCGAGGCGGACGACCTGCGCAATGCGCCCGAGTGCGTCGAGGCGGGCGAGACCGGCGTCGTCGAGGCGCACCGTGTTCAGCAGTGTCAGGGACTCGCCCGTTCGTACGACGACCATGTTGCGGCTGAACTGCCAGGCCTGTCCCAGAAACGTGGGCCGCGAAGTGCCGGTGACGAAGAACACATCGGGGAAGACCTCCGCGAGGTCGCCGTGGGGCATGACGGGCGTGTAGTCCATGCCGGGAAACTACCCGCTGGCGAGATTTTTCGCATCCGTCGTGAACCGAAGGGGACCGGCCGTCACTTCACCGTCGAGGCGCCCGCGAGGCGCCGACCGAACCCAAGGAGACGTCCATGCGAGCCACCCCCCTGCTTTTTGCCGCCCTCGCGCTCGGCCCCGGGCCGACCGCGGCGCAGCCCGCCCCCTGTTTCCCGGCGGAATCCGTCGACCCCTGGGTCGCCGAGTCCGTCGATGCACCGACCGGTGCCGCCCGACCGTTGACCGGGGGGCTCGACCCCGAGGTCGAACTCTGCAGCGTCAGCGACGGCCCCGGCGAGTTTACGGACAGCTATCAGGCGGCCGTTCGCGGCGTGGCCGGGGACGTCACGGTAGAGGCCACCGTGGTCGAGCTCGACCCGGCGGCGCAGGCCGGGCTCGTCTTTGCGCAGAGCATCCGCACGACCGGCACGGCGCAGTTCCACGTCGTCGCCGAACGCCTCGGGCCCGGCCCCGAAGTCGTGGTCAGCGCGGCGGTGCGGCCCGTGCAAGGTGGCCCGAGCACGCCCCTCGACGGTCTCCTGGTGGACGCGGTCTTACCCGTGACCCTGCGCCTGACGCGGGCGGCGGGGGTCATTTCGGCCACCGTCGTCGCGGACGCGAACGGACCCGTATCGGCGCCGGTGCTCGCCCTGCCCGTCGCCGGGACGGACCTCGCGCAGTTCGGCTCCGTGGGTCTCCTCCAGGCGGGCGCCGACCTCTCGACGCCAGCCACGGCCCGCTTCGCCGCCCCGTCGCTCTCGGTGGCCTTCGTCCCGCCGCCGGTGGTCGAGTGCACGGATGCGCCCGTCGTGCCGTCCTCCGGGGCGCAGATCGCACTGGCCGGCTTCGCGCTCGACCACGTCACGGCCGCGCGGCTCGGGGACGTCCCCCTGAGCATCGAGCGAACTGCCGAGACGGGGTTGATGTTGAGCGTACCGCCGGCGCCGGTACCGCTCGTCGGCGAGGTCTTCCTGACCGCCGCGGGCCGGGAGCGGGCGACGGGCCGCGTGTTCGCCACGGGTGGCACGCCCTGGGTGCGGGGCGACGTGGATGGGGACGGGGCGGTCGACACCGACGACCTCACGGCGCTGCGCCGGCATGTCCGGCGGGGGACGCTGCCCGACTGTCGACAGACGGCGGACGTCAACGCCGACGGTCGGGTCGACGCCGCCGACGACACGCAGCTCGCGCGGTGGGTCAACGGTCGACGCGGCGCCGTGCCGCCGGCCGCGCCGTTTCCCGTCGCGGGGGTCGTTCCGGGGACGCCGGCCTGCGGCCTGGCGCCGGGCCCCGTGGTCCGCCGCCTCCTGCGCCCGGATGGCACCACGCTGACGGGCACGCTCCAGACCGGGGACGTCGTGGTGCTTGCCGGCACGAACCTGCCCGTGGCGCCGACGGTCCGCTTCGGCCCCGTGCACGGGACGGTCCTGCCCGGCGCGACGTCGACGCGGGCGCAGGTCCGGCTCGGTCAGGTCCCGGCGGGCGGTGCGCACTGTCTCGTGGTCGGGGCGCCGTCCTCCGCCCCGGACGGCTCGTCGGCCCGCTTTGGGCCGGCCTATGCCGCCACGCCGGCCGAGCGCCCGGACCTCTGCCCGGTCTTCGCCGCGTCGCGGGCCGATTTCGCCACCATCGGCCTGACCCGGGACGATGGCTCGATCTTCCTGCCCTTCGAACCGGCGCGGTTCGACCCGGAACGTCGGGTGCGCATCTCGGTCGATCTCGCTTGGCCCCTCGTCGACGGGGAGGGCCGCGGCCCGCGCTCGGCGTCGTTCTGGTACGAGGGCCCGCCCCGGGCCCCCGGTGACACCGCTCCGGTGACGTACGATGCCTGGCTCTCGGCGCTGGCGAAACAGACGGCGGCGGCCCTCGGCGCCGGGGACGACTGCGACTGCGAGGCCGAGGTCATTCCCGAGCCGGCCCTGGGCGGGCTGTCGATTCGTCCGTGTCACCAGACGGCGCCCGTGCCGCCCGCGCCCCCGCCCCCCGCGGGCACCGTGCCGGGCGGTCTGCCGCTGAAGCCCGTCAAGCCCTCCCTGGGCGCGGCACACGCGTTCGCCCCGCCCCCCGCCCCGTCCTGCGACGACCTGGGCCCCGATGCCTCCGCCCTGCGCCGCGGCTGGTGCGCCTTCGCCGAGGTGACGGCGCCGCGCGAGAGCTACGACCCCGACGACGTCGACGACAACATCGCCTATCTCGGACTGCCGGTCTGGGAGGGCTTCCTGCCCGCTTCGGTGCTCTCTCCGGGTGGACCCGCGTGGGTCATCGATCCCCGTGAGCAGCCCGCCAGCCTCAAGCGCGTCAAGGTCGAGCCGCGCATGGCCAACCGCCTGCAGAGTGCGGGCTACTTCGAGGCGTGCGCCATCGCCGCCCGGTCGCACCACTGCGGCAATCTCTCGGCCTCCTGGATGC
This sequence comes from Myxococcota bacterium, assembly GCA_023150895.1. Taxonomy (GTDB): domain Bacteria; phylum Myxococcota_A; class Bradymonadia; order UBA7976; family UBA1532; genus CAINDO01. The sequence goes on along the minus strand of JAKLJY010000002.1, from coordinate 4,272 downwards.
CGCACCTGCCCGTCGGCAGCCGGATCGTCAAGGCCTTCTGGCAACCGCAGGGCGGCCTGCCGGCCTCGGCAAACCCCGATGCCTTCTACAGCTGGGTGCCCCCGGCCGCCAACGGCGCGGCACCGCAGCGCCTGTATCTGGTCGGCATGCATGTCTCCGAGTCGACGGGGCAGTCGGCGGGGAACGACGGCTATCTGACCTGGGGCACCTACTGGTATCCCGTCGCGCCCGGCGAGACGCATACGAAGGACGGCCGGAGCATCGACGACGTCTACAATCCGAGCTGTTTCGTCGGGGGGGCGAGCGAGCGGCCGGCGGCGCTGGCGGGCACGCCTTACGAGAACTGGCATGCGTGCGTGCAAGCCGGCAGCAAGGGGAAGTGCGGCAACCCGTGGGGCCCCCGGGACGAGTGTGAAGCCAACCTCGAAGAGGACCTCGGCTGCGTGGGCTGCCACATCGCCGCCGGCACGATTGCCCTCCCGGAGGGCGCCAACAACCCCGACGAGCCGTGGATGGCCATGGGCTGGCTGACGCTCCCCGGTTACCTCGCGGAGGACGTCCAGGCCTGCATGTCCGTCATTCTCGACCAGGAAGCGAAGGGCAAGGCGCCCTACGAGAGCCTGGCGGACTGCGACGACTTCTGACCCGGCCGCCCGCGTCGCTTCGACGCACCCCTACCGACGACCCGCGCGGCCGTGATAGCGTATGGCCCGGTTTTTCCGAGCCCATCACTCGCCACCCGCGATCCCAACGGAGCCCGCCATGCGCCTCGTCACCCGCCTCGCCCTCGCCCTCGCCCTCACGACCCCCGCAGTCGCTCTCGCCGCCGACGCCTCCGAGGTCGTCCACCGCGGTGCGCCCTTCACGCTGAAGGACAAGCCCATCACCCTCGACGACGTCGCCGCCAAGCCCGACGCCTTCGCCGACAAGCTGACCATGATCAGCGGCAAGGTCTCGACGGTCTGCCAGAAGAAGGGCTGCTGGCTGAGCCTCAAGAGCGACAAGGGCACGGTCGCCCGCGTGACGTTCAAGGATTACGGCTTCTTCGCGCCGAAGGACTGCGCCGGGCAGGTCGCCACGGTCGAGGCGACGGTCAAGGTCACGAAGCTCGACGCCGCCGAGCGCGCGCACCTCGCGCAGGACGCGGGCAAGAAGCCCGAGGAGATCCCCGAGGTCGAGCTGCGCCTCGTCGCCAACGGCCTCGAGCTGACCCCGGCGATGTAAGCGCGACTGCGGGCGCCGAGGTGCCCGCGCCGCTCAGGCGCCGACGCTCTGGGGGGGTGGCCCCTCGACGTGGCGTCCGTCCATCCACACGCCGCGGACGCGGCTGATGCGGTGGATGTCCTCGAGGGGGTCGTCGGCGACCCAGAGAAGGTCCGCGCGGCGTCCCACGGCCAGCAGGCCGACATCGTCCCGGCCGATGGCCCGCGCGGCGTTGCCCGTGGCGGCCGCGATGGCCTGCGCCGGGGTGGCCCCGAACCGCACGAACAGCTCGAGCTCCGTCGCGATGCGGCCATGCGGGTTGAGCGGCGTGCCGGCGTCGGTGCCGCACGCGACGTGGACGCCCGCCGCGAGGGCCGCCTGGAAGCTGGCGATGTGGGCGCCCTTCACCCGCTTGATCTTCTCGACCATGAACGACGGCACCCCGGCGGCCTCGCCGTCGAGCATGGCCTGACCGGCGGCAAACGTGGGCACCAGCGTCGAGCCGCGAGCCACCATGAGGCCGATGGTCTCCGCGTCGAGGAAGAAGCCGTGTTCGATCGTCGACACGCCGGCGACGAGAGCGTTGCGGATGCCCTCCGTGCCCTGCGCGTGCGCCGCGACGAGGCGGCCGGCCTTGCGCGCCTCTTCGCAGGCCGCCCGCAGCTCCTCCGGGGTCATCTGGGCGGCGCCGGGTTCGACGCCGGCGGTGATGACGCCACCGGTGGCGATCACCTTCACGAGGTCGCAGCCGGCCTTGAGCTGCTTGCGGACGGCCGCACGGACGGCGTCGGGGCCGTCGGCCTCGATGCCCAGGAAACACGCGTGCCCGCCGGTGATGCAGACCACCTCGCCGGCCGCGAGCATGCGCGGACCGTCGATCCAGCCCTCGCGCAGGCCCCGGGCGAGCTCGAGGTCGAGACCCTCGGGGCCGCCCATGTCGCGAATGGTCGTCACACCGGCCCGGCGTTGAGCGGTCAGCGCGTGGAGCGCGCGCACGGTGCGGCGCGTGCGACCTTCGGTCTTCAGATCGGCCACCGGGTTGAGGCCGCCGGAGAGGCTGACGTGCGTGTGGCAGTCGATCAGGCCGGGCAGGAGCGTGCCGACGAGGTCGACCACCCGGGTCGAGCCGGCGCGCGGGGCGACGTCGTCCACGGGGCCGACCGCGGCGATGCGGCCGTGTTCGACGACGAGACCCCACCCGGCGTGTGCGGGGCCGCCGTCACCGATGAGGAGCTGGGTCGGGCGAAAGAAGTGCATCGCCAAAGCGTAGCCGACTCGCGCACTTGACCCTAGCCCCCCGTTGAAGGAAAACGGCCGCCATGGCCCGCATCCTGCTCCTCATGGACCACGGCGTCGATCGCGTGAAGGTCGTCACGGCCCTCCGCGACGCCGGGCAGTCGCCGATCGATCCAGCGCCCGGGTGGGACGCGCCCGCCCGGCTCGTTCAGGCCGTGGAGCGGGCGACCCCCGACGTCGTCGTCATCGGCTGTCAGGCGGACCTCGAGGCGGCCTGCGCGCGCTGCGAGCTGCTGATGGAGGGCGACACGACGCGGTACCTGCCGACGATGATCGCGATTCCGCACCACCCCTCCGAGACCGAGGCGATCCGGGTCTTCGCGGCGGGCGCGCGCGACCTCGTCTCCCTGTCCGATCCCATGAACCTCGTCTCGGCGCGCATCGACAACATGGCGCGGCTGAACTACCTGCGGCGCACGTTCCGCAAGCATCACGACGCGCTGACGGCGCGAAACGAGGAGCTCGATCGCATCTTCGAGACGGTGACGAGCGGCCTCGCCATCGTCGACGAGCGCGGGCGCGTCGTCCGCATGAACGCGCGCGGCCGCGAGATTCTGGGGGCTCAGGTCGGCCGCTTCGGCCTCGATGATCCCACCCCGGCGACGACGGCCACCGGCGGGCGCGAGCACCCCATCCTGCGGGCTGCGGTGCGGGGCGAGTCCGTCCGCGGGCAGCGCGTCGAGCTGTCGAGCGGCCGAACCGGCGGTGAGCGGGTGCTCGTGGTCGACGCCGAGCCCCTCTTCGGCGAATACGGGCAGCGCCTCGGCGGCCTCGTCGTCTTCCGCGACGAGACCGACTCGATCCGCATGCAGGAGACGCTGCGCGGCAAGGCACAGGAGCTCGCGCAGCGCACCGAGGAGATGGAAGCCTTCGTCTATACGGCCTCGCACGACATGAAGAGCCCGTTGTGGACGATTCGCCGCTACGCCGCGATGATCCTGGAGGATCAGGGGGAGGCGCTCGGCGACGAGGCGCACCACTTCCTCGAGCGCATCGAGGTCAACGCAGCACGGCTCGGCCGCCTCGTCGAGGACCTCGTGCGGGTGGTCAAGGTCGGCAAGATGGAGCTCTTCCTCGAGCCGGTCGCGGTCGACCGGCCGGCGCGGGAAGCCCTGCGGAATCTGGACGCGGCGGTGCGCCAGAGCGGCGCCCGCGTCGAGCTGCCGAGCGAGCTGCCGGCCGTCCTCGCCGATCCGGACCGCCTCGTCGACCTCTTCGAGAACCTCATCGGCAACGCCATCAAGTATCGGCGGCCCGAGGTTCCCTGTGTGGTGTCCGTGCGCGCCGTCGTCGAGGGCGAGAACGTCCACATCCAGGTCCAGGACAACGGGATGGGCATCCCCGAAGACCAGTTCGAGCGCATCTTCGGCCTGTTTCAGCGCCTGCACACGCGCGACCAGATCGAGGGCTCGGGGCTCGGGCTCGCCATCGTCCAGCGCGTCGTCGAGCGTCACGGCGGCCGCATCTGGGTGGTGTCTTCGCTGGGCGAGGGGTCGACGTTCCACGTCGTTCTGCCCGCCGCGCCGGCGAATGAGGCCGTCACCCCCGCGTGATTCCGCTCCGTGACGACATCGACCCCGAGCGCCGGCCGTGGGTCAATCTCACCCTGATCGGGCTGAATCTGGCGGCGTTCGCGTACGAACTCTCCCTCGGGCAGCAGCTCGACGGGCTCTTTCAGGTCAACGGCCTCGTCCCCGCGCGGGTGCTCGACGCCGAGACCTGGCAGACGGTCGATCTCGCGCATCAGGTCGGTCCGCTGTTCTCGCACATGTT
>JAKLJY010000029.1 GCA_023150895.1 Myxococcota bacterium | reverse complement strand
GTCGAGCCGGACGCGAGCGTCGCCTGTGCCGGCGACCTCGATTGCCCGGCCGACACGGTCTGTTTCGGCGGACTGTGCCGGGGTGGGGCCATCCCCTGCGCCGCCGCCGAAGACTGCCGAGCCGGGGACATCTGCCGGTTCGGCTTCTGCGCCCCGGGCGCGGCGGCGTGTGCCGCCGACGCGGACTGCGTCGCGGGGGAGATCTGCGAGACGGGTGCATGCCTGCCCGCCGAGTGTCTGACGGACGAAGAGTGTGTCGCACCGGCGGTCTGCGCGGCCGGGCGCTGCGGCCTCGTCGGCGTCGTCGAACTCTGCAACGGGCTCGACGACGAGGGGGACGGGCGGATCGACGACGGCGCCGTCTGTCCGGATGGGACCCTCTGTCGGCGGGGGGAATGCGTGGCGCCCCCGTGCCGTGATGGCGAGACGCGTCTCGTCGGGGGCGCGAGCCCGCGGGACGGCCGTCTGGAGGTCTGTCTGCGCGGCGCTTTCGGCACCGTCTGCCTGGCCGGATTCGACGCGCGCGCCGCTCGGGTCGGTTGCCGCGCGGCCGGCCTGCCGGAAGGCGCCGCTCGGTTCGGCGGCGCGCCGGTCGCCGCCGGTCCGGAGCTGCCCATCTGGGTGGCCGGACTGCACTGCGACGGCGACGAGCCCGATCTGCTCGCCTGCGACCCCGCCCTGGCACTCGGCGAGGGCTGCACGCATGGCCACGACGTCGGCCTCGAGTGTCCGGACGGCCCGCCGCCCGAGACCTGCAACGGCCTCGACGACGACGAAGACGGCCTCGTGGACGAGTCGGACGACGACGTCGGCCCGTGCGGCCCCGATGAGGTCTGCCTCAATGGGGCCTGCCTCGCGTTCGGCGCCGAGGTCTGCAATGGCCTCGACGACAACCTCGACGGGCGCGTCGACGAGGGTCAGCTGTGCGGGCCTGCCGCGGTCTGCGAGCAGGGCGCCTGCCTCGCGATCGCGGACGAGGTCTGCAATGGCGCCGACGACGATCGCAATGGCCGGATCGACGACGGGGTGCTGTGTCCCGCGGGGGAGATTTGTCTCGCCGGCGCCTGTGTCCTCAGCCGCGACGAGGTCTGCAACGGCGTCGACGACGATCTCGACGGGCGGGTCGACGAGGGCGTGCTGTGCCCGGCGGTGCAGGCGTGCCTCAACGGGGCCTGCGTGCCGGTGCCGTGTGACGAAGGGCGAGTGCGCCTCGTCAACGGACCGACGGCGGACAGCGGCCGCGTCGAGATTTGCCACGACGGGACGTGGGGGACGGTCTGCGACGATGCCTGGGACAACGCGGACGCAGCCGTCGTCTGTCGACAGCTCGGTTTCGAACCCGCCGGCGCCGTCGCGCGCTCGGTGGCCACCTTCGGGCAGGGGGCCGATCCCATCTGGCTCGACAATGTGTCGTGTGGTGGCGGTGAGGAGACCGTGAGCCAATGCGGCAGCAACGGGTGGGGGAGCCACAACTGCTCGCACGGCGAGGACGCCGGGGTCGTCTGCGGCGGTGCCCAGGCGGCGGTGTGCCCCGAGGGCGGCCTCCGCCTGGTGGACGGTCTCGGCCCGACGTCGGGTCGGGTCGAAATCTGCCATCTCGGGGCCTGGGGCACGGTCTGCGACGACGCGTGGGACGACAACGACGCCGCCGTGGTCTGCCGCCAGCTGGGTCTGAACCCGGCGGGCGCGCGGGCCATCGGTTTCTCGTTCTACGGCGAGGGGATCGGCGACATCTGGCTCGATCAGGTGGGCTGTGCCGGCGCCGAAGCCACGCTCGTCGCCTGCCCGAGCGACGGGTGGGGCAACCACGACTGCACCCACATCGAGGACGCCGCCGTGGAGTGCGGTCTGTGAGCGCGGGTCTCTGCGCGAGGTGACGGCGGGTGTTGCGCCCGGTGCTCAGCCCGGCGGCGCGACGACGGGGACGTGGACGGTGAAGGTCGTCCCGCGGCCGAGGGCGCTCTCGACCGTCAGGACGCCTCCGGCGCCACGGACGGCTCGGTCGCAGAGTGCGAGGCCGATGCCGCTGCCGTGGCGTTTCGTCGTGAAGAAGAGTTCCGTGCAGCGCGCCGCGACGTCGGGTGACATGCCCGTCCCGGTGTCCGAAACGACGAGCTCGAAGAGCCCGTTCGGGCGAAGCGCCGCGCGCACCGTGACCTCGCCGCCCGTGGCACAGGCGTGCACGGCGTTCGACACCAGGTTGAAGACGATGGCCCGCATGACGGCGGGGTCGAAGGGCAGCAACGGCAGAAACGCCGCCTCGTGGTGGACCCGGATGCCGGACTGCGCGGCGGCGCTCTGCACGACGCGGACGGTCTCTTCGACGGCGTGATCGATGGCCTCGTGCCCGGCCGCACGGAGGCTTCGGCCGACCGCACCGAGCCCCTGCAGGCCGAGCAGCGCCCGCCGCACTTCCGTGAGGATGGCGTGCAGATCGTCGGCAATTCCGCTCGCCTGCGGCTCCTCGAGCAGGACCTCGACCATCGTGGCGATGGCGGCGAGGGGGTTGCGCATTTCGTGGAGGATCGACGGCAGGGCGCCGCTGACCGCCGCGAGTTGCAGGAGGCGATCCCGCTCCTGGTGCAGCGCGCGTGCGGAGGTGAGGTCCTGGAAGAGGCAGACGTGATGGACGTCCGCCGCGCCATGACCCGCGGGCACGAAGGGGGTCAACGACACCCCGACCGAGCGTTCACCCCCGCCCGGGAGAGGCACGGCGACCTCGGCCCGCTGACCCGGCGCGGCGAGCAGCGTCGCGAGGGGGGCCAGGACATCGACCAGCGCTCGTCCGGAGAGCGACGCCTCCGGCCGCCCGAGGATCTCTGCCGCCCGCGGGTTGGAGAGCACGATCTGCCCGGCGCGGTCGACCACGAGGACACCCGCGCCGAGGGCGTCGAGGGCGCTCGCGGCCTCGGTCGGCGTTGCGCGCCCGGGGGGGGCCGGTTCGTCGGGCGGCGTCACGGGATGGCCTGCTCGGCGAGCAAGCGCTCGATCTGCACCAGCGTCGGATCGAGGACGTCCGGCGGGAGGAACACGCCTTTGTTGACCGCGGTCAGCACGTAGCGCTCCGGTCCGACATGGAAGATGCGGTGCAGGACGACGCGGTTGTCTTCGTCGCGCAGCGCGGCGGCAATGGGGGGCGGATCCCCGCCCTGCGCGATGCGGTCGGCGAGCGTCAGAAGCAGCGACGTCGTGGCGGCCAGCGTCTCGGGGTTCTCGCGCGTGTCGTTGGTGGCGAGGGGGAGCCCCTCGGCATCACTGAGGAGCACCGTCGCGAACCCGCCCCGCTCGGCGATGAGGGTCAGCAGGCGCGGCAGCTCGCCCCGGGTCTGCGCTTCGCCGTTCAACTGGCTGAACACCAATCCGAGGCGTTCCCGCTCGACCATCGGTCCGAGGAGCCCCTGAACCGTCTCGCGGAGACTGCGCGCCTCGGCGTCCCGCTCCAGGAGCGGGCCGAGCAGACCCTTGAGCGCCCCGTCGATCTGGGCGCGCAGCACCTCCGGCCCCTGTTGGGCCTGGGCCGGCGGTCGGCGCACCTCGGAGAGTTCGCGGCGGGTCGCCTCGAGCGCCTCCCGATCCGAATCGGCCTGGCGCGTCGCGCGCGCAGCTTCGTGGGCGAGGGACTGCACGTCGGCTCGGGCGCCGGTGAGCTCGGTGCGGACGTCCTGCGCTTCGAGTCGGGCCACCTGAAGTTCGGTGCGCATGGCCACCGCCTCGGCACGGGCGGCGTGCGCCTCGTCCGAGCGGGCGGCCAGGTGCCGACGCAACGCGTCCCGCGCGGCCAGTCCGCGCCGCACCCCCAGGAAATAGCCGCCGCTGAGGCAGAGCGCCGCGGCGACCAGAGCGGAGACGACGGTTTCCAGCATGGGTTCTCTCAGGGGCCGGGCGGGGTGACGGGCGCCTCGTCCCCCAACGGACAGGGGGTGATGCCGGGCAGCCCGACGATCTCGAAGTCCACCCGGCGGTTGGCCTGATCGGCCGCGGCGGCACCGGGCACGGGCGCGTAGGCGCCGAATCCGCGGGCGCTCAGGCTCGACGGGGGGGCGCCCGCGGCGACGAGCGCGGAGACGACGGCCTGCGCGCGGCGGTGACTGAGGGCGAGGTTCGACGCGACCGAGCCGTGGACGTCCGCGTGACCGTTGACGACCAGGCGAGCGGCCGGCCTTGCACCGAGCCAGTCGGCCAGTCGTCGGGCGGCGTTCGGGTCCAGATCGGCCTCGGCCCGGGCGGGGGCGAACCGGACCGGAAAGAAGGGGGCGCACTCCGCCGGTGGGCGGGTCGCCGTCGCCGCGGGCACCGGCGGGCGGGTCGGCGGCGGGGCCGCGGGCGCAGGCGCCGTTGCTGGCGGGGCCTGGGTCGGGATCGGCGTCGGATCACCGACCGGGGGGACGGTCGCGGCGGCCGAGAGCCGCAGCGCCGTGGCGAGCGCCGTCGCGAGACCGAGCGCGCCGAGCGAGAGCGGGGCGAGCAGCGGCCAACGCTCCCCGAGGAGCGGTGTGTCGGGCGACGGGGCGAAGGCGAGGGGGGGCGAGGTCATCGGGGCTTCTCCGGCAGCGGCGTCGCGGGATCGTGTCCGAGCGTTCGCAGACGCTCCAGGTTGGCGGCGACGCGCCGATCACCGGGTTTCGCGGCGTCGGCCTCCAGGAAGGCGGCGAACGCGCCGGGGAAGTCCCTGGACAGCAGCGCCTCGACGCCGGCCTCGTACCGCTCGGCAAAGACGCGGTCCGTACCGGTGGGTGTCGCGGCGGGCGCCAGCGTGGGGAGTTCGTCGTCGGCGTGGGCGTCGTCGTCGCCGTCGGCATCGGCGAGTTCGACGGATGCGTCGAGCGTCGCCACCACCTCGTCCACGCTCGCCTCGACGGCAGCGGCGGCCGAGGCCGGATCGGCGAAGCCCTCGTCGACGGCGCAGGCCGACTCCAGCAGGAGGACCTGCCATCCCGTGTGGATCTGCCGGGGTTCGGCCGGCTGCCTCAGACCCCGACAGCGCGTGCGCGTCTCCGGGTGGCGGGCGGCATCCCGTGCGTAGAGGCGGCGGAAGGCCACCTCGCCCGTGCCCGAGCCGTCTCGCGCGGACCACAGCTCGCCTTTGTGAACCACGACCGCGCCGGCGGGTCGACCGGAGAGTTCGAGCGTCAGCTCGACGCTGTGCGCGCCGATGCACGCGATCTGCAGGTAGTCCACCAACGAGAACGGCGCGTCGTCCTCCGACGAGGCCGTCGTCGCGACGCGGAGGCGTTGCTCGACGATCTGGCGCAAGCGGTCGAGGGGGACCGGCTTCTCGTGGATCTCGAGGTCCGAGCTCAGGGGAATGCGGGGCTGGAAGGTGCCGAGGTAGGCCGTGACGAAAACGATCGGGACCCGGAGGCGCAGGCGGTCGAGGAGCCCGATGAGCGCCTCTCCCGTGCCGTCGGGAAGGCTCAGATCGGAGATGATCAGGGCCGGTCGGTAGGCTTCGACGAGGCGGGTGGCTTCGGCGAGCGTCGCGCCGTCGACGACCTCGATGCCCGGCATTCGGGCCAGCCCCCGGACCATCGACGCACGCAGGACCGGCTCGTCCTCGACGACGAGGACCACCGGGGGGCCGTGCGGGGACCGGGGGACGCTCGCGCTCATGGGCTCGGGCCGCCGGTCACTTCTGGGGTAACTGGTAGAGACCCTCGTAGAGGTCGATGCCGCACTCGAGCTGCTCACACCAGGTCAGGAAGCGGTCGACCATCTCCTTGCCCTTGAAGAGCGCCCCGTGCTGCGGCGCGATGATCTCGATGTCGAGCTGGCGCACCATCCGCACCCAGGCCTTCAGCGCCCGGCCGCTCGCCATGTAGCGCTTGTGGAAGCCCTCCATGTAGCGCAGGTGCGCGTCGAAGTCCGCCACCTGGATGTAGTCCTGGCCCAACGAAGCACCGAGGTCACCGGAGTACAGGACCTTCGAGATCGGATCGTAGACGTGGAAATTGCCGCAGGAGTGCAGGTAGTGCGCCGGCAGCACCATGAGATCTGCACCACCGAGGTCGATGAACATGCCGGCATCGGGGATCGCCTTGAGACGGGACTCCACGAGCCGATCGAGACCGAAGTGGGGCACGAACCGCGTCCAGAGGGCCGAACACCAGGCGTCCGCGTCCGTCGTCATCAGCCACCCGTTCGTCGCGGCGACGATGTCCGGGTCCTGATGCGACAGGAACAGGTACTGCAGCTTGCCGCCCTTCAGCAGCGCCGTCGTCTCCGAGAGGACCCGGTTGTAGACCTTGTGACCGCCGGGATCGAGGATCATGCCCCGGCCGTTGTGGACGATCAGGTGCTGGTTGGCCTGGACGGCGAGTCCGTGGCCGTAGTCCTCGAGGAGGATGTTGCGGTGCTCACCGTTGTCAAACAGGACGGTGCTGGGCATTCGAGGCTCCGTTCGAGCGGGGGCGGGTTCGCGTCGGAACAGGTACGCCGGTCGGCGTCAGAGCACGCGCTTGATGTCGGCGACGGCGCGACGCATGTCGAGGAAGAGGAGGCCGAGCTTGGCCTCCTTGCTGGCGAGGCACAAGAGCAGGGTGCCGGAGCCGGCGGCGAGCATCACCGCAAAGCCGTTCTTGCCCCGGACGAGGACGTCCTCGACGTCGCCGCGTTCGAGCTCGGTCGCGGCGCGGGTGCCGAGGCTGAGCAGCGTCGCGGTCATGCCGGCCACCCGCGTCTCGTCGATGTGCTGGGGCAGCGCGCTGGCGATCATCAACCCGTCCTCGGAGATCAGCGCGGTGGCCTCGACGTCGGGTGAGCCACTCTGGAGGGCACGCAGAATGCGATTGAGCTGATCGACGCGGGACATGGGGGGTCTCCTTCCGTTGGACGGGTCGGGATCGGGGCCGGCGAGGCGAAACGGGGCGGCAGGCGGACCAGCGGGCAATCCGCCGTCGGACGAGGATGTCCATCACGTGGCGAGTTGGCAACATCCGAGGTTTCCCCGGGGTGACGCGCTTGATCCGGGTCAAGTCGCGGAGGACTCTCCCCCTTCGTCGAGGGCGCGCAGTGCGCGGAAGAGTTCGCGTCCGGCGCGCCCGCCCTGGCCGGCATCACGGTCCTTCCGGGCCTGGCGGATCAGCGCACGCAACACCTGACGATCCGCGTCCGGATAGGCAGCGACGAGCGCATCGAGGGCGGCGTCACCCTCGCGCAGGAGACGTTCCCGCCAGGCTTCGAGCGCGTGGAACCGGGCGTCCTCGGCACCCTTGCCGGCCTCGAGGCGCCGAAACGCCTCGAGCAGCGGTCCTCGATCGCGGGTGCGCAAGAGACCCGCGATGAACCGGATCGTCCGCCGCTGACCGCTGTCCGCCCGCATGGCGCGGGCCTTGCGACACGCCTCGGCGAGGGCTTCGTCGAGCGGGAGCGCCGCAAACGCGGGCGCCGCCACCTCGACGAGCTTTTCGGAGAGGACGCCGGCCTCGTCGGCTTCCACACGGCCGCGTCGCCGACGCGCGTCCCGCGCATCGTCGTCCGCACCGGGATCATCGGGGGCCGTCCAGTCGACGGGCTGCTTGCCGCGGCGGCGCGGGGCGTCTTCGGGCGAGGGAAGTGGCATCGGGCGCGTCATGGTCCGCCGAGGCAAAAGTAGCCACCGTCTTCGGAAATCCAGGTGCAGATTTCGCCGGTGGCGGCGCAATCCACGCTGTAGAGGCGCCCGCCGTCGCACCAGACCACGGTATCGCCGTCACAATAGCCGGTATAGTCCACGCCGCCGCACTCGTCCACGGGGGCGGCCGCTTCCGCGCAGTAGTACCCCACGACGTCGTTGACGTAGTCGCAGATCTGACCGAAGGCGGTGCAGTCGACCTCGATGAGGGCATCACCGGCACAGTATCGCGCGACGTCCCCCTGGCACTCGCCGAGAAATCCGAGATCGCAGCCGGGTTCGGGCGGCGGCGGCACGAAGGCGTCGGGGACGACGTCCCCGTTTCCCGGTTCCGGATCGCGGCAGTAGTAGCCGATCTCGTCGTCGATCCACTCGCAGGTGGTCCCGAGCGCCCGACAGTCCGCCTCGGCGAGGGCCGCACCGTTGCACCAGACCGCGACGTCGCCCCGACACTCCCCGAGGTAGTCGATGCCACCGCACCCGCCGCCGGGCGGCGCCTCGTCGGGAGGCAGAGGCTGCTCGTCCGGGGGCAGGGGCTCGTCGTCGGGGGGCAGGGGCTCGTCGTCGGGGGGCAGGGGCTCGTCGTCCGGGGGCAGGGGCTCCTCGTCCGGGGGCAGGGGGTCATCGTCGGGGGGCAGGGGGTCATCGTCGGGCGGCGGATCGGGGAGGCCGTCGCCGTCGTCGTCGACGGGCTCGCAGCGGAAGCCGCCGAGTTCGGCGACGAAGACGCACGCCGAACCGATGGCCCGGCAGTCCTGGGACTCGAGGGCGCCCGCTTCGCAGTAGAACGCCACGGCGCCTTTGCAGACCCCGCCGGCGTCGATGCTGCCACACGCGCCGGCCGGCGGTTTGGCGGAGGGGGGGGCCTGCGGCTGGGGTTCGCCGCCCACGAATGGCTCTTCGGCGGGGTCACCGGACCCCACCGGAGGCTTGCGCCAGCCGGTGCCCCCGGTCAGCGCATCGACGAGCCCGGCGTCGGTGCCGTCGAGGCTGCCGGACGCGCACCCGCCGGTCATCAGCGCGGCGAACGCGGCCGTCGGCAGCGCGCCGGCGCGGGGGCGAGCGGTGTGTGGGCGGGCCGGTCGGGGGGGCATGCGCTCTCCTGGCGCGGGATCACCTGCAAGCATCGTGCAAACCAATCGCGAAAACCAGGGGCGCGGGTGGGTCCTGGCGGCCCGGGCGGGAAAGAAGTATCGTCCGGTCGCCTGATTGCCCCGGGGAGGTCATCATGTTGCGGCGCTCTCTTCTCGTCATCGGTCTCGGCTGCGGTCTCGCCGGCCCGATGGGTCCCGCATGGTCACAGGAGCCTGCGGGCTCGGCACCGGCCGTGCCGTCCTTCGACATCGAGAACAACCGCCTTGCGCTGCCCGCCCCCGTTCCGTTCGAGACGGGCGGCGCCGGCCTCGCCCCGGGCCCGCAACCGGCGCTCGCCCACGTCGCCGCCTTCCTTGCCGCGAAGTCGTACGTGTCCCTGCTCCGGATCGAGGCCCACCTCGACGCGGACGCCCCCGCCGACCAGGCCCAGGCGCTCACCGAGGCGCGGGCGATGGCCGCCGTTCGTTGGCTCATTGCGCAGGGCGTCGACTGCAAGCGCCTCCTGCCGGTCGGCTTCGGCGCCTCCAAACCCGTCGCGAGCAATGGCACGCCCGAGGGCAAGGCGCAGAACCGCCGCGTCGAGGCCCATGTCGCCGAGCTGCGGGGCCGGGCCATCGGCGGCATGCCCGTCGATGGGGGCGGCCGCGTCGTGGGCGACCCCTGCAAACCCTGACTCTTCGTCCCCGTCCCCGAGGGAGCATCATGGTCCGAGCGAACTTCCCCCCCGGCGCCCGCGGTCTGGCGCTTTCGCTGACCCTGGCCCTGAGCCAGGGCGCCTGCGGCGGCGGCCCCCAGAGCCGCACCGAGCCGTTGCCCGAGGAGAGCGACGAACCGGGCGTCGTCACGATCGTCCAGTACGAGAAGAAGACGGCCGAGCTGATGGAGACGAGCCGCAAGCTCGCCGAACTCCGCGGCAACGCCGACGAGCAGTCCCGGCGGCTGGCCGTCATCTGCACCGACTACCCGGACCACCAGGTCTGCCAGCCGCAGACGGCCGCCGAGTTCGCCCGGGAGGCCTTCTGCAAGGACAAGGACTTCACGGAGCACGTCAATCGGGTCGTCGACGCGTGCCACCAGGGCGAGTGCAAGCAGGTCGATCAGGCCGAACAGATCAGCCGGTCCGAGTACATGCTCCTCACGCAGCGTCTGCCCCACCTGCTGATCACGTTCAATGCCTCGAACATGACGCTCGACGGCAAGGACAAGAAGCGACTGCAACAGTTCGTCGAGGCGGTCCGCGGCGAGCGCGGCTACATGATCATCGTCGGGCGCGCGAGCAAGGACGGCAACTGGCGCAACAACCTTAAGCTCGCCCTCGGGCGCGCGGAGAACACCCGCAAGTACCTCGTCGACGAAATCGGGGTCGACCAGAAGCGGGCCGGTTACATCACCTACGGCGCCGACAAGATGTATCTCACGCAGCTCGACGCCGAGCGCCTGACCGAAGAGAAGCTCACGACGACGCAGGCGAACCGCAGCGCGCTCGTCTTCTCGTACCCCTGCTACGACGTGACGTTCGAACCCCGCGAGATCCGCCCCGAGGACACGAAGACGAAGCCGGAGCTGCCTCGTGTCGAGTAAGCGCCTTCAGTGGCTCGTGGCCGGCGCGGGCCTGCTCGTCGCCTCGGCCGCGGGGGCGAAGGACGCGCCCGATCCGGAGGACCCCGCCGTCCTGAAGCAGCGCCTCGACGCCGCGCAGGCGGAGATCACGACCCTGCGCGGACAGGTCGGGGCGCTCGAGGGTCGGCTGAACCTCATCGAGCAGCGGCTCGGTGTCGCCCCGTTCGCGCCGCGCCTGCTGCAGACGGGTCGCGGTGAGCGGCTCGACCTCGGCGCGGTGCCGGCGGCGAGCGTCCTCGAGTCGGCGGAGGCCGCGCCGAAGAAGCAGAAGCTCGCCGCGGCCCTCAAGGGGCGTCCGGGCGGCCTCGTCGCCGTCTGGGCCACCTGGTGCAAGCCCTGCACCTCGGACGAAGAGCTTGCGCGGCTGCGGCAGATGCAGGCGACACTGGCCGGAGAGGGGCTCGCGTTCGTGAGCCTGGCGATCGACGGCCTCGACAAGGTCCGAGGCGACGCCCGCGCGCCGAAGTGGATCTACCCGGTCTGGCAGGCCGACGACGCCCACCTCGACGTCGTTCCGAAAGCGCTCATCGACGCCCACGGCGTCAAACTGCCGATGTTCTTCGTCGTGACGGCGGACGGAACGATCACGCACTACCGCACCAGCGCCCTCGATGATCGCGCCACCGCCGAGCTGCTCACGGCGGCGTTGCAGTTGCGTCGATGAACCGGCTCGCCCGCGGGGCGCGGCTGGCGGCACCGGTCGTCACGCTCTTGGCGGCCCTTTTCCCGGACGTCGGCCGGGCCGCCGAGACGCTGCACGTGCGATTCGCCGACGACGCCGGCAATCGCTGCACCGCGCGGGGGTGCACGGGACCCGCCGCGGACGCGCTCTCGGCCGCCCGAACGGCGGGCGCGCAGGTCGGCGGGTGTTACGGGGTGCCCGAGGGTCGCCTGCGGGCGCTGAGAGCGGTCGCCACCCGTCTCTCCGGCTCGGGCGCACCCGATCTGACCCAGTGTTTCGCCCTGACCGTGCCGCAGCGGGACGACGCCCTCGCGAGCCGCTTGCGGGGCGCACCCGGGGCGGTTTTCGCCCAATGGGCGAGCCCCGTCGTGCCCGCACAGATGCCCACGCCGGACTTCTCCGGCGCGCAGTTCGTCCTCGATGATCCCCCCTCGGGGCTCGGCGCCCGTACGTTCTGGTCCCGTTTCGGGCGCCGCGGCGAGGGCGTCCTGTTCGCCGACATCGAACTGGGGGTGGACGCCGCGCACCTCGAATTCTCGCGCCAGAGGAATCTCCTCGCCGCGCCCGGCGCCGGCGTGCCCTTGCCGGTCTCGGACGAACCGTTCGATCACGCCGTGGCGAGCATGGGGATCGTCGTCGCGGCCGACGACGGTGTCGGTGTCGTGGGGATGGCCCCCCAGGCCGACGCCCGCTTCTTCACGGCCTACCCGACCGCGTATCAGTGGGGGGCAGGGCCCGCCATCCTCCGGGCGCTGAACACGCTGGGCGCCGGGGATGTCCTGCTGCTCGAACTCCAGCGCCCGGGGCCGGCCTACGATGCCGATCGGGAGGCGAGCGGGCAGTACGGGATGGTGCCGCTGGAGTGGGCGCAGATCGATCGCGATGCCATCGAACTCGCCACGCGCCTCGGTGTCACCGTCGTCGAGCCGGCGGGCAACGGTTACCAGGACCTCGACGCGCCCCTCTACGAGGGTCGATTTTCCGACCGGGACAGCGGGGCGCTCGTGGTCTGTGCCGGCAATCCGCCCACGGGGACCTACGGGCCGGCGCGGCAGGCGATGAGCTATACGAACTTCGGCTCGCGCTGTGACCTCCAGGGCTACGGGGCCGACGTCCTCGCCCCCGGCTACGCCGATCTCTGGGGCGAGCCCGGTTCGACGGATCGCCTGACCGCGGTGTTCGGCGGCACATCGGCCGCGTCGCCACAGGTCGCCGCCGCGGCCGTGCTGCTCTCGAGCCTGGCGCGCGCGTTCGGCGGCTATGTCCCGCCGGCCGAGCTGCGTCGTCTGCTCGTGGAGACCGGAACCCCGGGCGACCGCACCATCGGACCCCTGCCGGATCTGCTCGCGGCCGCCGAGGCCCTGCCGGCGTTCATCGTCGAGCGTCCCGCCGCGGGCTACCGCGGGCCCTGGGCGGTCTGCCGGGTCGACGGCGATTGCGACGCGGGGCTGGCGTGCGTGGCCGTCGCGCCTGGCGAGCGGTACTGCCTCGAGGCCTGTGAGCCCTTCGAACCCGAGGCCGTCTGCGGTCCCGGCCGCGCCTGCATGTTGGCCCCCTGGGGGGGCGGTGTCTGCGCGCCCGATCCGGGGGCCGGACGAACCGGTGACCCCTGTGATTCGGAGCTCGACTGCGCGGCCAACTACTTCTGCGACGCGCAGATCGGCTGCCAACCCGTGTGCAGCGTGTCCCGCGGCGTGGGCTGCGGTGCCCGGCAGACGTGTGTGTTCTCCGGCGAGGCCTACGGAGACGTCGGGGTCTGCGTGTTTCTGTCGCCCAACCCCGACGGCGCGGACGACACGGCGGCCTGCGCCCGGGACGCGGACTGCCAGGGTGGCTATTGTTGTTGCCATTCGGATCCGGACGCGGACGGACAATGCACGACGCCCGGTTGCCGCGATGCGAGCGACTGCAACGGCTCGGGCCTCGATTGCATCGACGATCCGGCGCTCGGGGTGCCGTTCTGCGCCGTCGCCTGCGGGCCCGGATTGCCCTGTCCGGCGGGCTTCATCTGCGACGAAGTCTATTGCCGGCGCACCGCGGCATGCGTCCGGGACGCCGACTGCGGGGCCGGGGAGCGGTGTATCGGAGGGCTCTGTGACGTCGCTTTCTGTGCGGGGCCCGCCGAGTGCGCGGTGCTCGAAGACTGTGTCGACGGCCGTTGCGTCGAGCGGGCCCCGGCGTGCCGGACGGACGGCGACTGTGCCGGGGGCACCCTCTGCCTCGATGGAGAGTGCGTTCCGCTCGCCTGCGGTGCATCCGGTGACTGTCCCGTGGGGACGTGGTGCCGCGGGGGGCTGTGTTTCGACGACGCGCGGTGCGAGTCCGCGCCGGATTGCCGGGCCTCGGAGGTCTGTCGCGGCGGGCGCTGCCTCGAGGCGGCCTGCGTCGTCGATGGCGATTGTCCGCGGGGGGGACAGTGTATCGCCGGGACCTGCGAGGCCGCGCCGCCGTGTCCGCCCCACCGCATCCGTCGGCAGTCCGACGGGGCTTGCATCCCCGATGGCACCTGCGCGGCCGACGCCGATTGCGCATTGCCTTACGCCTGTTCGGCCGGACGCTGCCGGCGGACGGCCGCCTGTGACGCCGACGAGGACTGTCGCGCCGGTTTCGTGTGTGCGGGTGCCCTGTGCGTCCCGGCACGCTGCGCCGTCGACGACGACTGCGGCACCGGGCACCGGTGCGTCGCGGGCGCCTGCGAGCGGAGGCCTATCGTGGAGCGGGACATGACCGCGGCGTTCGACGCCGGCGGGCCGGGCGCAGGAGATGCCGGGGACCCGAACGACGGGGACGCGGGCCCTGCGCAGGCGGACCGCTCGCCCGTCCCCGGGGGCCGCGGTTGTGGTTGCCGGGCCGCGGCCGACACGGGCGCCGGTGGCGTCGCGGCGTTCTTCGGATGCGTCGCCGCGTGGGGGTGCCTCCGCCGGCGGCGGCGGCGATCAGGGGCCGGGGGCCTCCGGAGGGACCGGGACTGGGACCGGGCGGCCGGCGCGGAGCGCCACGAAGAGGACCACGCCGAAGAATAGGCCGGCGAGCGGGAGGTGCAGGGCCTGGGCATCCGGTGGCAGCGCCCGGTAGGTCAGGTTCAACCCCAGCGCCGATTGTGCAATGCACAAGACGAGCGCCGTCGCGGCCGCCCGGCCCAGGACGGCGTCGCGCGGATGGCAGCGCGTCGAGACCACGGCGAGCCCTGCGGTGGCCATGCCGATCAGCCCGCCGAGGTGGCGGTGCACCGCCGGCAGGTCGCCTTGGGCCGCGAGCCAGTCGCCCCGCGCGAGGTCGGGCTCGCCGAGCGCGACGAGGTCGACGTGGGCGCGGACGTGGGCGCCGAGCAGCACCTGGACGGCCGTCGCGGCGAGGGTCGCCCAGGCGAGGAAGCGGACCCGGCGGCGGTATTCATCGATTGGGGCGGGGGCCGGGTCGTCGGCCGGGTGGGTGGCGACCGGCGGGTTGGCGATGGCGGCCGCCGCTTCGCGCGCGGCCAGCAGAAGCGCAATGAGCGCGAGCGTGAGCAGAAGATGCGCCGAGACCATCCAGGGGCGCGCGTCCGGCGGGACGGGCCGGGCGCCGAGGTAGCCCTGGAGAGCGACCGTCGCGACGGCCCCGAGCGCGGGCCAGAGCAGCGCCCGCTGCGCCGCGTGCCGCCAGATGGCCGTGGTGGCGAGGCCGAGGGTGCACAGGCCGAGGGCGATGGCCGTCACGCGGCGCACCTGCTCCATGCCGGCCGTCTCGGCCGTGCCGGCGCCCAGTCCGCGGAGAATGCCACCCACGACCAGCATGGCCAGGGTAGCCAGCAGCGCCGCCGTGGCCCAGCGGCGGACGGCGGCGCCGCTCGGGCTCATTCGCCCTCGAACGCCATCTCGAGCGCGGCGCGGTCGCCGGCGGCAATCGCCGAGGCGCGGGCGCGGACGCGGCCCTCGGCCTGCGTGATGTAGTGACGGGCGGTGACGACTTTGTTCTTCTCGAAGTCGCCCTGCGTCGGGCTCTTGGCGGCGACGGTGGCCATCCACAAGTGCAGCCAGGAGAGCACCGCGTCACCCATCAGGAACATGAACGGCGTGGCCGAGAGCAGGGGGCCGTTGAGATCGCCGCTCATGGCCGCCCCGCCGAGGCCCATCGCCGTCTCGCCGAGCTTGGCGCGCATGACCGCCACGCGGTCGGCCAGCTTGCCGAGGCCGGCCTCGCGGGCCTGGTTGATGGTGGTGTCCATGCGGCCGAGGAGGTCCATCATGGAGAGGCCGCCGCGGCGCCCGAGCTTGCGCCCGACGAGGTCCATGGCCTGGATGCCCGTCGTGCCCTCGTACAGCCGCGCGATGACGGTGTCCCGCAGGTACTGCTCGAGCGGGTGGTCGCGCAGGAAGCCGTGCCCGCCGAGGACCGTGATGCTCGTCGAGACGGCGTCGAAACCGACCTCGGAGGCGTAGCCCTTGCAGAGCGGAGTGAGGAGCTGCGCGAGCTCGTCCGCATTGGTCGCGGCCTCGCCCGTCTCGGACATGCTGAGGTCGTGCTGGAGCGCGCAGAAACCGAGCAGCGCCCGCAGCCCCTCGACCGTCGAGCGCATGTCGAGCAACATGCGGCGCACGTCGGGGTGCTTGATGATGGCGATGCGCGGCGCATCGGCGTTCTTCAGCTGGTCGACGGCCGCCCCCTGCAGGCGGTCGATGGCGTACTGGTGGGCGTAGCGGTAGGCCGCCTCGGCCAGGGAGAGGGCCTGCAGGCCGACGGCGATGCGGGCCGTGTTCATCATCTTGAACATGACCTTCATGCCGGCGCGCTGCTCGCCGAGCATCTCGCCGACCGCGGGCGCGTCGTCGCCGAACGAGATCGTGCACGTCGGCGAGCCGTGGATGCCGAGCTTGTGCTCGATGCCGGTGCACTTGACGCCGTTGCGGGCGCCGAGCTTGCCCTGGGCGTCGACGTGGTACTTGTTCACGAGGAAGAGCGTCAGGCCGCCGGTGCCAGCCGGGTCGCCTTCGACGCGGGCGAGGACGGGGTACACGATGTTCTTCGTGAGGTCCTGCTCACCCCAAGTGATGAAGATCTTTTCGCCGGTGATGTGCCAGGTGCCGTCGGGCTGTTTGACGGCCGTGGTGCGGGCGGCGCCGACGTCCGAGCCGGCGCTCGACTCGGTCAGGCACATCGTGCCGCCCCACTCGCCCTCGTAGAGTTTCGGAACGTAGAGTTTCTTCTGGGCGGCGTTGCCGGCGAACTCGATCATCTCGCCCGCGCCGTGGCAGAGGCCCGGCATGGTGAAGAACGCGATGTTCGCGCCGACGAGGGACGCGACCGGGTGAATCGAGAGCGCGCGGGGCAGACCGCTGCCACCGTGCTCCTCGGACTCCGTGACCGCGATCCAGCCGCCCTCGCGCCAGGCCTTGTAGAGTTTCTTGAAGACCGGCGGCGTGATGACCTCGCCGTTCTCGTATTTCACGCCCTCGCGGTCGCTGACGATCATGGTGGGCAGCACCTGCTCGTGCGCGAACTTGTAGGCGCTGTCGAGCACCATGGCGAAGGTCTCCCACGAGGCGTCCGGGTAGCGCTTCGTGCCGAACAGGCGGCCCGCGTCGAGGACGTCTTTGACCAGGAACTCCACATCGCGGCGATCTTGCAGACCCAGACTCATGGTGCGTGTACTCCGTGCACGGGGGGGAGGGCGCGTCTCGTCGGCCTTTGTCGCTCGTACGGACGCGGTGAGGCGGGCGCAGGATTCCAGAGAATGACGCAGGGCGTCAATCCAGTGTGACGCGGGCGTGCGCCCGGTCAAAGGGGGGCCGTCGCTGCGCGCCGGAGCCGATGAATGCGACCGGTCGGTGTTGCGTCGAATCCTGGGAGCGTCCAGAATCCACGTCCGCGTTGGAGGTGCCCACATGAATGCCCGTCACATCGCCCCCCGTTCCGTTCGTTCGTTCCTTCCCGTGCTCCTGTTTGCGCTCGTGCCGGTCGGGGTGACCCCCGCGCTGGCCGCCGACGAGGAGCCCGCGCAGATCGAAGAAGGCCTTGAAGAGAACGGCCTCCAGGAGCGCGGCCGCAAGGCCGAAAAGGCCGCCCCCGCCGATCCCGATCCCACGCAGGACGGCAAGGTCGAGGCCCGCCGCAAGGAGATCCGCGAGCTGCTCAACGCCTTCCAGGAGCAGGTCGGCAACCGGTCGGACAACCTGACGCCGGCGGACGCCAAGGCCTGGGACAAGATCGTCACCGAGGCCGGCAAGCTCGTGCAGCAGTTCATGGACCTCGACGAGAAGTACATCGAGACCCGCGGCCCCGTGCTCGACAAGTACCGCGCCGCCTTCGGCAACGGTCAGGAGGCCGAGGCGTCGAAGGTCGCCAAAGAGGTCGCCAAGGTCCGGGCCGACATGCTCGCCAAGCTCGAGAAGCTGCAGAAGCAGGCCGACAAGGTGAAGGGCGAGTGGGCGAAGCTCGACGCCCGCATCCAGAAGAACGCCGACAAGTAGGCCGGCGGGGAAGTTCGTTTCGACATGGCCGAAAGCGACTCGGGGCCCAACTGGTTCTGGCGCCTCTGTGAACTCTGGGGCGTGACCTGGCCGGGTCACGCCAAGATCAAAGCGACCCAGACCGGTCCCGCGCCGCGGTGCAGCGCGTGTCGCAACCCCACCGTCCGCGATGCGCGCGCCGGTGTCTGGCGCTGCCCGTACCACCCGGACGCGCCGCTGCTCGACGAGGCGCCCTGAGCCCGGTTCGCGAGGCCCGGGATCTCGCCGCGCGCGGGCTCGCCCTGCCGACCGCCGTGCCCGACCTCGAGGCCGTCACGGCGCGGTATCGCATGCTCGTCGGCGACGAGTACCTGGCACTCATCGACCCCGCCGATCCGGACGACCCCATCCGGAAACAGGCGCTGCCCGACGTCGCCGAGCTCCTCGACGCCCCGGGGGAGCTGCGCGACCCCATCGGAGACCGCGCGCACGAGGTCGCCCCGAACCTGGTGCACCGCTACCCCGACCGCGTGCTGTTCTTCCCGACGTTTCTCTGTCCGATGTACTGCCGCTACTGCTTCCGCAAGGTCGCATTGAACGAGGCGCCGGTTCGCCTCGACCGCGTCCTGCCGGCGGCCGTGGAGTACGTGGCGACACACCCCGAGGTCCGCGAGGTCATCCTGTCCGGGGGCGATCCGCTGATGCTCTCCGACGACCGCCTCGCCGAGGTGCTCGGCGCTTTTCGGACGATCCCGAGCGTCGAACGCCTGCGGCTGCACACACGCGTGCCGGTCACGCGCCCGAGCCGGGTAACGGCGGCGTTGGCGGGGCGCCTTTCCGGCTTTCGCCCGCTCTACGTCGTCACGCACTACAACCACCCGCGGGAGCTCAGCCCCGCGGCACGGGCGGCCGTCTCCGCGTTGGTCGACGCCGGGCTGACCGTGCTCAATCAGTCCGTGCTGCTGCGGGGCGTGAACGACGACGTCGAGACGCTGGCCGCCCTGTTCTCCGGGCTGCTGCGCTGGCAGGTGCGGCCCTACTACCTGCACCACCCGGACATGACGGTGGGGACGGCCCACTTCCGGGTGCCGATCAGCCGCGGGCTGGCCCTCGTGCGCGCGCTGCGGGGGCGCCTCACCGGCCTCGCCTGGCCGACCTACGTGCTGGACATTCCCGGCGGGGGTGGCAAGGTGCCCGTGGACAGCGACTTCGTGCGCCCGACCCCGCGAGACGGCGTCTACAGCCTGCATGGACCCCTCGGCGGACGCTGGACCTACGTCGACCCCGCCGTTCACCCGGACGGGCTCGACGGGGTGCCCGCGGGCGCCACGCGGCTCGAAGACTGACCGAGCGGCCCGGTGGACGCCCTTTTCTGGCTCGCCGCGGGCGCGCTCGCGCTCTACGCCTTCGCGTTCGTGAGCCTGGTGTTGCGCGTGCGCGGCATGGTGGTGCGCCGGCCGGTCCATCGCGTGCTGCCCCCCGAGGAGGTACCCGCGTGGCTGTCGACGTTCGCCGCCCCCGCGGTCGAGCGGCTCAGCGCGCTCGGGTTCCGGCCCTTCGGCGCCCTGGCGTCCGTCGCGATGGATCGGCAATCGGACGACGAGACGGTCGATCTCGTCTTTCACGAGCCGGAGAGCGGGACCTACGCGTTCGTGTACCTGCCGCCGACGGTGCCCGGCGCGCGGCCGCTGAGCGTCGATTTCGCCACGTGGGGCGCCGACGGGCGCCTGCGCCTGACGCTGGCGCAGAGTCCGGGGCCGACGCACCGCGACGTCCCGGGGACGGCCGTCGTGGGCCTCCCGGAGCTCAGCCTCGGGCGGCGGTTCGCGCGGCATGTCTTCGAAACGGCCGGAATGACGACGAAAACCCTCGAACCGGTTGAGCTGGCCGCCGACCTGACCCGCCGGAACGGGGCGGCGCTGACGACCGCCCTCGCGGCGGGCGAGGTGTGCACACGTCCGGGCGGTGTGTTCGGTCATACGCTGCTCGGCACCGCGCGCCTCGTCGGCCGCATCCTGCAAGGTCTCCTGCGACCGGGCGGGGCGGGGGGCGTGTTCCACGGCGCCTACGGGCCCGATCGTGTCGGCGAGCCCGCGCCGCCCGAGCATCAGGCCGTCGTGCACCACGAACTCTCGTGTCTCGCCGCCGGGCGACGGCGCCCCGGGCGGGCATTGCTCGTTTTCGTGCTGTCTCTCGCGCTGTTCGTGCTGTCGATCGCGGGCCGGGTGGACGCGCTCGTGTTGCCCATCGTCGTCGGCGTGCTCCTCTTGCACGAACTCGGGCACTTCGCCGCCATGCGGGCCTTCGGGTATCGCGACACCTCGGTCTTCTTCCTGCCGTTCCTGGGGGCGGCGGCCGCCGGCTCCAAGCCGGAGGCGTCCGTAAGTGAACGCGCGATCGTGCTGCTCGCCGGGCCCGTGCCCGGGCTCCTGCTCGGGCTGTGGTGGTTTCATGCGCCGGTCGGGGCGGTCGGCGGCACGGCCGCGGTGATTCTGGTCGCAGTCAATCTTTCGAACCTGCTGCCCGTCAGCCCGCTCGACGGCGGGCGCCTGGTCGAGCGGGTGTTTTTCGCCTCGTCGCCCGGGGGGGCGTTGCTCTTCAAGGCGGCGAGCGCCCTGCTTTTCATCGGGACGGGGCTCTTCTTCGGCGTCGGACTCGTGACGGTCATCGGCATCGTCGTCGCCGCCGGTCTGCCGGTCGGCCTCCGGGTGGCCCGCGTCGCGGCGCACTGGGAATCTCCGAACCCCCCGGCGGATCGCGCGGCCCTCTATGCGCTCGTCGACGGGGCGGGTTACACCGCGCTGCGCTTCAGCCGCAAGCTCGCGCTGGTGCAGGCGCTCGAGCAGCGCTTCGCCGCGCCGCCGTCGTCGCCGGCCGCCCGGTGGGCCTGGTTCGCCGTCTATCTGGCCCTGCTCGCCGCGGGTCTGTACGGTGGACGGGACGTGTTTGCGGCCTTCGGCTGAGTGGCCGCGGGCACTGTGCGCGAAAAACGGATCGGACGTGCACGAGCGAAGACCGACGGATCGGAGACGATGGGGGTCGAGCCGGTCGGGGCTGGCTCTCGCGTGCGTCGTGTCGGCTTGCGAGGGTCGGCGGAAATTGTCCGCCGGCTCCGCAGCCCGCTGAATCCCGACTTGCGGCGTCGTGGGGCCCCCAACATCTGGGGCTGTACCCCGGGTACAGCACCCAGATGTCGTGCACCCCCACTCCTTGCCTGTCGGGCCCATCGTGCTGCTCGCTTCGGCGTCCAATTCGCGCCGACCCTCTGCGAGGCGCTCGACGGCCGCGACGGCCCGCAGTGTGAAGCGGCCGCCGCCGAGGGACCGTGTCTCGCGAGCGCCGAGGCCGCCGTCGAGGGCGCGCTCCCGGCCGACGCGCTTTCGGAAGACCAGATCGCCGCGTGCACGACGGCCGCCGGGGGCCGGTTCGACGACTCGGTCACGGCAAAGGCGGCCACCTGCATCGCGCACGCCCTCGGGTTGAACGCCGGGATTCGACCGTGGGTCGTGGAACGGGTGGGCGCGTCTGGTGTGCCGGGCAGACCCGACGGCGAGCCGGGAGACATCTGGCAGGTCGACGCTCTCCTGTCGAGCGAGCGTGACTGCTGCCGGTTCGGGTGCCAGTTGCAGCTCGACGTCCGGTCCGGCCGACCGTTGCGTGTGAGCGAGTACGGCAGCTGCCCCTGACCACGCCGGCGCGCGCCCCCGGCGCCCGCGGGTCGTGATATGGTCGGGGCCCTCGCCGCTCGCTGCCCGGAGGAATGCCATGTCGCACGCGTCCGTCTTCGTCGTCGCCGTCGCCGTCCACCCGAAGCGCGCGCTGACTGCGTTCGGTCTTGGAGTGACGCTCCTCGTCGCCGCGTCCCCGGCCCTCGCAGCCTACGGCGACCCCTGCGACATGACCTCGGACTGTCAGGCCGGGTGGGCCTGCGTGCCGGACGTCGACGGCGTGGGATACTGCACCACGGTCTGTCCGGCGGAGGGCTGCCCGGACGGGTTCTCCTGCCGCTCCGGCGGCGCCGAGTTCGAGTTCTGTCTGAAGGGGGAGGGCCTGCCGCCGGGGGGCGCGCTCGGGACGGAGTGTCAGGGCCCGGACGCGTGCGAGGAACCCCTCATCTGCGCCGAGGACAACGGCGCGCGGTATTGTACCCGCTACTGCACGGTGCCGGGCTCGTGTCCGACCGGGTATCGCTGCAACCAGGCCGGGAGCCGCATCTGTCAGCAACTCGTCGCCGCGCCCGCGACCCATGAGCCGTGCGCGGACGGCATGTGCGCCGCCGGTTTCTCCTGCGTCTCGCATCCGAACCGCACGTTGCCTTTCTGTGCGTGGCCCTGCCCCGACGGTGCGTGCGACCCCGGCATGGCCTGCGTCGAGGGCCACTGCCTGCCCGATCCCATGCCGCTGCAGCCCGGGTTCGGCGAGCCCTGCGTCGCCGATGGCGCCGAGGCGCGCGTGGTCGGCTGCAAAGACGGGGCGTTCTGCCTGCTCTCGGGGCCGGACAGCTATTGCACGCGCACGTGTGACATCGACCACCTCTGCCCCGACGGCTACGGCTGCAAGCGACTCGACGCCGACCGAGCGGAGTGCCGCCGTGGGGTGCCGAGCGACGACTACTTCGTCCCGATGGCCTACCCCGACTACGCCATGCCCGATCCACCGGGGTCCGCGCCGCCTCCGATGCAGGCGGTGGAGCAGGAGGGGGGCAGCGACGGCGAGAAGTCGAGCGGGTGCCAAGCGACCCTGGAGGGGGGGCCCGCGCTGCGGCCGATGGCGGCGCTGGTCGCCGGACTGGCGCTCGTCTGGTTGGCGCTGCGCCGCCGGCGGCCCGGGGCATGAGGCGGCCGCGCGCCGCACTTCTGGCGGGCGTCGTCGCGGCCTCGAGCGCGCGGCCCGCGTCGGCCACGCCGGGGCCGGACTCGGTGGCCGTCCTCGCCAATGCCGACGTGCCGGGCTCGGTGGCCCTGGCAGAGGCCTATGGCGAGGCCCGCGCCGTGCCGCCGAACCGGATCTGCGCGCTGCCACTGCCGCCGGGACCGGACATCGCCCTCGACGTGTTCCGCGCGGCCCTCGAGAACCCGCTCCGTGCCTGTCTCGACGCCGCGGGCGTGACGGCGGAGATCGAGGCCATCGTTCTGATGCGGGGCGTCCCGCTGCGGGTCTCGCTGCCCGCGGAGTCGGGGGGGGGACGCGTCTCCCTGGCGGCGGCGCTCGGGCTGTGGAACACCCGCCGCCTCGCCGACGACACGCCGGTCCTCGGGTTGGCCCCCGGTCGCCTCGTGCCCTGCGGCGGGGAGGCCATGTGTCTCGGGGCCGCCTGGCGCAACGGATACTCCGGCGGGCGTTTCCGGCCGGGCTGGTCGCTGGACGCCGTGGGCATCCGGCACGCGCCGATGCTCGTGACCGCCCTGTTCGCACGCTCGGATGCGGACGCGGCGCGGCTGATCGACCAATCCGTCGCGTCGGACGGCGTCGGCCCGGCGGGGGGCGTCGTCATGCTCATGGCCGGGGCCGATCCGGCCCGCGGCGCCCTCGACGTGGAGTACGACTTCGTCGAGACGGCCCTGATGACCCGGGGGGTGCCCGTCGTCCGTTCGCCGTTCGAGACCGATCGCAGCGGCGAGCGCCTCTCGGGGTTCGTGACGGGCACGGCGAGCCTCGGGCGGGCGATCGAGGGTAACGACTTCGCCCCGGGGGCGCTCGTCGACAACCTGACGAGTTTCGGGGCGGTGGCCGAGAACTTCGATCCGGGCGACGCCGAGGCGCAGGTCTCCATCGCGCGCTGGGTCGCCGCCGGCGCGACGGGCGTCCACGGCACGACGGACGAACCCCTGAACAACTGCTTTCCGAGCCGGGCGTTCCTGGTGGACGCCGCCGACGGCGCGACGCTGGCCGAGGCGTTCCACTCGAACCTGCCCTTCGCGTACTGGCACAATCTGGTGCTCGGGGACCCGATGGCCGCGCCGTACGCGATCCGGCCCGAGGTCGAGATTCGGCCCCCGGAGGTCCTGCCGGGCCGGGTTTTCATCTCGGCGGGCGATCCGGCCGGCCGTGGCGCCCCGGCGCTGCGCCTTCTCGTCGACGGGAGGGCCGTGGCCGCCGGCACCGGTGAACTCGAAGTCTGCGCCGTGCCCGACGAGACGCCCCGGACGTGGCTGGCCGTCGCGCAGGCCGTCGACGACGACTCGCCGGGCGCCTTCTGGCAGCCGAAGGGCTGGCGCGCGGTCAGGCTGCCCCTGCGGCCGGCGGCGGGGGCGTGCGCCTCCGAGGACGCGGGCCCGCCGTCGCCCGACGCGCAAGCCGGGTCGCCGGACGCGGGACCGCCCCCGGCGGACGCCGGCCCGGGCCGTCCCGACTTCGAGGGGCCCTCGGAGTTCGATCTCGGCGGCGGGGCGGGGCTCGACGCGGACCGTCTCCCGGCGCCGGACGCGCACCCCGCCGGTGACGGGGCCTCGCCGGACGCCGGTGTCGCCGCCGCGGACGCGCGCTCTGCGACCCCCGACGTCGCCCCGGCCGTCGGGGCCGTTCAGCGCGGGGGCGGCGGTGGTGGCGGGTGCATGGTCTCGGCCCCCGGCGGGTCGACCCGGGGCGCGGGGTCGAGCGCCCCCGCTGCGCTCGTCGCGCTCCTTACCCTCGCGACGGCGGCGCGACGCCGAATCAGGCGCCGGCCTCGAGCCGCGTGACGACGTCGTCGAGGTCGTCGACGAGTCGCGCCGTGCCCGGCCGCTCCCGGAAGTTGGCCGCGCCCCGGTAGGCGGTGACGAGGCCGCGGTAGTACCAGAGCGTGCGGTCCTTGCTCGCGGTGAACCGGGCGTACACCGCGTCGCCCACGAGCCGGAAGTCCGACAGGATCGTGCGCGCGTTGTAGAGTTTGTCCGCCGCGGAGACGAGCAGGACCGAGCCGCCGGCCTGCTCGAGGTGCTCGAGGTACTGCCGCTTGCGGGTCTCCCACGCCGGTTTGGGGATGACCTCCGCGTCGGTGCAGCCCCAGACGATCTCCGCGACGCGGTCGCCGAAGCGGCGGCGAATCTCGTCGCCCGTCGGACGCCCGCCCTGGTCCTCCACGGCGTCGTGCAAGAGGGCGCCGATGGCCTCGTCTTCGTCGCCGCCGTGCTCGATGACGAGGCTGGCGACGCCGAGGAGATGGGCGATGTAGGGGGTCCCGCCGCCCTTGCGCGCCTGCGCCCGATGCAGTTCGTGCGCGTATTCGAGCGCCTGGTCGAATCGTTTCGTCAACATGCCCCGACTCTGCGCCGTCGGGGCCGCGACGTCAAAGGGTGCCGTCGGTGGTCGCGCCGGGAGCCTGGGGCATGCACACCTCGGCGGTCTTGGCCGGGGCGTTGCTGGTGCCGATGTAGCGCTCCGCCGAGGCGTCGAGCGTGCCCGGCAGATCCGCGCAGTGGCCGTTCTGGCTGACGGCCTGCGGGACACAGACACCGGCAGGTGCAGTGGCCAGGGGGTCCTGGACACAGAAGGTGCCGGGCTTGCCCGCCTGATCCGGGCAGTAGCCTTCGCAGCCGATGGTGCAGAAGCCGGCCGCGTGGCAGCGCCCGGTGGTGTTCCAGACCTGGAAGGCGCACTCGGCGTCCGACTTGCAAGCGTCGCCGACGAACGTCGACGGGGGCGGCGGGGCCGAGCTGCCGTTGAGCTTCGGGAAGGTGTTGAGGTCGTCCACGTTGGTGAACGTGTACCCCTCGGCCTTCAGGGCCTCGATGATGCCCTCGAGCGCGTCGGCGGTGCTGCGGTGAATGTCGTGGAAGAGCAGGACGCCGCCCTCGCTCGCCCGCACCTGAGACATGACGTAGGCCTTCATGTCGTTGCGGTAGGCGTCGGGCACGTAACGGAACGTGGCCGGACGGCACACCCCGCCGCCCGCGGCGAAGCACCAGTCGGCGCTGTCGACGTGCCAGCCGGTGATGACGAGGCCCCGGCTCCGGACGGCTTCGGCGGTGGCGCAGGTGGAGCTGCCGAAGGGGAAGCGGAAGTAGCGGTTCTCGCCGCCGGCGGCCGAGATGACGTCGGCGGTGCGGTCGATCTGGCGGGCCACCTCGGTGCTGCCCTGCTCGGCCATGTTCACGTGCGACCAGGTGTGGTTGGCGACGATGAAGCTCTGGTCGGCGACCATGTCGGCCAGGATGGCCTTCTCGGTCTCGCCCTTGACCCGGGAGCCGTTGATGAAGAACGTCGCGGGGACCTGGTGGCGACGCAGCGTGGCCATGACGTCGGGCGTCGTCGCCGGGTTCGGGCCGTCGTCGAACGTCAGGGCGACGCGCTTGGCGAAGGGGCCCCGATCGGGCACGCGGACGCCGGAGCAGCCCGTGCTGTCCGCCTTGTCGTCGTCTTTTTCACGAAACGCCTGCTCGAAGGCGGCCGAGATGTCCGCCTCGGTCATGTCGCCGTGCGTGTGACTGTCCTCGGCGTCCTCCGGCGGGGTCGCGCAGGCGCCGAGGGCGAGCGAGAGCGAGAGGCCGGCGAAGGTCGAGAGCGAGAAGAGGCGGCGCATGTCGGGCTCCATCGAGGTCGTTCGAGAGACCGGTTAAGCACGAAGCGTGCCACGTGTTCATCCCTCGAAGTGGCGCCTGCGCACGCCACGGACTGCGCGTTGTGTCGGCAGAGCCGTCGTGCGACAGTCCCGCCGTGGAGACGCTCGAACGAATCGGCCCCTACGTCGTCCTTTCGCTCATCGCCCGCGGCGGCATGGGCGAGGTCTGGCGCGCCCGCCACCCCACGCTGTCCCGCGACGTCGCCGTCAAACTCGTCCGGGCGGACCTCCACGGTCGCCCGGCGATGCGCGAGATGTTCGAGCGCGAGGTGCAGGTGCTCGCCCGCCTGCGCAGCCCCCAGACGGTGCAGGTCATGGACGCCGGCGTCACGCCCGAGGGCCTGCCGTACATCGTCACCGAATTCCTCGAAGGCGAGGACCTCGCCGCCCACGTCCGGCAGCGCGGGGCGCTCCCCGTCGAGGAGGCCGTCGAGATCGCCATCGGCGTGCTCGAATCCCTCGCTGAGGCGCACGCAATGGACCTCGTCCACCGGGACATCAAACCGGCGAACGTCTTTCTGCAGCGGCTCCCCGGCGGCGGGCGGGCGGTCAAGGTGCTCGACTTCGGCGTTGCGAAGCTGCTTTCCGCGGACGAGTCGCTCGTCGAGGAGACCGTCGGTGGCGGGCCTTCACTGAAAGGCTCGCCGCGCTACATGGCGCCGGAGCAGATCCGGGGCCGCGGTCTGTCGGCCCGCACGGACCTCTATGCCGTCGGCGGCCTCCTGTACTTCATGATCTCGGGTGAGCATGTCTTCAACGTCGCCGGACGGGAGGCGCTGCTGTCGGCGCACCTGAACGAGCCGCCCATCCCGCTGCGGGAGCGCTGCCCGCTGTACGTCGTGCCGGCGGGGATCGAGGCCCTGGTGCTTCAATGCCTCCGCAAAGCGCCGGACGAGCGGCCGTGGGGCGCGCGGGAGCTGATCGCGTCGCTGCAGCGGGCGATGGCCGCCCCGGAGCCGGCGTTTGCGGAACCGCTCGGGGCGTTGCCGCCCGCCGGCAGTTCGGAGACCGTGCCCTTTCTCTTCGAGGAGCCGCCGACGGCGACGGCGGCCCCCGCCGAGCTTCGCCTGCCGCCGCGAACGTCGCTCGACACGGATGTGGATCCGCACGAGGCCACGGTCGGCCCGGAGGTGGGCCTCGCCGTCGACGGGCCCGCCGCCGCCGCCCCCCGGTCCGGCGCCGCAGACGTGCCGCTCGCCGACCTCGCCGATCTCCCGGAAGACCGGCTCGAGCTCGCGGACGTGCCGCGGCGGCCGACCCGCGCGTTCTCGACCCCGCCGCCGAGCACTGGACGCTCGGCGCCCCCCATCGGCCGGCTCACGGGGGGGCCCACCGGCCCGGCCGCGCGAGCGGACGACGGGCCCGAACTCCAGCTCGCCGTCGATCCGCGCAGCATCGCCGAGAACCAGCGCCGCACCGTCGAGGTCCAGGCCAATCGAGTGCGCCGGGCGACGACGGCGCGCACGCGGAACACCTTCGCGGCACGCCTCGCCGGGGGCCTGGTCGTCGCGGCCGTGGCGGTCGTCGGGTTTGCCCTCTATCGCAGTTACGCGTCGCGACATGTCGAGGCCGCGCCGGCCCCGGTCCCGGCGTCCCGCCCGCCCGTGGCTCGGCCCGCCACGTTCGGGGAGGTCGTCGCCGAGGCACCGGCGGTGGCCCGGCGGCAGACGGCCCTCGCCGGTCCCGGTCCCGATCAGGTGACCATTGCAGTCGCCACCGGCACGGCGAATTTCATCCGCGTGGACACCGGCGAGGTCGTCTGCACGGACGCGGTCGAGTGCCCGATGCCCCTCGGCGTCGGCATCAAAGTCCAGCGTCCGGGGGGAAAACCGACGGTGCTGCCCCCCATGACCCGCGACCAGGCGGCCGCCGGGGTCATCCCTGTGGACCTTCCGAAGTGAGCAGCCCATGCCCGATTACGAGCTCGTCCACACCATCCGATTCGAGTCCGCCCGCCGCCTGACCCGGGTCCCGCCCGGCCACCCCTGCGGTCGCCTCTACGGGCTGGCGTTCTACCTGGACATCCATGTCGAGGGTGATCTCGGCCCCGAGACCGGCTGGGTCATCGACTTCGGCGACATCGAGGCCGCCTTCGCGCCGATTCGCGCGCGGGTCGACCACAACTACCTCAACGATCTGCCGGGACTCGAGAACCCGACGAGCGAGGTCCTCGTCGCGTGGATCTGGGCGCACCTCGCCCCCGCGCTGCCCGGCTTGACGCAGCTCGTCCTGCGCGAGAACGACGTCTCGCGGGTCATCTTCCGCGGGCCCGGGCGTGGACGCGCCTGAGCCGCCCTCCGCCGCGGCCGCGGCGGCGCTGCTGCGGGCCGCCTTCGCGCGGCGTGAGGGGCTCGCCGATCGACTCGGCACCAACGCGTTGCGCCTGTTCGACAGCGCCGGTGAAGGTGTCGATCGGCTGGTGGTCGAGCACCTCGCCGGCGCCTTCCGGGCAACCGGCGGGCCGGACGAGGCCGCCTACCTGCCCGCCGTCCGCGAAGTCGTCGGCGACGCGCCGCTCTTCTGGCGGTTCGGGGGCGATCCGGCGCTGAGCGGCGGACCGGCGGGCGATGACGGCCGGCGCGAGGTCGTCGAGGGCGGGCTTCGTTTCGGCCTCGAACTGTTGCCGAATCGAAATACGGGCCTCTTCCTGGACGCCCGCGCCGCGCGGGCCTGGGTCCGCGCCAACGCCGACGGGCGGCGCGTCCTGAACCTCTTCGCCTACACCGGCGCGTTCGGGGTCGCCGCCGCCGCCGGCGGGGCCCGCAGCACGGTGAACGTCGACCCGGTCCCCGGCGCGCTCGCCCGCGCCGAGGCCAACTACACGCGCAACGGACTGCGCTTCGACGGCCGTACGTTCTGGCGCTCCGACGCCCTCGAAGCGATGAAGCGGGCCGCCCGCGCCGGTGCGCGCTTCGACGGTATCGTGCTCGACCCGCCACCGGTCGCGACGGGCGGACGCCGGGGCGCGCGGGTGGACGTCACCGTCGACCTCGGGCGCCTCATCCGGGCCGCCGCCGGCGTCCTGGCGAGCGGGGGCTGGCTGCTGGTCCTCGTCGCGCACCGCGCCGTGCAGCCCGACCCGCTCGCAGCGGAGGTCGGCCTCGGGTCGCCGATCTGGACGGGGACGAGCGACGCCGACTTCGTGCCCGCGCCGGGCAGCCCGGGCCTCCGGGCGGTGGTCTACCCCGCGCGTTGACCGGCTGGCGGGTCCATCTGCCGTCCGGCATGGCGCGATTCTTGCTCTGCCGCGCGTCGAACTGGACCACACAGCGTCGATTCGGACACGCGAGGAGCGGGACATGTCGGTGAATCTCCGGGGATGGAAGTGTACGCAGGTGCGAGGCCAGGCGGCCCTCCTGGGCCTGGCGCTGGGCGGGGCCTGGCTGTCGGGCTGCGCCGACGAGGCGAAGAGCGGCGGGGGCGGACAAGCGCTGCCCGAGGCCGGCGTCGTCGATCGGCAGGACATGGGCGCGGGCGGTGGCGGCGGGGGCGGCGCGTGCACGGGGGACTTCTCGTGCCCGGTGGGCAACGTCTGCGTGTCCGGCGCCTGCCAGCCCGGTCAGTGCAACGTCGAGCGCACCTGCCCGGCGGGTCAGATCTGCGAAAACTTCACCTGCTCGGGCAGCGACGTCGAGCAATGCGTCGACGACAGCACCTGCGCGCCCCGGTATCACTGCCTCGAGAGCACCTGCCAGCGGGTCGACTGCGTCATCGACGACCACTGCAACCCCGGGCAGACGTGCACGGAGAACAATCGCTGCGTCGCCCAGGTCGCCGAGTGCGTCGATGCCGACGGCGACGGCTACGGGCCCGGCTGTGACGCGGGTGAGGACTGCGACGACGGCAACGCGGCCGTGAACCCGGGGCAGACCGAGAACGGCGGCGCCCTGTGCGGCGACGGCGTCGACAACGACTGCCAGAACGGTGATCCGGCCTGCGGCGAGAACGACGCCGATGGCGACGGCGTCAGCGATGCCCGTGGCGACTGCAATGACAACGACGCCGACGTGAACCCGAACGCGCCCGAGGTGCCCTACGACGGCGTGGACAACGATTGCAACGAGCGGACGAGCGACCGCGACGTCGACGCCGACGGCTACGAGGCCACCGAGGTCGGCGGCGACGACTGCAATGACCGCGCCCCGCAGATCCACCCCGGCGCCGTCGATCGCGCCGGGAATGGAACGGACGAGGACTGCGACGGCGCCGACCGGATGCCCACGGGCGACGACGCCGATGGCGACGGGGTCAGCGAAGCAGCCGGCGACTGCAACGACGAGAACGAGACGGTCTTCCCGGGGGCGCCCGAGATTCCCTACAACGGCATCGACGACGACTGCTCGGCCGAGACCCGGGACAACGACCTCGACAGCGACGGGTTCCTGCATCCGCAGGACTGCGATGATCGCAACCCGGCGGTCAACGGCAACGCCACCGAGGTGCTCTACAACGGCATCGACGACGACTGCAACGCGGACACCAACGACGGCGACTCGGACGGGGACGGTTTCGTCGGCGGCCCCAACGGCCCGGACTGCAACGACGGCGCCGCGGACGTGAACCCCAATGCGATGGAGGCCACCTACAACGGCGTCGACGACGACTGCAATCCGGCGACCCGCGACGACGACCTCGACGGCGACGGGTTTGCCCGCGCCGAGGACTGCAACGACGAAGACGGCGCCATCAACCCGGGGGTGACCGAGAACTTCAATACGCTGTGTGACGACGGCGTCGACCACGACTGCCGCGGGGGCGACGTGGCGTGTGACGCCAACGCCGACGACGCGGACGGCGACGGTGTCGCCGACGCGGACGACTGCGCCCCCATGGACGCGACCATCCCCGGGCCGAGCGAGATCGTGAACAACGGCCTCGACGACGACTGCGACCCGGCGACGCCCGACGGCTGCGACGACGATGTCTTCGAGGGCCCGGGCGGCAACGACGTCGACGGCAGCGCCACCGGCGTCGATGACCACAACGGCCAGGGTCAGCAGTACGGCGGGCTCGTGGCCTGCCCCGGCAACGAAGACTGGTATCGCATCGACATCGGCGTCGGCGATGGCCTGGAGGCCGACGTGTACTTCAGCCACGACGGGGGCGACATCGACGTCGCGCTCTACAAACTCGATGCGGCCGGTGCGCTGGTCTATGTCGACGGCAGCGTCGGCGTCGACGACGACGAGACCGTCTACGAGCGCCGCGCCGCCACCGACACGACCTACTTCGTGAAGGTCTACGGGTTCGACGACCGGCGGAACACCTATGCGCTGACGGTCAACGTCTTCGAGAACTGCACCGACGATCTGGACGGCCCCACGGGCGAACACAACGACAGCCAGACCGAAGCGAAGGGCCTGCCCCGCGCCGGCGAGGACCGCCGCATCTGTGACTACGACGACGACTGGTACACGTTCGACGTCGACGCGCAGGCGAGTGTCCGTCTCGACGCGCTCTTCACCCATGCCGATGGCGACCTGGACATCGCCCTGTATCGCGATGACTCGAACACGCCCATCGCGACCTCGGCGGGCGTCGGCAACGGCGAGGTGATCGAAGAGACGCTCGAGCGGGGCACCTACTTCGTCCGCGTCTATGGCTTCCGGTCCGCGCAGAACACCTATCGCCTCTTCCGCAGCAGCGGTCAGACGGCGCAGCGCGAGGAGCGCATGCCCGGGGCCGACGTGAACATCCCCGATTCTGCGAACGGAGCCCCGGGCGAGGCCCTCGTGGATCTGCTGTTCGACGTGCCCGCCGGCGCCGTGATCCGCAACCTGCGCATCCGCGACCTGGACATCAATCACTCCTGGTTGATCGACCTCACGGTCGTGGCGCAGTGGGACGGGGAGGACATCGTCACGCTCTGGAACCGGGACGGTGCGCCCGATGGCAGCGACGGCGGCCTCGACGACGACTGGTTCCTCGGCACGGGTGGGGACATCAACTTCGACGACCGCGACTACGTCCAGTTCGCCGGTCTGCCCGCCGACGGTATCTTCACGCTCGTCGTGCGAGACAACGCCGCTCGCGACACCGGCGCCATCGCGGATCTGCACGTCGAGATCGAGTACTTCCTGCCCTGAGAGGCCGACCGGACCCGTCGGCCGCCCGCCCAAGGGGCACCTCGCCCGCCCGGAACCCATGCCGCCTCAGCACACGTTCACGCTCAAGCTCGCCACCGCCGAGGCGCCTCGCCTGCGACAGCGCTTTCTCCAGAGCGGCTTCGAGCTGGTCTCGGCCCCGCACGCCTTCTGGCAGGCCAAGGGCCCGGGCTGTGTCGCGACCTTCTACACGTCGGGCAAGCTCCTGCTGCAGGGCAGTGAAGCCGACGCCTGGCGACACCTGGTGGCCGAGGACGTGCCCGAGGCCCGGCCCTACGCCCGGGCGCTCGCGAAGCACCCGAACCCGCCCCCCGCCGAGTGGATCGGCACGGACGAGGCCGGCAAGGGAGACTACTTCGGTCCCCTGAGCGTCGCCGGCGTGTCGCTGCCGCGGAGCGCGCTCGAGGTGCTCGCCACCCTGGGCGTCGAGGACAGCAAGACCCTCTCCGACGAGCGTCTGCCGCAGATGGTCACCGCCATCCGCGCGCTCGGCCCCACGGAAGAGCTGGTCATCATGCCGGCGAAGTACAACGAGCTCTACGCCCGGATGGGCAACCTCAATCGCCTGCTGGCGTGGGCCCACGGCAAGGTCATCGAGAACCTGCTCGAACGCGGGGCGGCCACGTGGGTGCTCGTCGATCAGTTCGTCGACGAGAGCGTTTTCCGGCGGTCGCTCGGCGAGCGGGCGCGGTCGGTTCCGCTGACGCTGCGGACGAAAGCAGAGGAAGACCCCGCCGTGGCAGCCGCGAGCGTGCTCGCCCGGGCGGCCTACCTGCGCGGGCTGGCGGGGCTCGGCCGGAAGTTCGGGATGACCTTGCCCGCCGGCGCGGGCGCGCCGGTCCTGCGCGCGGGACACGACCTCGTCACCCGTCACGGGCGGGACTGCCTGAGCGAGGTGGCCAAGGTCCACTTCGCGACGACCCAGCAATTCTGAGACGGCGCATCGGCGCGCCCGGCCGCGCCGCCTCAGAGGCTCCCGAGGACCGCCCCGAGGCCGATGCCGAGCGCGACCGCCAGCACGAGACCCACGAGCCACTTCAACCATGGCCCGCGCCGTTTCGGCGGCGTGATGACCGTGGCGCTCGTCGCCGCCGATGCCGGCAGATTCAGGCCCGTCGGCAACGGCGGGGGGATGGTCTCGACGTTGAGGATTCGGCGGCCGCGCTGAGCGGGGGCCGGTCGGGCCGCCGCGGCCACCGCCGGCGCGGGGTCGGCCGGCGGCGTGACGCTCGGGCGCGCATCGGCCGCGGCGTTCGCGCCGACGGGGGCGGGTGAAGGGGCGGGGCGCACGGCCACTGGAGCGGCACCGTGTGCGGCCTTCACGGCCGGACTGAGAAGCGCCCGGGTCGGTGCGTCTTCGTCGACGAGCAGCAAGGTGCGGTCGGGCTCCGGCGCCCCCTCCGGGTCCGTCGGCTCCGGGTGGGTCGGCGGCGGTGCTTCGACGGTCAGGTCCTCCCGATCGACCGGGAGCAGCACCGTCGCCATGACCACCCCCGGGTGATCGCTCTCGGGGATGGTCTCCCGGTCGTCGAGCGCGGGATCCGTCGCCTCGGCGATTGCCAGGGGCGCCCGGGCCATCCGACGCAGGCGCTGCAGAACCTCTTCGGCCGAGGCGGGCCGCTGCGCGGGGTCCTTCCGGAGCAAATCGTCTACGAGCATCGCGAGCGGCGTGGCCGCCGGAATCGGCAGCGGCGGGGGCAGCTCGGTCATGTGGGCCGCCTGATACAGCTGCACGACACGCCGCGGATCGGGCGTCTCGATGATGAACGGCGGGCGCCCGGCGATCATGTGATAGAGCACGCAGCCGAGCGAGTAGAGATCACTGCGCGCGTCGAGCACCGCCTGGGCGTTCCACTGTTCCGGGGCCATGTACCGCGGGGTGCCGAGCACCATCGTGCCGGGAGCGGCCTGCTCGGACGCGGCGCGAGCGATGCCGAAGTCGAGCAGCTTGACGTGGAGATCTTCGCCGAAGACCTCGACGAGCATCACATTCTCGGGTTTGACGTCCCGATGAACGAGGCCCCGGCGATGGGCGCCGCCGAGGCCCTTGACGATCTGTTCCGCGATGCCGACGACGCGCTCGGGGGAAAGGGGGCCTTCGGCGAGCAGCGTGTCGAGCGTGCGGCCGTCGACGAACTCCATGACGAGGTAGGGGAGCCCCTCGGCCGTCTCGCCGCGATCGAGGACGCGGACGACGTGCGGGTGGTCGAGCTTGCCGGCGTTCTGCGCCTCGAGGAGGAACCGCCGCACCGCCGCGCCGGACTCGGCCATCGCCGCGTGCATCACCTTGAGCGCCACCGCGGACCCGGTCCGCAGGTGAAGCGCGCGGTACACCGCGCCCATGCTGCCGACGCCGATCCGCGCCTCGATCTGGTACTTGGCCTCAATCGTCGCGCCGATGAGGGGATCGGCGACGCGTCGCGCCACGAGCTCCTCCGGGCGCACCGTCGCGTGACCGTCGGCGGGACAGGTCGGCGCCTTGATGCGCCGATCACAGAGCGGGCAGATGCGGAGGTCCGGGGTGTCCGTCAGCGTCACGGGCGGAGAATATCCCCGTGCCCGACGGGGCACCATCCCGGCGTGTCGGTCTGCGTCGTTCAGGCGATGATCGGCACGCCGTGATCCGTCGAGTGCGTGCCGATCTCGAGGGCGGCCGCCCGCGTCCGGGCCACCAGCGGGGCGCGCCCGCCGACGACGAGGCGCAGGTGGCCGCTCGCGATCTTGGAGTTGAGGCAGAACGTCGGCGGGCCGTGCGGGTTGTCGTACCGCAGCCCGGCCATGTCGGCGACGTTCGCCGTCAGCTCCCCTTCGACGCGCGCGTCCGCCGAGATGGCTTCGAATCGCCACGTGCGGAAGTCGAAGCGGCCGCGCGCACGCGCCAGGTCCCGCACCCGGTTGAAGACGTACCGCACGCCCCGATGCGAGACGCACAGGATCGTCAGCGGAGGGGCGAGCAGCGGCCCGAGCCGCACCTGCGCCGTCACCCCCTCGAACCACAGGTCGTCGTGGTCGTCGAACTGGTTGCAGTGACCCCACGCATACCGGTGGGCGTGTTGCCGCCCCCAGTTGTGGCCCTGCATGCCGCGCCAGTTCGAGACCGCGGTCGTCACGCCATCGACGGTGAACGACCCGTTGAAGCGGGCGTCGGGGGCTGGCGAGACGAACTTCGAACTCGGAAACGGGCCCGCGTAGAGCCGCGGGTGGGGCAGGGGCGCCAGGGCGGGGCCCGGGTCCCGAGCGTGCAGGTCGAAACCGAACGTGTGGCGAACCCCGTCGACGCCGCCGGTCAGCGTCTCCGGAAGCCAGCGCAGCCGGCCGACCGTCAGATCGAGACCGAGGGCGCTCAGCTCGGCCGCGCCCAGCGGGACGGTGTGTTTGGCGGCGCGGGGCGGGCGCCCGCGCTCGAACGCGATGGCCCACGACTCCGCGACGGCCCCGCCGGCATGTTCGCGGGGGTCGGGCACCCGCAGCGTCGCTTTGACCCACAGGGCGCGGCGGCCCTCCGGGTCGTTGAGCTTCGCAAACCAGCTCTCGACGTGCCCGAAACGTGCGGCCCCCTCGGGGGCGTACCGGCATCCGTTCCAGCGGTTGGCATCCATGGGCACAGCATACGCCTCGCCGGCGCACGTGTCGTTGGGATAGGCTGGCGCCCCATGGTGCTGACCGCCCAGGAACGACGCATCGCGGCCTGCCTCGCCGACGCCGCGCTCCCGGCCGGCCGACGGTTGCCCGGCGGAGGTCCCGAGACGGTCGAGCGCCTGTGCACGTTCATCGAAAAGGGCGGTGCGCTCTATCACCGGGCCATCCAGGCCGGCCTGTGGGGGCTCGAGGCCGCGGCGGTCGGACGGACGGGGCGGCCGTTCACGGCTCTGACACCCGCCCGACGGCTCACGCTGCTCGAAGGCTTCGTGCAGAGTCCGCGCCCGCGGGTCCGCCAGCTCGTGCGCGCGGTGCTCCTGCCGCTCAAGATGGTGCACTTCGACGACCCCGCCATGTTTGCGCACGTCGGGTGCCCCTACGGGCGCGAGACTCCGCGTGCCGAGGAACGTCGCCCGTGGATGCGCGCCGTGGTCGACGGGGCCGCGCGCGAAGCGGGGGCCGACCTCGACCTGACCTGCGACGTGGTCGTGGTGGGCACGGGCGCGGGCGGGGCGGCGGCGGCCTACGAACTCGCCCGGCGCGGCCACGCGGTGGTCATGCTCGAGGCCGGCGCGTTTCACGGGCGGGCCGCATTCACCGGGCGGGCGGGGGACGCGTTTCACCGCATGTACCTGGCCCGGGGCGCGACCTTCGCTTTGGGGAACATGGGCGGGCCGGTCTGGGCCGGTATCGGGGTCGGGGGCAGCACGACCATCAATTCCGGGACGTGTTACCGCGTGCCCGACTCGACCCTCGCGGACTGGCATCGGGACGACGGCCTGACGATGCTCACGTCGGCGACGCTCTCCCCCTATTTCGAGCGCGTCGAGGCCATGCTCGGCGTCGAGACCGCCGCCGCCGCGCACCTCGGCGGCACCGCGCGGGTCATCGCACGCGGCGCCGACGCGATGGGGCTCTCGCACCACCCGCTGCGGCGCAATGCCCCGGGGTGCGACGGGCAGGGCGTCTGCTGTTTCGGCTGCCCGACGGGCGCCAAACGCTCCACGGACGTCAGTTACGTGCCGGCCGCCCTCCAGCGCGGCGCGACGCTCGTCACGGGCGCCCGCGCGACCTGCGTGACCCGGCGCGGCGGGCGGGCGACGGGGGTCGAGGGTCGTCTGGCCGGTGGCGCCGCACTGCGCGTGCGGGCGGCCGCGGTGGTGGTCGCCGGCGGAGCGCTCTCGACCCCGGCCCTGCTGGCGGCGAGCGGCCTGTGCGGTGGCAGCGGTTTCCTCGGTCGCAACCTCTCCATTCACCCGGCCACCAAAGTGATGGCGGTGTTCGACGAGCGGGTCGATCCGCACTCGGGCATTCCGCAGAGCTACGCAATCGACACGTTCGCCCGAGACGGCCTCATGTTCGAGGGCGCGTCGACGCCGCTCGACGTCACGGCGATGGCAGTCCCCTGGGTGGGGCCCCGATTCATCGAGCTGATGGAGTCGTTCCCGCACCTTGCCACCTTCGGGTTCATGGTGAAGGACGAGAGCCGCGGGCGCGTCCGGTCCGGCCCGGGGGGCGTCCCGATCATTCATTACGACCTCGGCGCCGCGGAACTCGCCCGGCTCGCCCGCGGGGTGGCGATTCTCAGCGAGGTCTTCCTGCGGGCCGGGGCCCGCCGGGTCCTGCCGATGCTGCCCGGGTTCGACGAACTCCGGGACGAAGCCGATCTCGCGCGCCTCCGGACGCGCATCCCGGCGCACGGCGACTTCGACGTCGCGGCGTTCCACCCGCTCGGCACCTGCCGCATGGGCACGGATCCCAGGCGATCGTGCGTCGGCCCGGACGGCGAAGCGCACGACCTCGCCGGCCTCTACGTGGCCGACGGCAGCGCGCTGCCGTCCAGCCTCGGGGTCAACCCCCAGATGACCATCATGGCCCTGGCCCTGCGGACGGCCGAGATCATCGACGCCCGTCTGCGCCGTGCGGGCGCTCCACCGCAAACCGTCGCGCCCTTGCCGGGCGCCGAGGTCGACATGCTGCCCCAGACGTTCGAGTTTCGCGAGACGATGTCCGGCTTCTGGCGAAGGCGGGATCAGGCCGCCGACCGTCCGTTCACATTCACCCTCCACTGCCGCGCCGAGTCGCTGGCGGCGTTTGCCCGGCGGCGGGAGGTCGTTCTCGACGGCACCCTCGACGCCGAGGATCTCGCGACGGCCGCCCCCCTCGAGGGCACGCTGGGGCTCGATGTCCTGCGGACGGGCACGCTCGAGTATGCCTTCGACTTCAAAGGAGACGACGGCGAGGCGTATCGTTTCGTCGGCTCGAAGACGCTGCGGCCCGGGCGCCCCGCCGGGTTGCTCGACGACATGACCCGCCTGCCGGGCGAGGTCCGGACCGCAGACGGCGAGGTCGTCGGCACCGTGACCGCGTACTTCGACCTTCGGCGAGATCTGCTCGCGTTTCTGCGGAGCTGGCGTTTGGTCTGACCGGGGCGTATCGTCCGGGTCCGCATGTCCGCCCTCGGATCCATCGACCTGAGCCGTGCCTTGCATCACGCCGAGGCCATCGGCCGGGTGCTGCGCGGCCTCGAACTCACGGTCGAGCGCCGTGTGCCGGCCGATCTCATCGACCGCATCGACAGCCTGAAGGCCGACCTCGCCGGCCGACCGACGGACGACTTCGGGTATGATCCCGAGGCGATCAAGCCGTTGGCCCCCGTCCTGGCCTGGCTCTACTACGAGTACTTCCGGGTGCAGACGTTCGGCCTCCACGACCTCCCCGCCGGGCGCGTGCTGTTCGTGTCCAACCACAGCGGGCAGATTCCCATCGACGGCATGATGATCGGCTCGGCGCTGCTCTTCGAGAGCCGGCCGCCGCGCGCCGTCCGGTCGATGATCGAGCGGTGGGTCCCCTCGCTTCCGTTCGTGAGCACGTTCTTCGCGCGGCTCGGGCAGGTGCTCGGCACGCCCGAGAACTGCCGCACCTTGCTCGAGCAGGACGAGGCGGTGCTGGTATTCCCCGAGGGGGTCCGCGGCATCAGCAAGACGTACGACAAGGCCTATCGACTCCAGGAGTTCGGGCACGGCTT
The DNA here is from genome assembly GCA_023150895.1 of Myxococcota bacterium. Taxonomy (GTDB): domain Bacteria; phylum Myxococcota_A; class Bradymonadia; order UBA7976; family UBA1532; genus CAINDO01. The sequence goes on along the minus strand of JAKLJY010000029.1, from coordinate 36,557 downwards.
CATGCGCCTCGCGCTCGAGAACCAGACTCCGATCGTCCCCGTCGCCGTCGTCGGCGCGGAGGAGCAATACCCCGCGCTCTGGAACCTCGAGCCGCTCGCGCGCCTGCTTTCGCTGCCGGCCGTGCCCATCACGCCCCTTTTCCCGCTCACGGGGCTGCTCGGTCTGCTGCCGTTGCCCGTCCGCTACCGCATTCACTTCGGGCGGCCGATGTACTTCTCGGGTGATCCGCACGAGGAAGAGGCCGCCCTGCACGACCGGGTGCTGCAGGTGAAGCAGGCCATCCAGGACATGCTCGACCGCGGCGTGGCCGAGCGCGAACACATCTTCTGGTGAGGGAGCGCCGTGCGCATCGCCATCACGGGCATCAGCGGGCGCTTCGGTCGCCTCCTCGCGCGGCGGCTTCACCGTCGCCACGCGGTCGTCGGCATCGATCGAAGGCCCTACCACGAGCGCCCGGCGGACGTCGAACTGCACCAGATCGACATCCGGCGGCAGCGGTGTGAGGACATCTTCCGCGCCGGCGGGTTCGACGCCGTCGTGCACCTCAACGTGATGCACGATCCCCGCGCGAGCAGCGAGGACCATCACACATTCAACATCCGCGGCACGACGCGCGTGATGGAGTATTGCGTCCGGTACGCCATCCCCAAGCTCGTTCTGCTGAGCAGCGCCAACGTCTACGGCCCGCGCGCGGAGAATCCGCAGTTTCTGACCGAGGACGCCCCGCTGATGGGCGGCACGCGCTTCGGTGAGATCCGCGACCTGATCGCGCTCGACATGTGCGCTCAGAGCTTCTTCTGGAAGCACCCCGACGTCGCCACCGTCATTCTCCGCCCGGTGCACATCGTCGGGGCGGTGCGCAACGCGCCGTCCAACTACCTTCGCCTCGAGCACATCCCGCGGCTCGCGGGGTTCGACCCCATGCTGCAGATCATTCACGAGGCCGACGTCGCAGACGCCATCGCCGCGGCGCTCGAGCCCGGCGTGCGGGGGGTATACAACGTCGCGGGGTGCGCGCCCGTGCCGCTGTCCGTTCTGCTTCGCATGACGGGGCGACCGACGATCGATTTTCCCCACTTCCTCGCGGAGGCCGCCGTCGAACGCCTGTGGCGGCTCCGTCTGACGAGCTTCCCCGCGCCGGAGGTGGACCACCTGCGGTATGTCTGCATGGTCGACGACGCTCCGTTTCGGGCGGCGACGGGCTTTCGGGCGGTCAACGACCTCGATGCGACGATGGCCCATCTGCGCCTGACGAGCGCCGCGGATCTGCGGTGAGCGTTGTGCAACTCGCCCGTGCCCGTGCCCGCCGTCGGGGACGACCGGGGGTCGCGGCCTGCGCGCTCGTGCTTCCGCTCACCGGCTGCATCCTGGAAGCCGAACCCTGCGGCGTCGGGTTCCGGGTCGTGGGCGACCGTTGCGTGGCCATGGGGCGCGCGGATGCCGAAATCGACGCGTCGACCTCGCCGGCCACCGACGGGGACGTCGCCGACGTCGACCCCATGCCCGATCGGCGCTGGCCGCCCCGGGCCGATGCCGCCGTCGACGCGGCCGGACCGAATCCATATGAAGGGCTGCTCAGCGTCCTCGTCGTCGACCGCACGCCGGACGATCTCCTCGGCAGTAGCCCGACGACCCCCGGCTGCGACCTCGACGGCCTCGAACTCAGCGGCCCCGGGCTCTCCACGAACGCGACGAAGGTGCTGTCGAGCCTCGTGTTCGACCCCTTCGATCAGTCCATCGGGGGCCCCGAGGACGCCGCCCTCGGTCCGCCGGAGCAGTCCGGCGCCCGCGGGACGTTCGTCTCCCTCGGGGGCGGCGGGGGATACCAGCTGCTCCACGTGCAGCCCCAGCGGCCGGTCGTCCCCGGAGACCGCCTGCGGGTCGTCGAATACGCCGAGCCCCAGGACGTCGGCGATCGCTGCGCGTTCTGGGTGTGCTCGACGGATCAGGTCGACCTGACCCGGTGCGTCTTCGTGGGCGAAGGGCGAGGCGGCGACTTCCAGCTCTGACGGCCCAGGGCCGGTGGCCGACCCTCGACCCGACGCGGCCGGTGTGCGACGACGGGGCGGTCTCGGGGTCGGGCATCGTTGCGCTTTGTGGCGCCCCGCCCGTTGGTCTACTCTCGGAGGTTCCGGGGCCGGCGGTCCCGGTTGACTGCCAAAACAGCGGGGGAGAGATGATTCGACGCACGTTCGGCACGGTCCTGTGGGGGGCAACCCTCTTCGTCTGCGGCTGTGGCGGGGGCGGGGGCGGCGGCGGTGGCAACACCGGCGGGACCGCCGACGCCGATCCGTTCGGCGGGGGAGGCGCGGTGGTCGACGCCGGTCCCGAAGGCGGCGGGGGGGGCGGCGGCGGAGACGGTGGCTCGACCGGCGGCGGCACGGGCGGTGAGACGGGCGGCAGCACGGGCGGCGGCGCAGGCGGGGGCGGGCCGAACCTCGACAACTGCGCCACGGACGACACCTGCCCGGAGGGGTACTTCTGCGATGTCCCGGACGGCGCGCCCCGGGGCGCGTGCAAGCCGGGGTGTCGACAGGACCCGAATACCTGCAACGAGCCCTACCTCTGCGACGACACGCACACCTGCGTGCTCGACATGCGCTGCGGGGCGGATACGGACTGTCCCGCCGATACCTGGTGCAACGACGGCGCCTGCGTCGCGGGGTGCAAGGCCGTCGAACCCGATCAGTGTCCGTTGACGATGGACGGCCGCCGCCAGCTCTGCGACCCCGGGTCGCGCCAGTGCACGGTGGCGGAGGTCTGCTGCGACCGTCAGGACGCCTGCAGCTTCGCGTTGCCGGGGACCTGTGCCGGCGAGGCCCTCGCGGGCCTCGGCGCATGCGCGAACCCCAACCCCTGCGAAGGCCGCTGCGACGAGGACGACGATTGCGCGGATACCGAGTACTGCGGTGCGGACGGGCGCTGCGCGACGGGCTGTCGGCCGGACGACAACCGCGCCTGCCCCAACGGTCAGTTCTGCAACGTCGACACACACGCGTGCGCCTATCGTTCCTGCGGCTTGGACGCCGAGTGTCCGAACGCCCAGTTCTGCGCCCCGGGCGGGGAGTGCCTCCCGGGCTGTCGTACCGACCCGGACAACTGCCCGGTGGGCAGCTTCTGCCTCGAAAATCGCCAGTGCGGCGCCGGCTGCGACTCCGACGAGCAATGCGTCGAGCGCAACGGCCGCGGCTGGTACTGCGACGACTTCTCCTGCCGGCGCCCCTGTGCGCAGAACGCGGACTGCCAGCCCGAGGAACTCTGCACGGCCGAGGGCCGCTGCGAGACGGGCTGCCGCGACGACGCCTTCGAGCCCAACGACGGGCTCGACACGGCCCGGGCGCTGGTGTTCGAGGACGGCGTTCACTTCGAATCCGGCGCGACGCGGCTGGCCGCGTGCCCGCTCAACAGCGACTTCTACGCCTTCGATACGCCCGAGGCCGGCTGGGAGATCAGCGCGGCGCTGGCGTTCCGCCACGCGGACGGCGACCTCGATCTGCGGCTCTACGACGCGGACGGCATGGTCGTGACGGAGAGCACCAGTGGCGACGACGACGAGGCGCTCGTGTTCCCCCCGCCCGGGGCGCCGCAGCGGGCGCCGGCCGGTCGCTGGGTCCTCGAGGTCCAGCCCCGGGGGCTGGCCGAGAACACCTACGCCCTCACCGTCGACATCGCGCCCCCCGGCGGCTGCATCCCCGATGCCGCGGAGGCGGCCGCCGGCGATGACTCCGCCGTCAACGCGACACCCGTGTCCCTCCCTCAGCTTCAGCAACAGACGGTCATCGACGCCCGCGCGATCTGTCCGGGCGACACGGACTGGTTCGCCCTGCGGATGGGCGCCCGGGACGGTCTGACGGTGCGTCTCGACGCGGCCCCGGGCCCGCAGGCGGATCTGGACTTCGCCGTCTTCGGCCCTGGCCTGCCCGGACCCGACGACGCGCCGACGTTCCTCCCGGATGCCTTCGTGATGGCCCCGGACGGGACGCGCGTCTACTCGCTGACGCTTCCCCGCTTCAACGCCTCCATCGTCGACGGCGTCTATTACGTCCGCGTCAACGGGCTCAACGCCGATCAGACCGCCCGCTACGCGCTCACGCTGTCCGTCGATCGCGATCGCCTGCTCTGCCAGGAGGACGCGGCCGAGCCGAACGACGACCAGAACCGGGCCCACGACCTCATGGACCACCCGGAGTTCCTGCGCCCCCGCTTCGACGGTGTCGGTGACGAGCTGCGGCCCGACGTCGACCTCGAGCTCGCGGACCTTTGGCTCTGCAGCGGCGAGCAGGACTGGTTCCGCGTCGAGCTCGCGGCGAACGATGAGCTCGTCGCCCGCGTCGTGCGCCGCGAGGACCCGCCCGCGGGCGACACGCGCATCGAGATCCGCGACGCCCGCGGACAGGTCGTCGGCGTCGCGGGGCGAAACAGCCAGCGCGAGAACGTGGCGCGAGCCCGCCAGCTCGCCGCGGGGACCTACTACGTCGCCGTTTCGGGCGTGGCCATGACCCAGACGCAATACAGCCTCGTCCTCAACCGCGCCACCTCGCCCGTGCCCTGCCAGGCCGACGACTTCGAAGCGGGCGGCGGCAACGAGATCCAGCTCAGCGCCGCGGAGATCCCCGCCGGGCGCCAGCCCGATCTGACGCTGTGCGGCGTCGAGGGCGACACGGACTGGTATGTCTTCGAGGCGCCGACCGAGGGGACGCTCAGCATCAGCCTCGACTTCGTCCATGCGCAGGGCGACCTCGACGTCGACGTCTTCCGGGAGGGGGCGGCCCTCGCAGAGAACGCCGGGCGTCCCGACGGGCACGGCACGATCGACGGTGAGACGGTGCAGCTGCGCAACCGGCCCGCAGGGCGGTACTTCATTCACGTCTACGGCAATGGCGAGCCGAACACGCGGTACGACCTCAACGTCACCTTCGACGCCCGCCAGTTCATGTGCGTGGACGATCCGGACGAACCGAACGGTGACTGGCGCCAGGCCACGGAACTCGGGCAGGCCCAGCAGAACGGCCGGGCGACGCAATGGGTCTGCGACCGCGCGCCGCGGGACGAAGACTGGTTCCAGATGGACGTGCCGGCGACCGCGACACGCACCGTGCTGACGACGTTCCTCTACGGGGACGACGGCGATGTCTTCCTCGAGGTCTACGACAGCGACATGATCCTGCGCGCGTCGACGAGCGAGGTCTCCCGCGGACCGGCGAAGCAGTGCATCGTCATCGAAGAGGCCCCGTCGCTGCGGACGTTCTTCGTGCGGGTCATGCCGTTGGCGGTCAACACGGTCAACGGTGACGAACGCCTCGACTACCAGCTCTACCTGCTCAACGACGACGACTGCGACTTCGTCGGGCTGCCGGCGGTCGGCGTGGACTGGCCGCGGGTGCCCTGAAACGGTCGCCGACCCGCGGACGCCCGCAAGGCGCCCCCGGCCGGGCAGCGCCACGCACGGCCGGTGCTCCCCGGGTCAGCGACAGTCGCCGCTCGGGGCGAAGGCCGCGGGCAGGGCGGGCAAGTCCGCCGGGCCCGCCGGCGCCACCGAGAATGCGCTGAAGTGGACGGTGCCGCCGTCTCCGGCGACGAGGCCGGGGAGTCCGGCGCCGAGGTCGTCGCCGATGTCCGGGACGTCGACGGCGGCCACCGGCGTCGCGCGCCCGCCGTCGAGGCGCTCGAGCGTCGCGCGCAGGCGGCGCCCGACGACGGCGACGGTCAGCCGGTGGGGTGTCTCGGCGGCGGCCGCCCAATCGTACCGAACCGTGGCGACCCCCCCCACGTCGTCGTAGAACTGCATCCGGCAGGCCTCGAACGTCACCGGGGGACCGAAGTCCAGGCGGCGGCCGCAGACGAGCGCGGGGCCCGCCGGGTCGATCCGTTCCGCCGGGATGACGATGTCGCCGTTCTCGTCTCGGGCGGGGATGCGGCCGAGGTCCGTTCGGACCTGGCAGAAGAGTGAGGTACCGTCGTTGTACCCGCGAACGATGACGCCGGGCGCGCCGAGCCGGCCGAAGGGCGTCGTATCCGGCTGGACGGTGAACTCGACACGCGCGCGCAGGTCGCGCCCGCTGCGGTCGACGGTTGCGAAGGTCTGTGTCGCCTGCTCGAAGACGCGACTCCCGCGCGCCACGAGGAGGCCCGGCATCTCGACCCAGGCCTCCTCGGTCGCGCCGTACCGGGCCCAGCCGTCGGGTGAGTCCCAGTCGAACGACCACGTCGTCGGGTAGTCGGCCCCCACGGCGGCCTCGGCGGCGGCCACGCCGGCGATTGCGTCGACGCCGAAATCGGCGAGCGGTGTCCCGAGCGCGTCGATGACGCGCGCGCCGGCGCGTTGGTCGGTGGAGAGGCGGACGACGGCGTCGTCCGGGAGGTCGTCCGTCGTCGCCAGGAAGAGCCGGTCGCCGTCGCTCCCCGGATCGACCCAGACTTCGTCCACGCCGAAACGCACGGCTGCGGGCCCGAGTCCCGGCGCGGTCACGTCGACGTCGATGCCGCCCTCGCCCTCGACCTGCAGGCCGCCCTGCACGGGCGCGAGCGCGAACGCCAGCGCGAGGATGTTCTCCCCGACCTGCCGCGTCTCGGTGAGCACGGCCGCTTCGACCACCGCGACCGGCAGAGCCTCGATGGTCCCGAGCGGCTGCGGCACGGGACTGTCGTCGTAGACGTGACCGGCCGTCGGGTCGTAGCGGAGGCGGATGTCCTGCCCGGGCTCGAGCGGCGGCCCCTCGACGTCGACGTCGACGGCCGCCCGCCGGAGGCGCACGCGGGACAGGGCCCGGTCGCGACCGTCCACGGTGACGGTGAAGCCGCCGCCGTCCCCGAGGAGCAGGGGGGCCTGGGCGGCGACGTCGAGGGTAATCGTCTGCGGCGCATAGGTGAATGCCGTCGCCAGGGTCCCCACGACGCGTGCGGGGTAGCCGGTCGCGGGCCGGACCGCGACCTCGCGGAAGCGGACCTGGCCGCGCGTGCGCCCGAGGACCCCGAAGCGACCGGCGCCGAGCGGCGTATCGTCCACGACGAGCAGCCGGGCGAGGGTGGGGGCATCTTCGCCCGTCTCGCTCAGTCGTGCCTGGACGACGGGCCCGTGGAACCGCGCGATGAGCCGGTAGTCCCTGTCCACCGGGAGAGTGGGGAAACTGGTGCGCTCGAGCACGCGCACACCCGTCTCGTCGGTCTTGACCAGGTAGAGGCCGGTGCGGGTCGCGCTCTCCGGCTCGACGATGAATCGGTACCCCCGACCTTCGCCGATGCGGCCCGCAATCCCGAACGCGAGCGCGCCGAAGCCCGGGGGATTCAGGCGGACGGTGGTCTCGACCTCGGCATGGGTTTCCGCCTCGGCTTCCGGGCGCAGGAGCGTGCCCTCGATGCCCTCGTCCTCGGAGGACAGCACCGCGTCGCCGGCGCTCCGGCTCCAGTCGCGGGGCGGCGCCGCCACCCAGCCATTGACGATGCCCGCGCCGACGCCGTCGAACGCATCCTGGAACGGGGCGAAGTCGGCGTCGACCTCGAGCCGATGCGCGACGTGGACCTCGTACCCGGGCTGCAACTCCCGTCCTCCGCCGTCGAGGATGCGCGCGCCCTGGACACCGGGTGTGTAGGCGGCGTCGATGGTGGCCCCCGGCTCGAGGGCGGCGCCGAGCACGATGCGAAGGCGATGCGGGCGCCCAAGAAGTGTCAGGACGTCCCGGATGGGGACCTCGACGCCGTCGGAGAACACGGCGAGGGCTTCGCGGACGCCCGGTTCGGCCTCGATGGGGGCGGCGGCCTGCTGGTTCATGACGAGGTCGACCGCCCACGGTCCGACGCTCTCCGCCGTCGTGATGAAGAGATCGGCGCCGACGTCGGCGCCGTTGGCCGCCGTGCGCGGCGTGAACGCGTCGAGCGGCCGCGCGACGGGCAGGCTCGCGTCGTGGACGTCGCCCTGGCGGTCGTCGTAGGCGATCGTCACGCTCTGGCGCTGCGAGACCGGCGGTCCCCCGAATTGCACGCGCAGTCCGCTGCCCACCGCTTCCGACCGCAGGACGTCCCGGCGCGCGCCGTCGACGGTGACGGTGAAGCCGCCGGGCCCGCCCCCGGTGAGGAGCTCGCCGGTGGCCCCCTGCGCCGTCTGCATCAGGAGCAGGACGGCGTTGGGGCTGTCCGGCGTGATGCGGGCGTCCGTCACCAGCATGTTCGGGGCGAGTCCCTCCGGGTTCTCCACGACGAAGTCGTCGAAGTACAGGACCCGCGCACCGGCATTGCCGGCGAATCCCACGTCGCCGACCGCCGGCTCGGCCGCGAGGTAGGTCTCGACCCGGGAGAGCGGCCGGCCTTCGTCGTCGAGGACTTCCCCCTCGACGGCGCGGCCGTGAACGCGGAGGCGCATCGTCACGGAGTCGCCGGGGCCGACGGCCTGGTCCTCCGGCAGGCGAGCGGCGTAGGTCGTTGCGCCATCCGGCGCCTGGAGGGAGAGCACTTGTCCGGCGAAGTCGAAGCCCACCTGGATGGCCGACACGCGCCGCGGATCTTCCCGAACGAGGCTTCCGAAGAGCGACGCGACGGGCTGCGCCTGCCCGGGCTCGAACGCGCTCGACCAGACGCGCGCGGACAGCGAGTAGCGAGCCGCCAGCGGCTCCGGGCGGACAACCCGGGGGTCGAGGGTCTCGACACCGGCGCTCTGGAAAACGGCGACGCCGTCGCGAATGGACCACAACGCCTCCGTTGCCGGTCTCCAGCCGTTGCCCAGGCCGGCGTCGGCGTCCGGGCGCTCGAACGCGTCCTCGAACGGGGCGGCGGCCGGCCAGCTCGGGACCGCCCAGATCGTCGGAGCGTCGACGAAACCGACGAGCTCCGTGCCGGCGGCATCCACGACGCGCCCTTCGCCGCCCGCGGCGTAAGCCACCGAGACGATGTCCGTCGGCAGGAGATCGGGCTCGAGGGTGAGCCGAACGACGTTGTCATGGGGCGGACCGAGGGCGTACGCGCCGAGGACCTCGACCGCGCGGCCGTTCGCCGTCACCGTGAAGGCCCGCGCGGCCGGTCCGCGCGTGGTCACGGGGGGCGTCGCCGTCTGGGTCGTGACGACGTCGAGTGTATGGGGGGTCACCCACCGGGCGGCGGCGACGGCCAGTGTGCGGCCGGCGTTGGCTTCATTCCGGGCCTCGAGGCGGTCGAGTCCCACGAGCGCTCGCGGTGGACGTCCGCTGTCGGTCACCGTTCCCGCGGCAGGGTCGTAGCTGACGAGCACGCGCTGACCGGCTTGGACCACGGGGGCCGAGATCGAGAGCGCCAGGCCTTCCGGGGTCGCGGTGGCGCGGGTGACCGTCCGCCGGTCGCCCGCCCAGACGGTGAACCCGGCGGGCGAGACGCCTTGCAGCGCCGAAGCGGACAGCACCGTGAGCGCCACTTGCTCGGGGGCCTCTGCCCGAACGCGGGCCTCGGTGATGAAAGGCGCCGGCGGGGTGGCTTCCCGAATCTCGACGCGGTCGAACCGGACGGTCCCGTCCCACATGCCCGTCAGGCCGGCAGGGCCCGCGCCCGGGATGCGCTCGTCCCGCGCCGCGACCTCGGCGATGGGCGGCCCGTCGACCGGGCCGAGCCGCGCGCCGAGCAGCGGACCAACCGCCGAGAATGCGAGCCGCAACGGCCGACCGGCCGGAACGGCGTCGCGGGGGACCGGGAGATTGGCCAGCTCCGTCGGCTGGCCGCCGCTCATGAACCGGATGACGAGCGCGGCGGCGTCCGCCCGGACCTGCAGAGCGGCCTGGTACTGGGCCTGCGCGTGGCTGCGCGCCCGCAACGCCACGACCGCCTCGGTCGTCCCGATGCCGCGGTCGGGGGCCGGATCCCAACGAAAGTCCGCGAGGATTTCGGCGTTCACGTGCCGCTCGGCGATCGGGCGAAGGAGCATCGCGCCCGTCGCGAACGCGTCCGTGGCCGAGATCCGGACCGCACCGCCGCCGAGCGCGAACGCTTCGGGCTGAACCTGCTGCCAGGCCGCATCGAGCTGATCGCCGTCGAAGGGCTCGACGAAGGGATCGAACTTCGCGTCGACGTGCAAGAAGTTGTCGATGGCGGCGGCGTCGATTCGCCCGAGCGGTTGCTGGCCGGCGTCGCGCACGCGACCGACGGCCGCGTCGTACGTCAACGTCGGCACGTCGGCGCCCGAGAGCGCCGATACCGTCGAGAGGGTGAGCTCGCTCAGCGTGCCCGGCCGGACCCGGACGGACTCCACGCCGACGGATCGCCCGCCGACGTCGATGGAGAAGCCGGACGTGTCCGGGGCGGTGACGGCGACGAGTTGCCGTGGGGCCAGCGTGGCCACCACCGTACGCGGGTCGACGAGGCGAGCGGCATACAGGACCGGGGCCGTCTCGCCGGGGCGCTCGATGGGATCGGCACGCAGAGCGCCGAAGACCGCCTCCCCGCCGGCGGCGTCGTACAGGCCGATACGGCCGGCGCCGGGAATGTCCGTGCCCGGGCCCGAGACGACGGCGAGGGGACGGGCCGAAGCCTCGTCGAAGAGCAACCCCTGCACGGCGGCGTCGACGACGCGCAGCTCCATGCGGTAGAGGGCCCCCGGTGTCAGGTCGACCGGATCGAGCTCGCCGATGCGGTCGCGCAGCTCGGTCCCGAGCCCGTTGGTGGCCGTGAAGTTGCCGTACGTGGCGTCGTAGCCGACGCCGAACCAGCGCCCGTCCTCCGCGACGCGGCCGAGCAGCATCGGGAACGTGCCGGGGGTGTGGACGAACTCGACGCTCGCGACGAAGTCGGAGCACGTCTCGCCCGGCCCCCGCAGCAGCAGCGACCGGCCGCGCCCCGCCTCCGCGTCCGCGGCCGAGCGGATCCGACCCCCTTGGGCCGACCAGCGATCGCTGTCGCCCTCGAAGCCCGTCAGGTCGTCCGGCTCGACGTCGAGGTGGCACGCGTGGTCCGGAAAAGGCCCCCCCGCACCGCCGCCTGCGCCCCCTCCGGCGCCCCCTCCGGCGCCGCCCCCGGTGCCGGCATCGTCGAGGGGCCCCCCACCGACGACGCGGGTCTCACCGTCGAGACAGCCCGTTGCGAGGGCGAGGGCGAGGCCCGCCGAGACGAGGCCGAAGTGACCGAGCGGGGGGCGGGCGGACCCGAAGGAGCCATTGAACGAGCGGACCACGGTACACCTGTCAGGTTGCGACTCTCGTGCCTCGATACCACGACTGGCCGGTCGGGACGAGAGCGCAGGCAAGTGACCGGAAGGAAAGAATCAGCAGCAGCGGCGGCGTCGCCGGCCGGCCGCGAGCGGGGCGAGGAGCGCCAGGACACCGAGGGCGAGGCCCGCCGACGGGGTGCGCCCGGGGGCGACGGCACAACCACCACCGGCGCCGCCGGACGATTGATCCGGCGCGTCGACGCCGCCATCGGCCGTGGCGAGCGCGGCATCGGCCGTCGGGGCCATCGTGCCGCCCTCCGGCTCGGGGAAGAGGCCGCCGCCCTGGGGGAACGGCCCGTCGCTGCCGCCGGCGGGCGGAGTGGCGCCCCCCGAAGGCGGCACCTCGGCGCCGCCGGTCACGCCCTGATCGCGCTCGACCGGGGGCTCGACCGCCGCGTCCCGCGTCGGCTCGGGCTCGGTCGCCGCGTCCGCCGTCGGGTCCGGAGGTCCCTCGACGCAGTACCAGCCGACGCGGTCGTCGACGTAGGCGCAGTGCCCGCCTTCGGCCACGCAGTCGAGCTGCCGGAACGTGCTGCCCTCGCACCACTCGGCGGTCTGGCCGTTGCACCGCCCCAGGTAGTCGAGCCCGGCACAGGGATCCTCGGGGATGTCACCGCCGAGGATGGGGGCGATGAAGGGGGCGGCGACGTCGGTCCGGGTCAGGTGGTCGACGTCGACGCAGCTCTGGTCGCCCCACGACTCGACACCCATCACCACCGGCCCCTGCCCGAGCACGCCGATGACCGGACCGCCCGAGTCGCCGAAACAGAGGCCCTGAATGCCGCGACCGTCGACCTGCAGCTCGTCGGCGCGCACGCGGTCGAGCAGCACGGTGGCGAAGTAGCGCCCGAAACGGGAGCGGTCGTACGTCTCCCCGAAACCGCCGACCTGCACCTCGGTGCCCTCGAGGGGCGAGGGGTCTTCGGTATTGGCCGGGATGGGCGAGAGCTCGGGGACCCGATCAATCGCGTTCTCCGCGAGGGTGATCACGGCGAGGTCGAGCTGCGGGTGCTCGAAGATGCCCGCCGCGCGAAACGTCGCGACGGGGTCGTTGGGGTAAAGACCGACACCGAAGCCGATGTCGCGCGCCGAGTTGCCCTGCGTACAGTGCGACGCGGTGATCACGGTGCTCGGGTTGATCAGCGTCGCCGTGCAGAAATTGGCGGCGGGATCGCCCGTCGGAAAGAGCCAGCCGAGGGCGAGGATCTGACCCTCGGTCAATGCGACGGCCTCGGGCTCGCGCGTGCCGTTGCGGATGCCGGACTCGGCGACGGCGGCGGTCGGCGCGGGCGTCGGCGTCGCGGGCGCGGTATCGGCGCAGCCGGCGGCGAGGGGGGCGCCGACGAGCGCACTCAGGGCGAGCAGGCCGCGGGCGGCGGGGGCGCGGTGGCTGCGAGGAGAAAGGACTCGGGGGGAGGGGATCGGGCGCTGGAGGGTCATGCCATGCCTGTATCGGTCCGCCCGGGCGCCCGAAGTGACCTCAGACGCCCAGGATGTTGTACCCGCCGTCGACGTGCAGAATCTGACCCGTCACGGCGCTGGCTTTGTCGGAAAGCAGGAAACATGCCGCCGACGCGACTTCTTCGGCCGTGACGTTGCGGCGCAGGGGTGCCCGTTCGGCATGACACTCGAGCAGCGTGCGGAAACCGGGGATGCCAGCAGCGGCGAGCGTCCGGACGGGCCCGGCCGAGACCGCGTTGACGCGGACGCCCCGGGGCCCGAGCTCCTCCGCCAGTCCGCGGACGCAGGCCTCGAGGGCCGCTTTCGCCGGCCCCATGACCTTGTAGCCCGACACCACGCGCTCGGCGCCGAGGTAGCTCAGCGTGAGCACGCTCGACCCCGGACCGAGGCGGGCGCCGGCGTGACGCACGAGCGCGAGCAGGCTGTACGCGCTGACGTCGAGTGCGAGCCCGAATCCGGCGCGAGACGTCTGGGAGAACGGCCCCGTCAGGTCCTCCCGGGTGGCGAAGGCGAGGCTGTGGACCAGAATGTCGATGTGGGGACCGAGGGCCGCGTCCGCGGCTGCGAAGGTCTCGGCGAGCGCGGCCTCGTCCGTGACGTCGCACCGCGTCACGAGGGGCGCGTCGATCGTCGCCGCGAGGGGGCGCACGCGGCGTTCCAGGCGTTCGTCCCCGTACGACAGGCCGACGCGCACGCCCTCGGCGGCGAGCGCCCGGGCGATGTACCAGGCCAGGCTGTGATCGTTGGCCACGCCGAAAACGAGCGCGGTGCGGGGGCGGGGCGGGGTCGGGGCGGGCGCGGTCTCCATGGGCCGCGGATCGCACGCCGTCGGTCCGGGGTCAAGCGCGCGGTGACGGCGCCGTTGCGTCCGGCCGCCACTGTGGTAACGGTCGCGCGATGGAAACGAACTCACCCCGAACGACGCTTCCCTGGCCCGAGGGCCGCCGGGTCGTCGTCGACGCGTTCGGCGAGACGCCGCCCGAAGCCGTCGCGACGCTGACCCGCCTCGAGGCGCAACCCCCGCCGGACCCGGCGACGCTCGGGCCCCGGGACGTCCTCGTGCGCGTGCGCAGCGCGAGCGTGGGGTGGGTCGACCTCCTGATGACGAGCGGGCAGTACCAGCACATGCCGCATCCGCCCTACACGCCCGGGCTCGAGTACGCCGGGGAGGTCCTGTGGCTCGGGGACGCGGCCGCCACCGAATCGGCCCTGCGCCCCGGCGATCCGGTGCTCGTCGATGGACTGCTCGCCGGGCCGCGCTCCCACGGCGCGCACCAGCGCTGGGGCGGATTCGCAACCTACGCCGTGGCACCCGTCGAGGCCGTCCATCGCGTGCCGGGGCGGCTGACGTTCGATCAGGCCTGCAATCTGCTCGGCAACTACGAAACGGCCTGGCATTGCCTGGTCCACCGGGGCCGCGTGCAGCCGGGCGAGACGGTGCTCATCCTCGGCGCGTCGGGCGCGACGGGCCTGGCGGCCGTCCACGTCGCGCGCCTGTGCGGGGCGACGGTCATCGCGGCCGGCCGAAGCCCGGAGAAGCTGGTCCGCGTCGCGGCGGAGGGGGCGACCCACGTCGTCGTCTCCGGGGGCGCGTCCGGCCCGTCCCTGCGAGATCAGGTCAAGGCCCTCACGGGCGGCCGCGGCGTCGACGTCGTGTACGACGGGGTGGGCGGCGCACTCTCCGTCGAGGCGATGCGCTGCCTGCGGTTCGGCGGGCGCCACCTGATCGTCGGGTGGGCGTCCACGCCCTTCGTCGCGCGCGGCCAGGGTCAGCGCGGGGCGCCCAACGCCAACGTCCTGTCGACCAACATCATCATGATGAAGGGTCTCGACGTGCTCGGATGCCCGGCGGTCATCAGCACCGTCGAGAACCCGGCCCTGCGGCCGCCGCGGCTCGCCCAGGTGCTCGCGTGGGCCGCCGAGGGCGAGGTCGTCCCCGTCGTCTCCCACGCGCACCCGCTCGAGGGCTTCCGGGAGGCCATGCTCGAAAAGTGGGGCGGCGCCGCCGTCGGCGGCATCGTGCTGCACCCCTGAAACGTCAGCGGTCCCCGAAGAGGGCCACGCCGCCGGCCGGCACGCTCAAGCGGACGCTGCCCGCGTCGACCGTCACCGTCGCCTCGCCGAGTCGCGCGACGGTCGCGACGTCCGCCGGGGCGTCGAGGACCCGGTTCACGACGTCTCCGCCCCGGTTGACGACCACCAGGGCGCGCCGGCCGTCGTCCGTCCGGAAGTCCACGACGAAGAGGGTCGGCTCGGCCACGAGGGCCTGCCGTCGTCCGCGGCGCAGCGCAGGCAGCGCCGCTCGGGCTTGTCCGAGACGCTCGACGAAGACGCCGAGGTCGCGCTGTTCGGCGGTCGGCGTGAGCACCGACAGCGCGATGTCGGCGAGGTCGGGGCCGAAGAGCATGTCCCGGCGGTTGTCGGGATCATTGCCGCCGGGCATCGCCACCTCGTCGCCGGCATAGAGCAGCGGGATGCCGGGCAGGGTGTAGAGCACGGTGAACGCGCGCTTCAGGCGGGCGAAGACGGCGGGGTCGCGCGGAACGCCCGGCATGACGTCGCAGGGCGGGCCGCTCATGTATCGGCAGTCGCCGGCGCGATCCCGGGCCGCCCGGGTGGCCATGCGGTTGCTGTCGTGACTGCCGAGGAACCGGACGTGCGTCGCGTCCGCGGGGTAGCGCGTTTCGAGGTCCCGGATGATGTCTTCGAGCGCGTCGTACCCGAGCTCGTCCGTCATCAGGCCCCACTGCATGCGGTGATGCGACGGAAAGTCGAACTGCCCGTCGAGCGCATTCCGGCCGGCGTAGGCCGAGATCCACGCGTAGCCGTCGCCGTAGCGGACCCCGCAGCCGTCGTCGAAGCGGTCCCCCTCGCCCACGGCCGTCTCGCCGAGCATCACCAGGCGCGCGGCCCCCGGAACGGCGCCCCCGAACCGCGCGTCCATGGCGGCCCGCAGGTTGTAGATGGCGTTCGTCTCGACGTGTTTCACCGCGTCGACGCGGAACCCATCGACCCCGTAGGTCTCAATCCAGTAGAGCGCGTCGTCGATGAACTGCCGCTCGGCGCCGGGCACCCGCCAGTTGATGTCCGGCAGGTAGGGCGCGAAGAGGCAGTCCAGCGGGCGCTCGCTCCAGCCGCAACCGGGGTCCGTGCCGCAGACGCAGCCCGTCCGGAACCAGTCCGGGTGGTCTCGGTAATACTCGTGGTCCTGGTGGATCTGATTGTTGATGAGGTCGAGCAGGACCCGGATGCCGCGGCGGTGGGCCTCGTCGACGAAGGCCCGCAACGCCGCGTCTCCGCCGAACCGGGGCTCGACCGCACGGCCGCGCACGGGCCAGTATCCGTGGTACCCGGTGAACGTCTGTGCGACGTCCCGGCCGGGATAGGCGTTCTCGGCCTGCTCGTTGATGGGAGAGAGCCAGATCGCGTTGATGCCGAGGCGTTCGAAATAACCGCTCTCGAGGACCCGCATCGCCCCCTGCAGATCACCCCCATGCCAGTCGTTGGGGTAGGGCGTGTCGCCTCGCACGGGGGCGTCGTTGCCGCGGTCGCCGTTCGCGAAGCGGTCGATCATGAACATGTAGAGCGTCGCGTCGCGCCACTCGAACGGCAACGCGCCGGGCGCCTCGACCCAGAACGGCACGGTGAGCGGGGTCGAGGTGCGTCCGTCGGCGTCCGTCGCCTGCGCGGTGACGACGTGGCGCCCGGGGGCGAGGTCGCTCAGATCGGCCTCGCAGGTGCCGAGTTGGCAGAAAGGCGACCAGGGAAAGCCGTCGAGCGTGAACACGAGCGTCAGCTCGCGCGACCCGCCGGCGGCCGCGCGCGGGATGGCCTCGAAGGTGTTGCCGATCGCGGTGACCGCCACCTCGGGGGCGTCGGCACACGCCGGGAGTTCGAAGGCCGAGTTGACGCAGTTGCCGTCGAACTTCTGCCGGCTCTGCGCCGGGTCGAGGCGCCACTCGCCGTCGACGATGAGCTTGTAGGCATACGTCGCGCCGGGGGAGAGGCCGTCGTCCGGGCCGAGGGTGAGCGTGAAGACGCCGTCGCCCGCGCCCGCGGCCATGTCCCGGGGGGCATCGCCCCACCCGGTGAACTCGCCGGCGACCTGAACGCGACCGGCGCCGGGCAGGACCGCGCGCAGCGTCACGTCACACGACCGCGTCTCGGTGGCCTGGAAGCCGATGGGCGCGGCCGGGCGGGCGTCGGCGCCGGGGCTCGCGTCCCCGTTCGAATCCGACGCATCCGGGCCCAAGGGCGGCGTGCGGGCATCGCCTCCGGGGCCGGGGCCGCCGTCGAACGGCGATGGCGCGCCCCCCCCGAGAGCGCCCCCCGTCGTCCCACCGGTCGAACCGCCCTGCGCGTCGGTGTTCGCTCGCGTGGCATCGCTGATCGGAATCGGGCCGCCGTCGGGCAGCAGGCCGGAGCCGCCGGCGCCGGTCGAAGCATCGTCGGCGGCACCGCAGCCGAGCAGCGTCATCGCCAGCAGCGCCGCGCGGGGTCGATGGCGCCCGGGGCGGGCCTTGGGGGTCGAAGGGTACGTCGGTTTCACGGCGTCATTAGGCCCGGCCGACGGGTAGGCATGTCAATGCACAAGCCGCCCGACCGCTCGATTGAACCGCTGGCCCCGCGGTGATATGGGGAGGCGCCGAGGTTTCTCGGCAACCCCGCGGACCTGATTCGGAGTCCCCATGTCCCGCCGCAAAGACGCCCTCTCGTATCACGCCGATGGCCGACCCGGTAAGATCGCCATCCGCCCCACCAAGCCCCTGCAGACGCAGCGCGATCTCTCGCTGGCCTACACGCCCGGCGTTGCCGAGCCGTGCCTCGAAATCGCCGCCGACGTCTCCAAAGTCTACGACTACACCGCCAAGGGCAACCTGGTGGCCGTCGTCAGCAACGGCACCGCCGTCCTCGGTCTCGGCAACATCGGCCCGGAGGCCGGCAAGCCGGTCATGGAGGGCAAGGGCGTCCTCTTCAAGCGCTTCGCCGACATCGACGTCTTCGACATCGAGGTCAACGAGCTCAATCCGGACAAGTTCTGCGATGTCGTCGCGGCGCTCGAGCCCACGTTCGGCGGCATCAATCTGGAAGACATCAAGGCACCGGAGTGCTTCTACATCGAGGAGAAGCTGCGGGCCCGGATGAACATCCCGGTCTTCCACGACGACCAGCACGGCACCGCGATCATCGCCGGCGCGGCCTTCTTCAACGCGCTGGAGATCATCGGGAAGGACGTCGCGCAGGTGAAGTGCGTGTTCTCGGGCGCCGGGGCCGCGGCCCTCGCCTGCGCGCAGCTCTTCTTCGAGCTCGGCGTGAAACCCGAGAACCTGATCCTCTGCGATACGCAGGGCGTCGTTTACAAGGGCCGCGACCACGGCATGAACCCCTACAAGGCCCGGTTCGCCGTCGACACCCCGCACCGCACCCTCGCCGACGCGATGGTCGGCGCGGACGTCTTCGTCGGCGTCAGCGCCAAGGGCGTCGTCACCCCCGACATGGTCAAGACGATGGCCAAGGACCCCATCGTCATGGCGATGGCCAACCCCGATCCCGAGATCGGTTACCCCGAGGCCAAGGAGGCCCGGCCCGACGTCATCATGTGCACGGGCCGCAGCGACTTCCCCAATCAGGTGAACAACGTCCTCGGTTTCCCGTTCATCTTCCGGGGCGCCCTCGACGTGCGGGCGACCTGCGTGAACGAAGCGATGAAGATCGCGGCCGTCCGCGCCCTCGCCGAGCTCGCCCGCGAGGAGGTCCCCGACGAGGTCCGGCGGGCCTACGGCGGCGCGGTGCTGGCGTTCGGGCCGGAGTACGTCATTCCAAAGCCGTTCGACTACCGCGCCCTGTTGCGTGTCGCTCCGGCCGTCGCGAAGGCGGCCATCGAGTCGGGCGTGGCGCGCCTGCCCATCACCGACTGGAAGGCCTACGAGGAGCGCCTCGAGCGCCTGCTCGGTCGCGAGCGCGAGGTGATGCGCAAGGTCATCAACAAGGCCGCGCGGCACCATCGGCGCATCGTGCTGCCCGAGGGCGATCACCCCAAGATCGTGCGCGCCGCGCAGATCGTCCGCGAGGAGGGCATCGCGCACCCCATTCTCCTCGGTGATCCGGCGAAGATTCAGGCGGTCGCGGACGAGCACGACATCTCGCTGGAGGGGATCGAGGTCATCGACCACCAGGCGGACCCGCGCTACGAGAAATACATCGAGGCCTACTGGCGCATGCGCCACCGCCGCGGCGTCTCAGAGTACGACGCCCGGCGCGTGATGGTGCACCGCAACTACTTCGCGTCGATGATGGTGCGGGCCGGCGACGCCGACGGCATGGTCAGCGGCATGGTCCGCAGCTATCCGGAGACCATCCGGCCGGCGCTGCAGTGCATCGGCGTACGCAAGGGCGTCAAGACCGCCAGCGGGGCGTACATCGTCATCCTGCCGGAGCGCATCAAGTTCTTCGCCGACACGACGATCAACGTCGAGCCCACGGCCGAGCAGCTCTCCGAGATCGCGCTGTCCACGGCCAGCCTCGCCCGCAGCATGGACGTCGAGCCGGTCGTCGCGATGCTGAGCTTCAGCAATTTCGGCAGCACCCGCTTCAGCCAGAGCGAGAAGGTCGCCGCCGCGGTCGAACTCATCCGCAAGGCCGATCCGCAGCTCCTCGTCGACGGTGAGATGCAGGTCGGCACGGCGCTCGACGTCGAGCACCGGCAGCGTCTCTTCCCGTTCAGCACGCTCGGTCAGTCCGAGGCCAACGTCCTGATCTTCCCGACGCTCGACGCCGGCAACATCGCCTACAAGCTCATGGGGCACCTCGGCGGCGCCGAGCTCGTCGGGCCCATCCTCAGCGGCATGAACAAACCGGTGAACATCCTCGAGCGCGACTGCGAGGTCCGCACGGTGGTGAACATCGTGGCCATCACCGTCGTTCAGTCGGTCGAGGGGGCGCCGTGACGCAATTGTCGATGTTCTTGCCGGCCGATTGGCTGGATTGGGACGCCGCCCGGCTCGAGTTCGAGGTGCGCAAGCACAACCGCCTCTACTGGGACGAGAACCGGCCGGTCATCAGCGACCCGGAGTTCGACCGTCTGGTCGAGCGCCTGCGGTCCATCAACCCGCACTCGCCGGTGCTCGACGCCCTCGGGCCCGATCCGGCGGCGCGGGTGGGGGAGCCGGTGACGCATCGTCAGGCGATGCTCAGCCTCGAGAAGTGTTACGACGAAAAGACACTGCTCGACTGGGCGGCGAAGTTCGAGGGCGACGTCGTCATGACGCCGAAGGTGGACGGCTGCGCGTGCAGCATCCGCTATGGCGCCGACGGTCGCCTCGAGGTCGCCGCGACGCGGGGCAGCGGCACGGTGGGCGAGGACATCACCGCCAACGTGAAGCGCATCCCGAACGTGCCGGCGCGCTTGCCCGTGACGGCCCCGGTGGAGATCCGGGGCGAGGTCTACCTGCCGCTCTCGGCCTTCGCGAAGCTCGCCGGCGAGTTCGCCAACCCCCGCAACACCGCGGCGGGCGCACTCAAGCAGAAGGACCCGGCGAAGTCGGCGGCCGTCGGCCTGCGTTTCATGGCCTACGACGTCGTCGGCGCGGGTCTCGAGACGGAGGTCGAGAAGTTCGCCCAGGCGGCGGCCTGGGGCTTCGAGCCGGTCGAACACGCGCTGCTCGACCGGGCGGGCATGCAGGCCGGCTACGAGTCCTACGTCGCCCGCCGGCAGCAGCTCGACTACGAGATCGACGGGGTCGTCTTCCGGGCGAACCGGGTGGACGAGCAGGTCCGGCTCGGGGCGACGTCTCACCACCCGCGCGGGGCCATCGCCTACAAACTGCAGGGCGAGAGCGGCCTGACCATTCTGCGCGACGTCGAGTGGTCGGTCAGCCGCAGCCGCATCTTCACGCCCGTCGGCATCGTCGACCCGGTCAGCCTCAGCGGCGCGACGGTGACGCGCATCAGCCTGCACAACTGGGGCATGGTCAGGAGCAAGGGCCTGTCCATCGGGGCCGAGTGCGTGGCCGTGCGCCGGGGCGGGGTCATTCCGTACCTCGAGAGCGTCTCCGTGCCCGGCGAGACACCCATCGACTACCCGAAGACGTGCCCGACGGGCGGTTTCCCGCTCCGCGAAGAGGGCGACATCATCGTTTGCTCGTGCGCGACGGGCTGCGCCGGGGCCATCGTCGGGGTGCTGTCGCACTACGCGAACGCCGTCGGCATCGAGGGCTTCGGCGACATCTGGCTGCAAACGCTCGTCGACGCGGGGCTTCTGACGCAACCGGCGGACTTCTACCGCCTGCGCCCGGAGGACCTCATCACCTTCGACCGCATGGGGGAGACCCTCGCCGCCAAGCTCGTCGAGAATTGTGCGACGCACCAGACCGACCTGCCGCTTGCGGTCTTTCTCGCGGCGCTCGGTGTGCCCGGCCTCGGTCGCACGGCGTCGCAGACCCTCGCCCGCCACTTCCGGTCGCTCGAGCGCGTGCGGGCGGCCACGCCGGCGGAGCTGCTCGGCCTGCCCAAGTTCGCCGAACTCTCCGCGGAGAAGATCGCCGCCGGCCTCGCGGCGCAAGCGCACACCATCGACGCCCTGCTCGCCGCCGGGGTCACGGTGGCGACCGAACCCGAGCCGGCCGCCACCGACGCCGCCGGGGGCCCCGGGCCGTTCACGGGCAAGTCGTTCCTCTTCACGGGCACGCTGGCGGCCATGACGCGCGAGGCGGCGCAAGCGCGCGTCGAAGCCCTCGGCGGAAAAGCGGCGAGCGGTGTCTCGAAGGCCCTGAGCTACCTGGTGGTCGGCAGCGAGGGCAAGGCCGGCAGCAAGCTGCAGAAGGCGCAGGAGGCGGGCGTCACGGTCCTGACCGAGGCCGAGTTCATCGCGCTGCTCGACGCGACCGCGGCCCCTTGACGCGCCCGGGCGCCTTCGATGTCGAGGCGGCGCTCGGTCGCCTCGAGACGGCGTTCCCCACCTGGCAGGCGCCCGTGCTCGCCTTCGTGGCGCAGCACGAGAGCGATCCGTACCGGGTGCTCGTGAGCTGCATCCTGTCCCTGCGCACACTCGATCAGGTCACGGCACCGGTCAGTCAGCGCCTCTTCGCCGTCGCGGACACCCCCGCCGCCCTCGTGGCCCTCCCGCGCGAGCAACTCTGCGACCTCATCCGGCCGGTGGCTTTCTATTCGCGCAAGGCCGCGCAGATTCAGGCCTTCAGCGAGATCCTGCTGCGCGACCACGGCGGCGCCGTGCCGACGGACCTCGATACGCTGCTCACGCTGCCCGGCGTCGGCCGCAAGACGGCCAACCTCGTCCTCGTCGAGGGGCACGGCCTGCCGGGCATCTGCGTCGACACGCATGTGCACCGCATCACGAACCGCTGGGGGTACGTCCGCAGCGCCACGCCCGACGAGACGGAGCTTCGCCTGCGCGGCAAGCTGCCGGCGCATTGGTGGATGCGCGTGAACCTGTTGCTCGTGGCCTTCGGGCAGTCCGTCTGCCGGCCCGTCAGCCCGAAGTGCAGCCAATGCCCGCTGAACGACGGCCTGTGCCGCCGCATCGGCCTCGCGGGGGCCGCGACGCGGTGAGGGGGGGCTACGTCCAACGTGTCTTCAGCAGCGTCTCCATCGCGTCACGCGAGAACACGCGGCTGCACTTCTCCCAGGTGTGTGCATCGGGATCGACGGTGTCCTCATGCGCAATGTCGAAGGCGTTTCGGGCCCCCTTCCGGCGATCGATGTACAGGTCGAGTTGCTCTGCGAGTTTCTTCTCGTCGTCGACCCACGCGGCGTCGATGGTGTCCGGCAGGGTGCCGAAGAGGTCGTATCGGTCCTTCATGCGCTGTGACAAGACTTCGTAGACGCGTTCGTCTTGCGTGTCTCGATACACGAGGTTCAGCATGTCGACCCTCGAACGGCGTTGTCCGATGCGCTTGATGCGCCCGAGACGCTGTTCGAGCCGGGCCGGGTTCCACGGCAGGTCGATGTTCACGAGCGTCCCGAGTTTCTGCAGGTTCAGCCCTTCGCTCGCGGCATCGGTCGCGACCATGAGTCGAAGTTCCCGTGTGTCCACGAATCCGAGAAGGCGCTCTCGCGTCTCGGACTCGCTCCGACCGCCGACGAATCGCGAACATCGCCCCGCACCTGCGTACAGGCCCACCAACTCGTTCGGGAGCATCTTCGAAAGTTCGGTCGCCATCCACAAGGCAGTGTCGTAGTACTGAGTGAATAGCAGGCAGCCATGCTCCAGCCACGTGCGTCGATTCGATCCGTCGCCCGTGCGCATGTCCGTCAGGAAGGCCATGGCCGCAGTGAGCTTCGGATCCTTGACCCCAGGTCGGGAGAGTTCGTCGATGATCGATCGCAGAAGCGCAGTCTCCGAGTCCGGAATCGGGCCGAGTTCGACATCGAATTCGTCGACGTTGGCCTCGGTCTCAATCACCCGACGTTCGAGCAGTGCGCGAGTGGTCCTCAGCCCGGACGCGAGGCTCGAGCACAACCGCTGAAGCAACACCGACTTGATCATCGCCCCGCCATTCACCCGGCGGGAGTAGCTCTCGATGAACTTCATGGCCGTCCGATAGGCCTGATCGAAGGCCAGGCTCGTGTCGAGGGCGAGGCCGACGAGCCCGACTGGAGGGTAATCCGTCAGCGGCCGCGCGGGATCGGGGTGAACGTCGACCGCTATCCGGGCGAGGAGACCTCGTTGTTCGAGCGTGGCCCGCTTTCGCAGAACCGTGTGCCGAATGATGGGGTTGTTCAGCCGGAAGAAACCCCCGTCGAACATGTGCTCCAACGCAGCGCGCGCGTGATAGGGGAGGGCGCTGCAGGCGATGTCTGAAATATGGGCCTCGGCGTCTACGTCGAGGCTGTGGCGGAGTTGCAAGAAGAGCGGCGCATCGGGGCCATCACCGGGGGGAAGGGGGTTACGAACGAACTCCCAGAGGTCGTCGAGTCGCTCAGGCACGGTCTCCCCTCGCATCAGGGGGATCGCGCGTTCCGGGTCGAGCCAAGGGCTTCGGGGCAGGGCGCTGCCCATGACGAACTCGGCGCCGGCGTTCAGGACTTCGAGGAGGTCCCAGAGTTCGCCGACGTTGGTTTGAATCGGCGTCGCCGTCCCCAGGAGCAGGTGGCGTGTCTTCGGGCCCACCGCCAACATGAAGTCGAGCAGGTTGTTCGCCTCGGGTTCCCGCACGCCGAGTCCGCGGCTACGTCGTGCCTTGTGCGCCTCATCGAGGATTACGAGGGCAAAGCGCCCGCGTTCGAGCAGAAGCGCTCGCTCGGTCGAGTCCGCCGTCAGCAGGCCCGTCGAGACGATCCCGATGCGAAATGGGCACCGAACGACGTCTTCGACACCCCGACCGAACAGTTCACCCTCCGAATTGAGGAGCCACCGTTTCTGTGTCGACAGCCAGACCGCGCTCGGAATGCCGAGATGTTGCTGGAGTTCCGCCTGCCAGTTCTTCGCGAGGTTGGCTGGACAGAGAATCAGGATGGGCCCGGGATCGAGGATGGCCGTCGCGAGCGCACAAGCGCCCAATGAAAGTGTCTTTCCGAGGCCGACCTCGTCGGCGAGCAGAAGCCGTACCTGCCGCCGACGTTCGCGTTGGTCGACGAACTTCGCGACGAAGGCTCGCTGCCAGGGCTGCAGTTGGTCTCCCCGGCGATAGATCGGCGACTCGACGAGTGCTGCAGCCGGTACGTCCTCCGCCGGCGTCTCGGCGAAGGTGACCTCGACTCGGGCTGCGGCCCGGCCGATCTCGATCAGGATGCCCTCGGAGAGAGGTCTGGCGTGGCGCCAGAGGCGCTCGAACTCCTCTTCGACCCAGGCCACGCCCTCCGGCGATTCGTCCTCCCAGAGAATTTCGTAGTTGTGCGCAAACCCGCTTCGGGTCTCGTTGGCGGAACCCAGGAAGCAGCTTTTGCCGCGGGGATGATCGATCACACCCGCCTTGCCGTGAACGAACGTATGGTCGCGGGGCACCACCCGAATTTCGACGTTGCCGGCGCGAAGCAGCGCATCGAGGCGCCGGTACCTCTCACGCACGAGGAGGCTCGCGAGATCCGGCGAGGCCTCGTTGAGGCGCCGCACCATGGCGGACTGTGAGACGGCGAGATCTCCGGAGTCGACCTCGCTGTTGCAGACGATCTGAACGCGCGGCACCTGCGCGATCTCCTCGCCGATCAGTTCGAAGATCGAACTTCGAAAATACCCGGCAATCCGCCGGTATGCGGTGGCGCCGGCCAGTCTTTTGGCGAGGAAGCCGCCGTCGAGGCGGCCGTCGTCCGTTCGCCCGGAGGAGAAGCGTCGAATCGGACTCGCCGTCATCTCGCCACCTACACCCGCTGATGGCGGAGCAATTCACCGAGGACGCGTGCGGCCGCGGCCTCCTTCGGGCGAAGAACCGCAGTCTTCGATGCCAGAAAGTCGGTCAGCTGAACCAGGGAGTCGCGGGTACCGGCATCGTAGAAGTTCGCCACGTTGCCGGCGAGGTGTGAGAGAACGAGATCGCCGTCGAGATCGGCGACCAGTTCGGACAGGCCGAAGAGGATGGCGCGCAGCCATGTATGGCCGAAGGCCGACGTGTCGCCCATCTCGGCGCGGCCGAGTTCGACGGCGCCGAGAAGCCGCGCGCCGTTGGCTCGCATCTCGGCCATGATCGGCCGGAACTCAGCGACTTTGAACGCCTTGGCGAAGTTCTGATAGTTGTCGAGCGCGCGATGCCCCTTGCCCTCGAGTTCGAGCATCTTCAAGTAGAATCGTTCGATGGGGGAGAGCCGGTCCCAGAGGCGGGCGACGAGTCCCTCGGGCACGAGGGTGCTGTTCGCCGTACTCACGGCGAAGTCAATCAGGGCGTCGACGAAGGTGCTGTCTCCGCGCAGACGCGGCCTGACCGCCTCGGCAGCCATCTCCATGCCGTCGATGTACGCGTACCGGGTCAGGACGCGCAGGGCGGCCGCGTAACCTGCCATCTGCAAATCGGCGTCCGCGAACAGATTCTCGTCCCGGTGCAGCGCCAGGGTCCGCTGATTGAGCCCGACGAGGGTCTCGACCTGCGCTTTCACCTCGTCCTGCAGTTCCCAAGCGAGGTCGTCCTGAGTCGTGCGAAGCGCGCCTTGTCGTTTGCGAAGCACGAGGAGCACCGTTCCCTTGACGTGACTGCCGTCGCGCAGGGCGCTTTCGGTCTCGGTGACGACGTACCAGGCCGCGGTGACCTGCAATCCGGACGCCCAGACGATATTGGCCATGTCGCCCCAGATTGTGCCCGACTGGTGGGTGAACATGATGACTTGCAGCCCGTTGGCGGGCATGAGGTCCGCCATGCGGCGGTAGGCCGCGACCATCTTCGCCCGAAAGGCGTCGTCTTCGCCTTTGATCGCCAGGGGGCGACGGCTGTCCCACGTCCAGTGCGAGAACTCCGGGGGCGGGTGCTTGCGAAGCCACGCAATGAAGAACTCGAGGATTTCCTCATACTTCACCGCGTCGCCGTATGGCGGATCGGTGATGAAGAGGTCACAGGGATCGTTGGCCTGGTCGGCAGGCGCGGACTTCACGCTCCACGTTCGGCCCGCGGGGAGTGGGAAGTGTTTGAAGCTACCCTCCAATCCGGAGAGCGAGTACCGACTCCCACGCGCGCCGTAATTGAGAATTGGATTCAATGCTTGATTGTCGAACGCGCCCTTCGTTGCACCAGCACCTTTTGGACTATTGTCGATGCGACTTAGCTTGCAGCTCAAGTTCATGACTTGCCCGAGCTGGATGCACGTGGCCGCATCCCGGCGTTTGTTCAGAACTGAGAGGACGAGCAACTGCCGCGGATTGAAGAGATGGTGCCAGTGAGTCCATCCGCGCGTCCGAATCGGTTCATCGGTCTTCTCGCCCGGCGCGATCCGCATCTCCGGCACGATGCCTGCGGCCTGCCAGTCCGCGAGGTGTCGAGCGACGTAGTCCTCGACGCGCTTCTCCCGTTCGAGGTCGGCGGCGGTCACGGACCGGAAGGCGTAATCGTCGCCCCGTCCCTTCTCCTTTGGCCGCATCCACTGCACGGCGTAGAGGCGCTCCTGAAAAAGGTCCTCCGGGCGGGGCATGAAATCGCCCTTTTCCCACATGCGCAATCGATTGCCCGTCGTTCCGTCTGCCAGTCGATAGTCACCGCGCAACGTCGAGACGCGCGTCCGGTATTCTCGTTCCGCGACCGTGTGACAGAGGTAGGGGTCTTGTCCGCGACCGTCGGAGCGCACGGTCCCGCGCTCCGCAGCCGTCATCTCTTCGTCCGTTGCCCCTGTCACGACCTCGACGCCGTATCGCATCGCCTTCGGGTCCGGGACGAGCTTCGCGACCACCCGATAGCCCTTGCTGATGATGAGCGACGGCAGCATCGGCACGCGCCATCCGGTCTCCGGGCAAGTCACTTCCAAGCAGTACAGGTAGACCTTTGCGCGCCAGCCCCGTCCATCGGTCTCGACGTCGAGAAGGTCGATCTCGCGCTGTACATCCCGCACGAGCGCCGCCTGAGCCGACACGAGGGCTGCTCTGCTCGCGGCGGTGCCCCCGACGATGTTGAACGAACCCCAGGTCAGCATGCAGGCGATGGGATTCAGGTCGGACGCGTACACGTCACACCCCAAGCGTGCAGCTTCGAAGGGAATCTGACCGGAGCCGGCGAACGTGTCGCCCACGCGAGGTCGGTGACCAAAGCGCATCACCCCGAGCTGTTCCACGAGTTCCGGGATGCTGCCCGCCGTCGTCCCGAGGTGAGCGTTCACGCGTGGCCAGATGTGATCATGGACGTCGGGGCGTTCTTCCGGACGCCGCGCGGCGTCGACCCGCTCTCGATAGGGAAGCGCCAGCTGATCGGCCCGTAGCCCGCGCTTCTCGAACGACGCGTCGTCCATGCCCATCAACAACTCGAAGATCTCGAGATCGGCGGCCGGCTCGTCGGTTGCAGGCAGCAGGCATCCGAGCACACAGGCCTTGTTGAGGATCAGCGGCTTGCGACCCTTCCAGTAGCTGCCGAGCGCCGTCAGCGTCTTCCCGTGAACGGCCATCTGCTCTTTGAAAGCCTCGGCCGATAGGCGCTGAACGGGGAGTGCGCGTTCGATCAGTGCCGGCGCGTCCTCGAGGCTGCGCGGGACGATTCCCTTGCTCCGTGTCGTCATCGTTGCGGGCTTCTATCCGTCTCGGAGTCGTTGGAAGAGTGGCAGTTCCTCGAGCGCCGTTTCGATGGGTCGGGGGCGTCGGGCGGACGGCACGTCGCCTTCGGCGTCCGACAGTGCGAGGTTCAGGGCGCGCCGCCAGCCTCGATGCGTATCCTCCGGGCGTCCGGCCTCCGCCGCAGTCGCGGCGAAGAGCCACCACCGCTCTTCCGGGCGAAGCGCTCCCCAGCGGGCGCACACCACCGGTAGCCGCTCCAGCGGCGCCCCTTCGGCCGCCCAGACCAGGACACAGAGTTCACGACCGAGCAGCCGGTCGAGCAACGTGCATCCGACCCTCCAGCGTCCCGTCGAAACACGGCGGGCCTTGAGACGCTCATTGAAGTCCCGCCGCGCGGCGTCCGCGAGACTGCTCCACGTCGAGCGCGGTACGACGGCTCGGGCTTCCTGGAACGGGACGCCGGACTCTCCCCCACGGAGGCCGTAGTCTTCGACGATCGAGACGGGGACCGCCCGCGACCCGCTGACTTCCACGCGGAAGACGTGCGCGCCGAAGGCCGTCGACGCGCCGAAGTCGACCGTCTCGGTCATCGTGCGACGATCTCGCCCGGGCCGATGGTCAGTCCGAAACGAGCGGCAAACTGCGCCAGATCGAGCCCGCTCCGGAAATGCGCACGCCGGAAGGTCATCGAAAGTGGTGCGTCGGGCGGGAACGCGTGACTCGGCAGATGCGACAGGCTGGCGGCGAGAATCGCTTCGAGCGCCTGAGCGTCGAGCGTCACCTCACCGACCAGGAACGACGCGATGCGTGTGCCCGCGCCGAGCGTCCATTGGACCTCGTCGAACGTGGCCCCGATCTCGTGCGCTCGCGCGAGGGCGAGATTGACCTTTGCCCGGGAATCGAGCCGCTTCGGCGCCCCCTTCGCATGGATCGAGGCAGGACCGTCGGTTGGTGGGTCCACGGTGCCACCACCGGGAAACCGGAACGTTTGCCGCACTTCGATGCCTTCGTGTTCGGAGAAGGCATCCACGACGAGTCCGGCCGGACCGGGCGGTATCGGGATCGGCTCGGCGTATCGCGTTCCATATCGGGGGTCGCTGTGATCGGTCGTGAAGAGGATCGCCGCATCCGTCACCGGCGAGACGAGCAGGCGAACATGCCCTTCGAGTCGTTCGCAGCGCAGCACGAGGCGGCCCGTCCAGATCGTCGGGTCGCCGGTTGTGTTCGCGCCGCTCGGATCGACACACAGGAAGGAGGCGCGCAGCGCCTTCGTGACGAGCACGTCGTCGTGCAGCACCGGGCTTTCGAGATCGACCTGCCCGGAGAGAGCGAAGTGGATGCGAGGCGCCGGGCCGCCGCTCAGAGGCGTGATTCGGAGGCGAACCTCGCCCTGATCGTTCGGTCCCGACTCCTGAACGACCTGAACACTCGTTTTAGGTGGCGCCGGGCTTCGCGTCACATAGCCGGTGCCGAGATCGGCCCACTCTCCGCGCGCGCAGGCTTGCGCCTTGAGGGTCGTGAGACCGCCGGGCGGCAACCATGGAAAGCCGGCCTGCGAGCGAGCGTTCTCTTCGACGTCCGACCACCGGGCTTCGGGGGTGCCGACCGGCCAGAGGAGCGACTCCGCCTTCTCTTTGAGCACACCATAGGTGAGATGGCCGACGTCGCCGAAGAACTTCTGAGGGGCGGCGGCGAGCGTCTTCTCGATCTGCGCCTGTCCGTCGAACGGCAGGCTCATGTCGCGAGTGGCGTCGAGGGGCTTCGCTTTGAGCTCCGGTGCCTTGCCGGCACTCTGGAACGGGAAGAGGACCTTGTCGAAGAGGTTGAGCACGACGGAGGTCACGTTCTGCTCCGCGAGAGCGGCCCGCTTCTCGAGTTCCTCCCGTTGAGCATGACCCTTCGGGATCCGCGCGTCGGCCTTCATCGTCGCGTACAGTTCGCGGACGGCGTGATCGAAGCTCGCCATCTGAGAGCGGTCGCCGGTGAGCACGCAGATGTTGTTCTTCTGTGTCGTCGCGGCAAAGAGGCGCTGGACGGAGTCGGGTGGGAGCTTGGAGTCGGGGCTGACGATCAGCAGCACGCGCTCGCGCCGAATTGCCTCGCCGACCGCATCGATGGCCGGCAGCGCGAGCACCCGCGCGTAGACGGACTGCCGCCGGGCTTCGAACATCGACTCGAGGCGTTTGCGCTGCAACTCCTCAATCTGGTTCGGGGGCGCGTCCGTCGCGAGCTTGTGCAGGAGTTTCGTCAGGTTCTCCTGCCGGTCGAAGTACCACTGACCATCCTGAGAACGGTGCAGGTACCAAGCCGTGGCGATGAGCAGTTCATGCGCTTCGATGAACTCCGAAGGCCGGCGATTCGGGGCGACGAGGATCTCGACCATGGCCTCGCGCGTCAGTCCGCGGATGGCGTTGACCGCCGTCGACAGGCTCGCGGTCAACAACAGCGACCCGACCTGGGCCGTCGCGTCCGAAGAACGGGCGAGATCGGCGACCTGCGCGTGGGCCGATGCGCTGGCGTCCCAGAGATCCCGCGCAACGACCTCGCGCATGTCGGCAATACCCGCCAACGCATCGCGCACATCGGCAATGCCGAGATCGAAGTGCTGCGGACCGAGGAGAAAGACGTCGTTGGTCGGCCGGTTCCACACCGACTTCAGCAGGCGCGACATCAGTTCGAGCACGCCGCGCGTCTGCCGAAACTGCTCGTTCTCCCTGAAAAGGGCGATCACGTTCTTGAGCCGCGGATGAAACGGGTAGGTCGCCGCGATCTCGGCAGCGATGGCTTCGGCGCCGCGACCGGCCACTTTTGCCCTCGTCGCCTCCTCGAGGAGGCGCCCGTACTCGGACGCGATCTCGTCGACCATGGTCTTCGACGGTAGCGCCTTGAACAACCGCTTCCGCAGGATCGCGTAGATCTCCGCCCCGCTCAGGTCGACCGGGGTGATTGCGCGCTCCTGACGCCCGAGTTCTTGCCGCGCGTTCGAAAGCGCGTGCGAGATTCGTTTCTGACCGCCCTCGTATGCGGCGGTGAGATCCGATACGACGACGCAGACGTTCGACTTCTTGCCCGCCGCCGTGAGCAGGTTGGCGAAAGCTGCCGTCGCGATGTCCGCCACAGTCCCATTGCCGACCGCCTGAGTGTCGAGCGCGTGGAAATGGGGTGGCATCTCGTCGAGCAAGATCAGGACGGGCGCATCGGTGTCGAAGAGTTCGAGCCAGTCACTTTCGCCCGGAATGCGCGGCCCAGACTCCCAGAACCGCCGGAAGAAGGCACCACGCCCGAGCTGAAGGGCGATCTCGCCCCAGAAGAAGTGGGTCGGGAAGTTTCGGCCGTTGAACGCTGCGACCTGCGCCGCGCCGAAGGCTTCGGAGTGGGGGTATGCACCGCAGACGCGCTTGCGCAGCGCCGGCCAGCGCGCAGTAAGTCCGAGTCCGACGAGCAAGTGGGTCTTGCCGCCGCCCATCGCCTGTTTCAAGTGGAAGATGCCCGTGCTCGACCGCCCGGCCAAGCGCGCGATGGCTTCGCGAAGGAGCGTCTCCATACCGCCGGTGATGTGGGTCTTCTCGAAGAAGTCCGTGCCGTCGCCGGCCTCGGCGATGAGCTGGTCGAGTTGCTCGACCTGATCCCCGACGTGAATTTCGAGCGCTCTGTCCTGCAACGCGCACGCGTCTCTGACGGTGACCAACATCGGGCCCACTCCGACATCAATACGATTGTGTGGTATCCTAGTTCCGGAGATTTTGGTTGTGCACACAAAAAGTGCTTTCTTGGGGGTGCGCGAGAATTCCATGCGACAGAGGCGGTCGCTGGCCGAATGATCAGATATGGCACGCCCCTTCACTCGCATCGCAGACCTCGCTCTCCACGACCGGCCTCGGGAACGCCTCGTGCGCCTCGGTGCGGGCGCACTCGCCGACGTCGAGCTCATCGCGATCGTGGTCGGCAGCGGAACGCTCGGAGAAGGCGCGCTGACGTTGAGCACGCGCGTCCTTGCGGAGGCCGGTGGCCTGGTGGGCATGTCCGGTCAGGACTTCGATCACCTCTCGAGCACGCGCGGCGTCGGGCGTGCGAAGGCGGCTCGAATTCACGCCGCCATCGAGTTGGGGCGTCGAATCTGCTCGAGTTCACCGGACGACCGGACGCTCGTTCGGACGCCGGAAGACGTCCACCACCTCGTCGGTCCGGAGATGCGGGCGTTCGGCCGGGAGCACTTCCGCGTCCTGATGCTCGATCGACGCGGGCGGCACCTGCGCACCGCCGAGATCTACCGAGGAACCGCCGACGGCGCGAGCGTCCGAATGGCGGAGATCTTCCGCCCGGCGGTCGGTGCCGACGCTCGCCGAATCGTCCTCGCCCACAACCATCCGGGCGGTGATCCACAGCCGAGCAGAGCGGACATCGAAATGACCCGCGCAGCCGTCGCGATGGGACACGGACTCGGGATCGCGGTCGACGACCACGTCATCTTCGGCCTCGAGGGCTTCGTCTCACTGCGCCGGAACGGACTCGTGAACTTCGGACCCACCCCGGCTCAGTTTGCGGCCGAGAACTCCGAGACGAGGCGGCGAGTGACGTCGAGCACCAATCGGACGACGCGCTCGGGCTGTCCGGCGAGCAAGCGTTCGAGTTCTCCGCGCGTGCCCTCCGGCGGATCCGCCACGTAGGCGGGCGCCGGGGGCTGCGCGAACGTGCGAGGTTCGTTGAACAGTGCCTGAATCGGCACGTCGAGGGCCCGGGCGAGTGCCTCTGCCGACGCGACACGGGGCGACCGCACACCGCGTTCGAGAGAACCGACGGCGTTGGTGCTGAGGCCTGACCGCTCGGCCAGTGCCGCCTGCGACAGCCCTCGCTCGATGCGCAGGGTGCGCAGACGCTCGCCGAAGAGCTGGTCGCTTTCGCTCATCGCGAAACCGTAGCCCGACGGTGACGCCCGGGTGTAGGCACGTTTTGTGCGTCAATTTGCCCAGGAACGCGCGTTTTGTGTCGACGCCTCGCCGTTCTTCGGGCCCACCTCCGCCGTTCAGTGCCGTTCCCCGGGCACCGTGACCCACCGCGCGGCGAGCAGCAACAGCCCCGTCGCCGCGTAGCCGGCGGCGTGCTCCCAGGCGGGGGCCAGCCTCACGGCGGTGTCGGCGAGGGTGAACTGCCAGCCGTGGCAGAGGCCGAGAGCCGAGGCGGCGGCGCCCCCGAAGGCCCACATCGCCGCCCGCTCGAAGCGCCGGCCGATGATCTCGACCGTGATCGCCGACAGACACATCGCCGAGAAGATGAAGCCCTGCTCCAGCGCGAACGCGCCGGTGATCCACGTGTCCGAGGCCTCGAAGGCGGGGATGACGGCCGCCGAGAACGGGTGCTCGGGTGTGCCGAGGCCCGCCGCGCGCAGGCCGTTCTTGGCCAGGAGCGCGCCCCATGCCCCGACGGCGGGCAGGATGCCGATCACGACGGCGGGGGCTTCTTCACGAGGGACGGCCTGGAAGGCCTGCGCGGTGATCACGAGGCCAATCCACAGGACGATGGCCATGCCGGCATCTACCGGGACCGCCCAGGCGATGTACGAGAGCGTGCCGGTCAGGCAGATCACCGTCGCAAAGGCCCCGTTGAGTACCGAGTAGCCCGCGCGGGCGCCCATGGCCTTCCAGCCCGGGTGTCCGATGTAGATCGTCGTCGGAAACGCCGAGCCGAACAGCGCGGCGACGATGGAGCCGACCCCGTTGACGGCCAGGGAGGGGCCGGTCGGGTAGGCGTCGCCGGCGGCCTCGGCCGACTCGATGTTCTGCAGGCTGCCGAGCACGTTGAAGAGGCCCATCGGGATGATCACGGACAGGTAGGTCACCAGGTGGCCGCCGGTCAGGCTCTCGACGACGTCGCCGATGACCGGCACCGGGATCTGCAGGCCGGCGGCGACGGGGTCCGGCCCGTGGGGGGCCAGGCCGGTCAGCCAGGCCAGCAGGGCGCCGAGCCCGACCGCCACCGCGCCGCCCGGCAAGCCGCCCTTGAACTTCACCCGGCCGAAGTAGGTCAAAAGGACGACGCCGAGGGTGAACAGCCCCACGAGCGGGTGCGCGAACGTACGAAACAGGAACCCGAGCGAGATGAACCCGAGCGCGATGCCCGACAGCGTCGAGAGCAGCGCGGCCCGGGGCGTCGCGCGGCGGATGCGTTCGGCGACCGCCGCCCCGACGAGCTCGATGACGCCGGAGGCGAGCGTCGCAACGAGGCCGGCCTGCCAGGCGATGCGCACGGGATCCGCGGCGCCGGCGGCCTCGGCGGCCAGCTTCGCCGGGAGCATGATCAGGAAGACGTGGGCGAACAGGCTGACCGTGTTGATGCCGTAGGGCAACGCGCAGACGTCGGTCCGTCCCGTTTCGCGCGCGAGGCGCATCGCCTGCCGGGCGTAGAACAGGTTGCCGACGAGCAACGACATGGCCGCGCCGGGCAGGACGTGCCCGTAGAGCATGTCCGGGGGCATCCCCAGGACGTAGCGGCACAGGCCGTCGATGAGCAGCAGCTGGACCAGGTTGTCCAGCGCCAGCCCGAAGAAGCCGTCGAGATCTCCACGGGTGAACCAGCGCATCGCGCCCTCCGTCGCGTCGTTCGTCGGGCCGGAGGCTACGCCGATTTCAAGCGGTCGGGGAGAGGCGCTCCGCCCGATGATCGCGGTAGAGACGCAACGCGAACTGCCCGGCCGGGCGGGCGATGGCGGCGTCCCGGAGCGATGCGAAAGGCTCGGGCAGCGTCGCGAACCCGGGGAGGGGGGCGCCGTAGGCCGGCGGGCCGACCAGCGGGGCGTAGAGCGCCGCGAAGGTGAGGTCCGCGGCGGTGAACGCATCCCCCACGAGATAGCGGGCGCCCGTCGCCAGGCGGGCCTCGACCTGCGTCAGCACCTCGTCGAGGGCCCGTCGCGAGCGCTCGGCCCCGGCGGCGTCGATCTTCAGGCCCTTCTTCATGCCGAAGCGGACGAGCGGAAACAGGGGCCGCACCCACGCCTGCTCCCCCGGCGGGGCGGCCGAGCGAAACAGCTCGACGACGAACGGCGCGGGGAGCTGAAAGAGATGAAAGTACACCCAGCGCCGGACGGCGGGCCCGAGGCGCTCGTCGAAGAGGTTTTCGAGGCGGTCGACCTCGGCGCGGGCGGTCGGATCGACCGCGGCGCTCGGGAAGAGCCGCGCCCCCTGTTCGTCGGCGAAGCGCAGGATGTCCGTCGAGTCGGCGAGCGTGCGATCAGCCATGCGAAGCACCGGCGTCGTCCGCTGTCCGCCGGCGCGTCGAACCGGGCGTATGTGGAAGAGCGGGGCGTGGAATTCCTCGCGGAAGGGCACGCCCGCGCGGGAGAGCGCCCAGCGGGCCTTTTCGCAGAAATGGCTGAACCGGATCGTCACGAGCACCGGCGCGTCGGCGGCACCCCCGGGGCCGGCCACGCGCCCTACTCCCACGTCTTGTCGGCGAAGAGCGCGTCGGGCAGGTTCAGGAAGTCCTTCATCTGAAGGTCCCAGATGCGCTGCGCTTCGGCGTCGCCGAGGTCGAGGCGCAGCTCGTTGACGAGCTTGATGCTCATCTCCATCCACGCCTGCCAGCTCTCCTGACTGACGTTGGCCTGGATGAACGCCCCGATCTCGTCGCCGAAGGGGTCGAACGTCATGCGCGGCCCGATGCGACCCGTGCGCACGTCGCGCACCTCGCCCTCGCCGGGTTCGCGGGTGTCGACGGGCAGTGCGTGTTCGACGCCGCCTTCGTCGATGCCGATCAGGCCGGTGCTCGCGGTCGGGTTCGTTTCGGCAACGGGCACCCCGGCTTCGGACAGCAAGCCGGCGAGTTCGCGGGCGGGCATGAAGTCGCCGCGACGCTGCGCAGCGGCGTGGCCGGACTGCCAGGTCGCGACGGCGCCCTCCGGATCGCCCGTCTCGGCCTGCGCGCGACCGAGCAGGACGTAGGCGCGGCTGTAGTCGGGGTTCAGGCGCAGCACGGACTTCAGCACGATGGCCGCCTCGGCGTACCGGGCGGCGTCGAACAGGGC
The DNA here is from genome assembly GCA_023150895.1 of Myxococcota bacterium. Taxonomy (GTDB): domain Bacteria; phylum Myxococcota_A; class Bradymonadia; order UBA7976; family UBA1532; genus CAINDO01. The sequence continues at coordinate 787 of JAKLJY010000029.1, read as the reverse complement.
CTGTCCGAGGGCGAAATGGGCGAGGTCGTCGTCCGGGTTGGCGCGGGCCATGTTCCGGAACTGTTCGATGCGGGGATCTTCGGTCATGGAGGTTTCCAGCCGCGGGCGCGGCGCTCAGGGTTTGCGCGGCGGCGGGTGCAGGCCGGGTCCGAGCAGGACCGGCACCGGGCGCTCGCGTCCATCCAGGATGACCGGAGGGAGGCCGGGGTCGCTCGAGTTCGGATCACTCAGCGCCGGGTCGCGCACGGGCGCCTCGTCGGAGCCGAGCAGAATGGGCGGATCGGGGGGCGGTGCCGTCGGGGTGCGGAGTACGCGTACTCCAGGCACCGGCGGTGGCGGAATGCTCGGCGGCAGCTCCTGCGGGACGGGGGCCAGGCGACCGACGAACTCCGCCCAGGCGCGGCGATCGAGGGTGTCCACGTCGAACTTGATGCCGATGCCCTTTTCCGACTCGTCGAGTGAGTCGACGGCCCGCGCGACGAGGCCGGCAATCTGGAACGTCTCGCCCGATTGCGGGTGCACCAGCCGCAGGTTCACCCGGCTGCCGAGGGGGATGAGCGTCGGCGTCAGGACGAAGGTGCCGCCCTCGCTGATGTCCTTGATCTCGAACTGCTGCAGGGCCGCGATGCCATCGGGGCGCAGCGTCACGTTGAACTTCGCGGGGCGGCGCTCGTGGGCCCGCTTGGTCGCGTCGATGCCGTGGGGGAGCGGGGGCGGGGTGGCGTCCAGGCCCGGCGCCGCGGGCGCGGCGGGCGCGCCACCGGGCGGCAGCGGCGCATGCAGACCC
>JAKLJY010000299.1 GCA_023150895.1 Myxococcota bacterium | reverse complement strand
TGCCAAGCAGAAGTACCCCAGCCTGACCACGGTTTACGCCGACGCGGCCTACGAGGGCCGCGCCGCACGGACCATCGAGGCACAGTACGGGGTCGAGATCGAGATCGTCCGACGGCCGGGCAACAAGGCCGTTCCCCCACTCGTCCAGCCAGAGCTTCCGTTCGTCCAGCCACCCCGCGGTTTCGTGCCCCTCCCCAAACGCTGGATCGTAGAACGAACGCACGCCTGGAACGACCGCCCCCGGCGTCTTGCGAAAGATCACGACTGCCGCATTGATGTGGCGACCGCCTGGATCTGGCTCGTCGAAGCACGCCTGCTGCTCCGCAGACTGACGACGGAGCCCATCACAGCCAGCACCTGAGCCGCCGCCCACCCGCCGCTTGGCGCTTCAAAGCCACGCGCTGCCCACGGTCGGCGGTCGCGCGCCTCGACATGCGTCCGGGGTCGAGCGGGGGAGCGGGCGCCCGCGGGAGCGGGCTGCTCCCCCCGAGGGGGACCCGGGTAGCGTGGAGAGGCCCCGGTACCACCACGACGGTCGGCGGCTCATGGGGAGATCGCCAGCGCACTCGTGCTGGTGCTTGCCGGCCCTGTCTCCTAAGATGTCGCTGGAGAGGGGGCGCTAATATGTCGACACCCTCTGAGGCCGCCGGCGCGACGGTCGGTGGTGTCCCCGACGCCGGTCCCTGCGACGATTTGACGCAGGGGCCCCCGCACGCACGAAGGCGCATCCTCCCGCCGCCACGACGGCTCGCCTCGTCGTGCCCCCGCCCCGAGGTTCTCATGAATACGTCGCCCGCCCTCCGCCCGCGCCCCCTGGCGTGGCTCTTCTCCACCGACGCCCGCACCATCGGACACGTCCACCTCGTCGTTTCGGCGCTGGCACTGCTCGCCGGCGTCGTGGCCGCGCTGGCCGTTCAGGCCGAGCGCCTCACCCGCGGCCCGACCGTCGTCGGTCCGGAGGGGTTCTCGCGCCTGTACGCCGCCCACGGCGTCCTGATGGTCCATCTCGTGCTCGTGCCGGCCCTGTCGGCGGTGCTCGGCAACCTGCGCCTGCCGGCCGAACTCGGGGCCGAGAACGTGGCCTTTCCCCGGCTGAACCGGGCGATGCTCTGGCTCTTCCTGGCGGGTGCCGTCGCGGCCATTGGCGGCCTGGCCGCGGGCGGTCTGCATCACTGGGCGTTCGATACGCAGGTGGGCGCGCTGGCCTCGGACGCGACGCTCGTGGCGATGTCGGGGGTCCTGATGCTCATGGTCTCGGCGATGGTGACCGGGCTGAACTTCATCGTCAGCGTGCACGTCCGCCGCGATCCGCGCCCGATATCTCTGTTTGCGTGGGGTCTGTGTCTGATGGCCGGGGTTCAACTGCTGGCGACGCCCGTCTTCGGCCTCACGGTGACGGTGGTCTTCGCCGAACGTCTCTTCGACGTCGGCCTCGTCGATGCGTCGCTCGGCGGTGATCCCGGCCTGTATCGACAGTTCGCCTGGTTCGCCGGTCACGGTACGCTGACGGCGACGCTGCTGCCGGCGCTCGGTCTTGCCCTCGATCACCTCACGGCGGCCGCGCGTCGATCGGTGGGCAGCCGCGGGTTCGCGGTCGGCGCGATGACCGCCCTGGCGGCGCTCGGCGTCGCGAACTGGGGGCAGCATCTGATCTACGGGGGTCAGGCCGCCCTGGCGGACATGGTGTTCAGTCTGTTCGGTCTGCTCGCGGCGGTCCCGGCGGCCGGCCTCGTCTTTTTCGGCGTGCGCCTGCTGGCCCGCGGCGACGTGCGCTTTTCCGCCGACGCGCTGTGGTCGACGGCGTTCCTGTGCCTCTTCGCCGGGGGCACGGTGGCCGGCCTGTTCTTGTCGACGTTGGGCGCGGGCGGCCTGCTCGTCGCCTCGACGTTCTCGGCCGGGCACATGCACACGTTCGTCGCCGGCGGGGTGCTCTTCGCTTTCATGGCCGGGCTGCCGAAGGCGTGGGTGCCTTCGTCCTCCGAGGCGGTGACCCCGGAACCGCCGGGGGGGCGCGTCGCGGCGCTGCTGGCGTTCGCCGGCGCCTCGCTGGCGTTTCTCCCGATGTTCGTCTCCGGTCTGGCCGGGATGCCCCGCCGCATGGACGACGCCCTGCCCGCCAACGCGGGGCTGCACGGGGTGGCGTTCCTCGGCGGCGTGGTCCTGGTTTGCGGGTTGGCCCTCGCGGTGTTCGGGTTCTGGCGGATGCACGCGCGGGGGGTGGCACGTCCTTTGCTTCGATATTGAAGCATGATCAAGATCAAGTCCACGCCCCCCGCCATCCCCGCATCCCCCTTTACTTCCGCGCGCCGTGCGTTTCTGCACGGGCGACTCGGCTGGCCACTTCTCGTGGCGACGCTGGTGGCCTGTGACCCGGGGGACGCGGCCGACGAGGCGCCGACCGGAGGCACCGCCACCGGCCCGGAGGGCAAGGCCGACGACGGTGACGAGACCGACGCCGGCCTCGGCGGCGCGGCGGAGGAAACCCCGCAAGGCGGCGTGGAGGGCACGGGCGGCAACGAGGCGACCGAAGGCACGGGCGGCACTGCGCCCCCGCCGCCGCCCGAGCCCGTCGGCATCGCGGTCCTGGGCGCCGGCACGCACAGCGCCGACGCCGTCCGAATCGAGCTCCTCGCCGACGCCCGGCACGGGCTCAAGATTCCCCGCGATCTGGCCTTCAACCCGGAGCACGAGGGCGAGCTCTGGGTGGTGAATCAGCTCGACGACTCGACGGTGACGTTCTTTGACCTCCACACCGATCAGCCGCGCCTCGCCAAGCGGATCGACCCCTACGCCATGCACTTCATGGACGCACCGTCGAGCATCGCCTTCGGCGCGAGCATGACGTTCGGCACCTGTCAGGAGAGCCGCAACACCTACAACGGGCAGGCCGACGCCAACGACTTCATGGGCCCGACGCTGTGGCCGGCGGACTTCGACGTCTACGCGCACTCGAACCCCGAAGCCGTCGCCGGGCTGGGCTTCGACCTCGGCTCGCACCTCGACATGCTGCACGAGTCGCCGCTCTGCATGGGCATCGCCTGGGAGAAGGACAACGTCTACTGGACGTTCGACGGGCTCACCGGCTCCATCAGCCGCTATGACTTCATGCAGGATCACGGCGTCGGCTGGGACGATCACAGCGACGGGGTCATCGCCCGTTACGCCGAGGGCGAGGTCTCGCGGGTGGAAGGCATCCCGTCCCATCTGGCGTTCGACCACGGGACCGGTCTGCTCTACATCGCCGACACCGGCAACGCCCGCGTCGCGGTGCTCGACACGGCGACGGGCCGGTCGCTCGGTCGTCTGTCCGTCATCGAGCCGGGCACGCAGCTCTGGAAGATGGTCGACTTCGACCTCGACACGCTCGTCGACACGGCCGCCGGTGAGTTCAGCCTGCCCTCGGGCCTCGCCCTCCACGACGGTCATCTGTATGTGGCCGACAACGAGACGAGCCGCATCACGGCCTTCTCGCTGAGCGGCGAGCGCGTCGACTGGCTCGACACCGGGCTGAACCCCGGCAGCCTGATGGGCATCGAGTTCGACCCGACCGGGCGTCTGTACGCCGTCGACGGCCAAGGCAGCCGCCTGTTGCGCATCACGGCGAAGTAACGGGACGCACTCACAGCGGTTCCGTTTTCCGTGGATCCCGGCGCGTGGGCGTGATCAAATCGTAGCGAGGTGAATCTATGCCAAA
>JAKLJY010000298.1 GCA_023150895.1 Myxococcota bacterium | reverse complement strand
GGGCTCGGGGTCCGGCGGGGTCGCGGCGTCGGGCTTGGGGTCCGGCGGGGTCGCGGCGTCGGGGGCGGCCGAGCGCCCGGTATCCGCGCCCGTGTCGCGGGCCGGCGGCGCCGCGTCGCCCGGCGGGCGCAGAGCGACGTCCGGGGAAATCGACTCGGCATCGCTCGGAGCGGCCGACCACGGGACGTCCGGCACGGGCCCCCCATCGGGCCGGGGCGAGAGCGCAGAAGTCGGCTCGGCGTCGGCACAACCGACGACGGCCAACGCCAGCGTCAGTGCGCTCCGGAAAACGGCGATGGGCGGACGTCGACGGGGATCCACGGGCTCGTAGATAGCGGAATCTCCACGCAAAGGCCACGGAGGCGCGTGTCCGGGATCCCATCCCGCCGTCGCGTTCGTAGGAGCTGTTAGTCTTGTGAGACCCTGCAATTCAACGACGACGAGAGGGAGAAACGACATGCGTATCTGGCACTCCATGCTCTGGGTCACCGGCCTCGGACTGGCCACGATGGGCTGCAGCAGCGACGACGCGACGAGTGGGACCTCGGGCGGTCAGGGCCGCGTCGAGGTTCGCCTCACCGACGCCCCGGGACCCTACGAGGCCGTGCCGATCACCATCGCGCGGGTCGAGGCGCATCGCAGCGGCGGCGCCGCGGCCGATCCGGAGGACGCGGGCGCCGGCGATGCGGGGGTCGATGGTGACGGGGACGACGGCGGGGGGTGGATCGTCCTCGTCGACACGCCGCAGACCCACGATCTGCTGCAGCTTCAGAACGGCGTCGAGGCGGCCCTCGGCGGACGCGATCTGCCGGCCGGTCACTACACTCAGATCCGGCTCATCCTGTCGGACGCGAACGTGGTCGTCGGCGGCGCGACCGAGCCGCTCAAGGTCCCGAGCGGCTTTCAGACCGGCTTCAAGCTGAACCACGACTTCCACGTCGAGGCGGACACCACGTACGCGCTCGTGCTCGACTTCGACGCGCAGGCGAGCATCAAGGAGACGGGGGCGGGGTACCTGCTGACGCCGGTGCTCAGCGTAAAGTCCTTCGAGCCCATCCCCGAGTCCGCCGACGCCGGTGCGGCGGCCGGCGGCGCAGACGGGGGCTGAAAGCCTGACAGAGAATCGCCCGCCGGCTCGACCACGCTCGCGTCGGCGTCCGAATTCCCGTCAGGCTCTGGGGCTCGGGCGGCCCGGGCCGCCGGTCACGCCTTGCGGACGAACTCCGACTTCAGGCCCATCGCACCGATGCCTTCGATGCGGCAATCGATGTTGTGATCCGCGTCGACGAGCCGGATGTTCTTGACCCTGGTGCCGGCCTTGAGCCCGCTCGGCGAGCCCTTGACCTTGAGGTCCTTGATCACGACGACCGAGTCGCCGTCGGCGAGGATGTTCCCCACGGAGTCGCGGACGACGAAACCGGTGTCCTCCGGCGTCTCGGCGGCGGCGTCACCGGCGGCGCCCGGCGCGAACTCGTGCGCACACTCGGGGCAGATCAACAGGCCGCCGGCGTCCTCGTAGGTGTAGGTACAGGCACATTTCGGGCAGGGGGGCAGTTCGGTCATGGCGCCGCCCCCCCGAGGGGGCCGATTCGCTCACGGTGTTCGCTCATGGCGCCGCCCCCCCGCCCCGCTGCGCGGGGTCTGCCCCCCCGAGGGGGCCCATTCGCTCACGGTATTCGGTCATGGCGCCGCCCCCCCGCCCCGCTGCGCGGGGTCTGCCCCCCCGAGGGGGCCCATTCGCTCACGGTGTTCGCTCATGGCGCGGCACGGTAGTCGAGCCCGTCCGGCGGGGCAACGCTGCGGACGGGACGGCGCTGTGCGCCTACGGGCGCGCGGGGGTCGGACTGGCGCCGGGCGCGTCGTCGGGGGACGCGGGCTCGACGAGGCGCACCTGGTCCCCTTCGGCGAGGCCCGATTGGACCTCGGCATGGGTGGGCGAGGTCTGGCCGAGCGTGATCGGGACAACCGTCCCGTCGACGCGCGTGACCCGGTGGCCGCCGGGGACCTCGGTGATCGCCGTGAGCGGCACGAGGAGCACGTCCTTCGCCAGCACGGAGTGCAGCTCGGCCCGCACCGTGCCCCCGGGGCGCAGCGGCACGGCGGCCGGCTCGAGCTCGAGCACGACGCGCAGCTCCTTCAGCGTGCCGGCCGGGGTGCTGGTGCCGGTGCGCTCGTTGCGGGTGGTCGCGAAGTCGTCGCGCGTCACGACCTTGCCGCGCACGGTGGCCTCCGGGAACATCGCGGGCACGACGAGCGCGGTGTCGCCGACCTTGATGTTCGCCGCCTCGCGTTGCCGCACGTAGATGTTGGCCTTGAAGCGGTCGAGCTGCGGAATTTCGAGCAGCTTGTCCCCCGGGCTGACGACCTTGCCCGGCGCCACCTTGGACATCATCCAGTTCAGCCGCGTGTAGGGGGCGTACAGCACACCGTCCGCCGGGGCGACGACCACCATCTTGGCGAGTTCCGTCTGTGAATCCGCGACCTTGGCACGCGCGGCCTCGACCTGAATTCGCTCGCCCTCCAGCGCCGCGGTGCGCTTCTGTTCGAGCACCTCGACCTCTTTGCGGGCCAGCGACAGCGCGAGTTCGGCCCGACTGAGCTCGACCTTGGCCTTCTCGAGTTCGAGGCGCGAGACGACGTTCACGCCTTCGACGACGTTCATGCGGGCGAGCTCCACGGCCAGCTCGGCGCGCTTGAGATTCAGCGACCGCGCGATGCGCTGGTCCTCGTAGTCCGCCTCGACCTTGCGGCGGCTGGCCTCGGCGACGAGCAGCTCGGTGTTGCGATCGCGGGCGACGGCGTCGACCGTGCCCCGGGCGAACGTCAGCACGGTATCGCCCTTCTTCACCTCGGTGCCGTCGGTCAGCACCGTCTCGACGGTGATCTGCCAGATGCCGCGCAGATCGGGGGCGAAGATGGGGTGCGCGACCGCCGCTTCGAGCTCGCCGTAGGTGCTGCTCTGATAGACGAGGTCGCCGCGGGTGACCCGGACCACGGGACCGGCCCCCGCGCCGGTCTCGCCGGGCGCCGACGAACACGCCCCGGCGAGCGCGACGAGGGCCGCGAGGCCGACCGACAGACCGACGAGCCGGAGGGACCGTTCACTCATGTTGCAGGGCCTCGACGGGGTGGATGTTGGACGCGCGCAACGCCGGCCACAGACCGAAGGCCAGGCCGACGAGCACCGAGAGCCCGAACGCGACGAGGGTGGCTTCCCAGGCGAAGGCGACCTCGAGATCGAAACCGAGCCCGACGAGAAACGCGACGGTGTATCCGAACACGACGCCGATGAGACCGCCGCTGAAACAGATGATGACACTCTCGACCAGGAACTGATCGCGGATGTCCGACCGGCTCGCCCCGATGGCACGGCGCAGGCCGATCTCGCCGATGCGCTCCATGATGTTGGCGAGCATGATGTTCATGACACCGACGCCGCCCACGACCAGGGAGATCGCTGCGATGGAGATCAGCACCAGATTCAGGATGGACTGTGTCTCGCGCCGCTGCTGCAGGATCTCTTCCGGTGCGACGAGCTCGACGTCGTCGACGCCCCGGTGCAGCGTGCGCAATACGGGACCGATGGCGCGTTTGGCCCAGAGGGTGCGTTCCAGCGAGTCGACCTCGATGGAGAGCACGTCGATCCTTTGGGGCCTCATAGGATATCCGTGGGTCAAGACAGACGGGGCCGAGCGGGCAGGTTGATGGCGAGACCGCTCAGTTTGA
>JAKLJY010000297.1 GCA_023150895.1 Myxococcota bacterium | reverse complement strand
GCCTTCGCCGCCGGAGCCGCCGCCGATGGCGCCCCCGGAGCCGCCCGCGCCGCCGCTGCCGCCCGAGGGTTCACCCCCCGCGGCCTCACCGCCGGTGCCGGCGTCCGCCCCGGCCTCATCCTCGGCCGGCGAACAGGCGCCGAGCGAAAGCGCGGCCACCAGCGCGACGGTCACTGCAGACCAGCGCGCGCACACTTCTCCCCTGACCTGACGCATCACGAATCCCCTTCCTCTGCGTAGTGTGAAATCCGGGTATCACGCAGGGGAACATCGGAACCACTACGAACGTCCGACGGAGGATCCGGGCGCCGTCGATGCTCAGGGGTGCGCGGCGGTCGTCTTGCGACCCCCCGCGGCCGAGAACGCCCGGTCGAGGCGCTCCGTGAGCGCGGCCTGGACGGGCGGGGGCAGCGGGCGGCCCTCGACGTCGATGAGCGCCACGTCGAAGCGGTGTGCCGCGAACGCATACGTGAGGCGGGGGTAGGCTTCGGCGGGTGTCAGGCAGACGGGCCCCGGCGGCAGCGCGTCCGGTGGCCCGCGGAACATCGTGACCGGGATGGACTCCGGCGCACCGGCCACCCCCGGGACGGAGAGGCTTCCGGCCCGTTCGGCGACCCGTGCGGCGACCGGACAGCAGACCTCGGCCCAGGCCGGCGGCCCGACCCCCGTCGCCTCGAGCGCCGCCTCGATGGCCGACGTCGAGCTCAGCGCGGGCGGCAGGCGGACCTCGGCGGACACCTCGCGCGGCACGCCGTCCAGCGTGAAGCGCCCGGTGACCCGCACGGGCCCCTCGAGCGCCCAGCAGGCCGGGGCGTCGGCCCGCTGCAGCAGCGTCACGCCGGACGCCCCGAAGCACGGATCGCAGGCGTTCGCCTCCTTGCGGGCGAGGACGGCGCCCCCGCAGTCGAACGACCACTCGATCTCGCCGAACGACTGCGAGTCGGTCTCCACACAGGCGTCGTGTCGCTGCGCGAACGCCCGACCACCGGTCACGCCCGCCTAGAGGCCCACGGCGAAGACCGCCAGGTCGGCACTCGGTTCCTGCAGAGACGCCGACGCGGGGGCTGCCGACGCAGGCGCGGGCGCTTCCGGCGCGTGCGCGGCCGGCTTCTAACACCCGGCGACGAGCGCCGCGGCCACGAGACACGCCTGATACCGATCCCACTCCCGGCGCACCGGACCCCAGACCAACGCAGGCATCGAACCTCACCTCCACGCAGAGGGTCGGCGCGAATTGGACGCCGAAGCGAGCAGCATGATGGGCCCGACAGGCAAGGAGTGGGGGTGCACGACATCTGGGTGCTGTACCCGGGGTACAGCCCCAGATGTTGGGGGCCCCACGACGCCGCAAGTCGGGATTCAGCGGGCTGCGGAGCCGGCGGACAATTTCCGCCGACCCTCCCAGAGCGTCTTGCGGTTCCGGGCGACGCAGATCGCGCGCGCCGGGCGGGCTCGGGACTACCATCCCGGCAAGCGACGCGCCATGGGGATGTGGGGAGGGGCAGCAGCGGACGGCGCGAAGGCCGGCCCGACGCGGGCCTACTTCGCGTGGAGGCTCGCGCGCAGAACGGTGACGGCACCGAGGCCGAAGCCGAGACCGACGGGCAGAAGCAAGTAAACGAAGTCCATGGGCTCACCTCCGGGCGGGCAGCTTCAGCACGAAGCGTGCCAGCGCCTCGGCCCCCGCACCGCCGTAGAAGCGCCCGCCCGCACGCCGCGCGGTCGTGACGATCACCGGCTGTGGCGTGGCGGATTGGTAACGGGCGGTGTCGCTGCGCCGAAGCCGTCCCAACAGTGTCAGCCCCCCGCGACCACCGCCTCGGCCTCGATCTCGACGAGCAGGGCGGGATCGATGAGCGCGCTGACTTGCACCATCGTCGCGGCGGGCCGGATGGCGCCGAAGAACTCGCCGTGCGCCCGCCCGATGGCCGGCCACTGCGCGATGTCCGTCACGTACATACGGGTGCGGACGACGTCGCTCAGGGACGCTCCGGCCTGCCCGAGCGCCGCCTCGATCGTGCGCAGGGCCTGCAGTGCCTGCAGATACGGGTCGTCGCCCCCCACGATGCCGTCCGGCGTCGCCGCCGTCGTCCCCGCGACGAAGACGTGCGACCCCACGCGGACCGCGCGCGAGTAGCCCACGACGGCCTCCCAGGGGCCGCCGCTCGAGAGGTTGAGGCGTGTGTCGGTCATGCATTTCGCCTTTCGTCGTCGTCACATCGTGACCGCGCCCGGGTCAGACCGGGTCGAAGCCCCAGGGCTTCGCCAGCGTCCGGCCTGCCCCCGCGGCGAGGTGGAGCACCTGCGCCGCGGGAAAGGGCTTCACGCCGAGCTGGAAAGCGAAGTTGCGGGGCGACGGCACGTCGTTTGAGGGATCGTCGGCGACCGAGAGCGCAAGGTCCTCGCCGCGCTTTTCGAGGACCCCCTGCAACGCCGCATCGTCGCTGTGGAAGCAGGGCGCGTACGCCGCCGGTTGCCCTGCCTGGTCGAAGGCGTACACCACGAACGCGAACGTCGCGGAGACGTTGGTCACGCCCTGGTAGATGAGTTCTGCGATGCGCTGCTTGTTCGTCGCCGAGACGTGTCCCGAGAAGTAGATGGCATCGGTGACGCCGGTCTCCCAGTATACGTGGCTCAGCACGGCGACCGCGCGAAGCGTCGCGCCCGGCCGCCCCGGATCGGCACACGGCTGGTCGGCCGCGAGCTCGGTGTCGCCCATCGCAAACCGAGTGATGAACCCGACGGGCGTTTGCACACGCTCGCTGAACGCATACCCCTGTCGGGCGTCGAGAGCGTGGTCGAAGGACGGCATGGAGGCGCTCCGAATGAGGGTGATGGCCGGCGGGGATTCGCGGGTGTTCGGGACGAACCCGACGCTCAACCCTGCCACGAGTCGGGCCAACATCCCATGGGGTTTGGGGGTGGGTGGACTTGCAGACGCGCTAGAATATGCATACAAACGTACATATGGACATGGAGTGGGACGAACGCAAAGCGCGCACAAACCTGGAGAAGCACGGGGTCGACTTCGCGGACGCCGTCGCGGCGCTCGAGGATCCTTGTGCACTGACCACCCCGGATGATTCATCGGAGGAAGTGCGTTTCGCCTCACTTGGTCTCGACAGTCTTGGGCGGTTGCTCGTCGTGGTCTACACGATCCGCGGCGAACGCATTCGGCTCATTTCGGCGCGAAGAGCCAATCGGCGCGAGGCGCGCCAGTACGAGGACGGACCATGAAGCGAAACTACGACTTTTCTGCAGCCCAGCGCGGGCCGGTACTGCCTGCTCCCGCGGGAAAGACCCGCATCACCATCCGAATCGACGACGACGTCCTTCAGTGGTTCCGCAACCAGGTACACGCAGGGGGCGGAGGCAGCTACCAGACCATGATGAATGACGCGCTACGGGCGTTCATCGCGTCACGAGACGAACCTATCGAGGACACGCTTCGCCGCGTCCTCCGCGAGGAACTGCGAGCCCGTGACGAGCAGGTGGGCGCCGGCTGATCGGACCGTCGCTCGGGCGCCACGGCGCACTCCGCAGGCCGCGCGTCGCTGGCGACCGACGCCGACCCGCGCGTCACACCTTCACGGTCGACAGGTCGGCGACGAGCAGGGCGCGGTGCTCCGCGTTCGTCACCCCTTGCGCCTGTGCCTGCGCCAGAGACAGGTACTCGGCTGCCTTCTGCCGATCGCCCGCCAGCTGTTGACGCGCACCCCCAACGATCTCGCCGGGGCGTTCTTCGCCCTCGCTGGATGATGGCCTGACCGCAGCCGGCC
>JAKLJY010000296.1 GCA_023150895.1 Myxococcota bacterium | reverse complement strand
CGGGTCCCGCCGAGACGGCGGGCCCCGGCCGGGGCTCCTGCCCCGGGTTTCATCCACCCGGGTGCCCCAAAGGGGCAAGGGCAACTACTGAGAAACGCCCTCGGGCCGCTCGGTCGCCGGAGTGCAGCCGAGGCGCCTCCCGCTCAGAGGCGCGCGCCGTCGGCGATCCAGGCGCGGACCCGTTCGGCCTGCGAGGGTGGCAAACCGATCCCTTCGGCGTCGAGGTTGGGCATCTTGGCGCCGCAGACCGCGAGCCCGGGTGCGACCTTGAGGTAGAGCAGACTCGCGGCGGGATCGCCCGGAACGACGAGTCGGCGAGGGGCTTCGTTGCAGGGGGCGTGCTCGGCCTCGGCGGTCAGCAACCACTGCCCGAAGGCCCGCGCGTCGAATCCGTCGGGGTGGGCGCCGGGGTGGCAGTACGGGCTCGCACAGCTCGCCGGCTCGAAGACCCCGTCGAACAAGGCGGCGAACGTCGGTGAGAGCGGCTGCACGCCCGCGTCCGCCGAGGGGTCGACCTCTGGCCCGGCGTCCGGCCCGTCCGGCGGCTCGGGCGCCGCGTCGGGGAACGGCGACGTCTCCGGCCCGAGGTCCACTTCGTGGGGGGGATGGCCGGCGTCCCCGGCGTCGGTCCCGGCCGCGGCGTCCCCGGTCTCGTCCGTAAGAGCGGGATCGCGGGCGCAGGCCAGGGCGAGAAGACAGGGCAGCCAGAACAGTCGCGTCATCATGGGCTCGACCTCCTGGCCTCGAATGTCGCGGAGCGTACGCCACTTGTGAATCGGAATGATCTGCACTGTATTGTCCGGTGAACCCGAATAAATGGGACCACCATGCTGCCCGACCTCGAGAGCCTGCGCTGCTTCGCGATCGCCGCCGATGCGCTCAGCTTCCGGGTCGCTGCCGCTCGGGTCGCCCTCTCGCCGGCCGCGTTCAGCGACCGCGTGCGACGTCTCGAGGAGACCCTCGACGTCCGCCTCTTCGAGCGGACCACCCGCCGCGTCGCACTGACGGAGGCCGGCCTGCGACTCTTGCCGCACGCACGTGCCGCGCTGCAGGCAGCCGAACTCGGCGCCGCCGCCGCGCGGGCCGCGGACACACAGACCCCGCTGACGCTGCGGCTCGGCACGCGTTACGAGTTGGGCATGTCCTGGCTGGTACCGGCGCTCGGCCCCCTGCGGTGCGCGCGGCCGACCCGCCGGATTCACCTCGTGTTCGGCGAGGGAGACGACCTTCTCGGCCGTCTGCGCCGGGGCGATGTCGACGCCGTCGTCACGAGCGCCCGCCTCGTGGAAGCGGGCCTCGAGACGGCCCCGCTCCACGTCGAGGACTACGTCTTCGTCGCCGCGCGCGCCCGCCTGGAGAGCCGACCGCTGCGGTGCGCGACGGATGCCGCCCGACATTGCCTGCTCGATACGCGCCCCGATCTGCCCCTGTTCCGCTACTTCCGGGACGCCCGCCCCGCCTTGGAGGAGTGGCGATTCGAGGACGTCGAGCTGCTCGGTACCATCGCGGCGGTGCGGCACCGGGTCCTCGAAGGCGCCGGCGTCGCCGTGCTGCCCCGCTACTTCGTGGAGGCGACGCTCGCTGATCGCGCGTTGACCGCGCTCTTCCCGGAGACGCCGCTGCCCCACGACTGGTTCCGCCTCGTCTTCCCGACCGGCAGCCCGCTGGCGGCGCCGCTGCGCATGTTGGCGAGCGAGCTCGGTCGGCGGCCTCTGACGTGAGGGGAACGTCGATTTCTTGCGGCGAACGGGGCGCTCGTGGCGTCTCGTCCGCATGAACGAAACGTCTCCGCCCACCCTCGACATCTGGTCCGACCTCGTCTGCCCCTGGTGTTACATCGGCCGCACCCGGCTCGAGGCCGCGCTGCGTGCCATGAACGCGCCCGCCGCCGTCCTGCGCTGGCGCGCCTTCGAGCTGCAGCCGGATCTCCCGGCCGAGGGGGTCGAGGCCCGGCCGTTTTACGCCCGCAAATTCGGGGGCGAAGCGCGGGTGCAGCAGCTCTTCGACCAGGTCGCCGGGGTGGCCGCGCAGGACGGGCTCCGTCTGGATTTCGCGCGGATGAAGCGTGCGCCCAACACCCGCAAGGGGCACCGTCTCGTCCGCCTCGTCGAGGGGCGGCGTCCGGGGTCGGGCGACGCGCTCGTGCGGGCGCTGTTCGTCGCCCATTTCACCGAGGGGGTCGATCTCACGCAGACGGAGGCGTTGCTCGAGGTCGCGCAGCACGCCGTGCCGGACCTCGACACCGAGTCGCTCCGGATCGAGCTGGCAGGGAACACGGCCCTGCCCGAGGTCCTCGCCGACGAGCGCATGGCGTCCGAACTCGGCATCCGCGGCGTGCCCTTCTTCGTCGCCGGCCTCGAGGGGACGCGGCCCCGCGCCGTGAGCGGAGCACAGCCGCCCGAAGCCTTCGCCCGCCTGCTGGCGACTTGATGCGGGTCTCACCGGATGTCGGCGGTCATTGCGCAGCGGCGCCGGCCTCCCCCACACTCCTCCCGTGAACGCCGCCCGCCACTACCACCACGGTGACCTGAAGAACGCGCTCCTCGAGGGCGTCGCCGAGGTCATCCGCGAGCAGGGCCCGCTGGCGCTCTCCATGCGTGAGGTCGCGCGCCGTGCGCACGTTTCGCATGCCGCGCCCGCGCACCACTACGGCAACAAACGGGGCCTGCTGACGGCGCTCGCCGCGCAGGGGTATGAACGCCTCGGGGCCTGCATCCTGGACCAGATGCACGCGACCGGCGCCCGGACGGCCGCGCAGCTGCTCGACGCGACGGGGCGCGGGTACATCCGGTTCGCGCGGGAGAACCCGGCCCACTTCTCGGTCATGTTCCGGGTCGAGCTGCTCGACGAGCGGGACACCGTCTATCTCGCGGCTGCGGACGCGTGTTTCGGCCTGCTGATGTCCGCGGTGCAGCAGGGGGCCCGCGAGGGGGTCCTCGGCGGACGCGATCCCGAGACGGTCGCGGTCTCGGCGTGGTCCCTCGTCCACGGGTTCGCTGCCCTCTGGAACGACGGGCGGCTCCGCGACCGGGTGAGCGAGCACTCGCCCGATGTGTGGGGCGAGCGCCTGTGCCGGATGTTCGTCGACTGCGTCTTCGACGGCGGGCGTCAGGGCGCCGACGGCGGCGCGGACGGCGGCGCCGGCACCTGACCATCGCCGCACACCCGGACCTCGGGGGCGGCGACGCGGCAGAGCGTGAACATCCGCTCGAGCTCGGCGGACTCGAGGCGGTCGGCGGTGAGCGCCCGGTAGGCCGTGACCGCGGCGACGGGCGTCGGCAGCAGCGGATCCGGCGTCACGATGATCCGACGCACGGGACCCGCCGGGCACTCGGCGTCGGCGAACCCCGCGGCGTAGGCGTCGAGGAGCACCTGCACGGCCGCGGCGGGGGCGTCGGGGCGATACAGGAGCACGAGCCAGCCGTGCTCGAGGTTGTGGACCCACGTGCGCCGGTCGAGCGCCTCGGGATAGACCGCGCTGCGCGCCCACTGCCCGTAGTGCGGGCCGGAGGCGGGCGGGTTGTGGACGTACGCGACCTCGGTCCCGACGGGCACGTGACCCCAGCCGGACTCGTCGACGGCGAGTCGCCCGGCCAGGACGGCATCGGCGTCGCAGGCGGCGAGACGGTCGGCGATCGTCAGGGCCGCGTCGGGTCGGCCCGCTTCGGGGAGAACGTGCACGAAGGCGTCGGCCGGCGGGGGCAGGGCGTCCCGGGCGAGTGGCCCGGCGTCCGGGTCCGGACCGCGCGCGTCGGTGGTCGGCGCCGCAGCATCGTGGGCGG
Source organism: Myxococcota bacterium (assembly GCA_023150895.1). Classification (GTDB taxonomy): domain Bacteria; phylum Myxococcota_A; class Bradymonadia; order UBA7976; family UBA1532; genus CAINDO01. Next base: position 40 of record JAKLJY010000296.1, on the reverse strand, counting down.
GCCCGCCGAGGGCGTCGGGCGTCGTCATCGAGGCGGCGTC
>JAKLJY010000295.1 GCA_023150895.1 Myxococcota bacterium | reverse complement strand
CCGGACGTGGCCCGCCGCAACGGTGAACCCACGATCCTCACGACACGGTCACCCACGGATATCCGAGAAGAGCCTCTTTCCCGAAGGCCGAGAATTTCTGGGCCGCGCCTGCGTCGATATGGGTTCGGCCCACTCACGCAACGAAGGACTCTCGTGCATCCCGACCGCCGCCCTCGAACCTCGCTCGCTCTCCCTTCCGTCGGTTTCGTGGCCCCCGCCGCATTCGCCGCCCTCGCCCTCGTTGCGGCGTGCGGTGAGTCGGCCGGCGATGTCGGGTCGTCCGACGGCGGGTCGGCTCCCGGCGGCGGTTCCGGGGGCGATGGCGGGACACCGGTCGGTGCGTCGGATGCCGGCTTCGTCGGCGGCGGGGCGGACGCCGGCTCGGTGGCGGGTTCGGACGCCGGCCCCGTCGTCGCTCCGGAGAGTCCGCGTTCACCCGTTCCGCCGGCGCCGTTCGGTGCGCTCAATTGGCGGCTCGGCCTGGCCTCGGACACAGAGTTCGCCGGCCGCCACGCCACGGCCGTGCCTCTACCCGGCGGGCGCCACGCCGTCTACGTCGGGGGCGTCGATCGACGTCTCGAGGCCGACGCGAGCCCGGTCCCGTTCGAGTACGGTGCAGGCCTGCGCATCCTCGGCCTGCGCGCAGACGGTGCGATCGAGTGGCAGATCGTCGCCAACGCCCAGAACGGTGGCCCGCTCGCCCCGACCGAGAGCGGCTTCCGCGTGCGCCTTTGGGGCGAGGGGAGTACGTTCGACGTCGTCGACGGCTTCGGGGTCCGGCATGAGATCGAGCATGTCGACCGAGCGACGCAACTCTTCGTCGAGTTCGACGCCGACGGCGGGTTCCTCGGGTCCGGACCCGAGGGGTCCGACCTGCGCGCCTACGGCCGTGACGCACCCATCCCCGTGGGGATCGACTCGGAGAATCTCCTCACGACGTCGCATTTCGACACAATCTGGACCCGCGACGGGGGATCGGCTGGTTACGTCTGCGTGCCCGACGTCCTGACCGCCGAGCTCGCGGATGGCAGCCGGCGCGAGATTCGGGCGGTTCCGGACAACTCCGCATGTGGTGTGTACCGGGCTGATGCGGCGGGGCGTGTTCTCTGGCTGCGTCAGACGAGCCTGGAGTACTACAAGAACACCTCCACGTTCCCGTCGCTCGCCGAGTCGGCGGACGGGGCGATCAACCTCGTGTTCAGCCGCTCGATCTTCGACCCGAAGACGGTGACCGCCGAGGTCGAAAACGGGCGCGTCGCGTCCGTCGACGTTGGCAACGGCGTCCTCATGCGCTGGACGTCGGACGGCAACCTCTCCTGGCACCGGAGTTGGGGATGGCCGCCCGAGGAACAGAACGTCGACGTGCCGAGCGCGTTCGTCGCCGAGACGACCGGGGGGATCGTCTGGGTGGTGACCCGAACGGATCGGGGGTTCGTCATCGGTGGCGACGACGGTCGTACGCTGCCGTCGATGGGTGCGGCGAGCCATCTGGTGCTCGCGGCGTTCTCCAGAGAAGGCGGCCTGCTGGACCTCGCGTACGTGCAGGGCCTCTCCGACCCCACGAATTTCGGGCCCGTCCACCTGTCCGGCGCCGCCGGCAGCTCGCTGATGAGCGTCGGGTTCGAACGCACGGCAGGGCAGGGGGACGCGGCCTCCGTGGCTGCCATCGTCCGGCTCTCTCTCGGGGACCACGAGGTGCTCCCCGCGCCCGTTCCCGTCCAGACCGAAGCGGGTGCGCCCTGCGGTGTGGAGTTCGGTCTCTGCGACACGGGCTCCGCGTGTGTGGCCGGTGTGTGCGACGGTTGCACGCAGGACTTCCATTGCGCGGCCGGCGAGCGGTGCAACGGTCGTCAGTGCTGGCCGCGAGGGAGCGAGCCTGTCGAGCCCGGCAGCGCGAACTGGGGCGACGAGTGCCTTCAGAGCGCGGCGGGCGCTTGCATTCGCGGTCTCGTCTGCGATCCGCAGGCCCATCGCTGTGCCGAGTGCGTGAACGACGGCGACTGCGATTTTGGCACGTGTCAGCTCGGCCGCTGCACCGACTGAACCGCCCCCGACGCGCCTCTCCTATTCAGAAAAGGCAAGCCGACATCGCCGTGAAGTCCTGCGTGCCCGAGACGCGGCGGCAAAGGCGCGCCACGAGGAGGCTCGACTCCGTCCCGACGTCGGCGGGCCCATCGAGGCCCTTCGAGGACGGTCTCACCCTCGTTCATCGGAATACACGCCACGGATGGCCGGGCGGCGGTCGAGGGGGTCTTCGCGAACGATCCCTCCTGGCCCACGTTCATATTGCGGGCCGAGGGGACGCGCGCATGTGAACTCCACATTTTCCAGGCAGAAGCGCGAGAAGATGGCGCTCGAATTCACGCCGCCCGCGGTGACCGCATCGACTTCGCCAACGGCTGGCCCGGCGACCCCCGTCGAGGGCGTCCTCGCCCTCATCGACGCGGCCCTGCGCCGGGCGTACCAAGCGGTCGACACCGCGTTGGTCGGCCTGTACCGGCTGGTCGGCGAGTCCATCAACCGGAAGCTCGCAGCCGCGGAGTGGGGTGACGGGGTCATCGATCAGCTTGCAGCGACCATCGCTCGGGTGCACCCCGGCCCGCGCGGCTTCAGCCGCCCGAACGTCTTCCGGATGCGCCGACTCTTCGGGGCGGACCTATTGCGCTGCGAGCCGCGCCGCACGCCCTCTCGGACCCGGACGCCCCCTTCAAGGCGACGCACGCCCTCACCCTGAAGAAGCTCGCCGCCCGCCACCCCGGCCTGGTCTGGCCCGAGTGCATCGCGCTCGTGAACTCCGAGGGTCTCTCCGTCAGCCAGCTCACCCGGCGCGTGAACGAGGTCTACCCCCGGACCGGGCCCCGCCGCCCGCCCAGTCTGTTCCGCGCCGACGCCACCGACCTCGAGCGCGGCCGCCTGCGCTTCAACCCCGTCGCCCTGGACGCCGCCACCCTGAGCCCCGACGACCGCAAGCGCCTCGCCGACGAACTCCGCGCCGCGCTCCGGGTGGTCGAGGGGTAGCCGGGCGCGGTGGAGAAGGCTGGCCGGCCGACGGCGTGCCGATGTGCGTCATTGACGGATAGCCGCGACTGGTTTACCCTGGACAACGATGAAGTTCGAATGGGATCCTGGAAAGAACCGCATCAACCTCCGCAAGCACAGCGTGAGATTCGAAGACGCCATACGTGTTTTCGACACCACGGAGCTTGTGCTGGACCTGTTCGACGAGCAGCACTCGGATTTCGAAGAGCGCTTCATCAGTATCGGCCCGATCTCGGGCGGACTCGTCCTGGTCGTATGGACCGAAAGGGTCGAGGACGTCGTTCGGGTCATTTCCGCCCGATGGGCCACACCACACGAGCAATCGCTCTACCGCCGTCGCATGGAGCACAGACAATGAACGACGAGATTCCTGAATTGGCCTCAGTGGACTTCGATCGCAGCCTCGACCGAGCCCAGCGCCAACGGCTGATGGCCGGCGACATCCAGTCGGGGCAAGACATCGCAGACCTGCGCGCGTTCGTAGGCTTGAGCCAGAAGGCCTTTGCAGTGGCCCTCGGTATCAGCGTCCGGACGCTGCAGGGCTGGGAGCAGGATCGGCGGCGCCCCGACGGCCCCGCCATCGCGCTCCTCCGGATCGCCGCACGGCATCCCAAGATCATTCGGGAGAACCTCGCCTCTGCCGCTTGACGGCTTTGGTCGAGTCGGGCGCGGTCTCCGGCAACCGGCAATCGATTTCCGGTCGTACATTGCACGACATGGTGCGTCCTGACGAAACGATTCGACCAGCCGTGAACGCGGACGACCGTGTCGTTTCTCGCTGCATCGTTCCAG
>JAKLJY010000294.1 GCA_023150895.1 Myxococcota bacterium | reverse complement strand
ACGGCCAATGCGTCGGGGGATGGCACGACGGGCGCCGGAGACCCGCCGCCCGCGCACGCGGCCACCAGCGCGGCGAGTGCGACGCACGCGACGCGGGGCGCCATCAGTACCCCGCGGCCGCGCCGGCCGGATCGGCCACGGGCAGGGCCAGCGCCAGTGCCGCGGCGACTTGCGCTTCGGGCGGATCGCAGACGACCGCGAGTCGCGTGCCGGCGGGCAGGTATCGGTCGTCCGCGAGGCTCAGCGCGGCCTCGGCCGGTCCGCCGGAAGCCACCAGCCGACCGGACTGCGTGCGGATCTCGACGCGACGCGGTGCGCCCGTCAGGGCGCGGAGCGTCACGCCGACGACCATTCGACCGGAGGGGAGGCTCGCGATGGCGGCGCCGCCGGGGCCCGAGACGAGTGTCAGCGCATCCCGGGCACCGCGGGCGGGGACGATGACACCCTGCATGACCCCCCCGTCTTCCGTCAGGATGGCGTCACGCGGTGGCTGCGCAAAGAGACCGGTCCCGACGAACGGCGTACAGATCTCGACGTAGGGATTGGGGATGCCCTGCAGCACCACCGGGTCCAGATCGATCCGGATCCCGAATCGGACGGCGTTGACGTCGCCCACCAAACCCGTCATCTGGCCGTCAGCTCTCCTCCTCCTCGGCCCGCCGGTCACGGGGAGCCACGTGGCCGCGACGGCCCCGGCGCCGACGAGGAGGGCCCAGCGGTCGTCGCCGTCGTGCCGACCGGTGGCGGCGAGGGGCAGGCACTCTGCCTCGTGGCCGCGACCGGTGCTGCGCTCGCGCAGGAGGTGGGCGGCCACACCCGAGACGGGCCAGCCCCGCCAGTTCGAGCCGTCAACGTCGCAAGGCTGACGACTGACGACCGGAGGGATGTTCGTGCGCAACCAGACGCTGAGCTGAACGGGCCGACCGGCGAGGCGCTGAGCCATGCGTCGAGTCTCTTCGAGGACGGCGGGCTGATTCTGGGAGTTGACGAGAAACTGTTGAATATACAGCACCTTGCGCGCATTGGCGTCGCCCACGTCGACGGCGGCGCGCAGATCGAACCGGACGGCCGGCGCCATCCCGGGCCCGGCGGGGCCACCCCTGGCCGGCCTGGCGCTCACACGGGGGGCCAGGTTCCGCCGGATCGACACGCACGCATCCCATTGGTCTCTCTGGTCGTCGTCGCATGCCTGGTCGACCCGTGGCAGGTCGGGAAAACCGTCGTACAACGCGACGTGCCACTGACGCCACCGGCCTGCCGTGTTCTGTTCCGGGGGCCCGTCGGTCTTCTGAACGCGCAGGGCGACACCCGGCTCGACGGCGCGAAAGCCGGGATCGGCCAGCAGGTTGGCGCTCCCGTTGGCGGTCGTGAACTCGGGCGGGCGGGGGCCGACGTCCAGAAAGGCGCGGGTGGTCGAGATGCCCGAGCCGAGGAGGAGGTCGTCGGTCCGCGGGACGGGGGCGAGGCCGGCGGCGACGGAGAGAGCGCGGGTTGCGGGCCGTTCGGTGAATGTTCCGGCGAGCCAGTAGCCACCGCCGAAGGGGATGGTGCCCGGGCCGTGTCGGAGCGCCGCGACGTTGTGGGAGAGCAGGGTATTGCGAAAAAGCAGGCGGTCGGCGACGTCGCCGGAGCGACCGTCGAGCGCGCACGCCCCGGTGGGGGACCACTTGCCGGCCGGGGTGAGGTCGACGGCGGTGGCCGAGCCGCGGTGCGGCCCGGCGAAGTCGTCGTGGCTGATGGTGATGACGCCGGCGATGCCCATGCGCAGGCCCGTGGCGCCGTCGCCGAGGTCGAAACGACAGCCGAGGATGCGTGTGGTGTTGGCGCGGTGCAGCTCGATGCCGACATCGAGCCCGCCGAACCGGCAGCCGTCCACCACGTTGAAGTAGGCGCCCGTATCGGCGTTGTCGAACTGCGGCGCGTAACCGACGGCGAGGCCAATCCGGCCGGGCTGCCGGGCGGCCAGGGCCACGCGGGCGACGCGAAAGAGCAGGACGTTGCGCAAGTCGACGAGGGCGGGGTGGACGGTGACGGTGGGACGCTCGTCGACGATGGCGAGGTCCTCGAGGGTGACGGAGCTGCCGAACGGCCAGTTCCTCGGACTCTCCGGCGGAGACAGCAGCGATCTGGGCTTGCACTCCATGCGAGCCGCATTCTGCGTGCTCGTCTCGGCAAACCGTCGGCCGGCGAGGAGGCGGGCCTCGTACACCTGATTGGGGCCCGGCACGCACGGTTTGCCATCGAGACCGAGTCCGGGACGACACACGTCGGCAAGATCGAGCGCGCGCCCGGCGAGGATGCGGGCGCGGGGACCCCGGAGGATGATGCGGGTGCCGCCGCGGCCCGGGAGGCCGTCGCGGCCGGGCACCACGCCGGCGCCGCGGAGAATCTGTCCCGGATAGAGGAAAACGGGCTCGTCGAGGACATAGTCGCAGGCGCCGAGCTGGATGATGCCCGGCCGGCGGCAGAGCGACGGCAGCTCCGGGATGAGGGGGACGCGGTCGTCGCCGAGGTCTCTTCGAAGAAACCGCGGACGAAGCTCCCCGCTCATGATGCGGGTTTGCCAGTCATGGGCCGGAAACGGTGGGCAGTCGACGGGCGGATCGTGAAACCAGGCGTCGTCGATGAACTTGAAGACGGGCAGCGCGGGCGGGTCGTCTCCCACCTGCGACTCGCTGACCGGCAGCCCGCCGGTGGCCTGGTTGATGGCCCAGGCGGTGTCCCGCGGCAGCGGCTTCCAGCTCCTGCCGAATCGTTGGACGTGGGCGCTCTCGACCTGAAGCCACGCGACGCCGGTCAGCGTCTCGAGCAGCGCCTGAACGGCCGCTTCGTCGGGCTCTTTGATGAGACCGGAGTCACGATCTCCAGCGTCGACATATTGGAACTTCCAGCGCGGGTGCCCGTCCCGGGGCCGGGCCTCGATGATGTGCCGATTGACGTCGATGTAGCCGACGGAGGACTCGATGCGGGCCGCACTCTGCATTCGAAACTCCTGAAACGGGCAGCGGTCTATTCGCCGCAGCCGGTGACGTAAATGCGTCGGAACGGGCCGTCGCGCCCGGGAACCTCGAGAGTGTTGGACCCGAGGTCGCCGATGTATCGACCGCGCGGGGTGACGCACCCGCCGCTGGAGTGAATCCAGGTGCTGAGTCCGTCGGCGCCGCCAGGAATGTCTGGCTCGGGGCTATGGTCGAACCAGAACGTCGTGTCGCTTCTTCGTCCATCGAACGTGATGCGCTCGGCGTTGACGCCACCCCACGGCAGAAGGAACACCGTACCGAATGTTCGCCCGACGAGCATTCCGAAGGGATTCGGACCCTGACCGAAGAAGATCTTGTTGCCGACCATTCGCCCGGCATCGTCGTAAACAGACCTGACCCCACCGCTGTTGGAGACGAGGGTGACACCGGGCCCGTCGATGACGTTCTCGAGGTCGCCGCGGCCCGGGTTGAGTTCCTGCTCGCGGAGGACGGCGCCGGTGTCGAGATCGAGATAGAGGCGCCAGACGCCGACGGCGCCGGGCAGGTAGCTGGAGCCCTTGACGACGTAGAGGGCGGTGCCGTTCTCATCGGTGACGATGGGGGTCAGGTCGAGGCCGCCGGTGCTCCGGATACCGAGCGAGGTGCGGGGCAGGCGGACGAGGCCGTCTCGGTCGAGGACGGTGATGTAGAGTTCCATCTCCGGATAGTCACCGTGCCAGGTCGGCCAGACGATGCGGTCGCCAGCGATGAAGACCCCGGTTGAAAGCGTGGCGCCGACGTCGCGTGACCACGCAACGCGGCCGTCCTCGTCGACGGCGACGAGTCGGTGGCCGAGGTCCCGGTTTGCGCGAAGTGTCCCG
>JAKLJY010000293.1 GCA_023150895.1 Myxococcota bacterium | reverse complement strand
CCGGCGGGAACGCGGGCGGCAGCGCTGGCGGGAACGCGGGCGGCAGCACCGGCGGCAACGCGGGCGGCAGCATCGGCGGCGAGACGGGCGGGGTGCCCGTCGGCGGCGAGACGGGCGGGGTGCCCGTCGGCGGCGAGACGGGCGGCGCGGTGGGCGGTGTCGAGCCCCCCCCGGCCGACGGCGGGGTCGGCGGTGTCGAGCCGCCTCTCCCCGACGCGGGCCAGGCGAACTGCTCCGGGACGGACCGGTTCCTGTCGCCGGAGGAAGTCTGCTGCGAAGGGCTCGCCCGGGTGTGCCCCTACGAGCGTGCCGGTATCGCCTGCGGCGCCCCCTGTGACTTCGCAGAGGTCTGCATCGCGTGCGGTGACGGCACCTGCGACGCGAACGAGGACATCTGCAACTGTCCGCTCGACTGTGAGGGCGGCGGACCGGGGGAGTGCGTGCCCGAGGGCGGCGTGCTCGAGGTCGGCGGCATGGCCCTGTGCTGCATGGGCCTGTTGCCGCTCCCGGCGACGGGGCCCGACGCCAACGACGTCTGCGACTTCGACGCCGGGGGCCTCTCGGTGTGCGCACAGGCCAACAACGGCCAGTGCGGCATCGGTGAGAACTTCTGCAACGCCCCCGTCGATTGCCCGCCCCCCGAGGTGCCCTGCTCCGAGAACGGGCAGATCATCGACCCGCTCGCCGGCTCGTGCTGCGACCCGGCGGCCTTCCCGATGCAGAACGCGCAGCCCGACGCGGCGGGCAACTGCATCTTCGGGGCGGCGGAGCTCGTGTGCGTGAACTCGATGGACGGCCAGTGCGGCGCGGGCGAGAGCTTCTGCAACAGCCCCGTCGACTGTCCCCCGCCGGCGCCGCCGTGCGTCGAGCAGGGTCAGCCCCTGAACCCCGTCGACCCGCGCTCGGCGTGCTGCGACGGCCTCGCCCCCCTCGGTTGCGACAGCCCCGACTTCGACGGGGTCTGCCGGCAGTCCTGTGAGGGCGTTTCGTATTGCGCGGCCTGTGGCAACGGGACGTGTGAAGGGGCCGACGTCGGGGGGGCCGAGAACCCCTGCAACTGCCCGGAGGATTGCGGGCAGGTGCCCGGCTGCGTCCAGCCCGGTGGCAACATCCCGGCGATTCAGAACCCGCCGTCCTGCTGCCCGGGGTACGGCCCGATCGGTTGCCAGGCCCCCAACAACGCGGGCATGTGCCAGCCCTGCGTCGGCGCGGCCCGCTGCGCGCAATGCGGTGACGGCGTCTGCACGGCCGCCGAGGGCGAGAACCCCTGCAACTGCGCCCAGGACTGCCGCGTGCAGTGACCGCGGGCCGGCGGGCTTGGGCGTTACACCCCCAAGCCGCCGCTCGCGAGACCGGTGGCCGGCGGGCTTGGGCGTTACACCCCCAAGCCGCCGCTCGTGAGACCGGTGGCCGGCGGGCTTGGGCGTTACACCCCCAAGCCGCCGCTCGTGAGACCGGTGGCCGGCGGACTTGGGCGTTACACCCCCAAGCCGCCGTCCACCCCGATGATCTGGCCGGTGATGTATCCGGAGTCCGGGCCGGCCAGGAAGCTGACGAGGGGGGCGACCTCGTCGGCGGCGCCGAAGCGGCGCATGGGGATGCTCGCTTCGATTTCGGTGCCGGCGGCGTCGCGGACGCGCTGGCTCATCTCGGTCTCGATGACGCCCGGGGCGACGGCATTGACCGTGATCTTCTTGGGGGCGAGCTCGACCGCGAGCGCCTTCGTGAAGCCCTCGATGGCACCCTTGCTGGCGACGTAGTTGGCCTGGCCTCGGTTGGGACGCCTCGCCGACACGCTGCTGAGGTTGATGATGCGGCCGCCCTTGTTGCGCAGGAGCGGGCGCACCGCCGCGCGACACAGGCGGAAGACGCCGTGTATGTTGGCGTCGAAGACCCGCAGCCACTCCTCGTCGCTCATCGCGGCGACCAGCGTGTCCGACGTGAGCCCCGCGTTGTTGACGAGCACCGTCAAGCCGCCGAACAGTTCGACGCAGGCGGGCACGATGGCATCGGCGGCGGCCGCGTCGGCGAGATCCGCGGCCTGCAGGTGCACCTCGCTCCCGAGCGCGCGGCAAACGGTGGCGACCTCCTCGGCCTCCGCGTGGCGGCTGCGATAGACCAGAAACAGCTTCGCGCGGTGGTCGCGCGCGAGGCGGGTGGCAATGGCACGGCCGATGCCGCGGCTGGCACCGGTGACGATGGCGATCATGGTTGCTCTCTCACTGCCCGAGGAAAACACAGACGTTGCGGTTCTGATCCAGGAAGTCCGGCAGACAGATACCGCCGTTGCAATCGGCGAGGTCATCACAGACCGGCGTACACAGGCCGAGCGCACACAGTCGCCCGGGACGGCACTCGGCGTCGGCGGCACAGGCGCCGAGGTCGGCGGTGTTGCCCATGCCCGTGGGGTGGCACTGACCGTCGCTCCGCCCGCAATACTGATTCAGCGGGCAGTCGTCGTTCAGCGCACAGGGCGGATCGACACACGCGCCCGTCAGGGGATCACACACACGCCCGCCACCACACTGCACACCGGCACAGCGGTCGATGCAGGTGCGCGCCTCGGGCACGCAGTAGTTCGAATCGATGCCCTGCACGTCGACGCAGTCATACCCGGGCGGGCATTCCTGCTGGCAGGGCGACGCACAGAAACGCTCGTTGGTGTCGAGGTTGGTGAGGCAGCGGTCCGTCCCGTCGACCGAACACTGCACGTTGGCCTCGCATGCGTCGCAGAGCCCCTGACCGGCGCGGTAGCACCGAAGATCCGTCGGCTCGCAGACCTGTCCGGCCGGGCAGCGCACGTCCGCGCACGGATCGGGGCAGGTGCCGTCGCGGCCGTCGCAGACCGCGTTGACGCACTCGACGTCCCGACACACCCCGGTCGGGCAGGTCAGGCAGGTACACGCGCCGAGGCAGAAGTACGGGTTCTCGGTGAAGACGAACTCGTCGATGGTGCAGCCGGGCAGGTGCAACCGCACGGGGACCCAGATGATGGGCGTATTGCTCCCGGCGAGCGGCAGCACGTGCGGGCCGATGTTCCACGCCGGTCCGCCGACACACTCGATGCGCAGGTTCAGCGTCGGGTCGTCCGTCGCCACGCCGTCCCGGAACGCGTACGCGTCGACGCCGATCAGGTACTGTCCCGGTGCGAGGGCCTCGATCGATACGACCTCCGGGTTCGCGGGCGAATCGGAGGACTCACGCAAGCCGGGCAGGCCCCACGCGGGCGCCTGGTTGTTGACGTTGAGGTCCCACTGCGCGTCGAAGAAGGCGCCGCTCGGGTGGACGACGTGCAGATCGGCGGCGACATTGCGGCCTGCCCAGGTGGCGGTCACCACGAGGTGTGTCGGATCGCCGGGCGGGGGCGGGGGCGGCGGCGGCGGATCGACGGCCTCGCAGGCGTCTCCGATCCCGTCCTGGTCTCCGTCGGCCTGGCCGGGGTTGGCCTGGCCTGGGCAGTTGTCACAGGCGTCGCCGACCGTGTCCCGATCGGCGTCTTCCTGGCGGGCGTTGGCGCGGGCGGGGCAATTGTCCTCGCCGTCGGTGACGCCGTCGTCGTCCGTGTCGAGGGCCTCGCAGGCGTCCCCCACGCCGTCGGCGTCCGCATCGGCCTGGGCGTTGTTCGGGGTGGCCGGGCAGTTGTCGCACGCCGTGCCGACGCCATCGCCGTCCGGATCGGCCTGGTCCGGGTTCGTCAGCGCGCGGCAGTTGTCCGTGGCGTCGGGCACGCCGTCGCCGTCGTCGTCGTCGGGCAACTCGCAGGCATCGCCGATGCCGTCCCCGTCGGCGTCCGCCTGCGCGTGATTGGGGGCGGTGATGCAGTTGTCGCAGAGGTCGCCGACGCCGTCGTTGTCCCGATCGGCCTGGTTGGCATTGGGGGCCGCCGGGCAGTTGTCTTCGCCGTCCCCGACGCCGTCGTCGTCGGCGTCGTCGCGATCGCAGGCGTCGCCGACGCCATCGCCGTCGGTGTCGGTCTGCGCGGGATCGGCATCCGTGGGACAGGTGTCGCACTCGTCGCCGTGGCCGTCGGCGTCGGTGTCCGTTTGCCGGAAATTGGCGAGCCCCGGGCAGTTGTCGTCGGTGTCGGGCACACCGTCGTCGTCGCGGTCGCCAGGCGGGCCGACGAGCATGTCGGGCTCGGGGGGCGGGGTGCCGCCCGCGCC
>JAKLJY010000292.1 GCA_023150895.1 Myxococcota bacterium | reverse complement strand
CGGCGGAGGCCGGCGCGGTCGCCGCGGCGGAGGCCGGCACGGTCGGGCTCGCCGGGCGGTCGTCGCCCGCGCGGGCGGTCGACGGGCACGCAGCGGTGGCGGCGAACGCCAGCGCGGCGCCGAGAATGAATGGGGTTGTCTGCATGCTCGCGAGGCTAGCGGATCCGGCGCGCGGCGCGAATACTCATCGCATGTCTTCGCCTACGATTTCGCGCCTCGATCCGGCGATGACCACGCGCGTCCCCTCGGTGCACGCCCACGCACGCGCTCTCGGCGCACCGGGCGTCTGGCGTGGGCCGCTCGACGTCGACGGGTTCGCCGTCGCGTGTGTCGAGACGGCGCTCGACGCCGCGGCGGGGCTCGCGGCCGCCCGCGGTGGCCTCGACACGACGGTTGCGCTCGACCCGACCCACGCGGCGGCGTGTTTCGCGACCGAGTCCCTGGTCGAGCCCATCGGCTGGCGGCTGCCCCCGGCGTGGGACCCGATCGCCGGCGACTACGCGGCCGCCGACGGCTTCATTCGCCTGCATACGAACTACGTGCACCACCGCCGCGCCGCCCTCTCCGCCCTGGGCGTGCCCGACACCGCCGACCTCACCCGCGACGCCCTCGCCCCGGTGGTCGCGCGCTTCACCGCCGAGGCGCTCGAGACCGCGGTCGTCGACGCCGGGGGGGCCGCCGCCGCGCAGCGCGACGCCGGCACCTTCTGGGCGAGCGATGCGGGGCGCGCGGTCGCGAACGAACCACCGCTCGCCGTCGAGGTCCCGAACGGCCTCGGCCGCCGCCCGCCGCTGCCCGCGCTCCCGCCCGGGGGCCGCCCCTTCGACGGCGTGCGCGTGCTGGATCTGACCCGCGTGCTCGCCGGCCCGACGTGCACGGGGTTCCTGGCCGCGTGGGGTGCGGAGGTCCTGCGCCTCGACCCCCCCGGTTTCGAGGAAGTCCCGGCGCTCGTGCCCCTGACGACGGCCGGCAAACGGACGGCGTGTCTCGACCTGCGCGGGCCGGAGGGCCGCCAACGGTTCGAGGCGCTGCTGCACGCGGCGGACGTCGTCGTGCACGGCTACCGGTCCGGCGCGCTGGACGCCCTCGGCCTGCCGCCGAGCGGGTGGCACGCGCACCGCCCGGGTCTCGTGGAGGTGAGCCTGACCGCCTATGGCTTCACGGGCCCGTGGATGGCGCGCCGGGCGTTCGACTCGCTGGTTCAGCACAGCGTCGGCATCACGGCGCTTTCGCAAGCCGCCGCCGGGTCCCCTCGGCCCGTGCCCCTGCCCTGTCAGGCGCTCGACCACGGGGCGGGCTGGCTCATGGCCGCCGCCGTGGCCGCCGGGCTGACCCATCGACAGACCGCGGGCGTCGGCTCGCGGTGGCGCACGTCACTCGCGCGGATGGCCCGGTTGCTGCTCGACCGCCCCCGCGTCGACGCGCTCGACCGCGGGCCGCCGACCCTGGCCGGCCTGGCGGCGCACGCCGAGACGGCCGAGACCGCCTGGGGCCCCCTGAAGCGACTTCGGTGGCCCGGACACATCGGTGGCGTCGCCCCGCGCACCGGACCGGTGCGCGGGTTGGGGGCCGATCCGATGGCAGCGTTCGGCGACTGACGGGCCGTTCAGGGACACACATCCCGCCACGCGAAGACGCGCTCCGTCCGCACGGGATGGGCCGCTCCGAGCGCGTAGCGGTTCGTCGCCTCTTCACAGGCGGGCCACTTTTCGACCGTCTCCCACCCTCCACGGGTGAACTTGAACTGGTACCACTGACTGCGCGGGACGCGGACGACGCCGCGCGCGCGCACACCCGGCTCGCTCCAGGGCAGCGGCACGTGCTGCCAGCCGTTGAAGTCACCGGCGATGTGAACCGGCGGCTCGACGGGCGTGCCCGGCGGCACCTCGACCTCGAAGGTCACGTCGACCCCCGCCCCGTCGTCGGGCAGGGGCGCGTCGAGGTCGACCATCAGCGTCGCACGCGGACCGGGCGGCAGGGGCACACTCAGCGTCCGGTCGTTGAGATCGAGGGTGAAGGCGGGCGGCGCGAGATCCGTCTCGTCGAGGGCGACCCGTGAGGGACCCGCGTCGGCGAGGCGCACGACGAGTGTGATGGGCACCGCCTCCGCGTCACCCCGGCGCTCGACGGTCACGGTCAGCCGAGCGTCCCGGGTGGTTTGCGCGAGCAAGACGGCGCCGTCGTCCGGGTTCGCGTCGGGCGGACCGTCGTGGTTGCGCGTGACGCGGAACGAGGTGTCGGTCTCGGGTCCATGACCCGGCACGACGTCGATCTGAAGCGCGTCGGGGAGCGCGTCCGTCGTCCGGGCGTGTGTCGGGGCGCGGGGCAGGAGCGCGCCGGCGCGCAGATACAGCGGCAGGGCCGCGCGTGTCACGGTCTGGGGGTGGGCCGCCCCGCCGGCGATCACCGCGCCGCCGAAGAGCTCCACCCAGCGCCCGGGCGGCAGCGGCACGGCGCGAACGGACACATCGGCCGAGAGGACGGGCGCCGCGAGCACGAAGGGACCGAGCAGGACGGCGTCCTCGATTCGGCGAGCCTCGGGCCAGGCGGGGAAGGCCCACGCCAGGGGTCGCAGGGGCGGCGCGCCGGTCTCGCGCGCCTCGAGCGCAAGGCTCTCGAAGTACGGCACCAGGCGCATGCGCTCGCGCAGCCAATGGCGAGCGATGTCCGTCGCCTCGATGCCGAACTGCCAGGGCTCTTGCCCGGGCACGCCGGACGTCACATGGGCGCGAAAGAACGGTGACAGCACCCCGAGTTGCAGCCAGCGTGTATAGAGTTCGGGCGTGGCGCCGCCGGAGTAGCCCCCCACGTCGCTGCCGACGTAGGGCACGCCCGCGAGGCCCATCGAGAGCAGCATGGGCAGTGTCTGCCGGAGGCCGTCCCAGGTGCTCGGCGTGTCGCCCGTCCACAGACCCGCGGTGCGCTGGATGCCCGCGTAGCCGGCCCGGCTGACGATGAACGGGCGGGCCGCCGCGCCCCCGAGGCCGGCGAAGGTCGCCTCCGCTTCGAGCTGCCCGTAGACATTGTGGACGACGGCCATCGTGTGTCCCGACGCGGTCGGGGTGTCATTGGGCACCGTCAGACCCGCGCCCCCCTCCGGGAAGGTCGTCGGTTCGTTCACATCGAGCCAGATGCCGGCGAGCCCCAGCGCGCGCAGCCCGCGGATGTGTTCCGCCCAGAAGTCCCGCGCGGCGGGCGCGGTAAAGTCCGGAAACGAGGCCGGGCCGGGCCACGCGGCCCCCACGAAGGGCTCGCCGGCTGGCGTCCGCAGCAACACATCCAGCGCCAGCGCCCGCTGATACACCGGCCACGCGGGATCGACCTCGAGACCGGGATCGGCGATGGCCACGGTGCGCACCCCGAGCGCCCGCAGCGCGGCGATCAGCGCGCCCGGCTCGGGGAACCGCACCGGATCGAAGGTGAACGTCCGGAAGCCGTCCATGTGTTGAATGTCCAGCCACAGCGCATCGACGGGCAGGTCGAGGTCGCGGAACCGCTGCGTGATGGCCAGCACCTCGCCCGCGGTGTCGTACCCCCAGCGGCTCTGATGAAACCCGAAGGCCCACCGGGGCGGCAACGCGGGCGGGCCGATCAGCTCACGAAACGCTCGGGCCGGCTCGGCGAGGCCGCGCCCCGGAAAGAGCCACACTTCAGGCGCGCCGTGTGATTCGACGACCCACCGCCCGGGCGTCGTCGCGCCGAGGTCGAACGCGGTCCGGCGCGGCTCGTCGACGAACACACCCAGACCGCCCGCCTCCCCGAGCAAAGTACCGAATGGCAGCGAGGCGTAGAGGGGGTCCGCCGTCGGCGACCAACCGCCGTGCGCGGGGTCGTAGGCGTCCGTGTTCCAGTGAACGAAGCGCGTGCCTCGCCGGTCCAGCGGGCCGGTGTGTTGACCGAAACCGAACACCGCGGCGTCCGGTGTCACCTCGAAGGCGGCCCGCGCGACCGCGACCGACGAGCCCACGTCCGGCCCCGTGCCGGGCCCCTCGGTCCGGGTGTCCGCCGACGGCGTCGCGGCCAAGAGCGGCACGCCCGCCGGCGACGCGAGCGTGAAAGCACACGTCGCGCGGTCGACCGTCAGCGTGCCACCATCCAGACAGGCCCGCAGTGTGTTCGCGTCCGACGTCCAGCGATCGTGCGCATCGGCGGGCCGCGAGACCACGGCGAACGAGTCCAGGCGCGGCGCGGCGGCGGGGTCGAGCCGCTGGTAAGCCACCCCCGCCGGCGTCGCGGTGAAGAACACATCGAACGCCCCGCCGGCGCAGCGCAGGCGCAGCCCCGCGTCGGAGAGCCCGAGCCCCGGCCCCTCCGTCGGCGGCGGACCCCAGGCCCCACAGTGGGGCGCCGGCGCGG
>JAKLJY010000291.1 GCA_023150895.1 Myxococcota bacterium | reverse complement strand
CGACCCCGCCGGACGCCGGCGCCCCGCCTTCGACGCCGCCGGACGCCGGCGCCCCGCCCACCGCGCCGGTCGTGGCCGCCAACGCCCCGTCCGATGCCGGCGTCGCAGCGGGGCCGGCCACGCCGACCGCTCCCCCCGGTCTGGCTGCCAGCGCGCCCCCGGGCAGCGTGAGCCTGCCCGCGGGGGCACAGCTCGCCCTGCGTCTCGATCTCGCCCTCGTCCGGGCCTCGCCGCCGAGGCCCGCTCGCTGCTGGCCGCCATCCCGGACTGGCAGATGGTGCTCGAGGGCTCGGGCGTCGAGCCGGTCTCGGCCATGGATCGCGTGCTCATCGCTTCGCCGAGCCTGCGGCGGGACCGCATGGTGCTGGCGGGCAGCCTGGCCAATGCCGACGTCGGGCTGGTGCGCGCCTCGGTGGCGCGCCTCGCCGCGACGCGTGGTCTACCGGCGGCGTGGCAGACGGTCGACGGGCGCGAGGTCGCCCCCTGGGCCAACGTGGACGCCACACCGCGCCACATCGCGCTGCTCGACGGCCGGCACTTCGCCATCGCGCGCCTCGAGGACCTGCCCGTGGTCCTCGCGCTGGCGGAGGCACGCGCTGCGGCGCAGAGCCCCGCGTCCGCCGCGCCCGGCTCGACGGCGGCGGGCCCGGCCGACGCCGGCTTGCCCGCGCTGACGGGCCCCGAGGCCCTGCTCTGGATGCCGCCCGACACGGTCGTCATGGGAGAGGTCGACGGCGCGCGCCGCCTCGTCCGCGGCGCCTCACCGCGGGTGCCCGAGCGCCTGCGCGTGGCCCTGGTGGCCCTGCCGGACGCCCGGGCCGCGCTGGAGGTCGAGGGCAGCTATGCCACGGCCACCGAGCTCGCCGACGCGTTGGCCTTCGCCGAGGCGCGGCGCAAAGCACTGCTCGAAGACACGGTGACGGCTCTGCCGCTGCGCATGATGGGCCTGTGGCCGCTGGTGGCCGCCGCGCAGTTCCAGACCGTCGAGGGCACGCGCATCTACCTGCGCATCGAACTCAATCAGGCGCAGCTCCGCGCCATCCTGACCTACGTCCGCGCGGCGCTCGAGGCCCGGGCGCAGCGCATCGCCGCCGCGGCGTCGGCGTCACCCGCGCCCGCCTCCGGTCCGGTTTCGGCGCCGGCGAGTCGGGCCCCGCCGCCCGCGCCTCGTTCGGCGCCGGGCCCCGCCTCGAAGAACCGATAGACGGCGTAGGTCAACGCCCAGGCGCCGATGACGTCGATCGTGTAGTGCAGGTGCGCGGCGAACACGACCCCGACCGTCGCGACGTGCGCGGCGAGCGCGACCGGGCCGAGGCGCGGGATGCGCCGCGCATAGAGCCAGAGCAAGAACGTGCTGCTCGTATGCCCGGAGAAGAACAGGTCCTTCGTCAGGTAGACGTGCGGCGCGTCCGTCGTCAGCGCCGAGAGGGGATTCACGATGGCGAGGAACGCCTGGAGGCGGGTCGCCGCGTCGAGGCCGGCGTTGACGTCGTGCCCGTCCACGGGGCCGAGGCCCGTCGCCCAGATCGTCAGCCCGCGCAACAGACTCACCCAGCCGCCGACCCACAGGAAGCGGACGAAGAGCCGCCGATCCCGGGCCCACAGCCAGAAGCCGGCGGGCAGGTAGGCCAGAAGCCAGAGCGTGTAGTTGTGTCGAGCGAGGAACGCGCTGCGCGGGATGAGTTCGAGCAGCGTATCGGGCAGGGAGGGGGCGGGTCGGCCCTCATTCCAGAGGGCGAGGCCGAGCATGAGCGCATGCGTGACGTACCGCCACGCCAGACCCGCCGCTACGCTCAATACCCGCGCTCCTGCGTGGCGACGTGGGTCAGGCCGTCCGTGAGCGCGCGGAAGTTCCCGCGGTGGAAGGAGAAATTCGGCGCAAGGCCGAGACCCAGGCAGGAGATGCGGTAGGCGAGGCGGTCGTTCTCGGGGGTTTGATTGGTGTCGATCAGGCCGTCGGTGGCGGCGCGCGGCCACAGGTCGTGGACCTCGGGGAGGACGAGCGTCCCCGTATCGCCGGCGGTGTAGGCCGTCCACACCGGGACCTCGCGCTCCTCGGTGCGGTTGCCGGCGCATTCGCCGGGGTCGTACTCGGTCCGCAGGAACCGCACGATCTCGACCTTGCAGACGTCGGCGCGCGGGCTCGTGGCGCTCTCGACCGCGCCCCAGCTGATGGCGAGGCCGTCGCGGGTCAACGAGGGCACGTCGAAGAACGACTCGGCAATGGCGGTGCCACCGGCCGGGCCGATGCCCTGACGGTCGAGCACGGCGCTGACACCGCCACCCTGGCCCGGCGGGGCGTCCGCTTCGTCGAGGTAGAGGGCCACGGCCCCGGCGACGTAGCCGATGCCGCGGAAGACGCCCTCGGGGGCGACGGTGGGCAGGTCGATCTCGACGGGACCGGGCGCGCCGCGGAGGTCGGCCCCCGGGATGATGCGGAAGCCCATGGGGAAGAGGCGTCCGGCGCCGTTCGCACCGGACCAGTCGCCTGCGGAGATACACAGGACGGAGGCCCCGGCGGGCGCGTTCGAGACGCGGCACGCGGCGTTCTCGTTCAGCGCGCCGGACATGGGGATACGCAGATCGGGGATGGGACCGTCGACCTGGAGATTCCGGGCGACGCCGATCTCGGTGAGGTTGAAGAGCGGCACGATCTGCTCGAGGGAGCCACCGTTGGAGATGAGATCGAGGAGCTCGGCCATCGGCAGCTTGCCCGTGAGCGCGACGAGATCGTCCCGGCCGAGCGGCTGCGAGCTGACGGTGAAGCGGTGCTCGGAGACGGGCACGGGCAAAAGCACGAGACCCTCGCGCTGCGCCGGGATGTAGAGGTTGCCCGGCAGGTCGAGGGGATCGATGAGATCGGCCGCGAGACCCTCGGTCAGCGGATCCCAGCACTGGCTGCGGCTGAACAGACGCTCCGTCCGGAACGTGCCGAGGAACCCGAGGTCGAAGCTCGGCATGACCAGGCCGCCGTCGATGCGGCCGTCGACCCGCAGACTGTCGAAGTCCGAGAGGCGCCCCGAGATGTCTGCGGTCTGGGGGGCCGGCGGGTTGATGGCCCGCAGGGGCACGGCGATCATGCTCGCATCGACGCCGGCGAGCGTGACGTTTTCGTAGCCCTCGGCGCCGACGGTGACCGTGGCCGGGCCGCTCAGGAGATCCCCGTAGTCGTGCAGGACCGGATTGCCGTCGGGGTCGACGGCGGCGGCCACCGAGTTGCCCGGGATGCCGCGGATGGCGTCGCCCGCGTTGGGCTGGATGCGGTCGACCGGCCCGACGCCGGCCATGATCCAGGCGTTCGGCACGGGCGCCCCGGTGGCGGCGTCGCGGACGAGGGCGCGGACGTCCCCCTGCAACGGACACCCGCCGGTGACGACGTGGCTGGCGGGCACGACGCCGGGGACCACCCGAACGACCGGACGCGCGCGCAGGGTGACGCGCTGGGCGCCGCAGGCCACGGTGACGTTGACCCGGCTCTCCTGCGGGGCGTTGCCGGCGTTGAAGCCGCGGTAGTAGGTGCCGCCGTTGGACAGCACGTTGCGGAAGGCGAGGGGCAATTCGGGCTGGAACTGGATGTCCACCTGCCGGTTGGCGAGGGGCGCGCCGTTGGTGTCGCGGAGGTCGATGCGGACGAGGGGGATGGCCCCGCCGCCGACCGCGACGCACTCGGACGTCAGCGTCACCGGGGAGTCGAGGTCGATGGCGGCGCAGGCCGGGTCGACGATGCAGCCCTCGTCGACCTGCCCGTCGCAGGTGTCGTCGGTCTCGTCGGCGCAGCTCTCGGCCGCGGCGGGCAGGACCTGCCCTTCACACTCGCCGAACAGACCGTCGAGGCAGACCGCGACGCCGCCGTGGCACAGGCCCACGCCCTCGGTGCCGGCCGGGCCGCTGTAGCAGGGTTGCGTCAGGCCGTCGACCGCGCCGTCGCAGTCGTTGTCGAGCGCGTCGCAGAGCTCGTCGGCCCCCGGGTAGACGGTGCCGTCCGTGTCGTCGCAGTCGCCCGCGGCCGCGGTCACGCCGTCGCCGTCCCCGTCGCAACCCTCGTCGGCCTCGCCGTCGCAGTCGTCGTCGAGCGCGTCGCCGCAGGCCTCGGGGGCCGGCAGACCCTGGTTCTCGCACGGACCGAACTCGCCGGCCGTGCAGGTCGACGTACCGGGGTGGCAGAGGCCGACGCCGATGAGCGCCGGGTCGCCCTCGTAACAGGAGATGGTCTGCCCGTCGACCTCGCCGTCGCAGTCGTTGTCGCGGCCGTCGCAGACCTCGGGCGCGCCGGGGTAGACCGTGCGGTCGAGGTCGTCGCAGTCGCCGTCGCCCACGGTGAAGGGGTCGCCGTCCTGATTGTCCGGGGTGGGGGGCACGCCGAGGTCGGGGAGGGGTACCTCGCCGCCC
>JAKLJY010000290.1 GCA_023150895.1 Myxococcota bacterium | reverse complement strand
CATCACCTGCGTCGACGTCGGTCAGCGGGACACCGGCTTGCGCTTCGTCGAGTCCGCGACCGAGGACGGCGCCTTCGAGTGTCCGGCGTGCGGCGCCGAGGTACGCGCGCCGCCCGTGTGAAATCGGCCGCCCTGCGGTGCGTGCAGCAGCGTGCTCTGAGGCAACGAGGACCTTGTTGCCGTCACCGATGCCGATGCGAGGGCGCTCGGGCCGAGGCGATCGCCGAGTGCGTGTGGATAGACCGACCGAGCCGCAACTGAGCGACTGCGACCGAGGGCGGGAAGCCGGAAGCCGGCGGGCGGCCGACACGGGCGACCGCAGCCGGCGGGCGTTACGGCAAGATGCCCCTAGTCCCAGGCGCGCGAGACCACGAGGTCGAGGGCGCGGATGATGTCGTCGCCCCGGGCGCTCAGGTTGCCGACGAGATCTCCGAAGGCCGCGAGCGGCAGGCTCGACACCTCCAGAGTGGCCAGGACGACGGCAACGCCTTCGATCACGAAACCCGGGCTGAGCCGCGAATCCAATGGCCCGATGACCGCCTGCGCGACCAACGGTATCGCCACCCGCCGAGGGACGTCATTGAATCGACTGGACTGCACGACGACCAGGAAGGGCGCGCCACCCGCACGGCGGCTGTTGGTCCGGTGTACGTCGAACTGCGCCACGATCACTCCTCGGACCACTCATCGACGACCGCCGAGTGTGTTTCGTAGTATGCCGCCCATGCGGCCACCGACGGCGCGAGTTCCTGCGCGAGTTGCCGTTGTTCCTCGTCGGCGACGATGCGAATCAGCTCCGGCTCGAGCCGAGCCGAAAGATTGATGCCCAACGCCTTGGCCCGCCGGAGCAGGTCGGAGTTGAAACTCAAGTTGGTGGCCCGCTTCGGGGCGCCTCGGTCGAACTCCAGCAAGACGACCTCCACGAAAAATGCGCATTCATCATGCGCACAGGGTCCCTTCGCGGTCAATCGGGCGCATCCGCCGACTGTTCGTAGTCCCATCGCTCTGAAACTGAACCACCGGGCAGCCCCTTTCCCGACCGGCACGAGTCCGCCAAACCGGGAGGATGCATACGATGGACGACCGGACGGAGATTCGGCGCCGGATGGCGCGTGGCGATTCGATGCGGGCAGCGGGCCGCGTCGCTCGAGACATCGCGGAACACGGTTCGGCGGTCCGTGGAGAGCGCGCCGCAGTTCGCGGTTCTCGCGTTCGAGCAGGCGCTGCCGGTCGTCCGTCGCCGACGCCGCCCGTTTGCTGCCGTCACGCTCGGCCTGCCGCACCCACTTGCGAAGCGTCTCGGACGTACAGCCCAGCTTCGCGGCGATGGCGCAGAGGGTCGCCCACTCCGATGGGTGCTCCCCGCGCGCTTCCCGGACCCGGCGTACCGCCCGCTCCCGGACCTCACATGAGAACTTCTGTCTCGCCTCGCTCATGACCCCGAGCTCTCAGCTTGCGGGGTTCACGGCAGGACCGGGGCGGTTCAGGGTGTCGATCACCCGCCGCCGGGTCCGGGCGGAGGGGGCGGAGACGGGCCTGGGGCGCGGGTTTCCGCGCGGTGCGGCCGCCGCAACAAGCGCAACGAGCGCAACCAGAGCGGTTCAGTTCGACAAGCAGGGCGTCATGCAGAGAGCGCGAGAGAGCGCCTGGCGGGGCGACCGGGCACGCCCGGGGCGCCCCTCATTTTTCGTTTCGGGCGCTCTGCTTCATCGGGCCCGCGTTGCCGGCGGAGGATGACGCCCTGGTCGGGCTGGACCCCGCCGCCCGCAGATCCCAGGGAACTTGCCGACCGCCGCCGGAGGCGAGAGGGGCGAGGCGTGAAGATCCGGTCGTCGGGTCTGCGCGGCGCCCACCCGGCCGCGGCCGCGAGGCTGCAAGTCGGCCCGCGCAGACCGTCCGTGCTGCGGTCGCGCCCCCGGGTAAGGCGGTCGCAGGCGTTGCCGGCGCCATACTCGAGCAGTACAGTCCAGAAATCATGAGGTACGTCGTCAGCCAGCCCCACGAAACGCGGCCATCGTTGGTCGTCGAAACCTGCGAGTCGATCACGAGTGACCGGGTCCGGGCGTTTCGAAATGATCTCTTCGGCCGCGGGTGCGCACACGGTCTCCTGTTCGATGCGCGCGAGGCCGTGCTGTTGCGCGACGAGTTCTGGACGATGTCCGCCGACTCGATCAAGGAGGAGGCTAGGCTCTCTACGGATGTCGTACTTCACCGCGCCCGAGGCGAGTCTCTGGACGCGCGGGTGCAGGACTGGCTCGCTCGCATGGCCGCGAGTTGGAACGAGGCCCTCCCTGACGATGGCGATGCCGCTGCCGCCCTGCTCCACGACGTCGTCCCGGCCCTCTCCGGATCGGCTGTCCACGCCGCGTAGATCCACGGAGAGTTCGTGCGATACGTCTTCGTAGAGACGAACTTCGTCGTCGAGTTGCTGCGGCCTCTCCCCGCGTCGGCGGCGACGGCGCTCCTCGACCTGCACCTTCGCGGCCAGGTAAGTCTGCTGCTCCCCTGGTGCTGCGCATCGGAGGCGAGACGAACGCTGGATCGCGTCATCAGCGAGGATCTTGGATTCCGCGACAAGATGATGCGGTTCGCCGCAGTCGAGTACCAGCGGAACCCCGGCGGCTTCGACAAGTCCGCGGTCGACTTCTTGCGTTCGGTCGCCGACTCCGCGCGAGTGGAGGCGATCCAGACGATTGACGCGCGGATCGCGGGCCTCGTGGCGAAGGTCTCCGTAATTCCCCCGAGCGAGGCCGTGGTCCGCAGGACCCTCGGGATGTTCGCGGTGAAGGCGCTCAAACCTTTCGACGAGATGGTCGCCGGGGCGGTGCTTCATCGGGCCCAGGAGCTGCATGACGCGGGCGAGCGGGACCTGCATTTCTGCGATCTCGACCGAGACCTGGCAGCACAACATCCGCCTCTGGCCGCGGCGTACGCCGGCTGCGGCCTGAACGTCGTGCAGTCGTTCGTGCTTCCATAGGTGCCTGCCGCCTCGTTCTTCCAATAGCGGCGCCGCACTGTGCTCCAGGCGGGCTTGTTCCCCTTGGCAGTCGCCGACCAGATGTCGTCGCCGACCCGCCGGCTGAAGTGCCTGGCACCTCGCGCAGGGTTCGCCTTCTCCGGGCCGCGGGCACACCTGGAGGTCGGCCGCGTGGACCCCTCGCTCGACCGGCCGTTCGACCGCGCGAGGGTGCGCCGCTTCGTCGTCACCGAACTGAAGGCGCCGCCGTTTCGCCCCGAGATCGCCGACGGGCTCACCGTTTGGCTGATCTCCGGAGACGGTGGACGAGCAGCGCCGGCACTCGCCGGACGGACCGACCGGCGGCTTCATCCTGTGCCAGTCGAAGAGCCGCGCGCTCGTCGAGTGCGGCCTTCGCGACATGACGAAGCCGGTGGGCGCCGCGGCCGATCCCAGGCGTAAGTCGTGACGGCGCGGGGGCGCTCTTGGGCCCCCAGCCCGGCGCGATGCGCCCATGTGGAGCCCGAAAACTCGGCGAGGCGTGCTCAGCGCGCGCTGTTCCGAGCCAATTCGCTCCAGTAGTCGAATACGCGCTGCCAAGCAGTGCCATCCTTCGTGCCTTTCGCGACCCCGAACGCCTGCGTCGTCGATATCAACAGAGGATCGAAGACCAACACCCCGAATCCAACGAGCACCGGCTGATGATACGAGACGTCCGACTTCGGCTTCAGGACGACGTCCCACGAGAGGTGCGTGTTCGTTTGCTGAAGCGCAGCGGCGAGAAGGAGGCCCATGTCGGCGGCGACCGCATGGCCCTCGTTCGTCAAGCGCCCGCCCCGAGCGAACGATTCCGCCCTCAGCGCCGCGGCCACTCGCTCACCGAGGGGGGCGAGGAGAGACACCGGCGGCGCAGTCTGGTCCATCCCGAAGAACCGAATCAGCGCCAGGCGCCTGTCGTCACGACACGCCCCGAGCCACTCGGCATAGGCCTTTGCCTCCGCGCGCGACCACTCCGGGGGCGTCTTCTCGGCAAGGGGGGCTGGCGGAATGAACGGAGGGTATGGTGTCTCGAAGGTCATCATGGATCTCAGTGGAGCACAACGCCGATTCCAGCCTGTTCGAGGGCCGTTCGAAGCGGTGCCGTCGGTCCGACACCGGTCTGGCCGGGGAAGAAGTGCCATTCGACGCCGGCAACGCGACCGCTGTCCAGGAGTTCAGTGTCCTTGGCAATCTGGTTGCGCACGGTTCGCGTCAACGCCGTCCGTCCGACTTTGGACTCTCGTGCCACGCCCTCGGTCAGGTTGTCGATCACCCGCCGCCCTATCGATGTCTCCATCGTCACCTGTGAGCGACCGCCGAACGTCCTCGCCAGAAACTGCTCCCCCACCTGCCCGGCCAGCCGGTTCGAC
Source organism: Myxococcota bacterium (assembly GCA_023150895.1). Lineage (GTDB taxonomy): Bacteria > Myxococcota_A > Bradymonadia > UBA7976 > UBA1532 > CAINDO01. The sequence goes on along the minus strand of JAKLJY010000290.1, from coordinate 82 downwards.
TGAACGCCCCCCTTCCCCACCACCTCCACCCCGCGTTCGACCCCCCGCCCCAGCCGCCAGCCCTCGCCGAGCGCCTTGAGTT
>JAKLJY010000028.1 GCA_023150895.1 Myxococcota bacterium | reverse complement strand
GGGGGTCGGGGTTGGCGCCGCGTCGGGGGTCGTTGCCCCGGCGTCGGGGGGCGACCCGTCGGCGACCGCGGCATCCGGCACCGCGATCCGGGTGTCCGGCGCCGCGCTCGCCGCATCCCCGCCCGAGCCCGCCGCGTCGGGCCCGCCGCCCCGCGCGCCCTCCGCGTCGTTCGCATCGGCATCGGACCGGGACGCGCCCCCGTCGCACGCGCCGGCCGCGACGAGCGCGAACGCGTGGCGACGCGCGGAGCGGAGAGAGTGGTGGTCGGGGAGAGAGATGCGCACGGCCGCAGCATGTTCGAGCGGCCCGGGGGGTACAAGCCACATCCCGCTTTACCCCCGGCGGGCGCCCCAGAAGACATATCCGCGGCCGAGACCGAGGTACGGGTAGCGCCCGTAGTGCCATTCGAAGTCTTCGCCGGCGGGGGCGACCATGGCGCGCAGCTCGGTCTCGGAATACACCCGCATCGTGCTCACGAAGCCATCCCAGGCGCCGACGAGGGCGGCGACGGGGGTGAGCCACGTCAGGGCAATCTTGGCCATGCGATCGCGGGGGCTCAGGGCCGGGTTGGCCAGCAGCGCAGGCAGCCCGGTGGGCCACATGGACACGAAGCCCAAGGGGTTGCGCTCGAAGCCCTCGACGACGAACACACCGTCGCCCGTGCGGCAGGCGTCGAGCAGCACGTCGCGCGCGAGGGGCGGCGGCAGGTGGTGCAGCACGTTGATGATGGTGCGCACGCGGCCGGCGGAGAGGGCCTCGGGGATGTGTGTCGCGTCGATGCTCTCGGGCACGAACTCGATCTGTCCGGGGTGGCGCTCGGCGAGGGCCGCCCACAGGTGCGGGCGGGGGTGCAGGTCCGTCAGCAGGCAATCGAGCGGCGCGTGGCCCGCGCGGGCGAACTCGTCGATGAGAATGCTGGCCGGTCCGCCCGCCCCCGAGCCGACGTCGAGGAGGCGGCGCGTGCCCGCGGCGGCCAGGCAGGCCTCGAGGGGGTCGACGACGCCCGCGAGGATGCGGCCCCAGACGAGGGTGCGGCTCAGGGACTCGACGACGGTGTCCCGGACGGGCGCCGGCACCCACGCCAGGTCATTGAACTCGAAGAGGTGCAGGCGGGGCAGGGGCATCGATCAGTCCGGCCGCCACGTCGCCATGAAGGCGCGATCCGCCTCGCCGAGCGCGGCGATGGCCGTCATGGTGCGCGTCGCCGCCTCGTGGTGCGCCTCGCGGTCGTCCGGGCGGTCGTAGAGGTCGTCGAGGGGCACGGCGGGGCCGAGGAAGACCCGCACGGGCTCGACGCCCTTCGTCACGCGCTGCTCGAGCAGCTTCTTGAAGGTGCGGGGCAGCCCGTTGACGAAGCTGGGGATGATGGGCGCGCGTGCGGCGAGTGCGATGCGCCCGATGCCGGCCTTCGGCGGCAGGAAACTGTACGGATCGTCGCCCTGATTGCGCGTGCCCTCCGGGTGCATGGCCACCACGGCCCGCGGCGTCCACTCGAGCAGCCGCACGCAGGCGTCGACGACGTTGCGGTTCAGCAGCGGCCCCCGGTCGTCGCGAAAGACCGGCGGATACATGGCGTTGCCGGACACGAGCAGGTTCAGGGCCACGCCCAGGGGCCGTTCGTAGTAGAACGCGCTGCGCACGGGGCAATACAGAAACGGCGCCTGCGGGTAGTGATCCCAGGTGGCGATCATGACCGCGAACTGATCGAACCACGTGCGATGGTTCGTCGCCAGGATGATCGAGCGCGCGGGCAGATGCTCGGCGCCGAAGAGCCGCAGGCGGTTGTTGATGGTGAGCGCGAGGCCGGGCTGCGCGACGTTGTGCCCCCAGGCCATCGACAGACGCTTGCCCCACGTCGTCTCGTTGAGCTGCGCGCCGAGGGCGTAGGCGAATCGCTCCGCGGGCTTCAGCGCGGCGAGAATTTCGGGGTCGGCGACGAAACGCGGGCCGGGCATGGTGCCTCCGCAGGGGTGTGTGTCGAAGTCATCGCCCGTCAGGGCGCATCGCCGCCGAGCACGACGCTGCCGAGCGCGGCGAAGTGGATGAAGGCGGCCAGAATGACGAGCGCGTGAAAGATTTCGTGATAGCCGAAGACATGGGGCACGGGGTCGGGGCGCTTGCGCGCGTAGATGATGGCACCGACCGAGTAACAGACCCCGCCGAGGCCGATGAGTCCGGCGCGCGTGCTGCCCAGGGCCTCGCCCATCGCCGTCCACTCGACGGCCGCCGCCCACCCGACCAGGATGTACGAGGCGGCGGTGACCCAGCGCGGCGCGTGCGCCCAGAAGAGGGCCTTCAGAAGCCCCAGGGCGCAGCCGCCCCAGGCGAAGGCCAGCAGGCGCGTGCCGGCGTCGGGGGGCAGCGCGACGAGGCCTAGGGGCGCGTAGCTGCCGGCGATGAGGACGAAGATGGCGGCGTGGTCGGCCTTGCGGAGGCGCGCCCGGGCGACGGGGGACCACATCGGCCGGTGGTAGAGCGCGCTCGTGCCGAACAGCGTGACGATGGACAGCCCGTAGATCAGCGCAGCGGTCGTCTTGAGGCCGGGCTCGGCGGCCATCGTGAGCGCGATGGTGCCGGCGATGGCGAAATAGAAGGCGATCTCGTGGCTGACGCCCCGCAGGCGGGGCTTGACCTTGGCGGGCGATGCGGGCGGCGCGGTCGGCGCGGCGCTCGGGTCGCGGGGCGTGGCGTCCGTCGGTGGCGCGTTCATGGCGGGACTCTGGGGCCGGCGGCCGTGGCGGGCAAGGGGTTTTGCCCACGATCGGTGGACATCCGGGCCTGCGCCGCTTGACCGGGGACACGTCACACCGGCCAAACGTTGCAGTCGCCCCGCTCGGGGTGGAATGATCCGCCCTCGATGGAACTGCGACGGCGGCTGGTCGAACACCGCGAAACCCTTTTCGAACTCCTGGCGCTGCGCGCGCCGCGGGCGGTGGCCTCTCCCGATGCCTTCGACGCACCGCCGCTCTGCAGCGCGGCGAGGCGCGGCGAGGACGAGATTCGGTTGCCCGGCGCGGTGCACGAGCGTCCGGTCTGCTCGTCGGGTGCGCGGGACGCGGGCGTGGCCCATTGCGACGGTGCGGCGTCGACGGCGTCGGCCGAGGGGGCCGCGGGGGCGATTTGTCTCGTCACTGCCGGCCGCGCGTCCGCCGCCGCGGGGACGTGTGCCTGTGGGCGGCCGGCGGCGACGCACGACGCGACGGACTGCGCCGGGGGGGCGGCGGGCGGTGGCGGAACGGCCGGGTGCGCACCGATCCCGGATGGACGTGCCGCGGGCGGGACCGTCGGGGCCGACCGATGCGCGGCACCGCAGGAGCACGCCACGGACGGGGCGCTCGAAGGGGGACCCTCGGACCCGGACGACGCCGTCCGGTGGCTCGAAGCGGGCGTTCACGGCCGGGCCTTCGTGGTGGACGGTGCCGCGCGCTGGGCGGAGCCCTGCTTCGATGCCGAGTGGACGGACGGCGTGCCGGCGCCCGCGCGGCCGGTCCTCGACGCGAGTGCGGGCGAGCGCGTCACGGCCCATTGGCTCGAGCGGGCGGCCGCCGAGCACGCCGCCGCCGCGGCCTTCGCGCGTTTCACGCTCGACCTCGTTCACTTCGGTGCGCCGCCGCGCCTGCTCGCCGGGGCCGCGCGCGCCATGGGCGAGGAGGTGCAACACGCCCGTCGGTGTTACGCGATTGCATCCGTCCTCGCCGGCGAGCGCATCGCGCCGGGTCCGCTCTCCACCCGGGGCGCACAGCCGGCGACGTCGTTGCGCGCGCTCCTGGTCGCGACGTTGCGGGAGGCCTGCGTGGGAGAGGCGCTCGGCGCGGCCGAGGCCGTATATCTGGCCAACCGGACGGACGACGAGGTGATCGCCGCGGCGTTTCGGGCCATCGCGGCGGACGAGATCCGGCACGCGGCCCTGGGGTGGGAGACCATCCGCTGGGGCCTCACCGTCGAGCGCGAGATGAGGCCCGACGAGGTCCGCGCCATCGTCCTCGCCGCCGTCGCCGATGTCGTGACGGCGGCCGATGCGACCGACGTCGAGGACGACCCGCAGCTCGCCCGGTTCGGTCTCGTGCCGGCGGAGGCGCGGCGAGCCGTGTATCTCGCCGCCGCCGAATACGTCGTCGCCCCCTGCTGCGACGCGCTGCTGCGGGCGTCGACGCACTGCCCGTGAGCGGACTGCGCTGAGGGCGATCGTGCCGGCGCCCTTTTTCGGGAACTTTCCGGCCGACCCGCGGTCACTCCCGACAGCAAGCCGTCGTCGACGGCGCCCGGGGGGTCCGGGCCCGCCGCACGGCCTCGTCGCGTCCGGCGCGCCGCGCCCGGGAGGTAGGTCATGGGTGAGTTCATGCAGATGGGTGGCATCGTGATGTGGCCGACGCTGGCCTTCGGGCTCCTCGCCGTCTTCGCCGCGTGGCGATACGCCGCGCAGCCCGAGGCGACGCGGTCCCGGCAAGCCCTCGCGGCCGGCCTCCTGACCGTCGTCTCCGGCCTCGCCGGCACGACCCTCGGTGCCATCATGACCCTCACACACATGGGCGGCGTACCGGCGGACAAACAGTTCATCGCACTCATCGGCCTCGGCGAGTCCCTGTGCAACCTGGCCCTCGCACTCATGCTCTGCACGGTCGCCGCCGCCCTCGGGGTGGTCGGCGCGTTCCGGTCGCGGGGCGGGGCGGTGCCGGCCGTCGAGGCTTCGGCGGTGCCGACTCCACGTCTGCACGGCTGAGATGACAGGCTCCGGCGAGGCCGCCGATTGCTCCCGCATCGGGTCGGGGATACCGTGACGCCACCGTCACCACCACCCCCATGGACCGGACTCGAACATGTCGCATCGCGTCGTCCCGCCGCCTCGTCATACGGGCCTGCTTCTCACCACCGTCGCCTGTCTCGCCGCGTGTGAGGGCACCGGCGGCGCGGGCGGCGCCGACCCCGACGCCGGTGAAACGCGACCGCGGCGAGATGCGCAGGTCGAACGTCCGGCGGTCGACGGGGGAGCGCCCGGCGATGCCCGAACGCCGGGTGTCGACGGCGGAGTGCCCGGTGACGCCCGCGCGCCGGTCGTCGACGCCGCGGTGGATGGGGGGGCCACGCCCGCCGATGCCCGCCCGCCGCTGGCCGACGCAGCCGAGCCGCCGCTGACCGACGCGGCCGAGCCGCCGCCGATCGACGCGGCCGAGCCCCCGCTGCCGGCCGACGCGGCGCCGCCGGTGCCCGATGGCCCGCCGCCGGGCTCGCTCGACACGTTCATCGATCTGCCGCCGCCGGCCCTGACGAATGAGCGCGAGCTGCCCGTGCGCCTACGTTCGAGCTCGCCGCGGGCGACGTTCGAGTGTCGGCTCGATGACGCCGACTTTGCGCCGTGCGCCGCCCGGCCCGGGCTCGTGGTCGAGACCGACGGCCCGCATGTCTTCCAGGCCCGGGCCGTCTTCGGGGCGGACGTGGACGAGACACCCGCCGAGGTGGCGTTCACGCTCGACACCGTCGCGCCGGACCTCGCCGTGGAGGGCGGCCAGACGGACGCGCACCTGCGCGCAGCGGCCTTTGCGCTCACCTGGGATGCGGCCGACGCGACCGTGACGTGTACCCTCGACGGGCAAGGGCTGGCCGAGTGTCCGCCGGATCTGTCGCTCGTCGGCCTCGCCGAAGGGCCGCACGCGCTGGAGGTGACGGCGACGGATGGCGCGGGCAACGCGACGACCCGACGCATCGAATGGGAGGTGTCCGTCTCGACGGTTTCGTTGCCGGCACCCGAGGAGCGCCGGTTTCTGAACTTCGACCAGGGGTCGCTGCGCGCGCCGCGGATGGTCGTCGGACCCGATGGCACGGCGCATCACATCTATGGCACGGCGCGCCTGTGGTACCGCGCGTCGACGCCGGGCGCGGCGGTGGAGGTCGTCGACGACGTGCCCGTCGGGTTCGTCATGTCCGTCGCGGTCGGGCCGGCGGGTGTCCCGCACGTCGTGTATTTCGACCGCCGGGCCTATCGATTGAAACACGCGTGGCGCACGGCGAATGGCTGGCAGGTCGAAGACACGGGTCTCATCGAGGATCTCGCCGCGTTGCGGTTCATTCACGACGGCCTCGCCCTGGCGTTGGGCCCGGACGAAGGCCTGCACCTGCTCTGGGCGCAGGAGTCGGGGGGAGATCGCATCCACCACGCCACCCGCCCGCCCGTGGGGCCGGACGACGCACCCGCCGTGCGCGGCCCCGAAGCGTGGACGGACGGGCGCTTTCTGCCCGACTCGAGCAACGATGAAGAGATCGGCGTGCTGGCGACGCCCGACGGGCGTGTATTCGCCGCCTGGTGTCATGGCGATGGCTCGTCCCCTTGGCAGACGGCCGTATGGTCGACAGACGACGGCTGGCAGCCGCTGCCGATGCCGCAGGAGACGCCCGGGTGTCGCGACCGCGGCCCGCCGACGAAGCTCAGCCTGCGCGCCGATGGCACCGTCGACGCCGTCCTGGGGGCGACGGCGTTCTTCCGGCCCGCCGGGGCCGATGCGTGGTTCATGGCGAGCCTGCCGGGGTTGAGCATGCCGGCGGGCGCGCTCGCACGGGACGAACCCGGTGCGTGGCGGGTGGATGCCTTCTACACCGGCCGCGGTGTGTCCATCGTCGCCGGTGATCTGGTGACGTTCAGCGTCGGGCCGGACGGGGCCCAGAGCGAGCGTCGCCTGCGGCTCGGCGCCGACAACTCGCCGAGCCTCGCGGTGTTCGACCGCGCGCCGGGGCAGGCGACACACGGGCACGTCGCGTGGCCGACACGCATCGAAGACGTCGATCCGACGGCGACGCCTTTGACCCGCACGCTGGTCGACGAGGGGTTCGCCTATGGTCCCCTCGACGGGGGTCTGTTCTGGGGCGACCGGCTCTCGATGGCCGACACCCGCCTCGGCGCGGCCGCGCCCGAGGATGCCGTCGCGCTCACGCTGTATCTGAAGCGGTATGGCACCGACGGCGCCGGCCGAACGACCGAACAGCCCGTCGCCGTGACCCTGCGCGATGGTGTGTCGATCGAAACGCCCCTGCCGCCCGCCTCGGGTCTGTCGGTGATCGATACTCGCGGCCGCTTCTACCGGGTCGTCGGGCGGGGGGCCCGACAGATCGCGCGGTTCGACCCGGAGACGGGCATCGACGTCGACTACCCGGCCGTGCCGGACGCGCTCGGCGGCTCGCTCGAAGCAATGCACGCCCTCGACGATGGCACCGTCTATCTCGGTTACAGTGGCCCCGACCGGATCGTTCGGCTGACCGAAGCCGCCGGGGCCGAGATCCTGCCGATGCCCCCCACGTTCGACGCGGCGGTGAATCGCAACCAGTGTCAGTTGCGCATGACCGGCGGTGACGGGGACCGGCCGCTCGTGGCCGTCTACGGGTGTGATTGGCCTCAGGCGGACGTCGTGGTCTGGCGAGCCGGCGTGGCGTCCCACGAGGCCGTGCCGGGGGTTCATGGCCCCGTTGCACCGTTCGCGAGCCCGACCCGCGTCGGGTTCGTCGAGCTCGACATCGATGGTCCGCCGGTGCTGCGGGTCTTCGAGGTCGGTGGACGCGGGGTGATGGCCAGTGAGTTGCCCGTCGAGCCGCCGCCGAGCGGCTTCGCCTTCGACGCGCAGATGGGCGCCGACGACCGCCTGCGGGTCCTCGTCGACGGTGTCGTCCGCACCGAAGACCCGCTCGACGACCCCTTCGGTGAGCGGCTCGACGCGGTGCAGATCTCGCACTTCATCGAGACCACCGAGGGGTGGCGGGTCGAACCCGTCGGCACCGGGGGCGGCGAAATCGGTCTTCACCTCGACGCCGCGGGCGACGCGACGATGATCTGGTGGGACCGCCGCGAGCTCGCCTGGCGCATGGCCCGGCGGTAGTCGCGCCTGCCTACTTCAGGAACACCGCTGCCGCGTCGAGCGCGTTGGTGATGAACGGCGCGGGCCAGGCGCCCATGCCGACCACGGCGATGAGACAGACGGCGACGGCGAGGCGGGTGCGGGGATCGAGACGCACGGGCTGCGTGCGGTCGTCCGCGGGCGCGCGGATGTAGGCCGCGTAGGCAATCTGCAGGTAGTACCAGAGGCCGACGACGGCGAGCAACGCGCCGAGCAGCGTCAGCCACCACAGGCCCGCACGCCACGCCTCGAGGAACACATAGAGCTTCGCCCAGAAGCCCACCACGAAGGGGATGCCGGCCAGCGAGAGCAGGAAGATGAGCAGGCAGGCGGCCAGGCCCGGCGAGCGGCGCGAGAGGCCGTTGAACAGGGGAATCTCGACGTCGGCGTCGCGGCCGCCCACGGCGTTGACCACCAGGAACGCGCCGATGTTCGTGACCGTGTAGCCCGCCAGGTAGAAGAGCAGTACGCCCGTCGCCTCGGCGTCGCCGATGGCCAGGGCGATGAGCATGTAACCGATGTGCGCCACGCCCGAGAAGGCCAGCAGGCGCTTCACGTTGCTCTGCGGGATGGCCATCAGGTTGCCGACCACCAGCGTCAGCGTCGTCACCGTCAGCACCGCCGGCACCCAGGCCTCGGCGGCGCCACCGAAGCCGCGCAGGAAGACGGCGGCGAGCGCCGCGAAGCCGGCGGCCTTGGGGGCCGAGGACAGGAACGCCACGAACGGCGTGGGAGCGGCCTGGTAGGTGTCGGGCACCCACATGTGAAATGGCACTGCGCCGATCTTGAAAGACATGCCGGCCAGCGTCAGGAACATGCCCAGGGTGAGGAGCGGGCTCGAGGGGGCGGCGGCGAGGCCGGTGAACTCGAGGCTGCCCGTCATGCCGAAGACGAGCGAGAGGCCGAAGACCGTGATGCCGGTGCTCGCGGCGCCGACGACGTAGAGCTTCAGACCGCCCTCCGCGCCGTCGCGGTCCTGACCCTTGGCGTCCTCCGTCTTGGCGTAGGCGGCCATCAGCGAGAGGGGCAACCCCATGAGCTCGAACGCCACGAGCAGCAGGATGAGGTTCTGCGCCCCCGGCAGAAGCGACATGCCGAGCACGCACGCGCCGAGGAGCAGGTAGAACTCACCCTGCCGGCGGGGGAAACGCTCGGCGACGAAGCCCCGGCTCGCCAGGGCCGTCAACAGACCGGCCCCGAAGAACAGACGCTTGAAGAACAGGGGCCAGGCACCGCCCACGTAGGCGCCGCTGAAGGCCGTCCCGCTCGTGTCGAGGAAGAACGAGGCCGCAAACAGACCACCGAAGAGCAGGGCCGTCAGATCGGCGAGGACCGCCTTGCCCTCGTCCTTGATGAAGAGGTCGGCAATCAGAAGAAGAAGGAGCCCGCCCGTCAGCAGGGCGTCGAGCATCAGGGGCTGGAGGTCCGCGCTCATTTCACGATCTCCAGGGCGACGGGGGCGATGGACGCGGCGGCCTTGGCAATGGCGGGCAGATACTCGCCCGTGGCCGTCCCGATGAAGTCGAGGACGAGGCGCGGCGCGCAGCCGAAGAGCACGATGCAGGTGCCCAGAATCCACAACGCGCCCCACTCCACGCGTTTGGCGTCGTGGAGGTCGTGGAACTCGTGGCTCGGGCCGTCACCCCAGAAGATCATCTTGGTGGCGCGCAGCACGTAGACGGCCGTGACCCAGGCGCCAATCATGGCGGGGATGGCCCAGAGGATGTTGCCGCTCTTCCAGGCGCCGGCGAAAACGAGGAACTCGGCCACGAAACCGGCGCTGCCCGGCATGCCCAGCGAGGACAGGCCGGCCAGGGTGAAGAAGGCGGCGACGCCGGGCATGACCTTGGCGAAACCACCCATCGACGGCACCCAGCGGCTGTGCGCGCGCTCGTAGATGAGGCCGACCAGGGCGAAGAAGAGGCCGGTCATGATGCCGTGCGCGAACATCTGATAGACCGCACCGTTCCAGCCGTCGGTGTCCAGCGTGGCCGCGCCGAGCATGACCACGCCCATGTGGCTGACCGAGGAGTAGGCGATGACGTACTTGAGGTCCTTCTGCGACATGGCCGAGACCGCGCCGTAGATGACGTTCAGGGCCGCGACCGCGCCCACCACCGGGGCCCAGGCCGCCGCGCCCTCGGGCAGGATGATCATGCCCACTCGCATGACACCGAAGGCGCCGAGTTTCATCAGCACGCCGGCGTGCAGCATGGATACCGCGGTCGGGGCGGCGGCGTGGCCGTCCGGCGACCACGTGTGGAAGGGGAACACACCGGCCAGTGAGCCGAAACCGAGCCACAACATGGGGAACACCCAGAGCTGCATGTCCCGCGGGAAGTGGGTCTTCGCGAGCGCGATCATGTCGAAGCTCTTGCCGCCGGCCGCGAAGTAGATGGCGAACATGCCGACGAGGATGGCCGCCGAGCCCACCAGCAGCATCAGTGTGAGCTTCATGGCGGCGTACTCCTTGCCGCCGACGTCGAGATCCCGCCAGACGGCCTTGAACGGCCCGGCGGCAGCGACCTTGCCCTTGCTGCCCCAGATGCCGATGAGCAGGTACATCGGGAGCACGGCGATCTCGTAGAACAGGAAGAAGATGAAGAGATCCTGGCAGACGAAGACGCCGAACACCCCGGCGACCAGCACCAGCAGCAGGATGTAGAACTCCTTGGGTCGGTTCGTCAGCGTCGCCGAGGCCAGCGAGCCGGCGGTCATGATGATGCCGGTGAGCAGAAGCAGCGCGACGCTCCAGCCGTCCGCCGCGAGGCGGATGTCGATGCCGAACCGCGGGATGAAGGGATAGACCACGCCGAACTGCATGCCGCCGCGGGCCTGATCGTAGTGCAGCGCGACGTAGATCGCCCCGAGCAGTGAGATCACCGAGCCGACGAAACCGAGCACCCGGATGGGGCCGTGTCGGTCGCCCGGGACGAGCATGATGAGCAGCGCCGCCAGGAACGGCGATGCGACGATGACGGAGAGGATGTGTTCACTCATCGGAGGATGCCCCACGCGCCGAAGACCACGACCGCCAGGGCGACGGCGTAGACGTAGTCCTGGACGTTGCCCGTCTGGAGCGCCCGCAGGCGGCGCCCGAGCACCAGCAAGATCCAGCCGGACCAGTTCATCAGACCGTCGATGACGTAACGGTCAATCCAGGCGATGATCGCGCCGACGGCCAGCATGATGCCGTAGGCCACGGTGGCCAGGCGGTCCATCAGGCCGTAGCGGATGAAGGCACCGACCGGGGCGAAGCCGCGCTTGATCGCCGCGCCGCCCTGCGCCGGGCCGAACATGAAGTACCCCATGCCGATGCCGACGAGGCCGATGGCCGTGCCGGCGCCGCCGACGGGCGTGAAGTGAAAGGCGTAGTCGTGTCCGGTCAGCCCGGCGAGGGGTCCACCCAGGAAGCCCGCACCCACGGCCAGCAGCGCCAGGACGGCCAGGGGCAGCTTCATGTCGATGCCCGGCTCGTGGGCGTGCTCCGCGGCGTGCGACGGCGTGCCGAAGAGGGCCAGCATGACGGTGCGGGTCATGTAGAACGCCGTCAGGAACGCGGCGATGGCCAGGGCGGCGAGCGGAACGTGCAGGCCGTGGTGGTGCATCGCCTCGAGGATGAGGTCCTTGCTGAAGAAGCCGGCGAGGGGCGGCACGCCGGCGAGCGCCAGGGCGCCGACGACGAAGACGGTGCCCGAGAAGGGCATCTTCCTGAAGAGGCCGCCCATGTCTTTCAACTCGTTGCTGTGGACGGCGTGAATGAGACTGCCCGCCCCGAGGAAGAGCAGCGCCTTGAAGAAGGCGTGCGTGCTGAGGTGGAAGTACCCGGCGAAGGTGTCCCCCGCGCCGAGGGCGGCCACCATGTACCCGAGCTGCGAGCAGGTCGAGTAGGCGAGGACTTTCTTGATGTCCGACTGCACGACGGCCACACAGGCGGCGAAGAGCGCCGTGAACGCCCCGACGTAGGCCATCACGTCGCGCGTCAGCGCCGCCTGCTCGAAGAGGGGCTCGGCGCGCACGATGAGAAAGACACCCGCGGCCACCATCGTCGCGGCGTGCAGCAGGGCGGAGACCGGCGTCGGGCCTTCCATCGCGTCGGGCAGCCAGATGTGCAGCGGGAACTGCGCCGACTTGCCCATCACCGCGAAGAAGAGCATCAGCGTGACGAACGTCGCGGCCGGTGTGACGGCCGTCCACTCGAAGCCGCCCGTCTGCGCGTAGAGCGTCACCAGGCCGATCAGGAAGCCGAGATCGGCGAACTTGGTGACCCAGAAGGCCTTGACCGCGGCCTTCGCGGCGCTCGGTTTGCGGAAGTAGAAGCCGATGAGCAGGTAGCTGACCAAGCCGACGAGCTCCCAGCCCAGGAATGCCTGCAGGAGGTTCGGCGCCAGGACCAGCGTGTTCATCGCGAACAGGAAGAGGCTCTGGTAGGTGAAGTACCGGCCCAGCGCGGGGGGCGGCTCGTCGTGCAGGTAACCGAGCGAGTAGATCTGCACGCAGGTCGCGACCAGCGTCACGACGAGCAGCATCCAGGCCGAGGTGCCATCGAGGTGGACACCGACGGCCGTCGCCGTGCCGGCGGTGAGCCAGCCGACGGTGGCGTGTACGCCCGGTTTGAGCGCGGCCGAGCCGCCGGCGAGCACCATACCCGCCGATGCGAGCGAGACCAGCGCGCCGGCCACCGAAATCAGGGCCGCGGGCCGGCCGGTGCGCCGCAGCGGGACGACGAGGCCGATGAAGGCGGCGACGCCCAGCGGCACGAAGAGCGCGAGCAATGCCCAGGTGACGAGTGTCATGGTCTTGCCTCCCTCAGCCCTTCAGCCCGTTGGCGAGGTCGAGGAGGATGTCCTTGCGACGCCGGAAGAGCAGGATGACCAGCGCGAGGCCGACGACGACTTCGGCCACCGTCAGCGCGGTGGTGAAGAGCACGAAGACCTGCCCGTCCAGCCCGCGCCCGAAGTGGGCGAAGGCCGCGAGGTTGATGTTGGCGGCGTTCACCAGCAGCTCGACGGAGACGAGCACGCCGATGGCGTTGCGCCGGGTCAGGATGCCGTACAGACCGACGCAGAAGAGAAAGCCGGCGATGAGGACGTAGCTCTCGAGTCCCATCTGTCAGGTCTCCCGTTCCGAAGAGAGGCGCGAGCCCGGGAGGGCGGCCGCGCGGTCGCGGGGATCGTCTTTGCCCTCGAGCGAGGCGTCCTTGCGGCGCGCGATGACGATGGCACCGACCATGGCGGCGAGCAGCAGGACCGACAGAACCTCGAAAGCGAGCAGGTGCGTCCCGAGGATGCGCTGCCCGATCTCGCGGGTCTCCGGGCTGACCGCCGCCGGGGTGGCCGTGGAGAGGTCCGTGCGGCCGACGGCCGTCACGATGAGACCGACGGCCACGGCCACGATGGGCAGGGCCCGCCGCTGGCCATTGGACTCGTTGTGGACCTCGACCCCGTGCTGCTCGGTGCTGCGGCGGGTGAGCATCACGCCGAAGAGCATCAGGGACAACACACCGCCCGTGTAGAGGATGAGCTGCAGCGTCGCCAGGAAGGGCGCGTGCAACATGATGTAGAACATCGACGTCGTGGCCAGCGTCAGGCCGAGCCACAGCACCGCCCGCACCAGGTTCCGCGTGCCGACGGCCATGAGCGCCGAAAAGATGAGCACGGTCGCGACCGCGCCGAAGAACAGACGTTCCATCATGCGGGTTTGTCCTCCGCGCCGGCGGCCGCCGGTTTTTCCTGGCCGCGCTGGGGATTCTGCATCTCCATGAGCCCCGCGCCCGTATGCCACGAGAGGCGGGTCGTCTTCTCGTTCGCGTAGAGCTTGTCCATCGTCAGGACGAGGTCTTCGCGGCTGAAACCGGGTTGCTCGGTGTCCCGGGTCATCACGATGGCGTCTTCCGGGCAGACCTGGATGCAGAGCTCACAGACGATGCAGGCCTGCAGGTTGATCGTGAAGTCTTCGGCATACCCGCGCTTCTTGCCGGTGAAGGGCGACTCGCGCTTGGGCGTGGCCGTGATCGCGATGATCTGCGACGGGCAGATCCACTCGCAGAACTTGCAGCCGATGCACTTTTCCTCGCCGTTCTCGTCGTGCAGGAGCGCGAAGCTCGCCGCGCGGTAGCGTTCGGCGCGCTCGCGCTGCACCGCCGGGAACTCGACGGTGGAGGGCTTGCGGAAGAGGTTCTTCAGCGTGATGCCGAAGGTCTTGAACGTGGCGTCGAACCAGCCCATCACACGCCTCCCTTGCCGGCGGCGTAGACCGTGTAGAACGCGGTGACCGGAATGAGCGCGAGCGTCGCGGGCACCGCGTATTTCCAGCAGAGGTTCATGAGCTGATCCGAGCGCAGCCGCAGGAACGACCACCGCACCCAGGTCAGGAAAACGAAGAGAATCACGCTCTTGAGCAGCATCCAGTGCAGCCCGGGGGCGATGGGGCCGTCCCACCCGCCGAAGAAGACGGCGGCGCAGATGGCCGACGACAGCAGGGTGTGGATGTATTCGGCCATGTAGAACAGACCGAACTTCATGCCCGTGTACTCGGTCGTCGGCCCGGCGACGAGCTCGCTCTCGGCCTCGGGGATGTCGAAGGGGATGCGGTTGGCCTCGGCGAGGCTCGCCAGGAAGAAGATGACGAAGGCGATGAGACCCGTCAGCGGCAGGCGGTAGATGAGCCAGCCGTTCTTCTGCTGGTCGGCGACCATGTCCGAGAGGCTCAGCGTGCCGGTCATGATCACCGGCACCATGATGGCGAGCACCATCGGGACCTCGTACGAGATGCCCTGGGCGACCGCCCGCATGGCTGCGATGAGCGAGTATTTGTTGTTGCTCGCCCAGCTGCCCATCCAGGTGGGGAAGACCATCAGCCCCGAGAGCGCCAGCAGCCACAGGACGCCGACGTCGAGGTCCGCCGCGAGCATCGTCGGGGTGAAAGGCACCACGGCCGCGACGCCCATGGCGAAGCCCACGGTCAGGACGGGGGCGAGGTTGAAGAGTGCGCGGTCGGCGGAGTCGGGGACGAGGTCCTCTTTCTGCAGCAGTTTGCAGGCGTCGGCGATGGGCTGCAGCAGGCCGAGCGGGCCGACGAGCGTCGGGCCCATGCGGCTTTGCATGCGGCCGGCGAACTTGCGCTCGAACCAGGTCGACCAGGCCGTCACGGTCATGACGCCGGTGATCATCACCAGGCCCCAGAACAGGGCGCGAATCCACGGATTGAGCATCAGCTCGCTCATCGGTCGACCTCCCCCATGATGGGATCGAGGCTGCCCAGGATGGCCACCGCGTCGCTGACGGAGTGCCCCGGGAAGACGTAGGGCACGACCGCGAGCGCGTGCAGGCTCGGCGGGCGGATCTTCAGGCGGTAGGGGGTGTCGCCCATCTTGCCGCCGCCGGCGATGAGATAGGTGCCGAGCTCGCCGCGGGGCGTCTCGATGCCGACGTAGACCTGCCCCGCCTTGGCCTTGAACTGCCCGGGCTGCTTGATGGGGCGGCCGCCGCAGATGGGGCCCTCGGGCACGTTGTCGACCAGCAACCGCGAGATGCGGATGCTCTCGCGCAGCTCGACGACGCGGACCTTGTAGCGGGCGAGGCAGTCGCCGTCACTCTCGACGGCGACCTTCAGGTCTTTGATCTGGTCGTAGATGTGATACGGCGCGTCGCGGCGCAGGTCGTGGTCGACCCCGCTCGCCCGCAGCAGCGGCCCGGTCAGACCGAGCTCGAGCGCGAGCTGCGCGTCGATGACCCCCACCCCCTTCGTGCGCTTCAGGAAGATGGGGTGCGAGAGCATCGCCTCGTACTCGTCGATGCGATCCGAGATGGCGCCCAGCACGCGGTGGACCTCGGCCGCCCAGCCGGCGGGGATGTCGTGCCGCTGCCCGCCGACGGTGTGCGTGTTGTAGTGGAACCGGCAGCCCGTCAGCTTCTCGAAGAGGTCGAGGATGGCCTCGCGCTCGCGGAAGCAATACATGAAGACGCTCGTGCCGCCGCCGAGGGCGCCGCCGAGATCCATGGCGAAGGTGCCGAGCCACAGCAGGTGCGAGGCGACGCGCTGAATCTCCGCGAGCAGCGTCCGCATGTGCAGCGCGCGGGGTGGCACCTCGACGCCGAGCATCTTCTCGAACGCCATGTTGACGGCCTGCTCGTTGAGCATGGGCGCCACGTAGTCGTTCTTGTCCACGATGGGCGTGATCTGCGCATACGTCAGCTTCTCGCAGAGCTTCTCGACGCCGCGGTGCAGGTAACCCGGGTAGGGCACCGCCTTGATGATGATCTCGCCGTCGAGATAGAGCAGGACGCGGAACACACCATGCGTGGAGGGGTGCTGCGGTCCGAGGTTCATGACCATGAGGTCGGCCTCGGGATCGTAGCTGTCGATGTCCAGGAAGGGATCGGGGCGCGGCGCGCGCGCCCGGGCGATGGCAGTCATGTCGAGATCACCTCATCGCCACGGCGCATGGGGGGTGTCGATGGCGTAGTCCCGGCGCAGCGGGTGGCCCTCCCAGTCCTCGGGCATCATCAGACGCCGGAGGTCCGGGTGGCCCTCGAAGTGCACGCCGACCAGGTCGAATTGTTCGCGCTCCTGCCAGTCGGCGCCGACGAAGACGGGCACCAGCGTCGGCAGGGACTCGCCCACGGCGAGCTTGACCCGCCAGCGCGCGGTGTGGCTGCCCGGCCCCACGGTGCGCAGCACGGTGGCGACCTCGAAGCACTCGGGGGTGGTCGCGTCGGTGGGCTTCTTGCCCGGGACGGCGGGGAAGTGGGTCGCGGCGCAGGTCACGTAGAGCTGCCAGCCGGCCTTGTGCAGCGCCTTTGCGAGGTCGACGTGATGCGCACGATCGACGACGACGCCGTCGTCCGGCAGGGGGGCGTCGGCCTCGCCCTCGACCCCGAATCGCTCGCGCAGCAGGCGGCGGAAGGCCTGTTCGCGGGCGGCGTTCTCTTCGGCGGGGGTCATTCGTCTTCGCCTTTCTCGGGTGCCGGCTCAGGCAGCGGCGGCAGGTCGACGACGGGCAGCTCGAGGGAGAGCGCCTGATCGATCTGCGCGGCGTCGATGCGGCGGTCGCGGCCCTGATGCAGCAGGCGCTTGATGGCCGGCTCGATGGTCTTCGGCGTCTCGGGCCGCGTCTCCGGCGGGCTCCACAGGCCGGCCCGCTTGAGGTTGACCTTCTCCTGCAAGCGCAGCATGCCGGCCATGAGCTGCTCGGGGTTGGGCGGGCAGCCGGGGATGTAGACGTCCACCGGGATGGCCACGTCGATGCCCGGGATGACCGAGTAGATGTCCCGGTAGAAGTCCCCCGAGATGGCGCAGGAGCCCATGGCGATGCACCACTTCGGCTCGGGCATCTGATCCCAGAGACGTTTGACGCGCGGGGCCATCTTCACCGTGATCGTGCCGGCGACGACCATCACGTCCGACTGACGCGGGGTGCCGCGGGTGATCGAACCCATGCGGTCGAGGTCCACGAGGCTGGCGGCGGCGGCCATGAACTCGATGCCGCAGCAGCTCGTCGCCATCGGGAAGATCCACTGCGAGTTGTTGGCCCCCCAGGTCAGGAGCTTGTCGACCTGCGTGGTCGCGAGATCCAGGCCGGGGAAGCGCTCGAGCACCTCGTAGAGCGGGTGCTGGAAGCTGCGTTCGCTCTCGTTCACTGCCATCGGAGCGCGCCTTTCTTGAGGGCGTAGACCCACCCCAGTAGCAGGATGCCGACGAAAACGAAGACCTGCGCGATGCCGGCCAGGCCTGCGCCGGCCACGTCGACCGCCCAGGGGAAGAGGAACGCGACCTCGACGTCGAAGACGACGAAGACGAGGGCCACGAGGTAGTACCGCGGGTGGAAACGCACCCAGGCGTTGCCGACCGGCGTCTCGCCGCACTCGTAGGTCAGCGTGCGGGTGGGTGGGTTCTCCCTGGCCTTGACGCGCAAGACCCAGGAGATGAAGACCATCGACGCGCCGACGAAGACCGACAACGCGAAGAAGAGGAGAGCGGCGAGCCAGGCATCGGACATGGAGCCTCCGAGCGGACCGGACGGGACGGGTCAGTGCGTCTTACTCGCGTGTCAGGCGACCGTCCAGGTCTCCCCCGCCTCGAGGGCATCTTGCACCGAGGCGACCTTGCGCTCGCGGGCGGCGGTGAGCTGATCCTCGACGAGCTGCTCGTAGGAAGGGCGCTCGACGCAGCGGAAGACGCCGACGGGGGTCGGGAACGCGGGGTGGACGAGGCGGCTGAGGAAGTAGGCGAGGGAGTCGTTCTGCTCGTCGTGCACCAGCAGGCGGTCCTCGCCGTACGTGGCGACGTCGACGACGACGGGCTGCATGCGGGTGTCGAGGGCGATGCCCTTCTCGCCGTTGGCCCCGAAACGCAGCGGCTTGCCGTGCTCGAGCCGCAGTTCGTGCTCGGCCTTCGTCTTGCGGTCGGTGAGGTAGTCGTGGGCGCCGTCGTTGAAGATCGGGCAGTTCTGATAAATCTCGATGTACGCGCTGCCTTTGTGGCGCGCCGCGCGCTCGAGCACCGCCGGCAGGCCCTTCGCGTCGATGTCCGCGGCGCGCGCGACGAACGTCGCCTCGGCCGAGAGGGCCACGCTGATCGGGTTGAAGGGGTAGTCGGGCGCGCCGGCCGGGCTCGACTTCGTCTTCTTGCCCTGCTCGCTCGTCGGGCTGTACTGCCCCTTGGTCAGGCCGTAAATGCGGTTGTTGAACATCAGGATCTTGAGATCCATGTTCCGCCGCAGGGCGTGGATGAAGTGATTGCCACCGATGGCCAGGGCGTCGCCGTCCCCGGTGACCACCCAGACGCTCAGGCCGGGCCGCAGCGTCTTGACGCCGCTGGCAATGGCCGGCGCGCGTCCGTGGATGGAGTGCATGCCATAGGTGTTCATGTAGTACGGGAACCGGCTCGAGCAGCCGATGCCGCTGATGAAGACGATCTGCTCTTTCGGAATGCCGAGCTCGGGCAGGATGCGCTGCACCTGCGCCAGGATGGAGTAGTCGCCGCAGCCGGGGCACCAACGCGGGTCGACCTCGGTCTGGAAGTCCTTCTTGCTGAGCAGGCTCGGGTCCGTGGCCGGAACCGTGGGGTAGACGCTGGCGGTCATGGCATCTCTCGTCGGGGTTCGGTTCGTGGTTTCGGGATCAGAGGCGCTCGAGCTCGGCGAGCACGGCCCGCGCGATCTCCGACTCTTTGAAGGGCTTGCCCTGCACCTTGTTGTACGAGACCGCGTCGATGAGATAGCGGTCGCGCAGCAGGTGCGAGAGCTGGCCGAGGTTGAGCTCGGGCACGAGCACCTTCTTGAAGCGGTGCAGCACGGCCCCGAGATCGGCGGGCAGCGGGTTCAGGTGGCGCAGGTGCACGTGCGCGACGCGGTGGCCGTCGCCGAGCAGTTTGTCCACCCCCGCGCGGATGGCCCCGTAGGTGCCGCCCCAGCCGACCACCAGCACGTCGCCGTCGAGCGCGCCGTGGACCTCGGTGGGCGGGATGATGTCCGCGATGCGGCGGATCTTCTCCGCGCGCAGCTTGCACATCAGCTCGTGGTTGCCGCCGTCGTAGCTGACCGCGCCCGTCAGGTTGGCCTTCTCGAGGCCGCCGATGCGGTGCTCGAGGCCGGGCGTGCCGGGGATGGCCCAGGGCCGGGCGAGGCGGTCGTCGCGGCCGTAGGGCTGGAAGCCGTTGGGCTCGGTGTGGAAGTGCACCGGGATGCGCGGCAGCTCGTCGAGCTTGGGGATGCGCCAGGGCTCGGAGCCGTTGGCGAGGTAGCCATCGGTCAGAAGCAGCACCGGCGTCATGGAGCGAATCGCGATGCGGACGGCCTCGATGGCCGCGTCGAAGCAGTCGCCGGGGCTGCGCGCGGCGATGACCGGGATGGGCGACTCGCCGTTGCGACCGTAGAGGGCCTGCATGAGATCCGACTGCTCGGTCTTGGTGGGCAGGCCGGTGCTCGGGCCGCCGCGCTGCACGTTCACGATGACGAGGGGCAGCTCGAGCATCAGCGCGAGGTTCATGGCCTCGGACTTGAGCGCGAGGCCCGGGCCGCTCGTCGTGGTGACGGCCAGGCCGCCGGCGTAGGCCGCGCCGATGGCCGAGCAGATGCCGGCAATCTCGTCCTCGGCCTGGAACGTCTTGACCCCGAGGTGTTTGTACTTGCTCAGGTGGTGCAGGATGTCCGTCGCCGGCGTGATGGGGTAGGTGCCCAGAAACATGTCCAGGCCGGAGAGCTGCATCGCCGCCAGCAGGCCGAGCGCCACGCCCTCGTTGCCCGTGATGTTCTTGTACTTGCCCGGGGCGATCTTCGCCTCCGGGATGACGTAGCTGTGCGTGAAGATCTCGGCCGTCTCGCCGTACGCGTGCCCGGCCTTGAGGGCCTTCAGGTTGGCCTGCGCCGCCAGGGCGTCCTTCTTGGCCATCGTCTGCTCGATCCAGGCGATGGAGTGCTCGAGCGGACGGTTGAACATCCAGTAGGCGAGGCCGAGGGCGAAGAAGTTCTTGCAGCGCACCGCGGCGCGCTGATTCAGGCCGACGTCGGCGATGGCCTTGAGCGTCAGGCCGGTGATGTCCACCGGGTAGACCCGATAGGCCGCCAGGGAGCCGTCCTCGAGGGGGTTGGACTTGTAGCCCGCACGCTCGAGGTTCTTGTCGCTGAACTGCTCGGTATTGAGGATGAGGATGCCGCCGGGCTTGAGGTCGGGCAGGTTGACCTTGAGGGCCGCGGGGTTCATCGCCACGAGGACGTCCGGCTCGTCACCGGGGGTGAAAACGTCCTTGCTCGACAGGTGGAGCTGGAAGCCGGACACGCCGCCGATGGTGCCCGCCGGCGCCCGGATCTCGGCCGGGTAGTCGGGGAACGTCGCGAGATCGTTGCCGGCGAGGGCCGTCGTCTCGGTGAACTGCGTGCCGGTGAGCTGCATGCCGTCGCCGGAGTCCCCGGCGAACCGGATGGCCACGGCTTCGAGCACTTCCGTGTGTTTCTCCAACATTGAGTGTCCTGTAGGCGGGGGTTTCGGGTCGGTCGAACGAAGACGGTGAGTGCGTGAGGCGAGCGCGAGCGTGGCGCGCGCCATTGAAAGCCCGCCGCTGCGCAAGAAATGTGCCCGAACGCGCGGGGCCGAACGGCCGTAGGGGGGTTACCGCAGCGTAACGGGAGGGCGGGGCGCGTCACCGGTCCGAAGGGGCGTCAGAACACCCAACCGAGGGCGACCTGCGCCAAGGGCGCGAGGCTGAGATCGGCGTCGCCGCCTTCGAAGAGGCCGGGCGAGAGGCCCGCGGCCGCGCCGGCGCGGAGCGAAAAAGCGGCTCCGCTGCGCCCGTCGGCGCGGGCGTGAACGACATCGAGTCCGGTGAGGGCGCCGAACAGCGGCCGGTTCGCGATGTCCGGGTCGCCATAGACCGCGACGATCATGCCGGCGCTCATGAGCACGGGCACCTCGACCCGCGTTCGTCCGGACTCGAGGACCACCGGGCTGAACCCGAACGCGACGGAGGCACCGCCCATGATGAACGCGTAGCCGATACTGGCCTCGATCCGGCGCGCCGACGCCGACCGGTGTCCGACGGAAACGCCGAGACCGCCGGTCTGGGTGCCCAGGCCGAAGGATACGTCCCAATGTTCGTCCAGTTCGAGAGGGGGGGGGAACGCCGGGCTCGACGTGCTCGCCTCGCCCACGTCGGGCCCGGCGGAGGCGACGGTCGGGTGCAGGCCGGTCGCCGCGCACACGGCGAGCGTCCGGATGAATGCGCGGTGGGGTCGGGAAGCCATGAGGATCTCGTTGCTTGGTCTGGTCGGCCGTCCGGCGCGCCGGGGAGGGGGGCGTGTCAGAACGTCCAGCCCACGCCGAGTTGCGCGAGCGGGGCCGCGGAGGTCCAGGTCGCCCCGTCCTCGTAGTGGTCGGTGAAGGTGCTGGAGGCAATGCCGGCTCGCAGGGAGAGCACGAGCCCGGACGACGCCGCCGAACGCCCGTAGGACCAATCGATGCCCGTCATGGCGCCGAAGAGGGAAGTGTCCGTCGAGCCCGAGTCCGTGCCACACGAAGTGCAGCTGAGCAATGCGAATGTGGCGAGCACGGGGATCTCGACCCGGCTGCGCGCCGACTCGTAGATCGTGCCGCTGAAGCCTGCCGCGGCCGAGAGACCGAAGATCGCGATCAGGGTGCCGAGGCCGCCCTCGACGCGCAGGCCGCCCGCGGTGCGGTGCCCGACCATGAACCCGACGCCGCCCGTCTGCGTGCCGAAACCCATGGTCACGTCCGTGTGCGTGCCGGGATCATCCGGCGCCGTGAAGCCGTCGCCGGGGGCCGCCGGCATCGAGTCGAGGTGCGAAGCCGACCCGACGTTCGAGGCCGCGTAGGCGGGCATGCCGAGGCTGGAAACGGAGACGGCGAGGGCCGTGAGGGCGGTGCGGGCGGTGCGAGTGGTGCGAGTGGGTGCCTCTTTCGATTGTGTGACGCGTGGGCGCTTTGCACCCCCCGTGCCACACCGGAAAGCCGCGCCGCAGGCCGACTTCGATGCCTCGTGGTGCACCGTTCATCCATGGACGGTGGTGTAGCGTTCGTCCCGGCGCCGGGCGTCTGCTCCACGCTCGCCGAGGTCGGGCGACGAAGCGGGCCCGTCGGGCTTTTCCGGGGTATGGTGCGGGTCTTCCGAACGTCAGAAGGAGTCGACGATGCGCGAGAACACGAGCCGAAACGGCCGGTGGCCGGGGGCGATGGGCGGTGTGCTGTGCGCCGCGCTGCTTGGGGCCTGCGGGGGCGACGATGCCGCCGGAGCCGCCGACGCCGGCGATGCGGGTCCGGGGGGCGCCGCGGGCGGCGGGACGGGTGGGTCCGGCGGGTCCGGCGGCCCGGTCGGCGGGACGGGTGGGACGGGCGGGACGGGCGGGTCCGGCGGCCCGGTCGGCGGGTGCGCGGCGTCGGGGGCCCTGCCCGCCGTCACCGGGCACGCCTACTACGCCGTCGGGGACGAGGTCTTTCGCATCGAGGCGACCGCGGGCGCGGCGCCGGAGAACGTCTCGGCGGTCCTCTCGGCCGTGGCCCCCGGCGGACGGGACCGCTTCGTGTCGGCGTCGGGCAACGGCGCGTGGATCGTGATGTCCTCCGAGAAGGCCGGGTGCGGCGGCGAGTGCCTCGCCCGCGTGCCGGGGGATCTTTCGGCCGTCGAGCCCGTGCTCGCCGGGGGCGCCGAGGTCTATGTCGAGGGCGGCTCGGCCATCGACGACACGGGCGACCGCATCGTGTTCTCGGCAAAAGGCGGCCCGCACGAGGTCGATCTCTGGCTCACCGAGCGGTCCGGGGGCGCGTGGGGTGCGCCCGCGCTGCTCACCGATGCGTCGACCTACACCTTCAACAACATGCCCGCGATGAACCGCGAGGGGACGCACGTCGTGTTCGACTGCGGTCAGAACCCCTACCCCGAGGACGGGGCCAACGACGCCTGCGAGGTCGCCCGCGACGGCACCGGTTTCCGGCGGGTGGTCGGCCCGGACACCCTGCCCGACGCCCGCTTCGACAAGGTCCAGAACCCGCACCCCGGGCCCGACGGCCTGCTGTTCGAGGCCTCGTGGCCGGTGGACGGCGACAGCCCGGAGCTCATCTGGCGCCTGCCCACCTGCGGGGGCGAGCCGGCGCCCATCGGGCGGGCGTTCCCCAACGCGGTCAGCCCCTGCGCGCTCGCCGACGGGCGCTTCGTCTTCCTCTGGCTCGGCCGACCCGGCAACGCGGCGGGTGTCCACGAGCTGACCCTCGCCGACCGGGACGGCGCGCTCGTCACGGTGCTCACCCCGGACGTCGACGTCGCCGACATCGGCCTCGGGTGCAGCGACTGAGGGATGCGCTACTCGACGGCCTCCGGCTTCCCGGCCGGGGTTTCGAGCGCAGCCCTGACCCGCGCGGCGAGGGTCTGGAAGTCGAACGGTTTCTGAATGAACACGCCGCGCCCCTCGAGCCCGTGGCGGGCGATGGCCTCGGGGGTGTAGCCGGACATGAAGAGACACGGCAGATCGGGCAAGCGTGCGCGAATCGCCGTCGCGAGATCCGCGCCACTCATCGCCAGCATGACGACGTCGGTCACGAGCAGCCGAAGCTCGGCCCCGTGGATCTCGGCGAGCCGGAGCGCCTCCTCCGGACTCGGGGCGGCCAGCGTCCGGTAACCGAGACGGCGCAGGAGGTCGCAGCACAGGCGCAGCACGGCCGGTTCGTCCTCCACGACGAGCAGCGTTTCCTGATGGCCGCGCGGCGGCGCCGCGGGCTGATTGAGGCGCGCGTCCTGGCCCGCAATCGCCGTCACCACCGCGGGGAGGTAGAGGCTGATCGCCGCCCCTTGTCCGGGGGGGCTCTCGGCCTCGACGAAGCCGCCGTTCTGCCGCGCGATGCCGTAGACCGTCGCAAGGCCGAGCCCCGTGCCCTGGCCGACCTCTTTGGTGGTGAAGAACGGCTCGAATACGTGTCCGATGACGTCGGGGGGAATGCCCGTGCCCGTGTCGGAGACCGTCAGACGGACGAACGGGCCCGGCGCGAGGTTCTCCCAGGGCGCGCACCGCTCCGCGTCGAGCTCGACGATGGCCGTCGACAGCGTCACCCGACCGCCGGCTTCGATGGCGTCACGGGCGTTGACGCAGAGGTTCGCGAGCACCTGATCGACCTGCGACGGATCGATCCGGACCTGCGGGAGACCGCTCTGCGGCTCGAAAACGAGCTCGATGTCCTCGCCGATCAGCCGCCGCATCATCTTGAGCGTGCCCTCGACGGTGGCGTTCAGGTCGAGCAGGCGGGGGACGACGACCTGCTTGCGGGCGAACGCGAGGAGCTGTCGCGTGACCTCCGCGGACCGCTCGGCCGCGCGCCGGATCTCTTCGAGTTCGTCGTGCATCGGGGCGCCGGGCGGGACCGACTCGATCAGCAGTTCGGTGTACCCGCGGATGACCGCGAGCATGTTGTTGAAGTCGTGCGCGACGCCCCCGGCGAGTCGCCCGACGGACTCGAGCTTCTGGGACTGTTCGAGCTGCCGGCGGAGCGTCCGCTCGGTGGTCTGGTCGTGGGCGATGGAGAGCAGTTGGCGCTGTCGCCCGCTGGTCAGCACCACCGCCGCGTACCGCGTCGAGAGGGTCCGCCCGTCCTTCGTGCGCGGCTCGAGGTCCATCTCGTCGACCCGACCGTCTCGGCGGAGGTGCTCGAGCATGGCCTGGCGTTGCGGCTCCGAGAGAAGACCGAGCTCCGACGGGTTCTTCCCGAGGGCTTCCTCACGGCTGTAACCCGTGACCGTGACGAACTGCTGGTTGACGGCCAGGTAACGGCCGTCCTCGAAGCGGGCGACGCTCATGAGCACCGGCGCGCGCTCGAAGGCCATGGCGAAGCGCGCCTCGCTCTCCCGCAGGCTCTCCAGGACCATCGAGCGCTCGGCGATGTCCCAGGCCAGGTCAGCGAACGCGCCGACGAGCTCGAGGTCCGCTTCCCCGTAGGGGGTCTCGCGGTTGCCGATGCCCAGCACGGCGACCACCCGGCCCGACCGGAGGACGGGCACGACGAGCTCGCGGGCGACGTGCGCGTGACCGGGCGGCATGCCCCGGCGCGTGGGGAGACTCGGATAGTCGTTGTGGATGACCGGCTGGCGCGAGCGGACGCAGTCCGCCCAGACGCCCGCCTTCGAGACGTCGTAGTGGCTGCCCTTGCCCTCGGCGTGGCAGAACTCGCGGGACGTGCGGGTCGACCAGGCCTGGAGCGAGAGCGTCGCGCCATCATCGCGGACGAAGTGATAGAAGCCGATGCGGCTGTCCGTGAGCCCTTCGACCAGGTCGAGTGTGTGGACGAGAATCGCGTCGAGGTCGTGGGACAGGGCGAAGTCGGCCAGGTCCAGGCGGGCGCGCAGCATGGCCTCCTGACGGATGCGGGCCGACACGTCCTCGACGTGCACCGCCACGAGGGCGTCGGGGCGAACCCCGTCGGCGACGCGAGCCAGGGCCATCTCGACCCAGATCGTGGTCCCGTTCGCGGCCAGCAGGCGGCAGGTGAAGCTCGCGGCGTCGCCCGTCCCCGCCAGCGCGGCGTCGAAGCGGCGGGCCACCTCCGCGCGGTCGTCCGGGTGGGCCAGTTCGACCAGCGGGCGGGCCGGCAACTGTCCGGGACGCTCGCAGAGCAGGCGGCACAGACGCTCGTTGACGGCGAGCCAGCCCCGGTCCCGGTCGAGCAATGCGGCGCCGACCACGGGCAGGTCGAAGTATCCGCGGAAACGCGCCTCGCTCTCGCGCCGGGCCTCGGCGAGGGACAGCGCCCGTTCACGGCGGCGGACGAGCACCAACGACACGACGAAGAGCGCGATGGACATCAGTGTCCCCGCGGCGAGCGTGATCGCGGAGGCGAGACCGCCGCTCAGCGGACGTTCGTCGGCCAGCGTGTGCGTCCGGACGAGCCAGCGAACCCCGAAGGCCGAGATCGGGCGATCGAGGGGCCGAGCAGGGCCCGTGCCGTGGGTCACGGAGACGGGATGGCTCCGGAACGCCAACGCCTCCGGTGCGGGCGTCGGCGCCGTGTAGACCTCGATGACCAGATCCGCCGGGAGTTCGCCCAGCGCGCCGTGCACCAGATCGTTCATGCGAATCGGGCTGTAGACCCAGCCGTGCAGGGCGCTCGAGCGGGCCTCCGCGGTCACCGGGGTCGGATGGGCCCGATACACGGGCAGATACATCAGCGTCCCGAACTGGCGGTCCGTTTCGGTCTCCTGGACGAGCACCACCCGGTTGGACAGCGCGACCGAAGCGGTGGCGGCCGCGCGTTCCATCGCCTCGCGCCGCACGGGTTCGGAGAACATGTCGTATCCGAACGCCCGCTGGTTACGCCAATCGAAGGGCTCGAGGTAGATGATCGACGTGTAGACGGCGCGCGGCGCTACGGGACGAACGGCGTAGTCGGGAAAACCCTCTGCACGGATCGACTGTTCGTGCGCGGCGAGGTCCTCGGGGGCAATCCGTAGGCTGAACCCGACGCCCTGGATGCCGGGCAGCGTCTCCTCGAGGTGCAGAGCCTCGACGTAGGTCTGCCACTGCGCCCGCGTCGGGGCCCCGACGAGTCTGAACAGGCCGGCGGCGCCGCGCAGAATCTGTGCATCGTCCCGCAGGCGGCCCTCGATGCGGCGGCCGATGAGCACGGTGCGTTCCTGCAAACGGGCGCGCTCCCGGTCCAGGCGCGCGCCCTCGAGGGTATCCCAGACCCAGAGGGTGAGCCCGAGCGAAAGGACCGCGACGAGGAGCGGCAGCGCGCTGCCACGGAGGGGACGGGTCCGTGTCATGGGGAGGGGCTCGGCGAAAACCCCAATGAGTCGGAGTTGACCGGAGTGCCGTGAGACCCCTGGGTCCGGCGAGACCGCGCGCGGCTCAGGTGCCCCGCGGGGTCAGGCGCCAGCGGCCGCGGGGGTTGACGAACGGATCGTCGGCGACGTCGGCGACGTCGGCGGCCTCGAGGCGCACGCGATACCAGGGCGCGCTCTCGCTGGCCCGGAACACGCCGCCGCTCTGCGGGCGCAGGCGATCACACACCATCTGCGCGGCGAGGGAGAACGCCGCCGCCTGCGCGGCCTCGGCGCTCTCCGGATCGCCCGCGGTGAACGGCACGCACACGTCGGGCAGGTCGAAGCACTGCAGGCCCTCGGTCACGACCTCATGCGCCTCGTCGTCGAGCAGGACCTCGACGAAGAGGTGAAACAATGTATGGGCGTCGTCGAGCTCGGCGCCGACGAGCGTGTCTCGACCGAAGACCCGCAGCGAGGTCTCGACGAAGACGGCCATCGCGCCTGCCTCGAGGGCATCCGCGGCGAGGCGCGCGGCGGCGATGGCGGCGGCCCGATCGCCCTGCTTCTCGAAGGCGAGCTCCGCTTCGATGACGGACGGCACCTTGCGCAGCGCACCGACCTGCTCGTCCGTGAGCACCCCGCTCTTGCGGCCGACCGCGACGATGTCCGCGAGCAGCTCGGCCTCGGCGGGGACGACGCGGAGGGTGAAGGGCGTAGAGAACGCGGGGGCGTTGCTCCCGGGGACGGGGATCGTGATGATGACGCGCGCCATGGCGGCCGTTGTGGCCCGCCGGGCGCGGATTTGCAAGGGAAGCTCATGCCCGCTCAGATCGTTCGACACATCAAACCGCTCGGGCCCCGGGTCCTGGTGCGCATCGAGAAGCTCGAGGACCGCAGCGCGGCGGGCCTGTTCTTGCCCGCGGGCGCCAAAGAGGAGCACGACGACGCCCTCTATGCCGAGGTGGTGGAGGTCGCCCGCGCCGAGGCGCGCTTCGTGGGCATCGACGAGAACGACCTCGACGAGAAGGGCCGCGCCACGCTCGGAGAGAACGTCAGCGGGGTGCCGCTGGGGTCCTTCGTGCTCATCCCGAAAAAGGCCGGCGTGCGCGTCCCCTGGGACGAGAACCTGCGCCTGATCGACGTCCGCGAAGTCCTGGCGACGGTCGACGAGATCGACTCGGAGGAGATCCAGTGAGCGCTGATCTGACCTTGAAGCGGGGCCGCTACCCGGCGCCCGAAGGCCCGGTGGTGGTGGTGGTGATGGATGGCGTCGGCCAAGGCCCCGCCGACGACGGCAACGCGGTTCACCTGGCCCGCACGCCGGTCCTCGACGCGCTCACCGCGGCCAACGCGGGGGGCGTGCCGCTCGCGGCGCACGGGGTCGCGGTCGGGCTGCCCTCGGACGACGACATGGGCAACAGCGAGGTGGGCCACAACGCCCTCGGCGCCGGCCGGGTGTTCGCGCAGGGGGCCAAACTGGTCAACGCCGCGCTCGAAACCGGCTCGCTCTTCCGCGGCGAGACCTGGCGCTGGCTCGTCGACGGCGTGCGCGACAGCGGGGAGCCGCTGCACTTTCTGGGGTTGCTGAGCGACGGCAACGTCCACAGCCACGAGCTGCACCTGCACGCGCTGCTCGAGCAGGCGCACCGCGAGGGCGTGCGTCGCGTCCGCATTCACGCGCTCACGGACGGCCGCGACGTGGGCGCGACGACGGCGCTGGTCTACATCGAGCGCCTCGAGGCGCTGCTGGCGCGCATCAACGCCTCGGGTGAGCGCGATTACCGCATCGCCAGCGGCGGCGGGCGCATGTTCATCACCATGGACCGCTACAACGCCGAGTGGCCGATGGTCGAGCGCGGCTGGGCGGTTCACGTCCGCGGCGAGGGACGGCGGTTCGCCAGCGCGGGCGCCGCCATCGAGACATTCCGCGACGAGCAGCCGGGGCTCAGCGACCAGAACCTGCCGGCGTTCGTCGTCGCCGGGCCCGACGGTGCGCCCTGCGGACCCATCCGGGACGGCGCGAGCGTGTGCCTCTTCAACTTCCGGGGCGACCGCGCCATCGAGATCACCCGGGCCTTCGAGGACGCCCACCTCGACGCGTTCGACCGCGGCCCCGTGCCGCGCGTCCGCTACGCCGGCATGATGCAGTACGACGGCGATCTCAAGCGCCCGGCGCGCTTCCTGGTCGAGCCCCCGGCCATCGACCGCACCCTGGGCGCGCACCTCGTCGCCAACGGCGTCACGCAGCTCGCCTGCTCCGAGACGCAGAAGTTCGGGCACGTGACGTACTTCTGGAACGGCAACCGGTCCGGTTACCTCGACGAGCGCACGGAGAAATACGTCGAGATCCCGAGCGACGTGATCAGCTTCGAGCAACGGCCGTGGATGAAGGCCGCCGAGATCACCGACGCGGTGCTCCGCGAGCTGCGGACGGGGCGCTACCGTCACGCACGGCTCAACTACGCCAACGGCGACATGGTCGGGCATACGGGCGACCGCGAAGCGGCCGTGACGGCCGTGCAGGTGGTCGACCTCTGCCTCGGGCGACTCCTGCAGGGGCTCGAGGCCATGGGCGGCGTCGCGCTGGTGACGGCCGACCACGGCAACGCCGACGAGATGTACGAGCGCGACAAGAAGGGCGCCTTCGCCCCCGACGGACGCGGGGGCTACAAGCCGCGGACGAGCCACAGTCTCAACGCGGTGCCCTGCCTCTTGTTCGATCCGGCCGGCCGCACCGGCGCTCGCCTCGCCGCGCCGGCCGGGCCCGGGCGACCCGGTCTCGCCAACGTGGCCGCGACGACGATGGAGCTGCTCGGGTACGCCGCGCCCGAGGACTACGCGCCGAGCCTGCTCGCGCCGCGGTGAAGGGGGGTCTTCTCCGACCCCGGCAACAACCTGCCCGGTGAATATTCCGCAAGATATGGAAGCAAGCGAAGCAATGTTTCGCTTCCATCACCGCGGAGTACCCCATGAAGTCCCAGCGCCGTTCGGCCGTCTCCCTCGCTCTGACCCTCGCGACCGCCTCCGTGGCCGCCGGCTGTGAATACGCCGGCTACGGCCTGCCCGGCGCGACGACGCCCCACGACGACTTCAGCGACGAGACCTTCGACGCCCCGGCGAACGATCAGGAGGGCGAGGCGCCCGTGGCCGAGGGGCCAGGCGAGGGGCCCGGCGAGGGGCCCGGCGAGATCGAAGCGCCGGTCGAGCCGGAGGCCGCCCCCGCGCCCGCGCCGGAGGCCCCCCAGGGCATCGTCGGGCCGCACTGGCCGGGGCCGTGCGTGGTCTCGTTCGTGCCGATGACCGAGAACGCGACGCGTTCGCTCGGGCACCTCGAGTATGCGTACGACGACGAGGGCCGCACGACGGACGAGTGGCAGGACGACGACGGCGACGGCGAACCCGACACGCACGTCCTCTACGAGCGCGACGCCGCCGGCCGGCCCCGCACGGTCTCTTGGGACTACGCCTTCGACGGTCGGTACGACGCCCTGCGCTTCTACACCTTCGAAGAGGGCAAGCGGATGCGGGTGCTCGACGACTTCGACAACGACGGCCTCTTCGACACCGTCACGACCACCAGCGTCGACGTGAACGGGCGCCCCGAAATGGTCGAGATCGACCTCGACAACGACGGGCTCCCGGAGCTGCGGCAGGTGCTGACGTTCGACGCCACCGGGCGGCTGGCGCAGCAGGCCGACTTCGACCTGCGGACGACGGATCGGGCGACGACCCACCGCTACGTCTACGACGCGCAGACCGGTCACCTGCAGACCGTGGACACCGACGCGGGCGACGACGGCCGCATCGACGAACAGCGCGCCTACACCTGGACGGCGCAGGGGTACGCGGAGACGGAAGAGCGCCAGGTCTTCGTCTACGGGCCGGAGGGCGACGAGGCGTTCACCGCCGAGAAGATCGCCTGGCGGCGCGACGGGGACGGCAACGTGCTCGAGTCCACGCACCAACTGCCGGACGGGCAGGTCAGCCGGCGGGCCTTCTACGACTACGCGTGCTGGCGCTGAGCGCCGGGAGGCGGGTCATTCCGGTGTTTCGGGGAAACACCAGAGGTCCTCGCTGGTGCTGAACGCGATGTACTGGCACACGCGCATCCCCTCGGGGCAGTCCTCGGGGGTCTGGCAGACGTCGGAGCAGAACGCGCCGGTCACGCCGTCGATGCAGATGCTGCTCGCGCATTGCGTCTCGCCCGAGGCGGGGTCGCAGGGCGAGCCGGCCGGGAGCGTGCCACGGGTCCCCTCGACACAGCAGGGCACCTCGAGGCCGCCCGGGACGCCGATGTTGCGGCAGATGCGCTCCGCGGGGCAGTCCCGGTTCGAGAAGCACTCCGTGACCCCGACGGGGGCGTCGGCGCAGCTCTCGTAGCCCGTCCCGAGGTCGGGACCCGGCGGGGGCAGCGTGCCGAGATCGGAGTCCGGCGGCGGGGCTACGGCGGCGTCGGTGTCGGGCGGGGCCGTCGGCGGGGTCGTCGGCGGCGCCGCGTCGGGGACGGGCACGACACTGCCACCGACGGCCGCGTCCTGCCCGACCGGTCCGCCGCCCGTCTGCGCATCACCGGACGGGATCGGCGTGCCGCCCGCGGCCTGTCCGCCGGTGGGGCCCGGGCCCGTCGTGCCGCCGGTGGTGCCGGCCCCTTCGTCGCCCGTATCCGATGCGCAGGCCGAGAGGCCGAGGGCCAGGCCGAGGGCCAGGCTCATGGTTCGCCGGGGATCCGTTTTCATCGCTGAAGCTCTCATGTCGTGTCGTGTCGTGTCGTGTCGGCCGCACCTCACGGTGGGAACGGATCGGGCTCGCTGCCGAACCAGACCACCGCGTAGTTGCCCTCGAGGCCGCAGCCCATGCCCGGCCACGGCGAGGTGTCCTGCCAGATGCCCGCGTTGAGGATGACCTCGTGGTGCGGCCCGCTCTGCTGCCAGAGCTGCAGGGCCTGCGACGGGTCGATGCCCCCGTAGGCGGCGATCTCGAAGCCGTCCCCGTTGTACCCGTTGCGGCCGACCTCCCGGGGTTTGTCCCACATGCACTGCGCCTGGGCGTGGTCGCTCGTGTAACAGCAAGGCGTCCAGGGTCCCTGGTTCGACCAGCTGTGCAGGTTGCAGGGCTCGATGGCGATGTCCGGGTGGCGGCTGAGGTCGCCGACGTGCGCGGTCGCGACGCGCATGAGCGCCTGCGAAAGCGGGACCTCCGGGAGCCCCCGCGAGACGCGGTAGGCGTTGATGACGCGGCAGAGTTCGAACGCCACGTCCGGAAACTCGCCGGCGGGCGGGGGGGGCAGCGCGGCGTCGGGGATGGGCACGGGCACGAGGGCGTCGGGCACGGGCGCGACCTGACCGCCCGTCGGCGGCGCGAGCTGACCGCCCTCTTCGACCGGGGGCGAGACGAGCCCGCCCATGGGAGGGCCGGCGTCTCCGGTCACGCCCTGCAATTCACCGCCTTGCCCGCCCGCGACGAAGGTGCCGCCTGCGCCGCCGTCCTCGGTGGCCGGATCGAGCGCGGCGGCGCAGCCGACGGAGACGAGCGCGGTGGTGACGAGGCGACGGAGCGGGGAGGGCAAGCGAAGCATCCGCGCCAGTATCGCGCCGGGGCGCCTCGCCGGACAAGGGGCGGTCGCCCATCGATAATTTGTTAACTAGATCATTTTATCGATTGATCTTGCGCGCCGGCGCCGGGGTGCGTCAAATGGCCGCAGCCTTTTCGGGGAGCAGGCGTTCGCCAACCGAGAGGGGGATTTCCGATGCGAACCGTAGACCGTGTCCTGACCATCGCGCTCGTGGGCGCACTCACCGCCGTCGGCTGCACCGACAAGACGGCGCCGTCGGCGAGTGCGCCGGCAGGGCCCGCTTCGAAGGCCGCGCCCGCGCCGGCCAGCGCTGCGCCTGCGAAGGAGCCCGGCGGTATTCCACCGCTCGACCCCGACAACATCGTGAGCATCGCGGTGGGGTCCAAGGATCACACGACGCTCGTCGCCGCGCTGAAAGCCGCCGACTACGTGACGTCGATCGCGAACCCCGGGCCGCTGACGGTGTTCGCGCCGACGAACGACGCCTTCGCCAAGCTGCCGAAGGGAACGGTCGAGGGCCTGCTCGTGCCCGAGAAGCAGGCCGACCTGAAGGACATCCTCAAGTACCACGCCACGACCTCCACCCTGGAGACGAAATTCTTCAAGGACGGGCAGGAGATCGGCATGGCCAACGGCAAGAAGGTCAAGCTGACCGTCGCGGACGGCAAGGTGAAGGTCAACGACGCGAACATCGTGGCCTCCATCCGCGCGTCCAACGGCATCGTCCATGTCATCGACGGCGTGCTGCTGCCCCCGGCGCAGTAAAGCCCGGCGCCCATCCCCGTGATCCCCACCGCGTTCCGGAGTCACCCGAAAATGTCACGAGCCCGAATCGAGTCCTGCTGCGCCGCGCTGGCGCTGACCTTTGCGCTCCCCGCGTGTAGCGGCGAGAAAGCGCCCGCGCCCGCCGCCGCCCCGAGCCCGGCCACTGCCGCAGCGCAGGCGGCGGCCTCGCCCGCGGCAGAGAGCCCGACGGCCGAAGACAAGACGCAGGCCACCGAGATCTTCACGCAGCGCTGCACGCCGTGTCACGGCACGCAGGGCGCGGGCGACGGCCCGGCGAGCGCCAGTCTGACGCCCAAGCCGCGCAATTTCACGGACGCCGCGTGGCAAACGGAAGTCACGGACGATCACATCGAGAAGATCATCGCCTACGGCGGCGCGGCCGTCGGCCGTAGTCCCGCCATGCCCGCCAATCCCGATCTCGCCCCGAAGAAGGGCGTCCTTCAGGCCCTCCGGATGCACATCCGCGGTCTGAAGAAGTAACCGAAGGGAGCCTCCCATGACTCGACACATCCCGTTCGTCCGGCTGGCCCTGGCCACGGCGGCGCCGGCGACCCTCGCGCTCGCGGCGGCCTGCAGTGGCCCCGATCCCACGGCCGCCCCCGGCACGCCCGGCTCGGCCGCCCCCGGTGCCGCGCCCGCGGCCTCCGGCGACCTCGCTGCGCTGATGAAGGCCCGCGGCCTGAGCGAAGACGACGTCACCGCCGCCCTCAAGACCTACACGCCCACCGGCAAGAAGGACGAGTACTTCGTCTTCGCGTCCGGCGGTCACGGCGGCAACGTCATCGTCATCGGCGTGCCGTCGATGCGCATCCTCAAGTACATCGGTGTCTTCACGCCCGAGCCCTGGCAGGGCTACGGTTTCGACGACCCCACCCGCGCGCTCTTGCGCTCCGGTGACCGCGCGGTCGGCGAGCTGAACTGGGCGGACATGCACCACCCGGCGCTCTCCGAGACCGGCGGCGAGTACGACGGTCAGTACCTCTTCGTGAACGACAAGGCCAATCCCCGCGTCGCGGTGATCAACCTGAAAGACTTCACGACGACGCAGATCGTCACCACCGAGCTGATTCAGTCGGAGCACGGCGCGACGTTCGTCACGCCGAACACCGACTACATCATCGAAAGCTCGCAGTACCCGACGCCGCTCGGCGGCGCGTACGCGGACTTCACGAAGTTCAACGACAGTTACCGCGGCGCGGTCATCCTGTGGAAGTTCGACCGCGAGAAGGGCAAGATCGACAAGGCGCAGTCGTTCGCCATCGAGCTGCCCCCGTACATGCAGGACCTCGCCGATGCCGGCAAGAAGGTCTCCGACGGCTGGCTGTTCATCAACTCGATCAACACCGAGCGGTGCTGGGGCGGCAATCTCGAGGGCAACCCGCCGCTCGAGTCCTGCGCGTCGCAGAACGACATGGACTATCTCCATGTCATCAACTGGAAGAAGGCGGCGGAGATCGCGGCGGCCGGCAAGACGACGACGATCTCGGACATGCGCGTCATCGGCCTGCAGACGGCGATCGACGAGCAACTTCTGACCTTCGTGCCCGAGCCGAAGAGCCCGCACGGCGTCGACGTGACGCCCGATGGCACCGGCGTCGTCGTCGGTGGCAAGCTCGATACACACACCACCGTCTACGACATCCCGAAGATCCTGCAGCTCATCGCCGCGAAGACCTATACCGGCAAGGACCCGTACGGCGTGCCGATCCTCGACTTCAAGGCGGCCATCAAGGGTCAGTGCGAGATTGGCCTCGGGCCGTTGCACACCGTCTTCGACGACAAGGGCTTCGCCTATACGTCGGTGTTCATCGAGTCCGTCGTCGCGAAGTGGTCGCTGGCGGACCTCAAGGTCGTCGACAAGGTCTCGACCCACTACAACATCGGCCACCTGGTGTCCGCCGAGGGCGACACGGTCTCTCCGGACGGCAAGTATCTGATCGCGATGAACAAGTGGGCGCTCGACCGCTTCGCCGGCGTCGGGCCGCTCTTGCCGCAGAACTTCCAGCTCGTCGACCTCGACGCCGCCAAACCGCGGGTCATCTACGACATGCCGCTGCCCCTCGGCGAGCCGCACAACGCGCAGATGATCAAGGCCGACAAGCTCAAGCCCATCGAGGTCTACAAGCCCGTCGGCACCAACCCTCTGACCCACGAGAAGGATGCCTTCGCGGTCGAAGGTGGCAAGGAGCGCATCGAGCGCAACGGCACCGACGTCCACGTCTACATGACGGCGATTCGCTCGCACTTCACGCCGGACATCGTCCGGGCGAAAGAGGGCGATACGATTCACCTGCACCTGACGAGCCTCGAGCAGGCGCACGACGCGACACATGGTCTCGCCATCGGGTCGCATGACATCAACATCTCGCTCGAGCCCGGTGAACACAGCAACGTGACCTTCAAGGTCCCGAAGGCCGGTGTGTATCCCTTGTACTGCACCGAGTTCTGCTCGGCCCTCCACCTCGAGATGGCCGGGTACCTGCTCGTGGAGCCGAAGGGGTGAGCCCGGGCGGTCCGAGACCGACCCGCCTCGTCGCGGGTCTCGCGGGGGTGGCCATCGCCGGCGCCGCCGCGGTCTCGGGCGCCTCCGTGCCCGGGGCGTCCGAAGACGCCCATGGATCGATCCCGGGGGCGAACGCACGCCCGGCGGTCCACGATTCGGGCGAGGCAAAGGACGCACCGGGACGGCCACTTTCCGTCCCGACCCCGCCTCGCCCACCCTCTTGCGACGACGTCCAGCCGACAAACCACCTCCAGCGGCGGCTGGACGCCGTCGCGCCCTCCGGGGCGCTGTGTCTTCAACCCGGACGCTATGCCGGCCCCATCGTGATCCGAGAGGGCCGCACGCTCTGGGGTCCGCCCGAGGCCGTGATCGTCTCGACGGGAGAGGGCACCACCATCAAGGTCGAGGCGGCGACGGTGCTGGGCCTGACGGTGGATGGCTCCGGGGATCGCTTCGACCTCCTCGACAGCGCGGTGCATGTCGCCGGCGAGGCGCCGCGCGTCGAGGGCGTTCACATTCGCAATGCGACGTTCGGCATTCTGGTCGAGAAGGCGAAACACGCTCTCATCCGCGGCAACCGGGTCGAGGGCGGGCGCGACGAGGCATTGGGCCTGCGCGGTGACTCGATTCGCCTCTGGGAGACACATCACTCCACCGTCGAGGACAACCGAGTCACCGGCGGCCGGGACCTGGTGGTCTGGTACGCCTCGGACAACGTCATCCGGCGCAACGACGTGCGCGACGGCCGTTACGGCACGCACCTG
Organism: Myxococcota bacterium; assembly: GCA_023150895.1. Taxonomy (GTDB): domain Bacteria; phylum Myxococcota_A; class Bradymonadia; order UBA7976; family UBA1532; genus CAINDO01. The sequence continues at coordinate 41,652 of JAKLJY010000028.1, read as the reverse complement.
ATGTACAGCCACCGCAATGTCATCGAGGACAACGTCTACGTGCGTACGGTGGTCGGTGTGTTCCTGATGTACAGCCGCGATCTCGAGGTCAACCGCAACGTGGCCGCCGGCGCGGCGGGGGCGGCGGGCATGGGTCTCGGCCTGAAGGAGTCCGGCAACGTCCGGGTGCGCGACAACGTCTTCGTGCGCGACACGCTCGGCGTCTACATCGACAACTCTCCGATGCAGGACGGCGACGAGAACACCTTCGAGGGCAATCACTTCCGGTTGTGCGAGACGGGCGTGGTCTTTCTGGCGGCGACGAAACGAAACGTCTTCCAGAACAACGCCTTCCGCGACAATCAGACGGCCGTGCGGGTCGACGGCGGCGGGACGGCGCAGGGCACGCACTGGGAGGGCAACGACTTCGACGAGTATGCCGGTTACGACTTCGACGGCGACGGTCGCGGGGACATCCCCTTCGAGCTGCGCAGTCTGTCGGCCGATCTGACGAGTCGCACGCCGGAACTCCAGTTCTTCCGGGGCACGCCGGCCCTCGCGCTGCTCAACGCCGCGAGCGAGATCGTGCCCCTCCTCACCCCCCGCATCGTGCTGCGCGACCCCGCGCCGCGCATGGCGCCCCTGCCGCTCCCGACCTACCTCGAGGCCCTCCATGCGCATTGAACTCCGCGGTGTGAAGAAGACCTTCGGGCCCGTGCAGGTCCTGCGCGGTGTCGACTTCACCCTCGCGACCGGCGGGCGCGCGGCGCTCATCGGGCCGAACGGCTCGGGCAAGTCGACGCTCAGTCGGGCGATTCTCGGTCTCATCGCCTGCGAGGGCGAGGTGCGGCTCGACGGGCGCAAGCCCTTCGAGGACCGCCTCGTGACGGCCCGGCGCGTGGCCTACGTGCCGCAGGTGGCCCCCCAGATTTCCGCCACCGTCGACGAGCTCGTCGCGACGGTGACGACGACCCGCGGGCTCCCCCGCGCCGCCGTCGCCGCGGAAGCGTCCGCGCTCGCGCTCGACCTCGAGACCGTGCGGGGGCGGGCGTTCCGGCTTCTGTCCGGTGGCATGAAGCAGAAGCTGCTCATCGCCCTCGCGCTCGCCGCGCAGCCGGCGCTCTACGTGCTCGACGAGCCCACGGCCAGCCTCGACGCGGCTTCGCGCGAGCGCTTCTTCGCGCGGTTCGCCGAGCGGGCCGCCGGCGCGACGGTGCTCCTCTGTTCGCACCGGCTCGAAGAGATCCGGCAACTGACGGGGCAGGTGCTCGCCCTCGACGAGGGGCGGGTCGCCTACGACGGCCCGGCGGAGGGCTACACCGGTGTCTTCGGGCCCGAGGCGGAGCCTCTCGAAGCCCTTTCGCGTCGCGTCTCCCCCGCGGGCGCGCCGAAATCTCTTCTCTCGAACGACGGAGGCTTGCCATGTCTGCCCGACTGCCCGTGAAGACGCTCACCCTCGGATTCGGGCTCACCGTCGCCGTGGCGGCGGCGGCCGTCGCGCTGCAATCCGGGGGCGGGGGGCCGGTCATCCCCGTCTGGGACCGCGACGCCTGCGATCACTGTCACATGCACGTCGGCGAGCCGGCCTTCGCGGCGCAGTTCCGCACGCAGGACGGTCGCGTCCATCACTACGACGATCCCGGGTGTCTGATGCTCAACGCGCCCAGGCACGAGGGGCTGATCACCGAGATGTGGTTCCGGCAGGTGGACGCCGATCACTGGCTCTCGGGGGGCGAGGTCGCGTTCGTGGAGCGCGGCCCGAGCCCGATGGGCTACAACCTGGGCGCGGTGCCCGCAGGTACCCCCGGGGCGATCAGCCTCGACGCCGCGCGCGCCCGGGTGGCCGCGCGCCGCACGCAGGGCCTGGGGCACGGACATTGAGCGCGCCCGCCCCCTTGCCCGTAATGGCCGGCGTCCCGTTCACGCAGGAGCTCTGGGCGGCGGCCCGCCTCGACCTCGCCGAGGTCCGCCGCGGGCGCTGGCTGGTCTTCTCCGGGGTGGTCTACGCCGCGCTGGCGGCCATCTTCGTGCTCGTCGGGCTGCGCGAGTCGTCGGTGCTCGGGTTCACCGGGGCCGGGCGGGTGCTGCTGTCGCTCTGCCATGCCCTGGTGCTGCTGCTGCCGCTGCTGGCGCTCACCGCGACGGGCCCCGTGGTGCAGCGCGCCCGCGAGGACGGCTCGCTGGAGTTCCTGTTCAGCTTGCCGCTGCGGCGGGAGACGTGGTTCCTCGGCGTGACGTTGGTGCGGTTCTGCGCCCTCGTGCTGCCGCTCGTCGCGATGCTCGTCCTGACGGGTCTGTTCGGCCGGTTCATGTTCGGCGAGGCGGTGGCCTGGCCGTTCCTGTGGCGCACCATCGGCGTGTCGGCGTGTCTTCTGCTGGCATTTACCGGTCTGGGTCTGTTCATTTCGACGACGATTCGCAATGGCACTCGCGGGACGATTGCGCTCCTGGCCCTCTGGGCGTTGTCGGTGGCGCTGCTGGACTTCGCGCTCGTGACGGTCATGCTGCGGGTGCGGCTGGAGCCGGCCGTGGTCTTCCTGCTCGCGGGGCTCAATCCCGTCGAGACGGCGCGCCTGGCGCTGCTGTCCGGGGTGGAGCCCGAGCTGTCGACCCTCGGCCCGGTCGGCTTCTTTCTGGCGACCCGCCTGGGGCCCGGCCCGTTGCTCGCGCTCGGCATGGCCTGGCCCGCGCTCGTCGGCCTCGGTGCCCTCGGGGCGGCGCTCGCCCGCTTCCGCCGCGGCGACGTGACCTGAGCCTTCTTCTCCCGGCCATCGCCCGCCGTTTCCGCCGTTTCCGCTCTCTGTCCCCCCGGAGGCCGCCATGCGCCATCCCATCCAGAAGTTCTACGAGTTCCTCGCGCAGCCCATCTTCTTCCCCGCCCGGGTGATGCTGGTGATGCTGAGCATCCCGCTCGTGCTCTCGTTCACCGAGCCCCTGTGGCGCATCGACCTCTCCGCTCCGCAGTACCCCAAGGGGCTGTGGATGGAGATCTACTCGTATCAGGTGACGTCGGGCGACGACGGGCAGCACATGCAGGAGATCAACACGCTGAACCACTACATCGGCATGGCGCCCATCGACCGCGCGGCGCTCTCCGACCTGGACTGGCTGCCGTTCGCCATCGGCGCGCTCGTGCTGCTCACGCTGCGCTGCGCCGTGGTCGGCGACGTCCGGTCACTGCTCGATCTCCTGGTCGTGACGGCCTACGTCTCGGCGTTCGGGATGGGCCGCTTCGCCTACAAACTCTACGTCTTCGGGCACAACCTCGATCCGCGGGCGCCGGTGAAGGTCGAGCCGTTCACCCCGGCCATCCTGGGCACGAAGAAGATCGCCAACTTCACGACGACCAGCCTGCCGCAGGGCGGTTCATACCTGCTGGGGGCCTTCGCCACCGGGCTGTTCTTCATCGTGGTCTGGCACCTCTGGGCGGGGCGGCGCCGGGCGGCGCGGGCCGAGCGCGCACCCATCGTCGAAAGTCCCGACGCGCCGGTGTGAAAGCCGAACCCGTCCCGGATACGGTTTTGACTTTAGAGAGCGTCGGGAAAACCCGTATAAGGGCACGACACCCGCACCGAGAGTGGCCGTGTACGCCGTCGGTCAACGCATCGCCTGGAAGACCAGCCTGCTCTATGCGGCGGCGGGGATGGTGTGGATCATCGGCTCGGACATGGGGCTCGACGCCCTGGCGCTCGATCCGGCGGCCCGCCAGGCGGTTTCCATCTACAAAGGCCTCGCGTTCGTCGGGCTGACGACCGTGCTCCTCTTCATCGCGCTGCGTCGGCAGCTCGCCGCGGTCGACCGGGCGGCGGCCGAACGGTCGGCGGCCGAGTCGGCGCTCGCGGCGTCGGAGCGACGTCTGCGGACCTACGTCGAGGGCGCGCCCGCGGGCATCACGGTCACGGACGAGACCGGCCGATTCACGGACTGCAACCCGGCCGCCGAGCGCCTGCTCGCGTGCCCGCGGACGGAGATCATCGGGCGACGCATCACGGACTTCGTCGCCCCGTCCGAAGAGGAGCGCGCGCTGGCCAGCTTCGCCGACCTGCTGACGACCGGAAGGGCTTCCGTGACCCTGCCCCTGGCCCCGCACCCCGGGCGCGTCGCCTGGGTCGAGGTGAACGCGGCCGTGCTCGACGAGCGGACGACGATGGCCTTCGTACACGACGTCTCCGCGCGGCACGCCGCCGAGCTGGCGCGGCGCGAGAGCGAGGACCGCTTTCAGACGGTCGTCGGGCGGCTCCCCGTGGGCGTCCTCGTCGAGGTCGACCGGCAGATCGCCTTCGCCAATGCCGAGGCCCGGCGGCTCTTCCAGGCCGACGGGCCGGAGCGGCTGACGGGCCTGCACGCGCTGGACCTCGTTCACCCCGAGTCGCGCAGCACCGCCCGGGAGCGGCTCGTTGAGCTCTTCGATCGCGGCCGGGCCGTGGCGCCGCGCGAATCTCGGATCGTGGCCCTCGACGGGGCCGTCGTCGAAGTCGACGTCGGCGGCGTCCCCGTGGCCGTCGACGGTCGCCCGGGGGCGATCGTGTTCTTGCGCGATCTCACCGAGCACAAGCGCCTCGAGGCCCAGCTTCGACAGTCACAGAAGCTCGAAGCCATCGGGACGTTGGCGGGTGGCGTCGCCCATGATTTCAACAACCTGCTGACGGTCATCAAGAGCAATGCCTCGCTCCTCGTCGACGAGCGGGTCGAGCACGACGAGACCATCGAACTCGCCCGCGAGGTGCTCGACGCGGCGGATCGCGCCGCGGGGTTGACGCGGCAACTGCTGCTGTTCAGCCGCCGGCAGACGCTCGAGCCGCGCCCGGTGGACGTGTCCGCCGTGGTCGGCAATCTGGCCAAGATGCTGCGGCGGGTCCTCGGCGAGACGATTCGCCTCGAGATCGAAAGCACGGGGCTCGTGCCCCCGGTGATGGCCGACGTGGGGATGCTCGAGCAGGTGGTCGTCAACCTGGTGGTCAACGCGCGTGACGCGATGCCCGACGGGGGCGATCTTCGCATCCGGACGGAGTGGCACCTCGTCGCCGAGTGCGTCTGCCGCGACAACCCGAAGGCCTGCGGAGACGCCTGTGTCATGCTCTCGGTGTCGGACACCGGGACGGGGATCGCACCCGAGACGCTGCCCCGCATCTTCGAGCCGTTCTTCACGACGAAGGCCCAGGGCAAGGGCACGGGCCTCGGCCTGGCGACGGTCCACGGCATCGTCGAACAGCATCATGGCTGGATTACGGTCGAGTCCGAGGTCGGGCGCGGAACGACCTTCAACATCTGTTTCCCGCCGGCACCGCGTACGCTTCTGCCCGAACCGAGCGCGGTGGCGGCGGCCCCCCTGCCGCGGGGCGACGAGACGCTGCTGGTCGTCGAAGACGAGGAGGCCGTGCGCCGCATCGTCGTCGGGGTGCTCGCCCGCTGCGGGTACACCGTCTACGAGGCCGGGGATGGCGAGGCCGCCTGTGAGGTCTTCGAGCGTCACGGCGAGACGATCTCGCTGATCGTGACCGATCTCGTGATGCCGGGCGCCCTCGACGGCGTTGCCCTCGTGACGCGCCTGCGGGCCCGTCATCCGAGTCTCCGGGCCCTCTACACGAGCGGTTACTCCGCCGTCGCCGATGGCCGCGTCGACCTCGTTCCGGGCGACAACTTCCTGGCCAAGCCGTACACGGCGCAGGCGCTCGCCGAGAGCGTCCGCCAGCGCCTCGACGAGTCGCCGGACTGACGCCGGCCCGGTGGCCGGTCAGAGCCCGACGAATTCGGCGAGCTGGGCCTGGAGCTGCTCGGGGGCGAGGTGGGTGTAGTCCTTGTCGAGCGTGGTGCGGACGCGCTCGGTGACCGACTCGGGCAGCTCGGCCCGCAGCAGCCCCAGGAAGCGGGGCGCCGCGGTGAGGACGAGCGCGTCGAAGCGCGCGGTGCGGCGACCCTCCGTCAGGGTGCGCGCGATCTCGGCGGCGAAGTGGCGGGCTTCGGTCTCCTTCGGGGAGGTGTGCTCGAGGGCCGCGCGCCGCTCGGTCCCCCCTTGCATCGTCAGGCCGGGGCGATCGGACTCCAGCTCGGCGACGTGCTCGCGGCTCTCCGGGTGTTCGAACGACTGCACGATCTGCCAGCGACGGTGCTTGCGGGTCGGCTCCGTCTCCAGAATCAGCGCGCGGGCGGCGTTGGCGACGAGAATCCAGGTGTGAGAAGGCGTGGCTTCACGGGTCTTCGTCATGACAGGTGCCTTTCGGGCCTCGGTGACGGCACGCCCGGGGGCGCCTCGGGGCGCGATGGACGTGTCATACAGGACAGTGGGCACGCGGGCGCCCGACGCAAGGGCGGCGCGCCGTCAGACCCCGCCGGTCGGCCGCAGGCGTCGTCGCGTGAGGGCGTAGGCGACGCCGGCCGCACCCAGCCAGAGGGCCCCGCCGAGCGCGGAGCGCTGCACGCCGGGATCGAGGACGCTCGCGACGACACACGCGAACTCGAGCAATGCGAACCCGCCGGCGAGCAGGATCCAGCGCGCGGTGCGTCGACCGAGTCGCAGGACGGCGAGCCCCGTCAGCCCGAAGAACAGCGCATCGAGGACGACCACCCACGCCGTCAGGGCGCCGACGCCGTCCGTCCCGACGAGCAGGACGAAAACCGAGAGCGCGCCGAGCAGCCCGATGGCGGGACCCGGCGTGCCCGTGCGCGCGCCGATCCGGGCGAAAACACTGAAGAATCGGCCATCCGCCGCCATCGCCCAGGTCAGGCGAGGGCCGGTCAGAAACTGCACGTTGAGCACGCCGAGGGCCGAGATGGCCACGGCCAGCGCGACGGCGCGCTCGGCGACCCCGGGAAGTGCCCGCCCGACCGCCTCTGCGGCCAACGCCCGGGCGGACGTGACGCCCTCGAACCCGAGCAGTGCGAAGAACGCCCAGGCGGCCGCCAGATAGACCGCGACCACCACCGCGACGCCGAGCAAAATGGCCCGGGGCAGCGTCCGTTCGGCATCCTTGACCTCGCCGCCCATCCACAGGGCTTGCTGCCAGCCGCCGTACGCGAACATCGCCGGGATGAGCGCGACGAAGAGGCCGAGCAGGCCGGGGGTTGCCGAGTGGGCAGCGGCGGTGGTCGCGGACTCGGCGGCGGGCGCAGCGGGCGCGCCGGGGCCGACGAACAGCGCGAGGCCTGCGATGGCCAGCAGGACCGCCGTCTTGATCACCACGGTGACGTTCCCGATGCCCGCCCCGACGCGGGCCCCCGCCACATTGGCCAGCAGCGCGCCGACCACGAGCGCGAGCGCGAGCCCTTGCTCTCCCGCCGGGGACAGCGCCTCGCCGGTGACGGCGACGGCCAGGTTGGCCGCCGTGATGCGCGCGATGACCGCCACGCTGCCCGGCAGGACGGCCGTCAGCACGCAGAACGCATACAGAAACGCCAGGGCGGGCCCCCACGCGTCCCGCAGGGCGTCGTACTGCCCGCCGGCGCGGGGATACAGACGCCCGAGCTGCGCGAAGGTGAACGCGCCGAGGGCGGCGACGCAGCCGCCGAGCACCCAGGCGAGCAGCGCGCGGTTCTCGCTGCCGGCGAGGCGGGCGACCTCGCCGGGCGTGAAGAAGATGCCCACGCCGATGATGGCGCCGATGACCACGGCGGTCGTGTCGAAGAGGCCGAGCGTGCGGCGAAAGGGCGCTTCGGTGCTTGCCATGCCTGCACATTATGCCGGACGGCGGCGCTTGACCACGGGCCCGCGCCCGCATCGTTGCCCGGGTGTCGCCGGTCCGTCACGCAGGCCGGGCAGGCTCGCGCGCATGACGCCACTGGACGCCCCTCGGCAAGAGCCCGCCCGCCCGCGCCCCCGCCTCCGCCGTGTGATGCCGGCGCTTCTGGCGGCCGCCGTCGCGGGGGCGTGCGGAGAGCCCGCATCGTCCCCCGAGGATGCCTGGCTCCTGAACACGCTGGCCGCCGACAACCGTCACCTGCTGGCACGTGCCCCGGCGCTCGTCGGCGAGAAGTTCGCGAAGATGGCCGTCGATCCGCACCAGTTCCTGCGGGGCACGAACGCGCTCGACATCCGCCGGGCGCGGACCGGGGCGGATGGATTCCCCACGTCTGCGTTCGCCTCCGCGGCGGTCGGGGACGTGTGGCTCGTCGGGGACGCGCACCTCGAGAACTTCGGGTCGTTTCGCGACGCCGACGGCTCGCTGGTGGTCGAGGTCAACGACTTCGACGCGTCGACCTACGGGGCGTTTCACCTGGACGTCTGGCGGCTCGGGCTCTCGCTGGACGTGGCGCTCGCCATGCTGGACGTCGCCCCGGACGGACGCGGATTCGTCGTGTCTGCGATGGCGGCGGCTTACGTCCGGGCCGTCGAAGACGCTGCCGCGGGCCGGCCGCGGGTGGTTCTCGAGGCCGGGACGGTCGGGCGGGTGCTCGCCGACCTTCTGCGCCGGGCGGCGGCCGACGGCGAGGCCGCCGAGGAGCTGGACGACTACACGCAGGCGACGGAGAGCGGCCGGGACCTGCGCTTTGGGGTCCGGGAGCCCGGGGGGGCCGACTTCGTGGTCGACGTCCTGGAGCCCGTCGGTTCACAGGAAGTGCGTCTCGTCGACGAGATTCTCGCACGCTGGCCCGACACGCTCGTCGGGGTCGGCGCGGCCCCGGGTCCGGCGTCGCGCAGGCGCATCTCGCCGGTGGCCCGGCGGTTGGGGGCCGGGGTCGGCAGCTACCCGCTCGTGCGCTACTACGTCGTGCTCGAGGGACCGACCTCGGTGCGCCGGGATGGCTGGCTCGTCGAAATCAAGGAGTCGCCGGCCCCCCCGGCCCTGCCCTCGACGCTGCCCGGACCCGCGCGCCGCTTCGACGACAACGGCGCCCGCATCGTCGCGGCGCAACGCGCGTTGCACGGGGGCCCGGCGCGGGATCCCCTCCTTGGACATGCCACCGCGGGGCCGATGTCCTTCCGGATTCGCCATCGGACCAAGTACCAGAAAGGCCTCGAGGTCATGCGTCTGCAAGAGAAGTGGGACGATTGGTCCCTGGGGGATCTCGAGGTGCTGGCCGGTGAGCTCGGCGGACTGCTCGGCCGGGCCCACGCGCTCGCGCCCAACGGGCGGGGGCGGGCCGCGGGGCCGCACGTGTGGGCGGCGCTCCGCGGGCGCGAGACGGCGTTCATCGAGGAGGTCGTGCGGGTCGCCGCGGCGCGCGGGGAGCGCCTGCGCGACGATTACGCACGCTTCGTCCGACTCCGCGAGGCCCTCGGTCCGACGCTGGAGCTGCCGTGAGCGCGGCGATCTGGGCCCTTGCCACCGTGCTCGCCGGCGAAATGCAGGCCCGGGGCGGCGTCGAGGCGGCCGGCGGCGAGACGGCCCACGACGTCGCGGTCTCCCGGGTCGAGGCGAGGCTCGGGGTCGAGCGCGAAGCCGGTCAGCCGCAGGGGTTCGAGGTCCGGCTCGAAGCCGTGCGGGCCGCGACCCCCGAGAGTCTCTTCGGGGTGGACGGCAACTCCCTCGTCGTGCGGGTGAAGCGGGCCTGGGCCTATGCGGCGTTTCCGGCGGGCCCGCTCGAGCTCGAGGGACGGGCCGGCCTCCTGCCGGTGCGGGCCGTCGCCCAGGGCGACGAGATGGCCAGCCTGCGGGCCCTCTCGCCCGGACTCGGCGAGCGCGGCCGTTTCCTGGAGGCCTCCGACGTCGGCGGCGCCGTGGCCGCGCGCCTCCCGGACGACCTCGCCGGTCTGGAGCTGGCACTGACGGTGGGTGAGGGCCGTCGAGAGGTCGAGACCAACGATACGCTCGACCTGACGGTGACCGCTTTCGGGCGGCCCTGGACGGGCGCCCGGCTGGCCGCCTGGGGGCGTCGCGGTCGTCAGGGCCCCGGGGGCGCCGACGCCCATCGCTTCGGCGCGCGCGCGGAGCAGCACCTCTGGCGACTCGATCTGGGCGTCGAGTACCACCGCGCCCTCGGCTACGACGATGTCTCCGAGCGGGACGCCGACGCCATCGGGGCCTGGGTCACCGGCGCGGTCCTGCCCCGCGCCGACGGGGCGGCGACCCTCGGCGCGGTCCTGCGGTACGAGCGCTGGGACCTCGACTACGACCGCGATGCCTCCATCGCGACGCGCCTGCAGGCGGGCCTCTACCACGACGTCTGGGGGCCCGAGGAGGCCGGTCCGGGCAGCCGGACGCGCCTGCGGGCCTTTCTGGCCTGGCAGCTCGACGACGCCGGCATCAACGCGCGGAGCGTCCCCGGCGCGCCGGCCTCGGTGCAGGGTTTCTTCCTCCTCGTCGATGCGGCGGCGGCGACCCGATGACCTGGCGAATTCGCGTCGCTGTCATCGGTCTGTTGCCGACCGGGTTCAGGCTCGCCGCATGAACGAGCGGATCCTGATCGTCGAACCCGACGTGGACCTCGCCCGCACGCTCGCCTACGTCTTCGAGTGCCATGGCTATCGACCGCAGGTGGTGGGGCAAGGCGTCGCGGCGATCGCCGCCGCCCGGGCCGAACCGCCCCATCTGGTGCTCGGCGAATACGACCTCCCGGACCTCCGCGGGCCGGACCTCTGCGCGACGCTGCGCAAGTCGCCCGAGTGCCGCGACGTGCTCGTCGTCTACGTCTCCGCGCGCGCCGACGAGATCGACCGGGTCGTGGCGTTCGAGGTCGGCGCCGACGACTTCGTCGCCAAACCCTTCAGCGTCCGCGAACTCCTGCTCCGCGTCCGTGCGCTCCTGCGGCGGGTCTTCGTCGGGCACCTCGACGAGTCCGAGCTGACCGATGGCCCCGTCCGGGTCTCGCCCGACGGTCATGTGACAGTTGCGGGGCAACCCGCGCTCGCCACGCCGGTGGAGGTCGCCGTCCTGCGCGTGCTGATGCAACAGCCGGAGCGGGTCTTCAATCGCCGTGAGCTCGTGCTGCGCGCGTGGGGTCGGGCGGAGCGGGTCCAGGAACGCACCGTGGACTGCGCCGTCAAACGTCTGCGCCGCAAGCTCGGCCCGGCCGGCGAAGCGCTGGAGACCGTCCGCGGCGTGGGCTTCCGCTGGCGCCGCCACTTCGAAGCCGACGAGCCCGCGCCCGGCGTCGAACCGCAGAACCCGCGCGCGCGGAAAGGGACGTCGACCCGTGGACGAGAAGCTCGCTGACATCCGCCGACACATCCTGGAGATGGCGACCGCGGTCCTGGCCATGACCGAGAAGGCCGTGGCCGCCGTGGTCGAGCGGGACGAGGCCCGGGCCCGCCAGGTCGTCGCGCAGGATCGCGACGTGGATCAGCGCGAGATGGACGTGGATCACGAGGCGTATCGTCTGTTGAACGCCGGCATTCTCGGTGAGGCGCAGATCCGGTTCGTCGTCGCCGCGCTGAAGACCACGACGGACCTCGAGCGCATCGGTGATGAGTGCGTCAAGCTGGCGCACGCCGGTCACTCGCTGGTGCACCATCACCTGATGCCCGAGCGCGCCCGGATCGAGGCGTTCGCCGCGCCCGTCGTCGAGATGCTGCGCGACGCCGTGCTCGCGTACGAGGCGCTCGACGTGGCGCTCGCGCGGTCCGTGATGTCCCGTGACGACGAGATCGACGACGCGTATCGCGCCTTCGCCGAGGAGCTTCGCCGCTCGATGAGCCGGGACCTGTCCGCCCTCGAGCGGCTCGTGCAGGTGCGATTCGCGGCGAAATGCCTCGAGCGCATCGCCGACCACGCGACGAACCTCGCCGAACAGACCATCTTCATTGCCACCGGCGAGGATGTGCGCCACGCCGGCGCGCGCTGATCGAAAGGCGAGGCCCCGGGCCGGGGCGCCCAACGCCGGTGTTCAGTTCTCCGGGTAGGCCGTCCAGCCGGCCGTCCAGTCGGTTTCGCCGACCGCCCCGAGGTAGGTGGCCGACGCGTCGAGGCCATTGCCCGGGGTCGCGCCGCCGGTGAGCGCCGGGCTGCCCGCCGCGGGCTTGAAGTCCGGCGAGGCGAGGTCGTAGGGCGCGCCGAGCATCGGGTCGACGAAGCGGTTGTTCGCGGCGGCGGCGGTGGCGAACGCGTTGTCGTCGTAGCCGCCATCGTCGTCGTCCTCGCCGGCCTCGGCGGGCAGGGCGGGCTCGTTCATGCCGCCGTTGGCAAACAGGATGCTGTCACCGAGCACGAGCTCGCCCGCGTCGATCTGCGCGACCGTGGCCTCGTCGGCGATGTTGTAGGGCGCGTCGGCGAACCCGACGATGAGCGCGTTGCGGATCTCGGCGGCCGTCCCGCGGCGCAGCGTCATGCCTTTCTGCGACTTCGCCGCGCCGCCGGGGCCCGCGTTGCTGCCGACGAGCGTCAGGTTCCAGATCGCCGGGTTGGAGCGGGGTTCGGCGTCGTTGTTGTCCTTCTGATTGTCGGCCTCGATGCCGTTGTCCCCCGCGAGTCCGCTCTGCTGGGCGATGACCCACTGCGCGCTGCCGACCCAGCCGTAGTCCCAGTCGATGCTGTCGTCGTCGGCCTGCGTCACGAGCAGGTGTTTGATGGAGGCCGTGCCGCCGAAGAACTCGATGCCGTCGTCGGCGCCCTTGTGGATTTGCACGTAATCGAGCTCGGTGCCCGCGCCGCAGGCGCCGACGCTCAGACCGTTGAGCTCGTTGTCCGGGGCGAGCTCGTAGCCGGCGAACTCGATGCGGACGTACTTCAGCGTGCCGCAGTTGTGGGCCGGATCGTCGCCGCCGTAGCCCGTGCGGGTCTCGGTGTCGGCGAAGCCCTCGATCTTCTCCGCGCCGCCGTCGACGTTGATGGGCGCGCGGCCGAGGAGGACGACGCCGCCCCAGTCGCCGGCCTCGCGGCTGCCCTCGGGCGAGGCGCTGGTGAAGACGATGGGCGCATCGGCCGTGCCCTGCGCGTCGATGGTGCCGTCCTGGGTCACCACGATGGAGCTGCCGGCCTTGCCGAGGATGCGGGTGCCGGCCTCGATGGTCAGGCTCGAGCGGACGAAGACGTGCCCGGTCAGGGTGTAGGTCTTGTCGGCCGTCCAGGTGGTGGGCGCAGCGATCTCGCCCTCGAAGTCGACGTTGCCGCCGGTGGCGGGCGTACCGCCGGTGCCGGGCGTACCGCCGGTGCCGGGCGTTCCGCCGGTGGCGCCGCCGTCCGCCGTCTCATCGGCATCGCCGTCGTCGCTGCCACAGGCGAAGGCGAGGAGCGCGCAGCTCAGGGGCAGAAGCCGAGTGTGTCCGAAACGACTCTTCATGAGAACTCTCCTGGGAATGGGGGCCGAGTCATCGGCCGTCGCGAAGTGGCCCGCGGCGAGGGCCCGAACGGGATGCCGTCAGTGTTTCCACTCGAGGGACAGGCTGCCGGACAGGCCCGGCTCGCTGTGATAGGTGACCAGGCCGCCCTGCTCGAGTTCGATGGGTTGCAGCAGCAGGTTCGACAGGCCGAGTTTGAGAGACAGACCGGCCGGCAACTTCTGTGACGCCGTCAGATCGAGTCGGTGCTGGCTGCGCTCGACGGCGTCGGGCAGGCCCTGGATGCCGACTTCGGCGATGCGCTCGCCGGCGACGTTGTAGAGCACCGTCGCCTCGAAACCGACGTCCGGCGCCCAGGTCAGGGATGTGTTGACGACGTAGGGCGACTGCCCCTGGAGCGGTCGGGAGCGGTTCGTCTGCGCGCGGCGGTCCGCGGCGGACAACGTGATCTCGGAGGTGATCAGCGCGAAGTTCGCGCCGAAGCGAAGGTCTCTGAGGGCCCCGGTCAGGCGACCGAGCGAGACGCGGCCCTCGAGTTCACCGCCGAGGACGTCGGCGCGCTCGGCGTTGGCGAACCCGAGGTTGCCGGCATCGGCATCGACGATGACCTGCTCGATGGGATCCTGGAAACGCTTGTAGAAGGCCCCGGCGGAGACGAGCTCGTCGTCCCCGAAGAACCACTCCCATCGCAGGTCGGCGTTGTGGATGCGCGAGAGCCGGAGCGCCGGGTTTCCACTGACGCTGCGGCGACGGGCGAAGTCGTAGTACAGAAACGGCGCGAGCTCGCGGAAGATGGGTCGCGCGAGCGTCTTGCTGTAGGCCGCCCGCAGGTTCTGCGCGTCGGTGACGCCCCAGACCACGTTCAGGGTGGGCAACACGTCGTCGTCCGTGCGTTCGATGTCGGCGAGGCCCTCCGGGGCGCTGGCGAAGTCGCTGCCCGGGCGCAGGGATTGCGTGGCGTGCTCATATCGCACGCCGGGCACGATGCGGACGGGACCGAGCGCGGTGACGTCGAGCTCGGCATAGACCCCGATGACGCGCGCGTCGGCGTCATAGGCGTCGGGCTCGAGCGTGCGCTCGTCGAGGCGGACGCCGTCGCCGATGAGTGCGTCGCCGAAGAGTTCGGCCGGCGGGCGGCCGAGATCCGCGATGTCGCTGCCCACGTAGTCGAACCGGAAGCGTCGGGCGTCGAAGGTCCGGTCGCTGTGTTGCGCGGCGAGGCCGGCGTTCGCCGTCAGGGGCGCGAACGGCAGCTTCAGGTCGAGCCCGGCGCCCACGGTGTTCTCGTCGAGCGCCGAGAAGAAGCGCTCGCCGCTGAGCGCCTCGTCCTTGTATCGGCGTCGGCCGTCCGGCAACACATTGTAGGTGAGATCGCGGGTGTCCGGCTCGTCGCGCGCCGCGAGGGCGTCATGCAACTGCCAGCGAAGCTCGAGCCCGCCGGCACCGTCGAAACGATGGAAGCCGGAGAGCTGCGCGAACAGCAGCGACCGGTAGATGCTCTGCAGCCGGGTGCTCTCGAAATCCTCGCCGTCGGACTCGCTGCGGCCCGAAGAGGAGAGCGCGACGGCATCGCCGACGTGGGTGTGAAATGCCAGCAGGTTGAGCTCGTGCGCGGCCGTCGGGGCCCAGCCGACGTGTGCGAGGGCGCCGACCGACCCCTGCTCCGCGCCGGACTCGGTCTCGAACCGCTCGCGGGGTGTCACGCCGTCGGCGTCCGTGACCTTGGCCCGGACCACCGTGGCCTCGCGGTGGGTCTGTTTGTGTCCGAACTGAAAGGCTGCGAGCCAGGCGAGGCGGCCGAGAGGCAGTGCGTGAACGTCCGCGGCGCTGCCGGAGACGCCGAGATTCGGGAGCGCGGTGACGGACTCCGGCGTCCAGGTTTCGTCGAAACTGCGACCGGCGGCGGTCAGCGCCTCGGGCGACGGGGGCGTATCGCCTTTGGCCCGGGCGGGGCGATCGCGCGGCACGGCGTCCGGCAGCGCGCGGTCGTCGGCCCCGTAGCCGAAGAAGTCCGCCGCGCCGCCCGGGTTGCCGGGACGGGACTGAAACGTCGTCTCGGTGTCGCCGCCGACGGAGAGCTTGAGTTTGTATTCGGGCCCCGTCGGCCACTGATGGGTGCCGAGCACGAGCGCGCCGCCGCCGAAGTTGCCCGGCAGGTTCGGGGCGTAAGTCTTGGACACCGTCATGTTGGCCAGCAGCGCGGTCGGGAACAGATCCAGCGGCATCGACGGATGATCGGGCTCGGGGCTCGGCAGGCGCACGCCGTTGAACAGTGTCGTCGTGTACCGCCCGCCGAGGCCGCGCAACACGACGTATCGACCGTCCTGCACGGTGGCGGCGCTGACCCGCTTGACGGCGTCCGACGCGCTCCCATCCGGCGCGCGACTCATCTCCTGTGCGCTGACGGCGTCGCTCACGACGGCGGCCTTCTTGCGTTCGCTGAGCGTCGCGGCCTCCGTACGCCGATCGGCGCGCGCTTCGATGACGACCTCTTTGACGGCCTCGGCCGAAGGGTCGAGGCGGACGTCGAGGGGCGTGGCCCGGCCGGCTTCGACGACGACCTCGTCGACGCGACGCGGGGGGTAGACGTCGAACCAGATGCGCAACGAGTAGACCCCGGGGGGCACGGGAAGCTCGAAGCGACCCTCGAAGTCCGTGACCGCCGTCTTGCCCTTCTGTGGCGGCGGACCGATGACTTCGACCCGGGCCTCGATCAGCGTGTCGCCCGTGGCGGCGTCGTAGACCGTCCCGCGGATGCCGGTCAGTGCAGGCGCGTCGCTCGCCGGCGCGTCGCTCGCCGGCGCCTGCGCGTACACGGGTCCCGTCAGCAGGGCGAAGGCGCCCCAGCCCAGTCTCATCGTCTTCAAGCGAACCTCGCGGGTCAGTGCATCCGGGCGGTCAAGGGGTTTCGGTCAGAACGGCGATCCGGCGCGCGCCGCTGCCCCGCGCGCGATCCATCAGTTCCACGACGCGCCCGTGGGGCACGTCCTCGTCGGCGGTGAAGAAGAGCAAAGGCTCCGCCTGCGCCGCCATGACACGGGCGATGCGACGCTCGAAGTCCGCGTCGGCGAGCACCGCATCGTTGAGCCGGATTTCGTCACCCGAGACGACGCGCAGCACGGCCGGCGGCGGGGCGTCGGTGTTCTCGGGGGGCGGCGTCTGGCTCTTGTCGGGCAGCGGCACGTTCGTGGCGAACTGTTTCGAGAGCAGCGGTGTGATGACCATGAAGATGATCAGGAGCACCAGCACGACGTCCACCAGGGGCGTCACGTTCATCACGGGTCTGATGCGGCGCGCGCCGCCGGTGCCGACCTCGAAGGCCATGACTCAGCTCCCCTGCGACGTTCGCCGGCGTTCGGGATCGCCGACCTTCAGAGAGACGGCCCCGAGGCCGAGGTCGCGACACACGACATAGAGCGCCTTCACTTTGCCGAAGGGCGCGGCGCGGTCGGCCTTGATGACGACCCGTGCCGAGGGCTTCGCCTGATGGGCGGCGGCGAGGCGCGTCTTCACGTCCCCCGGCGCCAGCGCCTCGGTCCCGAGGAACACATCGCCGTCGGCCTCGAGCACCAGCGTCAGCGTGTCGAGCTTCTTCTTCTCTTCCGGATCGGGGTTCACGGCCCCGGGCATGTCGACGGCGGGGCCCTCCATCTGCGGGGTGATGACCATGCAGATGATGAGCAGCACGAGCACGACGTCCACCAGCGGGGTGACGTTGATCTCGGGCTTGATCCGGCGTCGTTCAGCGGCCATGGCGCCCTGCAATTTCCAGATGGTCGATGAGCTCGGCGCTGCCCTGATCGAGCGCGAGCAGAAGGCGGTCGAGGCGAGCGTTGAGGAAGTTGAAGCCGAGCACGGCGGGGATGGCGATGACGAGGCCGAGCGCCGTCACGACGAGGGCCTCGGCGATGCCGCCGGAGACCGCGCCGAGCCCGCCCGAGCCCTCGCGGGCAATGCCTTGAAACGCCGCGATGATGCCGACCACGGTGCCGAGCAATCCCACGAACGGCGCGACGGACCCGACGGAGGCGAGGACCCCGAGGCCCCGGTTGAGCTCGGCGTTCAGGCGCTCGCGGGCCCGCACCACCTGGGCGTTGGCGTGCCGGATGGACTCCTCGTGCGTGCCGCCGACCCCTTTGGCCTTGGTGAAGCCCTCGACCCCGGTCGCCAACAGATCGGCGAGCGGGGTGGTGCGGTGTTCCTCCGGAACGGTGCGCAGCGCCTGCCACTCTCCGCGGGAGACGACCGCCGCCGCCGACGCGGCGTATTCGCGTGATCGCTGGGCGGACCGAACGTAGACCCACAACCGCTCGAAGAAGACGGCGAGTGACGCCACGCCCATGACGAGCAATACGACGACGATGGACAGCGAGAACACATCCATCTGAGAGAAGATGTGCGCGAGATCGAATGACACGGTTCGGGCTCCTTACCTGAGTTTGAAGCGCAGGGGGACGACGCGGTAGACGGAGACCGGGCTACCTTCGAGCAGCGCCGGCCGGGTGAATCGCCAGGTCTTCACCGCGGCAAGGGCGGCCTCGACGAACGGGGGCTCGCCCTTCAACACCTGAATCTGCTCGACGGTGCCGCGGACGGTCACCACGAACTTCAGCACGACGACGCCCTCTTTGCCGGCGGCGCGGGCTTCCTCGGGGTAGGCGGGCTGGGCGTTGTCCGGGGCGGCTTCGGGCGGCGTGACGCCCTCGGTCATCTGGATGGGCGCGTGCGCGGCGGCGCGCGGGCGAGGCGCGGGCTCGGGCGGGGGCGCGGTGGCCGTGATCGCCGCAGGGGCAGGGGCGGCGGCAGCGGGCGGGCCCCCGATGACGGCGTCGCCGGTCGGCGCGGTCTCCGACGTGCGTCCGGGCTCGGCTTCGGGCGGCGGCGCCTTCGGCATCGTGCGTGGCACGGCGATCACCCGCCGGGGGGCGGGCGGTGGCGGGGTCGCGGCCGGGGGGGGCGCAGGGGCGGCCGTCGGCGGGGGGGGCGGGGCTGCGGTGGCCGGGGCGGGCGGCTCGAAGTGAATCTCGGTTTCGACCTCGGTCTCGTCCTCGAGCGCCGCGCGTCCGGCGGACAGCGCGAGGAATCCGAGCGTCCCATAGACGCCGAGGGACAGCACCGTGACCGCCAGCGTGCGGGCCGGGTGTTTTCGCCGGGAGGTCTGTTCAAAGGCGTCGAACATGATGAAGTGGCCGCCATGCTGACGAGGGGCTGCGACTTCGGGCGAACGAGCGGGTGACATCTTCGGGGCGGCCTCGGCCACTTTTGTGACAACCCGGAAATCCGAGGGCAGCGGTGTCGGAAATCCGTGAAACGGGCGACGCGACGACCGCGATCGTGTTGCGGCACAACGGTTCTCTGCGCTGGCCCGGGCGTTGCAACCCCACGGCGGCACCTTCGAACGACCCCGCACGCCGCCGGGGAAAGGACGCGTCATGTCTTCTGCCCGCTATCGACTCGGCATTTGTCGCCGCTCCGTCGGACTCCTGTCCGCGTTTGCCCTCCCCCTCGGTCTCGCCGCCTGCGAAGGCGAGCCGCCCGCGTCGCCCCCCGCAGATGGCACGGGCCCCAATGCATTGCCGTCGGGTCCCTCGACCCCGCCCGCTTCGCCGGCCGGCACGCCCGCGCTCGATCCCGCGATCTTCCCGCAGCCGGGCGCAACCTCGTTTCTGACGGCCAACGAGAACGAACAGCTCTCGCTCGGGACGGGTCAGTCCATCGGGGCCAACGGGCGCGGCGAGCTCTCACCGGAAGCCGACGGCGACTTCGCGGGGGGCGCGGCGGACGAGGGCGCCGGGGCGGCAGATCCGGGCGCCGGCGTGCCCGCACCCGAGCCGGAGGCCGTGCCCGATCCGGCGCGGGAGATCGTCGAAGCGGACGTCTACAAGCTCGAGGGCGACCTGCTCTATGTGCTCAATCGCTGGCGTGGCCTCGTCATCATCGACGTCTCGGACACCAGCGACCTGCGCGTCGTCGGCCGCCTGCCCTTCCAGGCGATGCCGGTCGAGATGTACGTGCGCGAGGGCCGCGCCTACATCGTGATGAGCGACTACTTCGAATACTGGCAATACGACCGCGAGGCCGATCCGCAGGGGTTCCACGGCAGTCAGGTGCTCATCGCGGACGTGTCCGTCCCAGCGCGCCCCGTGCCCCTCGGCAGCCTGCCCGTGGACGGCGAGGTGACCGACACCCGGATGGTCGGCGACGTGCTGTACGCCGTGAGTCATCGCCGGCCCGACTACTGGCGCTACAACACGGCCGACTGGGAAGACCGCACCTGGATCGTCTCGCTGAACGTCGCCGATCCGCAGGCGATTCGTGAAATCGACCGGGTGACGTTCCAGGGGCAGAGCACCCTCATTCACGTCGCGCACCACGCCATCTTCGTGGCCGCATGGGACCCCAACTTCTATCTGACCGATCCGAACCACGAGCAGGAGACGCTGGTCACCTACGTGGACATCAGCGAGCCCGGTGGCGACCTGCGCGAGCGCGGCAAGGTCTACATCCCCGGTCAGATCCCCGACAAGTTCAAGATGGACTGGTTCGACGGGCATTTCCGCGTGCTCTCGCAGCGCTGGCAGTCCGACGAGAACATCACGCTGCACGTCGTCGCGACGGACGCCCCGGACGACCTCGAGATCGACGCGTCGCTGGACCTCGACGGCGTGACCAACAGCGGCCTCGCGGCGACCCGGTTCGACGGCGAGCGGGCCTTCGCGGCGACGTCGCGCTGGCGCGGCGGGGAGTGGACCGTCGAGGAGCTGCACACGCTGGATCTGTCGGATCCGCTGCACCCCGCGCGGCCGGCGGTGATCGAAATCGACCAGGCGATCTCTCATCTGGAGATGCACGGCGACCGGATGCTGGCCATGGGGCGTCACATGCCCGAGAACCGCAACGGGCGTGACTACAAGGCCTCCATCGGCCTCTTCGACGTCTCGAATCTCGGCGCCCCGCGTCTGCTCGATGAGGAACTCCTGGGCGAGGGCTACAGCTCGAGCGAGGCCGAGGGTGACTACAAGGCCTTCAAGACGTTCGAGGACCAGGGTCTGATTCTCGTGCCGCTGAGCTACTGGGTCCCCAACCGCAACCGGAACTTCGACGGGCTGACCATCGTCGACTGGCAGGCCGCCGATCTGGAGGAGCGCGGGCGCGTGGAGACCTACGGGGGTGTGCGACGGGCCTTCCCGGTGGGCGAGCGCCTCGTGGCGGTCGGCGATCTGTCGCTCGTCAGCATCGACGCGACGAACCGGGCCATGCCGCGGGTCGAGGACCGCATGAACCTCGTGCACCAGGTCCACGATGTGTTCGACGTGCAGGGCCTGCAGGTGCAGATCGTCGGCGACATCTATTCCGGCGCCCTGACGGTCGAGGTGCGACCGTTCGGCGGCGAGGACAACGCCCCGGCCGTCGCGACGCTCGAGCTGCCCTTCACCTCGCCCCCCAACGTCTTCCGCGAGGGGGACGTGCTGCACCTGCTCGGTTACGAGCCCGACGCCAACGGCGAGTGGCACCAGAGCATCCGCAACGTCGACCTGAGCGATCCGCGCGCGCCCCGGCTGCGCGGCCACCTGCACATCGCCACGGACTTCGACTACATCTACAACCAGGGTCTGAGCTTCTACGCCCGCTACTGGAGCCCGAACGCGGGACTGGCGATCAACGACAACCTGCTGCCCATCACCTATCGCCGGGTGATCGAGACGCCGAGCGGCCGGCGCGACTTCGACAGCGCGCTGAAGCTCCTCGACCTGCGCGACGTGGATCAGCCGCGCATCGCGGACGGTTCGGTGCCCATGAACGAGTACCCGTTCGTGAACAAGATCACCCACGGCGACGTGATGTTCAGCTCCCACGTCGAACAGGCGACGACCGAGGCCGGCGAGCAGTTGCTCTACCACGTCCGCAGCTACGCCGACCGCATCGACGTGAGCAACCCAGACAACCCGCGGGCGCTGCCCTCGATCAACATCCCCGGTTACCTCGTCGACGTCAGCGAGGACGGGCAGCTCCTCTTCACCGTCGACTTCCAGTGGGACGACTTCGGGCGGCGGCGCAACAGCCTGAACGTCCTGCGCGTCGTCGGCGACGACACGGCCGAGCTCATCACCGTCGTCCCGGTGCCCGATCAGATCGACCGCGCCGCCTTCCGGCCCGGGGCCGGTGGTGCGGGCCTGACCGTCTGGACGGCCGCGCACAAGTATCCCTGGTGGGGCGTGCGGGGCGACTCCGTCGCGAGCCGCCAGCCCTACACCGCCCTCGGCCGCCTCGACTTCGACGCCGAGGGGCTGCTCGCCGCCCAGACCAACGCCAACCTGCAGGGCTACCACTTCGACCTGCTCGACATCGACGGCGACCAGGCGTGGCTGGCGAGCACGGGGCCCTACGGCCTCCTGAGCCTCGACGTCACCGACGCGGCCCGACCGCAGATCGACTTCGCGGCCCGCACGCTCGGCTACCTCGGCCGCATCGTGGTGCACGACGAGACGGTCTTCGCGCCGATGGGCTGGTTCGGCGTTCAGCGCTACGCGGCGCCCTGATTCGAGTCTGGGGCTACCCTGCGGATTGCGTATCCCCATCGGGAAACGTCCTGAGTCCGCGCTTCCCATCGCTCTGCCGGAACGGCATTGTCGTTTTGACGTTCCCCCGGGAAATTGCGCCCCTGCCCGCGTCTTCCATGGCGGGCCGACGCCCCTGGGGGACACCCGATGTCGCATCGACGCCGTTCACTGCTCACTCCGCTCGCCCTCGCCGCCGCGCTCCCCACCGGGCTCGCCGCGTCGACCGCCGCCGCTCAGATCATCCTGCCGCCGGACCTGATCGAGCGGCCGTCCAACCTCATCGTTCAGGACCTGTTCGGGTGGCTGCCGGCCGATTACGACCAGCTCCTGCCCGGTCAGAACCGAACGGGATGGTTGGCCTATTCCGTCGCGAAGCAGTGCGGCTTCAACGTGTGGGGCCCGCACGAGCCGGTGCCCTATCGCATCGAACTGGTGCAGCCGGGTTACTGGCAGAATCTCGGATGGGGCTGGTTCTTCGACCCCGGACAGCGCGTCTCGGTCGGCTCGGGCACGATCCCGCTCGAGGAGATCGTCTGCACCACGGACGGGTGGACCTACGGCTTCGCGCCGTACGAGTTCAACTCGGATGCCGTGCGGCAGTGGGCGGTGGACACGCTCGGCGCACCGACGACCTGGGAGATCGAATTCGTCGTCGACCCGGTCTCGGCCGAGAATCCGGCCGGCGACGTCTGGGAAGACAGCAATGCCGCCGCCCCGGACTACGAGACCTCGGACAACGTCGGGGTGTTCACGCCCCCCGCCCCCTACGACCGCATCGTCCCGTACTCGGGTGTCGTGAAGTTCGGCGGGGTCACGACCCCGGCGACGACGCTCCTCGCCGACCACGTCACGGGGCCGTGCCCGGCGGGGGCGGCCCCGGTGGAGATCACGGGCAGCACGGTCCGCCTGACGCCGGCCGCCGACGGGTCATTCGACCCGCTCGACATGACGATGGTCGCCCCGACCTGCGCATCGCTGTCGCTGGCCGCCTCGGGGCTCGCTTACGACCTCGCGGTGCAGAGCGGCGGCAGCGCCCGGCAGGAGGTCGACGGGACGCTGGGCGGCGTGCCCGTCACCGTGGGGTTCCACCTCGACGCCGTGGGCATCGTCCCGGGTGATGCGCGGGTGCCGCTGCCGGCTGGCCACAGCCTCCACTACATCGATGAACGGGTGTTGCCCTTCGAGCGACCCGAGCCCTACGGCTATCCGTACGTCTACTTCCCACGGGCCGACCAGGCGGTCCTGACGGATCTCGGCCTGGTCTCGTTCGGTATCGATGAGCGGCGCTACCTGCACATCCGAGGCATTCCGTTCTCCATCCGGGCGGGCCACTGGACGCTCGACTCCGGCGGCTTGCTCGCCGACGCCGCCGGTACGCACTACAACCACAATCAGCCCTTCGGTGAGCTCGATCTGCGTGCCTCGAAGCCGCCGCGCAGCAACGACAATCGGTTCTGGGCGGCCCCGGCGTTCATCGCACAGGTGCTGTCGATCACCCCGAGCGGCGCGTCGCTGTCCGCGCCCCTCCCGTTCGGCGGGGCGACGGCGACGACCCACTTCCCCGTGGTGAGCACGCGCTTCAGCGGCTTCGAGGCGTCGGTGACGAACGGGCGCATCTCGTCCACGCGCAGCGGGTTCGCACCGGGCAGCCTTCGGCCGGTCGCGTTCACGCTCAACGCAGCCTGCCCCGAGTGCGGCTCCACGGGCGGCCTGTCGCGGGGCTACAACCTCATGCCCGAGTCGGATTGGGGTGTCTCGAGCACGGGCGACGCGGCGATCAAGGTCAGCGACCTGTCGAACGCGATGTGGGGGCCGGCGGTCAGCGACGGCGGTGCGACCAAGGCGGTCTTCGAGCGCATCGGCGAGAACGAACCGGGTCAGACGGGTGTCGTCATCGTCCCCGGCCACTACCTCGTGGGCACCGAGGCTGCCGGGCGCACGGCCGCCGACTACTTGCTCGGGGCCTTCAACGTCGAGCACGAAGCCGGCGCGTACTACGTCTCGAACGTGCATCTCAACGGTTCCTACCAGGCCAAGCGCGGCAACGGCTTCTTCGCCGGTCTCACCGTCGGCCCGCAGACACTGCGCAGCGTGCTCGGGCAGCCGATGATCGGCTTCGGGAGCTCGCTCGAGGGCACCCGCACCCGCATCGCCTTCGGCGGGCCGGCCGGCGCCGGGGGGACCCCGCCGACGTTCGGCGAGATCGAGGCCAACGTCGGTACGAAACTCGTCGTCCGCCCCGGCGGTGTCACCGGCGTCTTCAACACGACGACGACGGGCGCCTCGCTCCCGCAGCCGCAGGTCTACGGCTACGACATGTCCTTCGACCGCTTCGCGTTCCGCATGGTCGCCAACGCGATGGACACGGTGAGCTGGGTGGACGGCCGCGTGTCGCTGCCCGGTCGTGCGGGCTTCTCCACCGGCTTCGAGTCCCTGCAGATCCTCTGCTCGGGTGACCTCGGCGGCGGTCTGCTCGACGCCGACGAGAGCCGCCGCAAACGCCTCGTCGCCTGGAAGGCGCCCTACGACCTGCGCTCCATCGGGTTCGTGCCCCCGGCCGGTGCCGGCCTCTGCGACGACGGGGATCGCGTCCTCGAGACGGGCGGCGAGGCCACCGTCGCCGCGCTGCGCGAAGCTCTCGAACTCAAGACGCAGTGGTACAACAACGGCGAGCCGGCGGGCGTCAGCATCACCGGCAAGACGCAGAACGAGCTCGACCGGGTCAGCAGCGACAAGCGCGGCTTCCTGGCGGACTTCAAGCCGTCGGGGGTGACGCTCGGGGGCGTTCCGTTCAACACCTCGGTCGGCTGGTTCGGCCTCGAAGGCAAAGTCCTCGTCCCGTTCTGGAAGGCGCCCGCGGCCTACGTCCGCGTCGAGAACGTCGCCGGGGCGGGGGATGCCGTCACGCCGGCTCCGACGCTCGTCTTCCGGCAGGGGTCGGCGGCGGGTTTCCCGGCGGGGTGGTCCGGCATGACGAACGCCGCGGTCGCAGCCGACGCCGCATACAAGGCGATGGACACGCAGACGCCCTCGCGTGGCGCCCGTCTGCTCGACGCCGCCTACCAGTGGGGCGGCACCGGCTTCGGGTTCGACCTGCCCATCGTCTGGAACGAAGCCCGCAAGGCCGACGAGCAGGCCGGCTTCACCGGGCGCGACATCAAGAAGAACCTGATGATCCTCGATGCCAAGGCCGGCGTGCAGTACGTCACACCGGAGAAGACGCGGATCAACTTCGGGGCGAGCGCCGACTTCGAAAAGCTCAAGGGCGCCCAGATCAGCCTGAACATCGACCTGTCCGACCCCAAGAGCGTGGCGGACGTCGAGAGCTTCCTGAAGATCCCGAACCACGAGCTCTCGAACTGGATCAAGACGATCCGCGAGCCGGCGACGTCGCTGCTCAAGGCGGTCGGCATCGGGACGGACGGGTTCGTCAAGGCGCAACTCCGCAAGTTCCTGGAGAGCGAGACCATCGCCGGCCTGAACGTCAAGGCGCTCTTCGACGACCTCGCCGCCAAGCTCTCGGCGGCCCAGGCCCTGCCGGCCAAGGTCGTCAAGGGGGTGTTCGGTCAGATCCGCGGGGCGGTGGACCAGGCCCTCGGGGCGCTGACGGCCCCGCTCGATCAGGCCGCGCGGGACGCCTACCGCGCGCTGCCGGGCCTGGCGGGGGACGCGCTCGTCGCCTTCCGCGCCGGCGACTCGACGGTGGATGCCGGCACCCGCGAAGCCCTGACGGCGGTTCAAGGGGCGCTCAAGAAGGTGCAGGCCGGCGTCAACGGGGTCGCCGGTACCGCCGGCAAGGGGCTCGACGCTGTTCAGGGCGTGCTGGTGACCGCAAAGTCGACCCTCGCGACGATCAAGACCGAGGCGAACAACGCGTTGACCGCCGTGCTCGCCGTCATCGATCAGGTGCTCGGCATCATCGATCCGGCGCGGCCCGGCAGCATCGCCAACAACCCGATCTTCGACTGCCGCGAGCAGGCCGACGCGGCCCTGAGCAAGGCGGCCAATCCTCTGCTCGCCGCGCTCAAAACGATTCAGGACTTCGCATCGACGATTGCGACGGCCCTGACGAACAACACCATCGGCAAGATTGCCATCGGCGTCGCGTCGTTCATCGGCATCGACACCAAGCCCATCGAGCAGGCGCAACAGACCATCGGCGCCGCCGCGAAGAAGGTCGCCGACATCGTCACGAAGGCCCGCACCGACGTTCGCGGTCTCTTGTGCGGCGCGGGTGGCGGGCTGACCGGCGTGGTCGGCAAGGCGGTCACGTTCATCAAACAGATCGAGACGCCGCTCTTCGACCTCAAGGCCAAGCTCAACACCGTCTTCGATACTCTCGAGGCGAAACTCAACGACGCGGTGGCCGCACTCAAGGCCGTGGGCACCACCGTTCAGACGCTCGCGACGCAGCTGAACGCCGTCGTCGCCGTCGCCGACGCCGCGCTCGTCGAGGAGGCCGATGGCATCGCCGACGCCGAGCAGCACCTGCTCACCGCGCTCGGCCTGCCCGAAGACGCCACCCGCGCGGATGCCGAAAACAAGGTCCGCGAGATGATGAACGATGCGGCCGCGCTGCTCGGACCCGGCGGCTGGTGCCAGACGGTTGCCGGCGACCCGACCCGCTGCCAGGACGGCGGCCGTACCATCGTCACCGAGCTCTCCGACGCGGTGCGCGAGCCGGCCCACCTGCTCATCACCTACGCGGAGACCACGATCTCCGCCGAGCTCGACAGCATCGTGAAGAAGGTGCCGTTCCCAACCGGGGACGAGATGCGCACCTATGTCATCAACCTGATCATGAACAGTCCGGTCGTGGAGGAGATGGAAAAGATCTTCCACGAAAACTACGTGCTCGTGACGTCCAAGCTCAACGAGCTCGCCGGTCAGGCCTTCGACCACATCAACAACTTCATCAAGACCGCGGTCCAGAAGCTGGTGGCGCAGCTCAACGAGGCCCTCAAGGCCGCCACGAGCGCGATCACGAACAACATCCCGGTCAAGGCCGCGAAGATCGACGGGTACGCCACCATCGCCGGCAACGAGCTCGAGCGGATGCACGTTCAGGCCGACTTCACGATGAACGAGAAGAAGAAGGACTCGGAGTCGAAGTTCGGCGCCGCGCTGGACATCGTCTCGTGGAGCCAGAACGGGAAGGCCTCGTGCCTGCCGCCGGGGGCCACGGCCTCGTCGGTGGTGGACGCCACCATCAGCGCCTATGGCATTCCCCTGGCCGTCGGCCCGGGCGATCTCAGCGCGCGCAAGATCTACCTCGGCTTCACGCTCTACGGCGCCTCACCCGTGGGTTTCGCCGGCGGTCTCATCACGGACGGCGCGCTCAAGTTCAAAGCGTTCACCCTGCGGGACATTCAGTTCCACTGTGGCGCCGGATACTTCGAACCGTCTCCCCCGCCGGCCCCGGGCGTGGGCTGGGGGTACCTCGGCGCCAAGGCCAACGCCCAGTTCGAGGGCACGGACGTGGTGGCCGCGTTCCTGGTCGGCAAGGTGTGCAACGACGAGATCCTGCGCGACCTCGACCCGGAGGTGGCCAACTTCGTGCCGCTCCCCGACGGCAAGTTCGAAGGCGCCTACGTCCGTGGCTCCGCGTCCATTCCCATCTGGAACGTCGGGTGCTTCCTGACGGTCGGGGCCGGTGCGGACGTGGGCGTCTGGGTCCTCGGCGGCTCCGAAGGGGCGGCGGTGGGCGGCCTCGTCGGCGGCAGCGTCTACGGCAAGGCCATCTGCCTCGTCTCGCTGCGCGGCGGCGTGCGGCTGCTCGGCAACTACTACGCGGGCAACTTCAAGTTCCAGGGCACGGGGTACGGCGTCGGCGGCTTCGGCTTCGACTGCAACCCCGAGACCTGGACGACCGTCGCCCGCAGTCGGGACGACGACTGGTGCGCCACCGGCGATGCCCAGTTCACCGCGACCTACGACAACGGCTTCAACCTCGGGTCGCCCGAGGTCAGCGGCATCCACTGAGCCAGGTGCGACACATGACACGGAATCGCAAAACGCTCTCGGCCTGCTTCGCGCTAGGGCTCGGTCTTCTGCCCGCGGCCACCGCGCATGCCGACGGTGAACAGCTCGTCTTCGTGGGGTTCGCCGGGCCGCGCGCCTCCCTCAACACCTCGGTCGCCGGCGGCGCCGCGCGCACCGTCTACCTGCGCTGGGACACGACCGAGGGCAGCCTCGCGGCGTCGCTCCCGGGCGACGCGACGCTGACGTTGCTGCGGGGCGGGGTCGAGGTGAAGAGTTTCTCTTCGGGCCTCACGACCCCGACGGCGGCGGACGTCGCTGCGGCCTATGGCGGGGCCGCCAACGCCCGCCGTCGCGCCGAAATGGTCGCCCGCCTCGACGCCGTCGTGCGGGGCGAGGGCGGCTTCAGCACGGTGCAGGTCACGGACGCGAACTTCGACGCGAAGCTCGCCGAGTTCCTCGACGTCACGCTGCCCGTGCCCTACGGCGCCGACAAGCGCGAGATGCACGAGGTCTGGGCCCGCACGGCCGCGCGACTCGACATCACCATCGCGCACCTCATCGGCCGCGGTCACATCGACGTCGCTGCGCCCGCGGGCGTGGTCCGGTACGACCTCGTCGCGAACTCGCCGTCGGCCGGTACGCGCCCCCTCGGCACGGTAACGGTGGATACCAACACGGTGCAGGTCCTCGGCCCCGCCGCGGACCTGGCCGCGGTCACGCACGACCTCGGCCGCTGCGATGCGCCCGAAGACGGCCGCGTGCAAGGCGTCGTCGGTCTGTCGTGGGATCACGCCGGCCCGAATCGCTCGACGCGCTTTCTGAACGCCCTGGCGACGGGCGGGTACGATCTGTATCGCACCGAGGGCAACTGCGGCCCGTTCGTGCCGGTCCGCGATCTGCGCGCCGAGGTCGCCGGCCGGACGCCCGATGCCAACGGTGACATCGCCCTGCCCGGCCTCGTCAAGGTCAACGGCGACACGCTCATCGACATCAGCCCGCCGCCCGCGGACGGGCGCGAGGTCACGCCGAACCCGCGCTCCTGGCGGCCGGCATTCACGCAGTATCTCGAAGACCGCGCGACGCTCGAGAAGGCCGGTTTCCAGGCCGGTGAGCAGGTCTGTTATTACCTCGTCGGCCGCGACTCGAGCGGCAACTACGGGCAGACGGCGGCCATCGCCGCCATCGTGGGTGACACCCTCGATCCCCCGTCCCCGTGGGACATCGAGGCCGTGCCCGAGAGCAGCCGCCTCGACGGCGGCGGCGGGGTCGCGATCGACGACGACCGCATGGTGCTTCGCTGGGCGGCGGTGGATGTGCCCACCTACGTGCACGACCACCACCTCGGACGGGCCATCTGCAACCTCGCCGAAGCGCAGGTCACGGGCCGCCTGATCCAGGCCGAGGATGCCTCCGCCTGTGGCCGCAAGGAGGGTCACGAGGTCAACCTCGACGTCGTCGCTTACAACGTCTATCGCTTCGAGACCGAAGCCGAGGCGCAGGCGTTCACGGACGCCGACGGCGACGGGTACGCGGACGCGGACGAGCGCCTCGCCGATGGCCCCGGCCTCGCCTGTGACGGCGGGGCGAGCCCGGGGGGCATGACGAACTACCTCGTCTCGACCATCGCCGTGAACGACCCGACGTTCCGGCGCATGCGCGGCGGTCGGCTCGAGTACGAGTTCAGCGACGTGACGCCCGCCGGCGCCAAGGGCGACATCTACTTCTACCGCGTCGCCGCCATCGGCCGGACGCCGCAGCAGATCGGCGCCCCGGGCATCCCCGTCCGCGCGCTCTTCCCGGACGAGACCAAACCGAACCGGCCGGCCGAAGAGGAAGTCTTCTTCGGCGCTTGCCAGCCCTATGCGATCATCGCCGAGCACCCGTGGCCGCAGAATGACTGGGGTGTCGAGCGATACGCCGCGTTTGACTCGGTCGGCCGCGCGACGCATGTCCGCTTCAGCTGCCCGGACGTGCCGGTCCGAGACATCTTCGTCCGGCCCGGTCGGGCGATCGGTGAGATCGAGATGGTCCCGGCGTTCGGCGAGGTCCCCGATGGACCCCGAATCGCGCCGTTCGACGTCGAGATGTGTTTCGCCATTCAGCAGGCGCCCTGCGAGATCGTGATGGCCGAGTTCCTCGACGCCGACGGGCGCGTGCTCGGCGCCGTGGAAACGCCGGCCCAGCAGGAGTACGGCTGCGAGCGCGATGCTTTCATCGAGGGTATGACCATCCCCACGTTGGTCCAGGAGCCCCTCGTCCGCGAGGTCCGCGGCCAGCAGGTCCCCGGCTGCTCGCAAGAGACCGGCCTCGTCCGACCGGGCGACGGCGACGTCGTCGAGGGTCCCATCGGCATCATGGTCCCGCTCGGGCCGGACGAGTGCGCGACGCTGAACGTCGAGCGCGAGGGTCAGGTGTTCCGCCTCGAGTCGCAGTGCGGCACGTTCGTGACGGAGTGGGATCCCCCCGCCGAGGGCGGCGAACTCGAGTGCGTCTCGCTCTACAAGACGAACAAGAACAACCAGCCGTCGGCGGTCCTGAACCTGCCCTGCGTGAAGTTCCGGCCGAAGATTGGCCCGCGGGCGCCCATCGTCTCGCGGTTCGTCGTGCCGGGGAACACAGACCCGGTGACGATCGAGTGGTACGCCCCGAACCAGGCCATCGGCGGCATCATCGTCGAGATGTGGCGCAGCGACGATGCGGGCGGCGCGCGCACGACGGAGTTCTTCGGCGCCAATGGCAAATTCGGCAATGCGAACATGCACACGAGCACGCTGCCGCACGGTCAGCCGGCGCTGGCGGGCAGCGACCTCGAGGAGTGGTGTGTTCAGGCCCGCTCGGTGGGCGTCGGCACGCCGTCCGAGGGCGGCTCGCAGCTCTCGCCGATGACGCAGCCCATCTGTGTCGCCCGGCGCGCGCCGGCGGCGGCTCTGCCCACCTACCTCGGCTGGCCGACGATTCCCAAGCCGCCGCAGCGGACCGCGTTGCAGGCCTACTACCTGACCGGCGACCGGGTCATGGCGATTCCGTTCGGGCCGGTGGTGTTCGAGAAGTTCTGTGCGCTGCGACCGGTCGAAGGCATGGCCGGGGTGGTCATCGAAGGGGGCGCCGCGTGTATCGCCTCCCGGGCCGAACCCCCGACGGCGTGCCAGACGGGGGCGCCGCCCGAGAACTGCGGCGACGGGCGCTGCATCGACCCCTGCCTGAACGAAAGCGGCTTCATGGGTGAGTCGCCGGCCCTCTGCGCGGCGGCCCGCAACGGCCTCGGCGAGAACACCCGTTTCGTCGCCTACCGTCAGGCCCGCGACCGAGCGACCGGAGAGATGACCCCCTACGAGCAGGTGTCTCCCTACCTCGACAAGCCCCACTGTCGTGTCCGGAACAACCTCGACCCCCTCGAGCCGAGCCACGCGGCGGGCATCGTGCACGACCCGTTCCTCACCCTGGTGCCGTTCGATCTCGACGCCGGGCCGCAGTACTACGCCACGTACGTCGACCGCACGCCGTTCATCGGCGGGCAGGACTACCGCTACCAGCTCGTCTACTTCGACGACCGCGGCGAAATCGCCGCCTACGCCGACACCCAGTGGATCACGGAGGTGCCGTGATGAAGCGGCTCAAGGCGCCGGCGCTCGCCGGTCTCAGTCTCGCGACGGCCCTGAGCGCGCCGGTCTTCCCGGTGAGCGCCCAGACGCCGATCTACGACGGCACCAATACCAACACCTGGGTCTACCCGGCGGGAGAGCCCGTCCCGCAGACGTGGCGGGTCGGCGGCGGTGGCGTCACGCTGGCGGCCGGGCCCGATGGGAGCGGGGGCGTCTCCGTGCTGCACGAGAGCGCCGCCTTCATCACCCTGCCGGGGGTCTTCGAGACGGCCTTCGTGCTCGTCAACGACGCCCTCGCCAGCCATCCCGGGGTCGTCGCGCCGACACCCTCGGTCTACGTGCTGGGCCTGACGCCTGCGCGCTTTTCCGAGGCGTCGCCGGCCGCGCCCGGACACGAGCTCACGCCGCCCTCGGGGACGACCGCCGACCAGGCGTTGACGGTCAAGATCCAGGCCTTCGGCGTGCCGTCGTCGCTCACCGAGATCTACTGGCGAATCGACGGCCCGCTGAATCCGGTGCAGGGCGTCTCCGGCCGCGGCGACGCGACGTTTACCATCGCGGGGGAGGGCGTCCACGGCCTCGAGTACGTCGTGCAGGTCGCGGGCATCTACAACACGCCGGTGCTGACGGCGAGCTACACCATCACCGGCCCGGCCGGCGGGGGCCGGCTCGACAGCGACGGCGATGGCATCCCCGACTTCATCGAGCAGGCCGCCGGTCTCGACGCGCTGAACGAAGACACCTTCGCCGACACGGACGGCGACGGGTGGAGCAATCTGGACGAGCTGCTGCGCGGTTCGGATCCCAACGGCAGCGCGAGCACGCCGGCCGACACGGATGGCGATGGCTGGTCGGACTGGGACGAAGACGTCCGCGGAACGGACCCGGCCAACGTCGAGAGCCTGCCCGCCGCGGTCCGGCTCTACGGCGTCGAAGAGCGCGCAACGGTGGCGCTATCGGAGGATTGGGCGGGCGCCGTGGCCAGCGCGGCTCAGTTCACGGTCACGGGTGCCGATCTCCAGGGGCGCGCCCTCGTCCGTCGGGCGCCCGGCGGCAAGCTCATGTCGAACACCCCGGCCCCCGGGAACGCGCTGCCCGTGTTTCGCATCTCCGCCGCCGAGCCGTTCTTCCTGCGGGCGCAGCGGCAGGGCCTGGCGGGCCCGCAGTTCGGCGCGGTCAAGGCCTTCCGCAAGCAGCGGGAGGACGTCACGCCGCAGACGGTGACGGCCGCGATGCCCGACGGCGCCCCGGGGTTGGCCAGCGTGGACGACTGGCGCACGGCGGTCCGCGCCGGCCTCGTCGCCGGCCTCGTCGTCGACGCGAGCTGGACGGTGTCGCTGCGCACCACGACGCTCGCTGGGCTCCTCGAGTCCTTGATCCGCTGGTACGAAGGCCCGGCGGGCGCGCTGGTCGTGCGTGCGTTCGGCGTGGACGCAGGCGTCGGTCAGCTTGGCGCCGAGCGCCTCCGCACGGAGGCCGCCCGTCTCGAAGGCGTGGACGGAATCCCCGACGCCTTCGGTCTGGACAACCTCGTGCTGCGACTCGACGCTTTGATGAACCCCGGCGCTCCGCTGGCCGGGCTCGCCGCGCTCGCCACGGCCGAGTACGCGCCCGCCCCGGGTCCGGCGACGCTCGATCAGGCGTTCGACGTCCGCCTCGCGCGGTTGTTGCAGGACGGGCAGGCGGCCGCCGTGGTCATCGGCACCGGCGAGACGGCCTACACATTGCCCGGCAACGCTCTCTTTCCCGCGGCGCGCTACCATGCTCGTCTGAACGCATACTACGCCAGCGCCGTGATCGCCGCGTTCGACCCCGCCGAGGTCACCGGCCTCGCCCTGCCCGGCAACGACGCCGATGGCGACAGCCTGACCAACGGCGCCGAGTTCGAGCGCGCGTTCGAAGAAGCGACGGATCCGCTGAACCCCGACACCGACGGCGACCTGGCGGTGGACGGCCTCGACCGCTGCCGCGCCGACGCGCGCGACGAGTGCTTCTTCGGCGAGCCCAACACCCGCGACACGGACGGCGACGGCGTCCTCGACCTCGTGGACAACTGCGTCGACGTCCCCAACAACGAAATCGTGTTCGTCGACGGCGAGCCGCGCGAGACGGACCTCAACGGCGACAGTGTCATCGATCGCCAGAACGACTGGAACGGCGACGGGCGGGGCGACGCGTGTGTCGTCGGTGTCTTCATGACCAACCCGAAGACCCACCTGCGGGTCCGCACGGGGACCGCCGTGGCGTTCCGGGGGGCCTACACCGCCGATGTCTTCGGTTGGGAGCCCTGGATCGACGTCCGGTGGACCTTCGACGGCCTGGAGGGCGACCGCTTCGGACTCGATCCCGGCTCGATCGTCTTCCACACCCCGAAGGCGGACGGCGCGCCCTACTCCGTCTGCGTCGAGGCGTCGAGCGCATTTCTGGGGCTCGCCACGACCGATTGCCGCACGGTCGAGGTCTACGGCCTGCCCACGGGTCGGCCGACGGTCGCCATCGACGCCGTCGCCACCGTCGAGGAGGGCAACAGTGTCACCTTCACGGCCGTCGCCAGCAGCCCGAACGGGGCCATCACCGGCTACCTGTGGCAGTTCGCCGACGGCGGCAGCGGCCCCGGCGGCAGTGTCGCCAAGGTCTATCTGGCGCAGCAGGTGGACACCGTGACGCTCACGGTCACCGACGCCCTCGGTGTGACCAACAGCGCCACGCACACCGTCACGGTCACCGATTCGGCACCCACGGCCGGCTTCTCGGTCGAGACGACCGAGCTCGACGCGTCGTTCTCGGACCTCTCCACCGGGTACGACGGCATCGTCGCCTGGTCGTGGGACTTCGGTTTCCCCGGTGGAACGTCCGTCGAGATGTCGCCCGAGGTCACGTTCCCGGCGGGCGGGACGTACGACGTCACCCTGACGGTGGTCGACGACGATGGCTCGGTGGCAAGCGTCACCCGCGCCGTCACGGTCTCGGATCCCGTGCCGACGCCGTCGGGCTGCCGTTTCGTCGGGACGACCCTGTTCGTGGACATCGGTCGCTTCAACGAGGCCACCGTGCGGCGCCTCGTCGGCACGACGCAGATTCAGGTCATCGACGGGGACGGGGCACTTCTGCCCTGCGGCGGCGCACCGACGACCTCCACGATCGATCGCATCGCGGCCACCGGCGTCGATGGCACCGAGACGTTCCGCCTCGACCTCAGCGGCGGTACGTTCGCGCCCGGCAAGACGAAGGAGCCGGTCGGCGATACGTCGGAGATCGAGATCGACGTCGACCTCGGCACGGGCACCGGCGATCTGTTCGAGATTGTCGGCTCGGCCGGGACGGATCGTTACACCGTCCTCGCCGACTTCACCGTCAAACTCAACACCGACGCCGACGCCGATGTGACGATGACGGGCGTCGACGAGCTGAGCATCCTGGGGGGCAATGGCAGCGATACCCTGCAGATGGATGCGTTTACCGGCGCTGCGGGCGGCCCGACGGTGGTGACGCTCGACGGGCAGGCCGGCAATGACACCCTCATCGACGGCCCGGGCGACGAGACGCTGCTCGGCGGTCCCGGCAATGACATCATCCGGCCCCGCGGTGGTCTGAATACCATCGACGCCGGCACCGAGACCGATACGCTCGACGGCTCGCTCGCCCCGGCCGGCCTCATCGCCAACCTGACGACGCGCACGCTCGGCGGCGCGGCCACGGGCACGATCGATGGCTTCGAGCGGCTCACGGGCTCGCCCTTCGACGACGAATTGACGGGCGACGCGAACGCGAACCTCATCCTCGGCGGCGACGGTCAGGATCGCCTCGACGGCGCCGGCGGCAATGACAAGCTTCTTGGCGGACCGGGCGATGACACTCTGTACGGTCGCGACGGAAACGACACGCTCCAAGGAGAAGATGGAAACGACCAGCTCTACGGCGGTGAAGGCAATGACAACCTCCAGGGCGGCGCTGAGTACGACGACCTCCACGGCGAGAACGGCAACGATACGCTCTCCGGGGGCATGGGCGCGAACATCCTCGACGGCGGTCCCGGCATCGACACGGCGACCTACGCGACGGCCACCTCGCCAGTCTTCGTCGACCTCGCCGCGGGCACCGTCTCCGGGTACGCCTCGGAGTCGATCGCCGGGGTCGAGCGCGTCACGGGCTCGCCGTTCGACGACGAAATCCGCGGCGATGCACAGGCGAATCTGCTCAAGGGCGAGGGCGGCGACGACCTCCTCGAGGGCGGCGATCTCAACGACACGCTCTACGGCGGCCTCGGTCACGACACGCTGCGCGGCGGCGCCGGCAATGACAGCCTGCGCGGCGAGGACGGCGACGATACGCTCGAGGGCCAGGACGGCAACGACTCGCTCCTGGGCGGCGCCGGCGTCAACACCCTCATCGGTGGGGTCGGCACGGACACGGCCGACTATCAGGCGGCGACGTCCGGTGTGTCCGTCGACCTGACCGCGGGCACCACCACCGGCTTCGCGACGGATGCCCTCTCCACCATCGAGAACGTCAACGGCTCCCCGCACGCGGACACGCTGCGCGGGGACGCGTTGAACAACCGCCTCGATGGCAAGGCGGGCGCCGACACGCTCATCGGCGAAGGCGGCAACGACACCCTGATCGGCGGCCTCGACGTCGACGTGATCAGCGGCGGCCTCGGCACCGATACCTGCACGGACGCCGCGGACGCGCGGGACACCTGCGAACGCTGAGCGTCCCCGGGTGTGCCGACAGCGTTCGGCTCAGCCTTCGTCGGTCGGGGGCCGCGTCGCCCTGACGAGGCGGATGAGCTCGAGCCGGTTGCGTACGCCGAGCTTCCGCTGGGCGCTGGCCAGGTGGCTGGCGACCGTCCCGGTCGAGAGACCGAGTTCGTAGGCGATGAGCTTGTTGCCGTGGCCGCGCGCGACCTGCCGGACGATCTCTTCTTCACGCTCGGTCAGCGCCGCAGACTCCGGCACGCGGGCACGGTTCGGGCGGGCGACGAAGTAGCGGCGGCCGTCATGGTCGAACTGTTCGGCCACCGTCCAGCGGCCCGACGTCAGGGCGCGCCAGAGCTCCAACGCCTCGCTCTGGTCCGTGGTCCGGGTGCGCGCGCGGTCGATGGCCACGGCGGCGTCGCGGAGCGAGATCTGCGCGCTCGGGCGGGTCGCGGGACCTTCGGCGTGCTCGATCCTGCCGCTCGGCGCGACGACGGCTTCGGCACCCGCGAAGGGGTCGGCGGCGGACGGGCTGCGATCGTCCGTCCGCGCGCGCAGCAACCGCAGCGCCGCGCTCAGGTGGGCGCCGACGCGGGCCCACTGCGCAGCCAGCTCGGGCGGCACCGGGCCCTCCGACGTCCGAGCGAGGTTGGCCACCAGCACGCACCCGCGCCCCTCCGCATCGACGGAGCAGAGGTTGAACGAGTCCGGATACAGCATCTTGTCGCCGCTCGGCGCCCGCGGACCCCGAAGATAGCGCCAGTGGGTGCGACCGTAGCCGTTGGCCGCCAGCATCGAGAGGTACTCGGCGTAACTCTCGCTACCCGCGGCCCCCGCATCCCAGATCTCCCGCGCGAAGCTGCACGCGCTGAAATTGTGGAGCATGTGCAGCGTCTGCGAGGGCAGCGGGGCCATGAAGACATCCCACCAAAGCGATCGCCAGTGCGTCGCCCACTCGTCCGTCACCCCGACGGCCATCGGGTGCGCCATGCGGACGTCCTCGGGATTCGAGGCATCGACGAGCCAGGCGTGCAGGCCCAGGCCATGACCGATGCTCGGGAGGGCGGCCGCGGCGACCCGTCGCAGCCACTCTTCCGGGGTGCCCTCGAGCCGATAGGCGGCGTCCAGGATGGCGAGGGCGTCCGGTGAGCGGGTCATGCCCGCCCCCGCGTCAGCCCGAGCACGCACAGCTCCGCACGGGAGCGGACGCCGAGGCGGCGGTAGATGGTGTCGAGCTGTTTGGCCACCGTGCGCTCCGAGGTACCCCGCAGCGCGGCGATGCCGGCGTTGGAGTGCCCCTCGAGGACGAGTCGGGCGACCTCCCGCTGCGCCGGTGCAAGCCCGGAGAGCGGATCGAGCGCCGACGCGGTGCTCGGCAGCGCGTGGCTCAGGATGAGGACCTCTTCGCCATCGAGCACGATGCGCTGCGCGCGAAGCTCCGCAGGTGGCGTATTCTCACTGACCGGCGTCCATCGTTCTCGGGCACGCGACATGGATCTTGGAATTCCCCCGAATGTTCGCATTCTTTCGAACTTCGAGACGGACGGCAACTCCCATTCATCGCGCAGAATCGACCTGTCTATCGGCCATGAGCTGCAGAAACCGCGCGGGACGCGGGCCGATCGTCTCGCGCACCGTGGGGCCCCAGATCGCGTACGCCCGCTCGAAGCGGGAGATGTAGGCCCGCACCTCCGAATCCGTCATCGCGGGGTGACCCTTCGCCCGGCGGTTCGCTTCGGCACCGATGCGCCAGGCGGCGATGTGTGCGAAGCCGCTGGCTTCGAGCACGATCCAGGCGTCGATGGAGGCGTGCCATGCGGCGTAGTCGCGGAGCGCCGCATTGGCGACCGCCCAGTGGGCGTCCGGACAGGCTTCGGCGCGCACCGGGCGGAAACCGAGCATCCAGCCCTCGAAGTAGACGACGTCCAGCGGCCGTTCGACGCGGGTCCAGTCCGACCGCGCAGCCCGGTCGCCGCGCCCTCCGAAGGCACCCTTGTCGTAACGGGGCACGTCGAAGGGGGTGCGCGCCCGGGGGTCGCAGAGCGCCGAGAGCACGGCCGTGCCGAGTTCGACGTCGTGCGTGCCCGGGTACCCGCGCCCGGCGAGCAGTGGATTGCCGGGGAACTGCGCCTCGAGCGCGACCTGCGCGGCTCGCGTCCGGTAGAAGTCGTCGATGGAGACACCGACGGCGCGCAGGCCGTGGCGTGCAGACCGTTCGACCAGCGCCGAGACGAGCGTGCTCTTGCCCGCGCCCTGAGGCCCGTTGATGCCCACGACGATCGGGGGGGCGCCCCGGGCGGTGGCCGGGAGAAGGCCGACGACGCCGTCCACGAAGGATGAGACGGCCTCGAGCAGCGGCCTCGGTTCGGGCACGGTCAGGCCGGGCCGCCGATAACCCCGGCGAGCGGCGGGCGTCGCAGCGCAACCCGGCCGTCGGGGAAGAAGTCCGAGAACTTCGGGTGCGCGCTCGTCCGAAGGCGGTCGGCGACCACGGAAGCACGCTCGAGCGAGAACGCGTGCCCGTGTGCGGCGAGGTCGCCCGCAAGGCGGTGGGCGAGGTGCTGCAGGCGCGCGAGGGTCCCCAGGTAAGCGCCCCGCCAGATGTCGAGGAACGGCCGGTGGTCCATCGGGTTGTTGGAGATGAGCTGCCGCAGACGGTTCGGTGGGACGAAGGTGTAGGAGCTCACCTCCGGGTGCTTGCGCAGCACCCAGTTTCGGGTGGTCTCGTAGCGTGTGTACGAGATCGTGCGGACGTCCTGGTCGAGGTTGTAGAGAATGCCTCGGCGGTGGCTCAGCCCGCGGGTCCGCGACACATATGGCAGAAACGGATCGAGGACGAGAATGAGATCGGCGCCACGCCGGATGGCTTCGACGAAGTTCGACGTGCGCGTGATGGCACCGTCCTCGAAGTAGCGGTCGGCGATGCGGGTCGAAGAGAAGGCCGGGTTGATGCTGAGCGAGGCCTGGACTGCCTGACTGATCGGGACGTCGAGGTTCTCTTCGTCGCCGAACAGCACGTGGCGCCGCTCGTCCTGATCCGTCGCGCCGATGTACAGGGGCCGGCGCAGGCGGCGGAACTGGTTGGTGCCCCCGGGCTGCTCGAAGACGTGCCGCAGCATGACTTCGAGGCGGTCGGTGCGGAACGGGGGGGCCATGAGATCCGCGTAGTCGAACAGAAGCTGCTCGCCCATGTCGTCGCGCCCGCCGCGCAGGGCGCTGCGGACCCCGCCGAGCGCCGTCGAGAGGGCGAGCCGCGAGCGCTTCGCGAACCCGGGCAGATCCACGTGGCCGAGCTGGAAGAGACGCAGATCCAGCCTGGGCAGGCGTCCGCCCGGCTCACCGGCGACGGCGGCCATGAACTCGTCGACGGAGTATCCCATCACCAAGGGTGCGGTCACGACGGCGCCCGCGCTGATGCCGAAGTACATGTCGAACGCGTTGACGCCGCCCGACCAATCGTCGTCGCCCGTCGCCGGGCGCAGGCAGTCGTCGAGGCACTTGAGCGCGCCGAGCTCGAAAAAGATGCCGGTGATCCCCCCGCCCGCCGCGCAGATGGACGTGCGGCCGGTCTTGCGGGCCGAGAGCATTCGGGTGGCCGCCTCGAGCAGAGACACGCCGAAGCGGGCCGGATCGGCCTCCGTCTGCCCGAAACCTTCATCGCGGAGCACGCCGCCGACGCCCATCAACCCCATCACCCGGATGAGCTCGTCGGTTTCGGCGCGGGCGCCGCCGCCGACGAGCACCAGGATGCGGTGGAACGGATAACGGTCCTCGACGTCCTCGGTGCGATCGAGGGACTCGAGCAGCGCCACGCCGCGGGCTCGCGCCGTCGCAAGCTCCGCCGCGGTCGGCCCGCAGCGCAGGTCGATCACCAGCAGGTTGACATACTGCCGCGACAGGGCCTGCATCAGGTCGTCGGTCAGCGGGTGACATTCGCACGACAGCGAAAAGTCCCCCCAGTGCAGCAATTCGGCGACCCCAGGGCGCCGAGCGGAGGCGCGCTCGAGGGCGGTGTGCAGGGCACGGAACTGGCGGGTGTCGGGGGCGTGGACGAGGATGCGCTTGGTGGGTGAGGCAGACACGGCCCCCGGAGCTTACACCCGTTTGCCGCACCGCGTCATGCGCGCGTCGGTTTGTCCTGCGCGACGATCAGACAACAGGGATGGCCCCCCTGGAAGATCACCGGGCCCCGTGGCGCGAGCGCCGCGACGACCGAGGCGTACGAGAACTCCGCGAGATGGTTGGGATCGGGCACCTTGTAGCGGTCGGGGACGGAGAAGATGACCCGCTGCCCGGCCGCGGCCCACAGGCGGTCGTAGATGGCCCAGGGGTCGGCGAAGTGCTCGAGGACCTCGAGGCAGACGACGACGTCGAACCCGGTGGGGAGCGGCGCACCGGACGCGAGGTCGTGGACGGCCGCCGGGACGCCGTCCACCGCGAGCCGCTCGATGGCGGACCGGCAGAAGTCGAGCCCCAAGACCCGCCGACCGCGCTCATGCAGATGGCGAACGTACCCGCCGCTGCCGCAGCCCACCTCGAGCACGGAAGCCCCAGGCGGCACGAGGGCGTCCGCGAGCGCATAGCGCCCCTTCAGGACGAAGGGCGCCGACTCGGCGCCGAGGTACTCGTCGTAGAGCGTCTCGCTGTTGCGAATCGGGCGCCCGAGGCGGTTGTGCAGCTTGATGAGCTGCCACCGCGTCCACAGCGCGGCCGGGTGGCGCAGCGCCTTGCGGGCGGCCCGGCGGACGCTCAGGGAGGCGGGCAAGGCTCAGTTGCCGAACGTGAACTTGCCCTCGACCCGGGTGCAGGCGAAGGCGAACTTGGCCGCGACCTCGTGGGCGACGCCGCGGACCACCGGCTTGGAGAGGCCCTTGGGGTTGCCGGCGCGCGCGACGAGGAGTTTCTCGAGGTCCTTCTCGGGGATGTGTTTGCCCTGCTTGCAGATTTCGTCCGCCCAACCGGTCATCTGCGCGCGCAGATCGTCCTCGGGCGAGGTGCGCGGTGCGCCGCCGCCCGTCAGCTCGGCGAGGACCGCGTGCAGGGCCTCGGGCGTCTTGTAGGTGGGCATGTCCTTGCCGACCTCGATGCGACTCTCGCAGGCGGTGGTCAGCGACTTCTCGATGCTCTGGAACCGCCGGCCGAACTCCGCGGCGAGACCGGGGCCGAGCAGGAACCACTGGGCGTCCGCGCCCGATGCCCGCCCGTTCTTGAGGATCTCGTCGATGCGGACGAGGTCGCCGGCGGACGGGCCGT
This sequence comes from Myxococcota bacterium, assembly GCA_023150895.1. Lineage (GTDB taxonomy): Bacteria > Myxococcota_A > Bradymonadia > UBA7976 > UBA1532 > CAINDO01. Next base: position 428 of record JAKLJY010000028.1, on the reverse strand, counting down.
TACTGGTGTCGCGGTCCCACAGGGTGCCGCGCAGCTCGTACTGCTGACCGGGGCCGGTCTTGATGGAGAAGCCGTCCCAGCGGATCTGCCCCTCCTGAGGGGGGCATACGGCCGGGGACGCGAGAAGTGCGGAGAGGAAGAGCGTCGCGATGCTAGCGGTCATGGTCGTCTCTCACCGGAGCGCCGGGAGGACCCGGCATTGATCTGCGATTACGACGCTTCCCCCCGAGCGTGCATTCAGCATAACACGCCGGTCACTCCGCCGAATTCTCCTCGGTCGTTTTTGCCGAAGTCGCTTCCGGGGGGTCGGCGGGCTTGGCGTCGGCTTCGGGGGCGGGGGCGGGGGCGGGGGCCTTGCTCAGCGCGCTGAGACCGAGCTTGCTGCCGAGACCGCCGGGCGACCAACCGCCGCCGAGCGCGCTGCCGGT
>JAKLJY010000289.1 GCA_023150895.1 Myxococcota bacterium | reverse complement strand
CAACCCCGGCACGAGCACGCTCATCCAGGCGGCGGTGCCCGGACTGTGCCGGCTGGCCGCAGTCGCCGCGGGGCTCGGGGAACGGGGACCGGCGGGGGGCAGGCCGGCCCGGGCGGCGGGCCGTGGGGCGGCCGGGGGCAGCGCGGGGCGGGGGGCGGCGACGCTCGGCGAGGCGGGGAAAGGGGCCGGCCCGACGGCGCTGACGGCCGAGGGAAACGCACGGGCTGGTTCGCTTCTGGCTGCGGCCGGCGGGGGCGCGGCGCTCGCCGGGGGCTCGACCGGCACGCCTGCCGGCGGGGTCGAGCGCATCGCCGGATCCGCCACGCTCACCGAGGGTTCCTGTGCGCCGCGCTGCCGATGCCCGGGCAGCTTGTAGACCCCCGGGCGCGGGGCGTCCGTGGGAAACTCGGGGGCGGGCGGCGCGAGCGGCGTGCCGGCCACGTTGAGCCGCATCGACTGGTCGGACACCGGATCCACGCGCGCCGGCATGGGCAGGTTGCCCGTGTCCGTCGGGCCGACGGGCGGGGCCGAGAGCTGGAAGATCTTGGGACCGGCCTGGACGCTGCCGATGCTGCCCGTGTCGAGGGGATCGAACGATGGCACGTCGACGCCGTCCGGGGCGCCGAACCGGGCGGTATCGGCGTTCTCGGCGTTGACCATGGCGCGCGGGTGCGTGTCGGCGTCGACCGTGCCGTGCTGCTTCAGCGTGATGCCGGCGGCGGCGTTGAGGCGGGCCGTGTCGGCGGCGTCGCCGTCTGGGAGCTCCGTCCCGCGCTGAAACGGGCGGGTCTCGGCGTTCTCCACCGGGTCCATCAGCTCGACCGTGTCCGGCTGGCCGGGCCGCCGCATCGGCTGCGTGGCGTCGGGCGCTGCGGCCGACATGCGGACGGTCGCGGCATCGTTCACCGGGCCGGCGCGGTCCCCGGCGAGCTGCGCCGGCGCCGAGGCCAGAAGCGCGGTGTCGATGGGTTGTGTGTCGGCGGGGGTTGGGGCCGGCTCGAAGGGGCGCGTGCCCGGCTCGCGGGTGTTCGCCGGGCGAAAGACGGCCCCCGCCACGGGGCCCGGGGTCATGGTCAGGCGGGCGGTGGGCGTACCGGAGAGCGGCGGCGGACCCGCCTCGGCGTTCACCGCAGGCTGCACCGTCGTCGGCACCGACGCCGCGCTCGGAGAGCGCATCGGCTGCGTCCGGGAGAGGGCCTCGGCGGTCACGATCCCCAGGCGGCGGGTGTCGACCTCGTGAACGTTGGTCTGTGGTAAGGCGGCGGCGGCGGCGGGCGGGCGACTGTCGACGGTGACGACCGGCCGCGCGCCCGTGATCACCTGTCGCCAGGCCCCGTCGACGAGGGCTCCGTCCGCGGGGGCGAAGAGGGGTCGCGTCGCGTTGGCGGGCTCCGGCGTGCGGGCCGCGGGGTCGACGGCCTCGACGACGTCTGCGCGGGCGCCGAGCGCGCGAAACGTCTCGACCAGCTGTCGCGCGTCCGCCTCGCTGATGTGGGCATGGACGACCAGCGGGCCGGCCGCCAGCGCCCGCGACAGCTCGCCGGTCGGTCGCCCGGCCACGGGGGACAGGACGGACGCGATCTCGTCGAGCCCACCGGGGCCTAGGCCCGGCGGGGCCGCCAATCGCACGCCGAATCGTTCTTCCGGGACCGCCATCGACGCGCATCATAGTGCGCATCGCGGAAAACCCGAAAAACCCGCACGCGGTGCGTCCGGCGCGCAGGGGACGTTGCATCGGGCCGGGCCGCTGGGCTACCCATGGGGCCCCGTGAAACCGGTTGGAGAGTCCATGCCCGTTCGTCGCTCCTGTGCGCGATGGAGTCGCCGCGCGACCATCACGCTGGCCGCATCCCTCGGTGTGCTCGCGCCGCTCGGTTGCCGCATGGGTCCCGAGGCCGCGGTGGCCCGGACGGCCCCGCCCGCCGCGCCCGATTCGACGGCCCGCAGCGCGGCCCCGGCGTCGACCCCGGCGGCCGCCCCGGCGACGACGGCCCCGGCCTCGACGGCCGCGCCGAAGCCGGGCTCGAAGCAGGTCGAGCTGCCCGCCAACGTGGACTGGCAGACGTGGGACGCGGGCCTCGCGCGCGCCAAAGCCGAGAACAAGCCCGCCCTGCTCCTCGTCTGGGCGCACTGGTGCCCGCGATGCCGCGAGCTCGCGCCCGTCTTCGGCCAGCCCGAGATCGCCGCCCTGGCCAAGGGCGTGGTCATGATTCAGCAGGACGCCGACGAGCGCCCGGCCTGGCTCACCGAGAAGTTCGACGCGGACTTCGGCGGCTACGTGCCTCGGGTCTTTCTGCTGCGGCCCGATGGAACGGTCCGGACCGACATCACGAGCGGCAACCCGCAGTACCCCTACTTCTACGTGCCGCGGGACGCGGGCGCGCTCGTCCGCGCTCTGGAAAAGGCCCTCAGGGGCTGACGGGGTCGTCCTCGGGTCGGGGCGTGCCCGCAGGCGATGGGGTCGGCTGCGGGCGCCCGCGGACCTCGACCCACTTCAACGCGCGCCGCACCACGCCAAACTTCAGCAGCGGCGCATGTCCGTCCCGGGGCGGGGCGTCGTCGGCATAGACCCGCCAGCGCAGCATGCTCGCCTCCGGGTGGCTCCAGCGCTCGGCGTTGCCCTGGTGGATGGCCACGAAGAGGCGCTGAAAGAAGATCTCCTGCCCCGGAAAGAGCGGGATGGGGTAGTAGCGGAAGAAGATCAGCTCACCCGGCCGCTGCGTCAGCGACGTCCCCGCCTGACCGAGGATCAGCGCGCGCCCGTCCGAGTTGACCATCGGCCGCGGCAGGATGAGTTCCACGCCGACGTGGTGCGCCAGGTTGCGCCCCAGGTTCGCCAACGTGGCCTGAAAGCACAGCGTCACCTTCGGTCCGCGCGGATCGGCCTCGTCGAAGATCGGGTCGCCGAACGGATCGACGCGGGTGATGTTCGCCTTGGGATGCCGCGTGCGCTGGAGGACGTCCTGCACGTGGACGTGCCCCATCGGTCGCGACTTGCCGGCGATGCGCAGGTAGTAGCGGTGGTCGAGGGCCTGGTGCGGCGCGTCCTCGCTCGCCGCGATCTCGATGACGTAGACCGCGTGCCCGGGGCGGATGAGCGAGCGCCGTTGGCTCGGCGGGCGTGGCCCGGGGATCTCGTAGACGTTGAACTTGCGCAGGGGCGGATCCACCGTGCCGGGGATGACGTCCTCGAGCCAGGCACGCGTGCCGCCGCCCTTGAGGTCCACCGGGAGGCCGCCGTCGATGCGGCCGTCGTCGTCGAGCCCGAGGAAGATGCGCCCGCCCGCCCCGTTGGCGAAGGCGGAGACCTGCCGGGACAGGTTGTTCGTGAAGCTCGAGACGATGTCGCGGCCGTCCGCGAGGAAAAGCGCGCCCTTGAACTCCTGGAAATCGTGCTCGGCCGGCTCGAGCGCCGCAAGCATGGCCTCCGTCCAGAGGTTCTCCTGGGGGGCTGCGGGTTTGGGAGCGCGCGCCACGGTCCGAATCTACCCAATTCGCCTGCGCCCGGTCGCCGGAAATGCGCTAGGTTGCAGCGTTTCGAACGGCCCCCGGCAAGGACAGGACATGGGTTTCGGTCACGACGGCAAGACGGTCTATTTCTGTGTCGATCTCGAGGCGAGCGGCCCCGTGCCCGGCCTCTTCAACATGGTCTCCATCGCGGGCGTCGAGGTGCGGTGGGACGGGCAGAAGCACGTCCGCGGCGAGACGTTCTACTTCGAGCTCGCGCCGGATTTTCCCGGGTTCGACCCCGGCGCGATGAAGATTCACGGGCTGAGCGAGGCGCACCTGCGGGCGAACGGCAAGCCCGGCCGCGAGGTCATGCAGGCCATCGCCGATTGGGTCAAGGCGCGGCTGAAGCCCGGCGAGCGGCCCCTGTTCGTGGGTCACAACGCCCCCTTCGACTGGATGTACGTGGCCTGGTACTTCGCGTGGGCCGGGATGGAGAACCCTTTCGGGTACAACGCCCTGGACACCAAGGCGCTGTTCATGGGCAAGCACCGCATCTTCTGGAAGGCGACGAGCAAGGAGAACCTGCTCGAGACCTATCGGTCCCTGCGGGCGCCGCGCAAAGAGGACGAGCACAACGCCCTGGCCGACGCCGTCTTTCAGGCGGACATCCTCATCGCGCTGCTCGATCAGTAGTCGACAGCTTCCGGCGGATCGCCCGCGTCCGCAGGGCGGCGCCGAGCAAGGCGGCGAGCAGAAGCGCCCAGGGGGCCTGCGGGGCGCGGCCGACCCCCTGGGAACACCCGTTGCCCGCGCCCCCGCGCTTCGTCGGCCCGGCATCCGGCTCGGCGCTCGCTTCGGCGTCGGCGACGGGCGGTGGTTCGCCGCCCTGATCGACCTCGGGCGCCGGAGGGGCGGCATCGGGGGTCGGCGGCGCGATCTCGCCCCGATCAGTCTCGGGCGCCGGAGGGGCGGCATCGGGCGCCGGGCCGGCGGCATCGGGCGCCGGGGCGGCGGCATCGGCCTCGGG
>JAKLJY010000288.1 GCA_023150895.1 Myxococcota bacterium | reverse complement strand
GGTCGAGCCAGATCACGAGGCCGTACCGACGCAGCTCGAGGCGCGCCTCGGCGAGCACATGGGCGGAAACGGGGCGGGTGGGGTCGGCCGAAGTCGGCGTCATTCTGAATTCCATCGACGGCAACATTTCGCAGGTCACGCTGACGCCGGGTCGACGGGTCGCCATGCCGGGTCACGCGTCGCGAAGCTGGACGAGCATGTGCCAGACCCGCAACGGACTGCAGCCTTCACGGGCGTGAACGGTGAGAAATGCGGGATGCGAGACCCCCTCGGGTGGCTCGTGCACTTCGGCGCCAGTCGCCTTTTCGAAGCAAGCCGCCTCGTAGGCCGGACGCAACGGCCGCCGGTGTCGGTCGACCGACACCACGACCGCGAAGGTGTCAGTCGGGGCCGCGTAGCCGATGACCTGGTGCACCACGGTCTTGTCCTGGCGACCGAAGATCTTGAACTCGACGCAGGCCCGATGTGTGAGGTCTCGCCGAGAGCGCACCTTGATGTCGCTCCGGCCGGCCGAACGCATGGACAGCGCCTCCGGCTCGGCCGTCAGGTGCGCCTCGTGCTGGAGCAGCGTGACCAGGGCGTGCATCTGGAAGAATGCCTCGGGCTGCAGCGCCCCGTTGCCTGCAATCGACGCCTCGTCGAGCCGGACCGCGGCGGCGGGAAACTCCATCGTGGCCCGCGCCCACGTTGCCAGCGCACGCACCACAAGGCGCTCGAATGGCCCCGCCCCCACCCCGATCAGCCACCCATCCACACCGACCTCGACCGGCGCGGCGGCGGCTGGCAATTTGGGGTGATTTTCCGCGACCCACTGCCGAAAGAGCACGCCGCGGGCGACCACGACGTCTCCATCGAGCGCCGCCAGGCCCGTCGATGCGAGCACATCGAGCCACGGGCGCGGGTCATTGCCGAGGCGCTGAACCCACTCCGCACGAGGCACCGGGCCGGACGCGGCGGTCAAGGTCCGGTAGACCTTGTGCCCGCGCGGTCGCAAGTTGTCCCACCACAGGGGAAACGCGTTCGATCGCAGGCGTTCCTCCGTGTCGCGAATGGCCGCAGGAAGCTGTGCTGCAATGTCCTCCAGCGTATGGGCGCGCTCGACCGCTCCCTCCATGAACATCTGCAGAAGCCACGGGTGTCCTGCCGTCTCTGCCCACACGGCGTCCACGACTTCGTCCGGGACCTGGAGGTCGAGCGGCACGCGCATCAAGTGCGCGGCCTCATCCCGTGACAGGCCCGTCAAGACGTGGATTCGCCCTGCGACGCGCAAGAATGGAGACCCCTTGTCGAGCAGCAGGTCACGCACACCAGTGCCACCGAGGACGACGATGCCGAGGCGACCACGCGCCTGCTCGTAGGCCTCGCGCAGATTGTCGAGGAATGCGAGGCCATCCTCAGACCCCATCAGCTTTTCGATCTCGTCGAGCACGATCAGGACACGCCCAGAAGCTTGCCGTGCCGGTGCCGCCGCAAGCGAAGCGACCGGATCGTCGGTGCTGAACGTGACACCCAGCGCGCGCTCCACGTCGATCGTCACGCGCTCGAGTCGGCCCGAGGTGACGACGGTGAGCGCGTCGGCCCCGATTTCGAGCTGAAGGCGGCGGGCAAACGAACTCTTTCCCATGCCGCGGCCACCCATGACCGCGTGGATCGCGTTGCGATTGCTCCGGATCGTCGACGCGATGTCGGCGAGGAGCGCCTCGCGACCGACAAAGACCGGGACCTCCGCGACCTGGTCCGTTCGATACGGATTCGACACCCCCTCAGCCATGCGCCGACCGAATGGGGTACTGCAGGTTCTCGCGCAGCCACGTTCCGAAGCATCCGATTCTGAAGGTCTGCCCGTCGGCGTCGAGGACGCCATACCCCACCATGGCGTCCTGCAGCCGAGCCTCGGCAGTGCCGCCAGTCCAGGGCAGACCATGAGCCAGGTGCTGAAGGTAATCCTCCGCATGCGGGTCGAAGTCGACGGCCGCGTTCACGAGTTCCCGCATGTCTTCGTCGACCTCGCGCGCGAACTTCGGGAGCAAGCGCCGCACGTCGATGAGACTCACCGGGGCGGGGTTCCGCGTCGCCGCGTCGATGCTCTGGTCGACGAGATCACCCAGCGTTCGCGCCAGTCCGGGGTGGCCACCCGTCTCGTGTGCGACGAGCCTCAGGGCGTCCGATGAGAAGCGGAGCGCCATTCTGCCGCCGATCTTCCGAACCATGCCGCGGCACTCCTCCGGAGAGAGCCCGGTCAATGGCATGCTTCGGAGGAAGCGGTACATCGGGTTGTCGCGTGCCCCCACCCGGGCCGGTGCGACGAGTCGGGCATTCCGGCCGGCCAGGACGAGAGAAAACGCCGCCGGGTGGGACTGCGCGACGCCACGAAGCCACTCGAGGACATCGAGGCCACCGCCATCGGGGAGGCGCCCGAGAAGGAGCACTTCGAACTCGTCCAGAATGAGAACGACACGCGCTCCGGGTGTTCGTTCGGCCGCTTCCACGGCCGCGAGCAGCGCCTCGTGCGGATCGCTCACTGCGCGCGCGGCGCCGATGCCCAAGCGCGCCTGCTCGGCTCTGAGGGCCCGAGCGATCATCTCGAAGACGCCGTTTGCGGATCGCTGGGTGAACGGCAGCTTTTGCAGGTCGACCTCGACCGGCAGGACCGGCGCGGCAGCCGGCCGATGGTCGCGGAGTTTTCGTGCCAACTGGCCCAGGAGAGAAGTCTTTCCCACCTTCCGAAGGCCGTAGACGCCCAGGCTGTGGCCGGCGAGGACGTCCCGCTCGAGCGCCTCTAGTTCACGTTCGCGCCCGAAGAACTGCGGGCCGGCGGCAGGTTGCCGGATGTCGAAGAGCCGCCTGCGACCGAGACTTCCCCGGAGTCGAGCCGCCAAGAAGGCCTCGGCGTTCTCGGCGTTCTCGAACTCGGCGCCTCGGATGAACACGTACCTTCGGTGCTCGGGGACCACCGGACCGAGTCGCAGCTCCGCTTCGGGGTCCTTCGTCAACACCAGGGCAAAGCCAGGGTCGACTCGGAGTTCGTTGCGAAAGACCTCGTCCTCGACGCGGCGGACGTCGTTCGCTTGGATCTGGTCCCAGGGGGAGCAGAGAACGACCACCTCGGGGGCAAGCTCGAAGTGCCGGACGAGGGCTTCCGAAGGGCTCGTGAGAATGACCCAGGAGCTCCGGCTGTCGGCCGTGCCGAACTCGCGCACGGATGTCGGCGTGAGCCCCGCCCTTCTCAGCGTCGGCGCAAGCCACCGCCAGGCCGGCCACTGTCGCTGCAGCTCCTCGAGCTGACGATCGACCATCTCGTGGTTGCGGTTGCCGATGGTGCTCATGCGCCCGAAGCTAGACGAGGCGCGACAGTGGGTCAATCGGGCGGAACGGAACGAACGGTCACGCTTCCCGCGCGGCGTCGCCTGAGTCGGCCTCGTCGCCATCGGGGTCGTCGGCCGCGTCGTCGTCACCGGCGGCGTCGGCGGCGTCGTCGGCGTCGCCGCCGGGGAACATCAGGGGCGCCAAGCTGGCGATCAGGTCCCTGCGACGCTTGACGTCGTCGGGGTGGGCGGCCTCGTATTCCGACCTGGCTGCGGGCTTGTCCGGCGCGACGAGCCGGAAGTCGTGGCCGAGCTTCTCGGCGAGGCGCATCTCCAGCGCCCAGACGAGGTCGGGGTTTTCGGTCCACAGGCCGGTCTCGGGGGTGTGCAGGTCGGGCTGCAGGACCTTGCGCTTGCGGCGGCGGCGCAGGACCTCTTTCTCGACTGCGTCGAGGGCTTCGCCGGGGTTTTCGCGCAGGTAGGCGGCACGGTGGGTGTCCGAGTCCGCCTCGTCGATGTGGAAATCAGGCCCAAGCTCGTCCTGCAGGCGCAGCTCCCAGGCCCAGGCGCGTGCCGGATGATACCGCCAGAAGCAGCCGTGGGCCACGCCGAGGGAGGCGTCGGCCTTGCACTTCTCGTCGACGCGGGCGGGCCAATAGCGCGCGGCGAGGTGGGACCAGTCGTAGTCCTTGCGGCCGGCGGCGGTGGACAGCTCGGCGAGCCGGGCCCGGATCTGCACCTATGTCGCCGACAGGCCACTCAGCGTGGCCCGGAGCTCCTCGGCCATCTCGTATCGGAAGGCATCGATGACGAAGATCGCCGTCCGGGCCTCGTCGCCGACCAGCCCCCGCACCACGTCGTCGAACAGAGTCCGCTGCTGCAGCGCGATGCCCTGCAGGTAGTCGACACGGCGACACAGTGCGTTGAAGTCCGTGGCCCAACCGTCGGCCCTGGTGCGCCAGAGCCCGCGCAAGACGTCCAGGTGCGTTCGCATGGCTTCGTAGTGGGGCAACTGCGGAAACAGAAGCGCCGCCCGGCGCCCCGGATCGTCCCGCAGCCAGACCGAATCGCCGGCCACTCTCGCGCCGGCCCACTCCGCGACCTGCCCCCATCGCGCCTCACCGAGAGACCGCAGGGCGGCCGACAGGATGCGGTCCTCTTCGAACCGAAAGGTGTCCACCTTGCCCAGATCTTCCGCGGTCCCC
>JAKLJY010000287.1 GCA_023150895.1 Myxococcota bacterium | reverse complement strand
GCCGCTCGTCCGGGCGGCGGCCGCGCGGGGGCTCGCCGTGCACCCGGACCGCGCCGCATGCCTCGTCGGTGCGGTGGCCGACACCTCGCCCGCCGTGCGCTCCGCCGTTTTTCAGGCGGTGGGCGTGGCCGGCGTGGGGGCGGCGGGCCCGGCGCTGCGCGCGGTGGCCGGGGACGCCGGTGCGCCCGTGCCGCTGCGGGTCGAGGCCGTGCTCGCGCTCGGTCGCCTGGGAGACACCGAGCCGGCGACGCGCATCGTGAACACGCACCTCGAGAAGGGCGGCATCGTGCCGCTCGCCGAAGCCGCGGTCGGGGGCCTCGCCGCCCGGGACACGCCCGAGCATCGGGCGCTTCTGCGGCGAGCGCTCGCCTCCGAGGCCGGGGGCGTCGTGCTCGTCGCGGCCCGCGCCCTCGCCGCCCTCGACGATACCGAGGCGCTGCCGGCGTTGCGCGCGGCCCGGGCCCGCATCGGCGCCCGGTACCGCCCGGGCCTCGATCGGGTGCTCGTTCACTTCGGCGACCCGCCTCCGGCTGATCCGTTCGACGCCCCGGGCCCCGATCCCGCCGAGGCCGATCCCGAGTAGCCGGGTTGCGCGTCCCCGGCGCGGGCGTTAGGGTTGTAAATCCACGTATTCCGACCGGAACGCCATGAGTTTTCACTCCGAGCTGCCCGATCTCGAGGGCAAGGACGCCCGCGACATTCTGGCCTTCACCCTCGATCGGTTCGGGTCGCGGGCCGCGATCTCCACCGCTTTCGGCCCGAGCGGTGTGGTGGTCATGCACCTCGCGAGCACGCTCGACCCCGGGATTCGGGCGTTCTTCCTCGACACGGGGTTTCACTTCCCCGAAACGCTGGAGATGGTCGACCGGGTGCGGGACCGGCTCGGGATCACCATCGACGTCGTGCGACCCGACGCCGACGCCGTGGCGGCGCTCGACCCCGAAGGAGCGTCGTCGCGCCTGCACGCCCGGGATACGGACGCCTGCTGCGGGCTGCGCAAGGTCGAGCCGACCCGCCGGGTGCTCGCCGGCCTCGACGCGTGGATCACGGGCCTGCGCCGCGATCAGGGCCCGTCCCGCGCGGCCACCCCGGTGCTCGAGGTCAAGGAGAGCGACGGCCGGGCGCTCGTCAAGGTGAACCCGCTCGTGGCCTGGGACCGCAAGGCCGTCTGGGCATACCTGTTCGCACACGACCTGCCCTACAACCCGCTCCACGACCGGGGCTACCCCAGCGTGGGGTGCTGGCCGTGCACGCGCCCGGCCGCCGCGGACGGCGACGAGCGGGCCGGACGCTGGGCGGGCGAGGCGAAGACCGAGTGCGGCCTGCACACGCGCATCGGGTGAGCCCGTCTAGCCGGGTGCGACGAGCGCCCGCCGGCCGCTCTCATGAAACGCCCTCGGGCTCCTGCCCCGGGTTTCATCCACCCGGGTGGCCCGAAGGGGCATGGCCGCTCTCATGAAACGCCCTCGGGCTCCTGCCCTCGGGCTGCTCGGTCGCCGGAGTGAATCCGGCGGCCCTCGCGGGTCCCGCCGATGCGGTGTGCCCCGGCCGGGGCTCCTGCCCCGGGTTTCATCCACCCGGGCGGCCCGAAGGGGCATGGCCGCTACTGATTGGTGATGCAGATGCCGAGGCCGCGGACGGGGCCGTTGCCCGTCGCCAGGGCCTCCACGCACCGCAGGCCGTCGGGGCAGGGGGCCTGGTAGCCGCCCGTGTCGCACAGGATCTTGCACAGGCGCTGGCTGCCCGGGGGGCCCGTGCAGACGAGGCCGACGGCGCAGTTGTCGCCGCCCTCGGCGCCGCCGCCGCAGGGGGAGTCCGGGCCGTTGCCGGGCCCTTCGAGCGGGCGGCAGGAGCCGACGACCTGTCCGTCGCCGCGGATGGAATAGGCGCACTTCTCGCCGGCCTGGCAGCCGCGGGCGGTGAACCAGTCGCAGGCGGGCGGCTGACAGATGCCGAAGGGTTCGCCGGTGGCGCCCTCGTAGCTCTCGCAGCGCCAGTTCTCCGGACACGTCACGGGCTCGGCCGGATTGCAGACGGTGCGGCAGGTGCTAAACGTGCAGGCGAGGCCGGCGGCGCAGGCCTGGGGTTGCTGGGCGCGGTCGACGCAATCGTCGTTCTCGCGGTTGATGCCGACCTCGGTGCAGAACGTCGCGCCGCCGACGAGGTGGCAGTAAGGACGAGCGGGATCGGGGCAGGTGGCGGGGTCGCCGGGCGTGCAGCCCTCGCCCGGGGCGCAGCGGCCGACGAACTCGGGGCGGCCCTCCTCGTGGACGCAGTAGAACCCCGGCTCGCACGCCGCGGCGCGCAGGCGCGGATCGCAGGCGGGCCCCATGACCTCGCCGAAGTCGATCTGCACGCCGAGATCGGTCAGCGGAGGCGGGACGTCCGGCGGCGGCACGTCGGGCAGGGGGAAGTCCGGCTCGGGCGGGAGATCCGGCTCGATGTACATGTCGACGGGCAGGGGGGCCGCGTCCATGTTCATCGCGTCCATGTTCATCGCGTCGGCCCCGCCGGCCGGGGGCTGTGTTCCGCCGGGGGGGGGCGCCGAGCCACCGGGCGCGGCGTCACCGGCACCGCCGCTGCTGCTGCTCCCGCAGGCGAACGCGCCGGTGGCGGCCAGCGCCAGCGCGAGCGTCCGCAGGACCGGGGGTCGGGGGGAGCAAGGGGGGGGCGACGGGAAAGGGGCAAGGCTGCGCATGGGCGACATCCTAAACGCCCCGGCGCGGCCCTCGAAAGTGAAGAGTGCTGCACGCCGGTCGACGCCGAAGGTGGGAAGCACGCCCGCGGGTGTGTTAGTGATCCTGCGCGGCCTCACGCGCCGCGTTCGACGCCTCCCGCTGTCGTGAGCCCACCGGACCACCGATGAAACTCTGCCCGACCTGCGGCGACACGCACCCCGAGTCGCTCACCGCCTGCCCGAAGGACGGCACGGACCTCGTCCTCGTCCGGGACAATGCGGCGGCGCGGGAGGCGGCGATGATCGGCAAGACCATCGACCGCCGGTATGTCATCCAGGAGCGCCTCGGCGCGGGCGGGATGGGCACGGTCTACATCGCGCAGCAGACGGCCGTCGGGCGTCGGGTTGCCATCAAGGTTCTTCCCGCGGCCATCGCCGACGACCTCGGCGCCGTCAAGCGCTTCATGCAGGAAGCCCGCGCGGCCAGCACGCTGTCGCACCCCAACGGCATCACGGTGCACGACTTCGGCCAGACGGAGGAGGGCCTCCTCTATCTGGTCATGGAGTACGTCGAGGGGGTCACGCTCGCCCGCTTGCTGAAAGACCGCGGCGCCCTGCCGCCGGAGCGCGCCGTCCGCGTCGCGGCGCAGATCCTGAGCGCCGTCGAGGACGCGCACGACCGGGGCATCGTCCATCGCGACCTCAAGCCCGACAACGTGATCATCGCCACCCGGCCCGGCAACCCGGACTTCGCCAAGGTCCTCGACTTCGGGCTCGCCAAGGTCGCCGAGGACGCCTCGGGCGAGAACCTGACCAAGACGGGGCAGGTCTTCGGGACGCCGGCGTACATGTCGCCCGAGCAGGCGCGGGGCGTGCGGTGCGACCTGCGGACGGACCTCTACGCCATCGGGGTGATGCTCTACGAGATGCTCGCCGGGGCACGCCCGTTCGATGGCGAATCACCGGTGTCCATCCTGGTCAAACACATCAACGAGGCGCCGGCGCCCTTCAGCCGGCGCCCGGCGGCGGCCGGCGTCGGACCCGCCCTCGAGTCCGTGGTGATGCGGGCGCTCGCGAAACGCCGGGAAGATCGCTTTCCGTCGGCGCGCGAGATGCGCGCGGCCCTCGAGGACGCGAATACCTCCGGGCGCATCTCCGTGCCGCCGGGCAGCTCTCCGAGCGCCCCGCTGGTGGCGGGCACCGAGGAGACCCTCGCCCCGGAGGCCGTCAGCGCGGCGTCCATTCGCAGCCTGCGCTCCCTGTCGCCGGGTGGGGCGTCGCCGGGTGCCGCGAGTTCGGCGAACCTCCCGCCCGCCCGGGGCCCGGAGGGGGCCTGGCCCGCGCCGACCCCCGGCGGGTCCGGTCCCGGTCGCACGGGCCTGATCGGGGCGGGCGTGCTGCTGCTGGGCGGGGGCCTGGCGGCCGTCCTCTGGAGCAACCGCGATGAGCCGCCCCCGATCGTGGCGGCGGCGGTTTCCCCCGTGCCGCCCGCGTCGCTGCCGCCCACCGCGGCGCCGAGCGCGCCCCGCAGCGTCACCCTCACCCTCGAGGCCACGCCTGCCACCGCCCGCGCGAGCGTCGTGGTCATCGCCGACGGCCGCGCCGAGCCGCCCCGGACGCTCGCCCCCCTGCCCGCCGCGATCGAGGTGCCCGTCGGCGCTCGGCTCCGGGTCACCGTGACGGCCGCCGGCCACGAACCCCTCGAGCGCGAGCTCGTCGTCGAGGGTCCCCTGGCCCTGAGTCTCGGGCTCATCCCGCTGGCGACCCCGACGCCGGCCGTTCCGGCGACGAGTGTCGCCGCCGCGACCACGGTACCCCGCGCGGCCACGCCACCGAGCCCACCGGCGCCGGCCACCGCCG
>JAKLJY010000286.1 GCA_023150895.1 Myxococcota bacterium | reverse complement strand
AACAGCGCGCACACGCTCCCCACCAGCCCGCCCACGAGCGTGCCGCCGGCGTCCCGCGTGGCCCGCGCGAGGCGCGCCGCGATCTCGTCGTACACGTCCGCGGCCGCGCCGGCGGCCTCGACCTCCACCCGCACGGCCAGGACCGCGCACGGTCCGCCGGGGAGCGCCGCCGCCGCGGTCGAGGCGATGCCGCCGGCCGAGAGACCGAGGGCCTCGGCGACGGCATTTGCAAAGGTGTCCACGCGCTCGTAGCGGGCGGCCGGGTCCTTGGCGAGCGCGCGCTCGAACACGGCGTCCAGCGCGGGGGGCAGCCCCAGGTCGGGCCGGAGCGCGCGCGGCAGTCGCGGCGGGCGCGAGAGGTGCGCGACCTGGTAGTCCGCGCCCGTGTCCGCCTCGAAGGGAACGCGCCCCGTCAGCATCTCCGTCGCCAGGACCGCCAGGGCGTACTGATCCGCCCGGTCGCCGGCGGGCCGGCCGCGGATCTGTTCCGGTGCCATGTACCGGGGCGTGCCCAACGGGCGCAGATCCCGGGTCAGACCGCGGGCATCCTCCGCGGGCGTGTCCTCGGGAGCGTCGAACAGACGCGCCAGCCCGAAATCCACCAGCTTCGCGAAGGCATCTTGGCCGTCCGCCTCGACCAGGAGCACGTTCTCGGGTTTCACGTCCCGATGAGCGACGCCCCGCGCGTGGGCATAGGCCAGCGCCCCGGCGATCTGCCGCAGCAGCGAGACCGCGCGCTCGCGGGACATCGGCCCCTCGGCCTGTAGACGCTCGCCCAGGGTGCGACCGCGGATGTACTCGAACACGATGAACGGCTGGGGTGGCGACCCGGGCTCGATGCCGTGATCGTGCACCACCACGATGTTCGGATGAGACAGACGCGCCAGCAGCCGGGCCTCGCGGCGGAAGCGGGCCAGCGCGTCCGGCTGCGTCGTGGCAGCGGCGTGGAGACACTTCACGGCCACGAGACGGTCGAGGCCCAGGTGCGTGGCCAGGAACACACGTCCCATGCCGCCCTCGCCCAGGGCGCACTGCAGCTCATACTGGCCGCCGAGGCGCACGCCGGGCGCCGGAGTGTCGGAAGAACCACGCATGGCGCGAGATGAACACGCGCGTTTCGCGGTTTCAAGTAGAGTCCCCGGTCGATGGACCCCACGCAGGACCCCCACCAGACCGCCGACGCGGAGACCTCGCCGGACATGGCCGCCGCGGACGTACCCGTGCTGGAGTTCCTGTTCCACCCCGACCCCCGCCGCATCGGCGACCGCGTGCGCGTGCCGTCCGACGGGGCAGACCTTCTCGTAGGCCGAAGCGGTCCGGACTTCACGGCCCCGGACGGCGGCCACGCGGCCCCCTGGGACGACCCGTGCATCAGTCGCGAGCAACTCCGCGTGCGATTCCGGCCGACGCAGGGTGTCTTTGAGGTGGCGGTCGCGCCGGGCGCGCGGCGGGCCGTGTCACCCGGACCCGGTCTGTACCCCCCCGGCACCCGCCTGGCCGTCGAGGACCGCGCCCTCCTGCTGCTGACGCTGCGCCGCCCGGACGCCGCCGGCCCGCGTCGTGGCCTGCTGGGCGAGTCACCGGCCATCGCCCGGGTGCGCGATCTGATCGCCCGCTATGCCGCCTCGCCGCACCCCGTGCTGTTGATCGGCGAGACGGGCAGCGGCAAGGAACTCGCCGCCCACGCCCTGCACGCCGCTGGTCCGCACGCCGCCGGGCGCTTCGTGGCGGTGAACTGCGGCGCGCTCCCGGAATCGCTCGTCGAGGGCGAGATCTTCGGCCACGCCCGTGGCGCGTACACGGGCGCCGACCGCGCGCAGCCAGGCCTCGTGGCGGCAGCGCATCGCGGCACGCTGTTTCTGGACGAGGTCGCCGAGCTTCCGCTGGACGCGCAGGCGAAGCTGCTGCGGTTCCTGGATGCCGGCGCCTACCGGCCCCTGGGCGAGACGGCCGAGCGCCACGCCGAAGCGAAGGTCGTCGCGGCCACCCACCGCGACCTGCCGGCGATGGTCGCCGCCGGACGTTTCCGTCATGATTTGTATTTCCGGCTCAACGGCCTGTCAATCGCCCTGCCCCCGCTGCGGGCGCGCGTCGAGGACGTGCCGCGCTTGCTTGTGGGATTCCTTGCGGGCGGGACGACGCCCCCTCCGTGGCTCGCCGAGCCGGTGACCGCACGCACGCCCCGGCTGCCACTGGCGTTTGTCGAGCGCCTGCTGGCCCATCCCTGGCCCGGAAACGTGCGCGAGCTGCGCAGCGTGGCAGAGCGCCTTCTGCTGGACGGCGTGGAGGCCGCCCTGCAGGGCCTTTCGGCGCCGGTCGGTCCCGCGGCGACCCCCTCACCGACCCCCGCTGCCGACGCGAGCCCACGTCCCCTCGCCCGACCGCGCCGGACGCTGCCCGACGACGCCACCATCGTCGAGGCGCTCTCGGCCAACGAGTTCGTGAAGTCGCGCACCGCCGAGGCACTCGGGATCTCGCGCAACCACCTGGACAAGCGGCTCCAGGCCATGGGGCACCCGAGTCCGCTCGAGCTGACCGACGCCGAGCTGGCCGCCGCCCGCGCCGAAACGGCCGGCGACCTGAATGCGATGGCGCGCCGGCTGGGCGTCTCCTTGCGGGGCCTGCTGCTCCGCCTCGCCCGATCCCCCCACCCCACCGTTTGAAAAACGTCCCGCAACTCGCTCTACGGCGCAGTCTTTGCGCGCCGTCGCACATCTGGCGCTTTCGGAACTGTCGTTCTTCAGCGCCAGGAGTCAGTCGTGGACGTTTCTACCTTTCCGGCCAAGGTCGGCCTCGCCGAGATGCTCGAGGGCGGCGTCATCATGGACGTCGTCAACGTCGAGCAGGCCCGCATCGCGCGGGCGGCCGTAGCCGGCGGGCGTTACGGCGACACGCTCCTGTGAGCGCGTGCGCGCCCGGATCCGCCAGGACGGCTGCCATCGCGGGGCCGGCGAAGGGGTGAAGCGCCCGAACGACGGGTCTCACTTGCAGAACCACGCCAGGCACCGCAGACTTCTGCGGCGGAGCAGCCGAGAGTGGCCTGGAGCCATGCCGGCGCCGGGCCTGGTGCTCCAATTGGCAGGTCAGGAGCGGAAGAATGCACATCTCATCAGACTGGCGGATGATCATTGTTTTGGCGGCGGCCGGGTGTGGCGGCGACGGGGGGGCGAACGGCGACGCGGGCGTGAGCGGCGACGCGGGTCAACGGCTTATGTACTTCGACGCGTTGCTCGCCTCGGGCCTCTGCCGCGCGCCGGGCTCGACCGACGACAGCCAGCTCGACCTGTCGCTCCAGATCCTCAGCGACACACGCGAGGGGACGCTCTCTCTGCTGCCGGGCGACACGGTGCTCGTCGACGGGATGCCGCGGCCGGTCGAGGAGGCGCTGAGCGACGGTAACTTCGAGTTCGACGTGGCGCCGGAATGCAGTCTCGGCGAGGTCGACCCGGCGGTGTTCAACACGTGCGCCGAGCGCGCCGACGCTCCCGACGGACAGCACGGCCTCGCGCTGATCCGCTCCGGCCTGCGCTACGAGGTCCCGGGCGGGGACGCCCGGCGGGGCGACGACCGCCTCGTCGTCCTGCTGCTCGACAACTCCGGCAGCCTGAAGGGCCAGCCCGACCCCACGCAGTCCGTCGACCCGAGCAAGGCCTCCGACCCGCGGGACGAGCGGCTCACCTTCTTCAAGAACCTCGTCCGGCAGCCGTCCATCCCGCTCGATACCTACTTCTCGCTCGTCTGGTTCGACCAGCGGCAGCCGCACATCGCCGCCGAGTTCGCCACGCCGACACGCAACCGCGACGTCCTGGTCTGTCCCGCGGGCGCCGATGGCGCGACGTGCCGTCTCGACGCAGCGCTGGACGGCCTCAGCCAGCTCGAACGCGGCGAGATCGGCTCGACGCCCCTCGGCGATGCGCTGGACCAGACGTACACGATCGTGGTCAACGGGACGGCGACCAAGGACTTGAACCCGGTGGTCATCCTGTTCACGGACGGAACGGAGGACGCCGACAGCTCCGGCTTCGGCAAGACGCTCGCCCAGGTCACGCAGACTTACGCGAATCACACCCACGGAGGGCAGGCTGCGCCCGTCCCCGTGATCGTCGTGCACCTGCAACCGACCGTGTCCTCGGGCTTCGCGCGGGGGCGGGATCCCGAACTCTACGCCCTGGCCTGCGCCACGGGCGGCGACTACATCTTCATCGAGCGCGCCGAGGAGTTCACCACCAGCGACACCCTGGTGCCCCTGGTCGCCAACCGCATCGCCGGCGCCTGGAAGCTCCGCGTCGGCAGCACGGACACGCTCAGGCTGGCGCCCGGTCAGTACCTTTTGTCCTCCGAGCTCTCGCTCACCCTCGACGGCAGGCGGGCAACCGCCGCGCTCACGAGCAACGACGACGAGACGGAAGACACCCGCCTCTTCTTCGTCCGGTAGGAGCGTGTCGCCGTAACCAACGCCGATGCGAGGGCGCCTGCGTCGAGTTGATCGCGGAGCGCGCCGGTCGCGACCGACCGAGCGCTACCCGAAGGTAGCGCGACCGAGGGAGTGAAGCCGAAAGCCCGCGAGCGACCGACGCGGGC
>JAKLJY010000285.1 GCA_023150895.1 Myxococcota bacterium | reverse complement strand
GGTCGGTCGCTCCAGGCGCGCTCGGCGGTCGCCTCGACCCGAGCGACCTCGCATCGGCATCGGTTACGGCGACAAGCTCCTAGACCGCCCGGCGAGGGCGAATCGTGTGTTCCACCGTCTGCAAATGGCACACGGGCGGAACACGGATGGAACACACGCGAAACACGACCGGAACACATGGCCGAAGCCGGCCCGGGGTCGTCAGTCGCGCAGGTCCGCCGGGTTGACTCCCGCCGCCTCGAACCAGCGATAGAGGGTGGTGCGCCCCACGCCGAGGGCCCGGGCCAGGGCTTTCATTTCTCCGCCGTGCTCGGCCAGCAGGCGCCGCAGCGTGGCCGCGTCGGGGCGCCGCGGACGAACCGTCGACGGCGCCGGGGGAGCGGCCGACGCGGCGTCGGGGACCGCGGACGCCGCCGCCCGCGTCGACTCGGCCTCCGACGGCCGGGCGCGGGCCGCCGCGCGCAGCGTGTCCACCCACCACTCGGGCACCTCGACGAGCTCGACGCCGGGCGGCGCGGCGACGCAGGCGCGCTCTACCGCGGCGTCGAGTTCACGCACGTTGCCCGGCCAGGGGGCGCCGAGGAGGACCTCGACGAAGCGGCGCGACGGACGGGCGGCCGGACCGCAGTGACGGGCGACGAACGCCGCGGCGAGCAGCGGGATGTCCTCGGGCCGGGCCCGCAGCGGGGGCAGGCGGATGACCCAGCGGGACAAGCGTGTGAAGAGATCCTGCCGGAACCGGCCGGCGGCGATGGCGCCCTCGAGGTCGACGTTCGTCGCGGCGACGCAGCGGACCTCGGCCCGGCGGACCTCGTCCCCGCCGACGGGGCGGTACTCGCCCTCCTGCAGCAGGCGGAGCAAGGCGACCTGCAACGCGGGCGAGGCGTCGCCCACCTCGTCCAGAAAAAGCGTACCGCCCCGCGCCTGCTCGACGAGCCCCGGCCGTCCGCGGTCGGCGCCCGAAAACGCCCCGCGGACGTGACCGAAGAGCTCGCTCTGCAGCACCCCGTCGGCCACGCCGCCGCAGTTGACGGCGACGAGCGGCCCCGGGCGCCCGCTCTGGCGGTGAATCTCCCGCGCGAAGACCTCTTTGCCCGTGCCGCTCTCGCCCAGCAGCAGCACGGCCGTCCCCCGCGCGGCCACCAGCGCCACCTGATCGAGGGCCGCGCGCAGCGCCGCGCTCCGGCCGATGAGCCCCGGGGCCGGCGCCGCCGACGGGCCGGCGTCTCCCCGCCCGACCACGAAGAGGCACTGACCGGCCGCGAAACATCCTCCCGCGGTCAGCGTCTGCGTGCCGAGGCGTTCGCCCCCGACCGTCGTGCCGTTGGTGCTGCCGAGATCCTCGACCACGACGGCCCCGGCGGCGTCGGCCGTGACCGCGAAGTGGCGCCGCGAGAGCCGCGGATCGTCGAGCACCCCTGGCCCGAGGGCCGGCGAGCCGCGCCCGAGCTCGAGGCGCAGCCCCGTCGGCAGGGGGCACGTCGCCCCGACGAGCGCGGGATCGGGGTGCCAGGCGACGGTGAGCGACAATGTCGCCGGTCGCGCCCCGGGCGTGATCCCGGGCTCGAGCGTGTGTCCGACTTCGGTGGTGGGCTCCATGGGGGCGCCATTGTATGGCATATCTGCGCCCGATGACGGACGCGCCGCACGCCGAACTGCCCTATCGCCTCGACCCCCATGCGCCGCCCCGCGCCGGCGGCATGGGCGAGGTCCTCTTCGGGCACCACCCGGGGACGGGGTTGCCCGTGGCCGTCAAGCGCCTGCCGTCGGCGCTCGCCCGCAGCCCCGAGGCGCGCGCCGCGTTCGTGCGCGAGGTACGGCACACGGCGCGCCTCTGCCACCCGAACATCGTGGCGCTCGACGACTTCGGTTTCCTCACGCCCCCGGACGGACCGGCGTGGCCGTGGCTCGCGATGGCCCGGGCGGACGGCGCCCTGGACGGCCAGCCCCCCGTCCACGACTGGGAGACGCTGCGGGCGCTGCTCGCGGCCGTTCTCCGCGGACTCGCCCACGCCCACGCGCTCGGGCTCGTCCACCTCGACCTGAAACCCTCGAACATCCTGGTCTTCACCGCCGGCGGTCTGCCGCCGCGCTGGGCGTTGGCCGACTTCGGCATCGCGCGGCTCTACGTCGAGCCGGGCACGCCCTGGGGCATGGGCGCCGGGACGCCGGCCTACATGGCCCCCGAGCAGTTCACCGCATCGCATGGGACGGTCGGGCCGTCGACCGACCTCTACGCCGTCGGCTGCCTCGTGCACGCGCTGACGACCGGGCGCCCGCCCTTCTTCGGCGGGGACCGCGACGCGCTGGCGCGGGCGCATCTCGGCCTCGCGCCGCCCCCATTGCCCACCGGCGGGCACCTGCCTCCGGGCCTGGCCACCCTCGTCGCCCACCTCCTCGCCAAGCGCCCCGACGCCCGCCCCGACCGCGCCGCGGATGTCCTCGCCCGGCTCCTCGAGCTGCCCTCGCCCGGCCCCGTTGCCGGAACCTCTACGCAGACCGCCGGTCAGCCCCCGACGCCGTGGGCGCCCACGGCCGCCGCGACGATGCATGGGACGGAGACGTCGGTCCCGGGCGACGGATCGCCCACGGCCGCCGCCGCCGAGACCTGGGTCCCGGGCGACGCATCGCCCGCGACGCCGCTTTCGCCCACGGCCGCCGCAGCGCCTGGGACGACCGGCCCCCAGCCCCCGCCCCTGCCGACGGACTGGCGGGCGCCCGAGCGCGCGGGCTGGCGTCCCTGGGCGCCCGGTCCGGGGCTGTTTCCGCTGCGGCGTCTGCCCCTGGTGGGCCGCGAGGCGGAGCGCGACGGACTCTGGGGCGCGCTGCGTCGGGTCGCGCAGACGCGCCGACCGCAGGTCGTCGTGCTGGACGGGGCCCCGGGCGTGGGCAAGTCGGCGTTGCTCGACTGGCTCGGGGAGCGCGCACACGAGACCGGCGCGGCCGTGGTGACGGGCGGTCGCGCCGGCGGCCGCAGCGACGTGCTGTCCTTCGCCCTCGCCCGGGCCATCGGCGCGACCGAGGGCGACGATCCGGTGCGGCTCGCCGCCAGGGCCCGTGCGGCGCTCACCTGCGGGGGCGCGCCGGGCCCCACGCCCGCCGATCTCGCCGCCTGTGTCGAGATGGCCGGACAGGACGTCGGGGCGGCGGGCCGGTCTTCGACCATGCTGCCCACGCTGGAGGCTCGTTTCGCCACGCTGCGTCGCCTGTTCGTCCACCTCGCGGGGTCGCGCGTCTGCACACTGCTGATCGACGACGCCGACGCCGCGCCTGCCGCGCTGGGCTTCGCGGAGCATCTGCTGCGCGTCCCCACCGGGGACGTGCCCGTGCTCTGCGTGCTGGCGCGGCGCGGGCGCGACATGCAACCCGGGGCCCCGACGCCCGCCGGCGGCCTGCTCGACGAGCTCTGCGGGCGGCCGGGTGTGTCGGTGCTCGCGCCGGGTCCCCTGACGGCGGCCGAGACCACCCACCTCGTGCGCACGTTGCTCGGCCTGGCGCCCGCGCTCGCGGCCCGCCTCGAAGCGGCCTGTCGGGGCAACCCCGGCGCGGCCGTCGCCCGCGTTTCGAGCTGGATCGCCGCCGGTCGCCTGCGCCGCGGGCGGCACGGGGCCGTGCTGACGGACGACGACGCGTTCGACGCTCACGCCTCCGGCGGGCCCGACGCCCCCGAAGATCCCGCCGCGTCCGTCGGCGACGTCCTCGCCCGCCTCGCGACGGCCCTCGCCGACGACGCCGGCCACGAGGCGCTGGCGCTCGCCGCCTGCCTCGACGCCCCCTTCACCCGGGCCGAGCTCGGGCGCTGCCTCGACGCGGCCGACGGGACACCCGCGCTCGACGCCTGCCTCGACGCCCTCCTCGAGCGCGGCCTGCTGGTCGCCGAGCCTTCGCCCCCCGAGCGCCTCCGCTTCTCCACCCCGACCTTGCCCGCGGCCCTCCGCGGCCGACTCGCGCCCACCGACCGGGCGGCCTGCCACGCCCGCCTCGCCGACCGCCTGGGCCCCGCGCTGGGCCCCGCGGCGCTGGGCGTCCACCGAATCGCAGCCGGCACCCCCGACCTCGCCATCGAACCGCTGCTGGCAGGCCTCCGCGCCGCGCTAACCCTCGCGGACACCCGCACGGCGGCCGTTCTTCTGCCCCTGCTGCGGACAGCCGCCCGGCCGCGGCCCGACGACGACCCGGTCCACACGGAGGCGCTGCTGCTCGAGGCCCGCCTCTCCCGCGCCCGCGGCGCCCTCGGCACCGCGCGGGCCGCCACGGACGAGGCCCTCGCCCGGGGGCCCGTCGGGGCACTGGGCGCCGAGGTCTCCCTCGAGCGCGGGCGCATCGCGTGGAACACGGGGGACATCGGTGGCGCCCGCGGGGCGCTCGAACGCGCCTGGACGCTCGCCCGCGAGGCGCAGGCCCCCCGGCTGGCCGCCGACGCCCGGCGCGTCCTCGGCCTGGTGCTGCTCCACGGCGGCGACCGCGCCGCGGCCGAAGCCCACTTCGAGGCGGCCCGCCGCGCCTACGAGGCGGCCGATGAGCCCGTCTGGGCGGCCACCTGCGTCATGAACGTCGGCGTCGCCGCGCGGCAGGGCGACGAGCCGGCGCGC
>JAKLJY010000284.1 GCA_023150895.1 Myxococcota bacterium | reverse complement strand
CGCGCGCCCCAAAGACACCGCCGCCGATCGCCGCGGCCGCCGCGCACGCCAGGGCGAGGCCCCCGATCACGAGCCCGAGGCGAAGCCGGCCGCCGCGCCGACCGGCCCCCGGGGCGGGCGCTGCCACGGGCATGACCCCGGCCGGGCGCGCCGGGGGCGGTGCGGTGAGCACCACCTCCGAGGCCAGGCTCTCGAGGCCCTCGCCGGCGGCGACGAGCAGATCGACACACGCATCGCAGGCGGCGAGGTGCGCGGCCTCGGCTTCGCTCGGCTCCGCGCCGGAGGCGATCACGGCGATGCGTTCGTCCTCGACGTGGCGATCCGGCTCCGTCGCGGCGAACCGGAGGTCGAGGCAGCGAAGGCGCGCTTCGAGGGTGTCGGGGGCGCTCACGGCTCACCGCCGACCTGGCGGGCATCCCGCTCGTCGTCCGTCGCCGGGAGGTCCTCGTCGGGCGGCAGGCCGAGGAGTCCGCGCAGGCGCGCCAGCAGTCGCATCTTCTTCATCCGCACGGCCGAAGGTCCCTTGCCCAGCGTCCGGGCGACCTCCGCGGCGTTGAGGTCCTCGACGTAGAACAGGCGAACGAGCAGGCGTTCTTCGGCGCTGAGCCCCTGGACGACGGTCCGCAGCCGCTCCGCCTCCTGCGCCGCCGCGAGCTGCGCCTCCGCGCCGTTGGCCTCACCGTCCGTGAGGTGAACGACGGCCGCCTCGCCGCGGCGATCGCCGGCGAGGCGGGAGAGGCGCCGCTGAAAGTACCGCAGTGCCACCGTGTAGAGCCACGCGCCGAAGGGCGAGCGCCCCTGGTAGCTGCGCAGGCGAGCGCCCGCGTCGAGGTGAAGAAAACCGACGAAGTCCTGCACGTAGTCCTCCGCATGCACGGGCGCCTCGGGGCGCCAGCGGCGCAGTGCCACGCCGAGGGCGTGACCCACGAGCGAGCGATAGCGAACCTCGAAGACACGCACGGCCCACCCCTCCCCGCGCGCAAGCGCAGCGGCATAGGCGAGTTCGGCCGAGTCGCCCGGAAGGGCAGGCTGTGCGGGGGTGTCCACGGGGTTCGCAGGGCTCGGGGACAATGAGTCGTCGTCGCTTCCGAGTGTCACACGAAACCGGCGAGGAGTAGGATCATGCCGCGGCCGTCCCCCGGTCCCGCGCCCGATCCCGAGCCCGAGCACGCCTCCGAGTGTGCACCGCCGCGTTTCCGTTCGTGTGCCCATCCGACCTTCCCCGTTCACAAGGACATCACCGTGGCCGCCAGCGAACAGCGTATCCGCGAGATTGGCAGTGACCTCTTCGCCCGCATGAAGGGCGAGAAACCCGGCCTCTTCGACAAGGCGTGGTGGAGCGGCCAGATCCTGGAATGGGCGATGCAGGATCCGGTCTTCAAAACCGAGATGTTCCGCTTCGTCGACGTCTTCCCGGTGCTGACGACCCCGGACGAGGTCGCGCGCCACATTCAGGAGTACCTGCTCAAGCCCGGCGTCAACCCGCCCATGGTCATCAAGATGGCCCTGAAGAGCGCTGGCCTCGGCTCGATGGCCACCCGCATCGCCGCGGGGCAGATCGCCAAGAATCTCGAGGGCATGGCCCGTCGTTTCATCCTGGGGACGACGGTGAGCGAGGCCATCCCGGTGCTGCACGAGCTGCGCCGCGCGCATCAGTGTTTCACGGTGGATCTCCTCGGCGAGGCGACCGTCAGCGAGCCGGAGGCCGACGAATACGTCGCCCGCTACCGCGCGCTGCTCGAGGGACTCGTCGCCGACACGGCGGGCTGGCCGGCGGATGCACTGCTCGATCAGGACGACCGGGGCGCGATTCCCCGGGCGAACGTGTCGATCAAGGTCAGTGCCCTGTACAGCCAGCTCGACGGGCTCGCCCACGACCATGGCATCACGCAGGCCGCCCAGCGCCTGTTGCCCCTGTTCCAGCGCGCTCGCGCCCTGGGTGCGTTCCTCAACCTCGATCTCGAACAGCGCGCCGTCAAAGAGGTCACGTACGGCCTCTTCCAACGGGTGATGGAGGACCCGAGCCTGGGCGACTTCGAGCACGCCGGCGTGGTGGTGCAGGCCTATCTCCGCGACGCCGTCGACGACCTCGAGGCGCTGATCAAGTGGGCGAAAAAGAAGGGCCGGCGCATCACCATCCGGCTCGTCAAGGGCGCCTACTGGGACTACGAGACCGTGCGGGCCGCGCAGGAGGGCTGGCCGTCGCCAGTCTGGCTCGACAAGGCCGACTCCGACGCCTGTTTCGAGCAGTGCAGCGAACTCCTGCTCGCGAATCACAAGTACGTCCGCACGGCCATCGCCAGCCACAACCTGCGCAGCCTGTCGCACGCCATCGCCACGGCCGAGAAGGCCGGCGTGCCCCAGAACGGCTACGAGATTCAGTGCCTCTACGGCATGGCCGAGCCCATCAAGGCCGCCTGCGCCGCGCGGGGTCATCGGGTCCGCATCTACGCCCCGGTCGGCGAGCTCTTGCCCGGGATGGCCTACCTGGTGCGCCGCCTGCTCGAAAACACCAGCAATCAGAGCTGGCTGCGCATGGGCTTCGTCGAAGGCGCCAGCCAGGACGCCCTGCTCGCGGCCCCCAAGCCCGTCCACCGCTCGCCGATGCTCCGCGCCGTCCCCCCCGCCCGGAGCACCGTCGAGGCGCTGACGCCGTTCTGCAACGAGCCGCTGCGGGACTTCGGGGTCGCGGAACAACGCGCGGCCTTCACGGAGGCGCTCGCCACGGTCGGCAAACAGCTCGGCCGCACGGTCACCCCCGTAGTCGACGGCCGCCCGGTCAACGGCACCCGGACGCTGAACAGCCTCGATCCGGCCGATCCCCGCATCGTCGTCGGCACGCTGCAGCTCGCGGGCATTGCGGACGCCGACCGCGCGATCGAGGTCGCCCGGGCCTACTTCCCCACGCTGCGGGACACGCCGGTCGCCACGCGCGCCCAGTGGCTGCTCGACCTCGCCGCGGTGATGCGCAAACAACGCGACGTGCTCTCCGCGTGGATGGTGCGCGAGGTCGGCAAACCCTGGCGGGAGGCCGACGCCGACGTCTGCGAGGCCATCGACTTCTGCGAGTACTACGCCCGCGAGGCCCTGTCGCTGTTCACGCCGAAAGCGCAGCTCTGTCCGCCGGGCGAGACGAACATGCTCTCGTACACGCCCCGCGGCGTCGTGGCCGTCATCGCGCCCTGGAACTTCCCGCTCGCGATTCTCACCGGCATGGCGGTCGCCGCCCTCGTGACCGGCAACCCGACGATCATCAAGCCCGCCGAACAGTCGTTCGTCATCGCCGGCAAACTGATGGAGCTCGCGCGGGAGGCGAAGATCCCCGGGGCCGCATTGCAGAGCCTGCCCGGCCTCGGTGATGAGGTCGGCGCCCACCTCGTCGGCCATCGCGACGTGGCCGGCGTCGCCTTCACCGGCAGCCTGAACGTCGGCCTCGCCATCTGGAAACAGGCCGGTGTCACCCTCCCCGGCCAGCGTTCGCTCAAGCGGGTCGTGTGCGAGATGGGCGGCAAGAACGCGATCATCGTCGACGCCGACGCCGATCTCGACGAGGCCGTGCTCGGCACCCTGCACAGCGCGTTCGGTTTCGCCGGCCAGAAGTGCAGCGCCTGCTCCCGGGTCATCGTCGTCGGCGAGCACTACGACGCGTTCACGGCTCGCCTCTCGGAGGCGATGCACAGCCTCTCGGCCCTCGTCGGCCCGCCGACGCGCCCCGAGACCCGGATGGGGCCCGTCGTCGACGAGGAGAGCTGGCGGCGCATCTCGGCCGCCATCGCCGAGGCCGAGCAACGGGGCCTGAAGCGCCTGACGCAATCCACCGCGCCGATGGGGGGCTACTTCATCGCCCCCACCCTTTTCGGCGACGTGCCCCCGACGGACCCCCTCGCGCAGGAAGAAGTCTTCGGCCCGGTGCTCGCCGCGATGCGGGCCGCGAGCTTCGAGCAGGCGCTCGAGTGGGCGACGGGCACCCCCTACAGCCTCACGGGCGGCGTCTACAGCCGTTCGCCTGCCCACATCGAGCGCGCGCGGGACGCCTTCCGCGTCGGCAATCTCTACATCAACCGGCCCATCACCGGCGCCATCGTCGGCCGCCACCCCTTCGGCGGTTTCCACATGAGCGGCGGCGGTACGAAGGCCGGCGGACCGGACTACCTGCTCTCGTTCGTCGATCCCCGTTTGGTCAGCGAGAACACCATGCGGCGCGGCTTCGTCCCCACCGAGGCGGCCCCGTCGCGGACGACCTGATCCCCTCGCCCATCAGCCGACCACGGCGTCTATTAATATTCTGACTCGGCCAAATCCCACCATTCCCATCTGTTACATCGCACTTGATCCAGATCCAGTTCCGGCGATTGCACGAAATGCCGGGTGGGAATAAGACGCGGATGATCGTCGACGACCCGACGATCCATGCGACCCCGCGGCGGCAGTTTCCGCCAGAGGGTCCACCCGCCGCGCGGCCCTCCTGGCCGTGACGGTGGAGGTCCACGTCCAAGGAGGCCAAGGTGCTCCATCGCAAGATTGAGTCCCTCGTAAAAACCTCGCGCGCGCACGCGCGTATGGACGCACGCGACACGGCGTGAGATCGTCCGCGGATG
>JAKLJY010000283.1:310-4624 GCA_023150895.1 Myxococcota bacterium | reverse complement strand
CGGCGCGCTCGGCCTCGGCGGCGGCACGCTCGGCCTCGGCGGCGGCACGCTCGGCCTCGGCGGCGGCACGCTCGGCTTCGGCCTCGGCCCGGCGCTCGGTTTCGCGCAGGGCCTTCTCGAGCTCCTCGTTGAGTTCGCGCTCGAACGGGATGACGTGCAACTCGTCGAAAAAGCGCAGGCGGCCGTCGCGGACGCCGAGCGAGAGCCCGAGCACCGCGGACTGCCAACGCCCGAGCTGCGACAGGACGGGCGTGTAGGTCCGCGCACCGGGGGCGAGGCGGTATCCGGTGATCGTGCGGCGCTCGGCGTCGTAGATCACGTACTCGGGGATGCCGAGCTCGGCGTACCGAGCGACGTTCCGGTCCGTGTCCTTCTTCTTGTCGCCGTGGGCATGGACCTCGAGGACGAAGTCGAGCGTGCGGCCCTCTCGATTGACGACCCACGTCCGGCGCTGACCGGGCTCCGCATCGAGCACCACGAAGAGGTCCGGCGCGAATCGAACGCGTTCGGGGTAGTACACCGTAATCCCGCGGCCGATGTAGGCGCGGCGGCGCTTCGCGCGGAACCAGTTACCGAGCGCGTCAGCAGCATCCATCCACGCGTCGATGTGCGCGTCGCTCTCGGGCGGCAGCGCCTCGTGTTGCGGCATCGGTTCGAGCGTCGCGAGCACGGCCTGGCGTTGTGCCTCGGACATGGCCGCCCAGGCCGCGAGCGACGGCGCCATCGGGGTGTCGGCAGGCTCGGGAATGCTCGTCGTGCTCATGCGCCCCATCCTGCCACGGGCCGTCGCCAGAGTAAAACGAGCGCTTCCCGGTCCCCGGTCGACGGGGCCCTCACAGCCGAAAGGCCAACCACGCCGGTTTCAGCAGCAGAATCAGGCCGAGGGCGGCCATGACCGCGCCGCTCACGAGCTTGAGCCAGCGGCCCTCGCGCGCCTGGAGCTTGCGGCGCCCGAGCGTGACGACCGCGACGGAGAGCATGACGGCATCGTCTAGGAGCATGATTCACGGCTCCAGACCGAGCACGCCGAGGCAGGCCGGCCCGAGACCAAGGCGCGAGCCCGACAGCGCTACCCCGCGTCGTAGCGTGAGGGCGAGCAACGCCGGCCTCGGGCCGGACCGCCCGGCGGGCGACGCGGAGTGGGTCGTGAATCATGCTCCTAGCATGTAGGCCGCGTCGTAGAGGGCGAGATACCCGTAGTAGGCCCCGGCCGAGAGCTGTCGCGACGCCAGAATCTGCGTGTAGAGCGCGGGGAGGCCCGCCGTACAGAGCAGCTCGACCAGATTCACCACGACGGCCAGGGCGGCGGCTCCGCCGAGCGCCAGCAGGTGCGACCGGGCCTGGATGATGCGGCGCGCCCGGGCGTAGATGCCCGGCTTCGCCGACTCGGGAATGGAGAGCGTCGGCCCGCGGTGGAACGCGAAGAAGTCCTTGATGTGGAGGCTCGCGGCCCCGAGCGCCACCAGGCCGAGCCCGATCTGGAGCGTCCGCGAGAGCCCGACCCAGAGGAAGGCCTCGAGCCAGGCCGCCATGAAGACGAAGTAGACGGCACCGCTGACGATGACGAACGTGCCGCCGATGAGTGCCATCCGGCGGCGGTCGCGCTGCGCGGCCAACAGAGACAGCACGAACAGCAGCACCCACATCGCGCAGGGATTGAAGCCGTCGACGAGCCCGACCGCGATCGTGAAGAGCGGCAGACCGAGCCTGCCGGCGTCGACCGCCCCGAACGCGGGCAGATCGACGGTCTCCGCGGGCCCGCACGGCTGCTCGGGCAAACACAGGTCGGTCGCCGCGGGGGCCGGCGCCGCGGGCAGCGATGCCCCCGCGAGGAGGGCGTCGAGGCGGGCGGCTGTGACGGGTCCTTGCCAGCCGACGACGAGCGTGCCGTCGACGAGAAACGCCGGCACCCCGACCGGGTGGATGCCGCGGGCCGCGGCCAGGGCGGCGAGGTCAGCACCGGCGCCCGGCTCCACGTCGACCCGGCGCACCGTGACCGTGACCGCCGCGTCACCGGCGGTCCCGAGGCCCTCGAGGTAGGTCGCCGCCTCCGCGCAGCGCGGGCAGCCCTCACGCGAGAACACGACGATCTCGGCCGACTCGCCGAAGGCCCGCGCGGGCAGAAGCAGCGCGACCAGGGTCAGGAGGGCGACGAACCAGGGGTGGTCACGACACCACATGCCTGAAAGATAGGCACGGTTGCGGCGGTTGCCCGGTGGGGGGGACGGGCGAACTCTCTCGACGTTGTGGCAAACAGTACCGTCGACGGGTCCGCTCGGAGGGCTCCAGACGCGCCCTCTTCACCGCCGACGTCAAGCCCGTCACGGACCTCGAACTCCAGGCGTCCGCGATGTTCGATCAGGTGGTCCGTACCGGGCGACCGATGCTGATCACCCGGCGCGGCCGCGGTGTTGCCGTCCTGGTCGACGTCGGGCAGTTCGAGCGCGGGCAAGAAGCACTCGCCTTCGGGCAGGCTGTGGACGAGGGCGCCGCGCAGGCCGAGCGCGGCGAATCCGCGACCGACGCCGAAGTCGAGGCGGTCCTCGGGCACCGGGCGAAGTAGATCGTGGCTCGGGCCATCCGGTGGACTCGGCTCGCCCTCGCCGACCTCGTCGCGACTCGGAAACACGTCGCAGCGGATCATCCGCTGGCCGCCGACGCGAGGGTGGTCGAAGTGCGTGCCGCCGTCGAACGGCTCATCGAGTGCCCGCTCTCGGGCGGCATCGTCCCGGAACGGCAAGCGCAGGGCCATCGAGAGATCGTCGTCGTGCCATGTCGGTGAGTGCCGAGGTCGTTGCCGCACGCACGCACGTGCGGCGCCGGCAGGACCACGGGCGGCCGTCCCGCGCATCATCAAGCGGTCGGGCTGGTCCGGACCGATCGGCAGCGCGTTCGGTCGATCGCTTCCATCCATCGGGATGCACTGGGTCAACGGGGGGGCGCCCGGCATTTCGCCGCCCGGGTCCGGCGTCCGTTCGCGCCTTGCCAGACCCTTCGTCCCCCGCCGCCCCGCCCCGCATCACCCCCGCGCGAGCGCGGCCACGAGCCCGTCGATCGTCACGGTCTGTTGCGTGCCGGTCTTCAGATCCTTGACCGTCACTTCGCCGCGGGCGAGCTCGTCGGGTCCGGCGACGATGGCCGTCGGAATCTGTTTGCGGTCGGCGTACTGAAACTGCTTCTTGAGCTTGCCCGTCCCGAGAAAAACCTCGGTGCGGACGCCGGCCGCGCGCAGTTGCGTGGCGATGTCATAGGCGTGTTTGCGTGTGTTCTCGTCGAAGACGGTGACGAGCACCTGCGTCGGGCTGACCTGCGGTGTGACGAGGCCGAGTTCCTGCAAGCCGAAGAACAGACGGTCGACCCCGAGGCTGATGCCGACCGACGGGATGCTCTCGCCGCCGAACATGCCGATCATGTCGTCGTAGCGACCGCCGGACATGACACTGCCGATGGACTCGAGGTCGAGCAGGAACGTCTCGTAGATCGTGCCGGTGTAATAGTCGAGGCCGCGCGCAATCGACAGATCGACGGCCACGCGGTCGCGAATGCCGAGCGATTCGGCGAGCGCGAGCAGCTCGGCGAGTTCGGCCGCACCCTTGCGCCCGATCTCGCTGTCCGCGAAGAACGACGCGAGCTCGTCGGGGGCGAGCTTCAGGAAGGCGAAGATGGCATCACACGCCGCAGCGTCGAGTTTGTTCTCGCTCTGCAGCAGCTCGCGCGTCTTGTCTTCGCCGATCTTCGGCAGCTTGTCGACGGTGCGCAACACACCGAGCGCGGCCGCGCCCGAGACGGAGACGCGCTCGAGCAGGCCGGTGAGCAGCTTGCGGTTGTTGACCCGCAGCTCGAAGCGTTCGACGCCGAGGGCACGCAGCACGGCGGCGCCGACGGCGAGACACTCCGCGTCGGCCATCAACGACTCGCTGCCCACGATGTCGACGTCGCACTGCGTGAACTCGCGGAAGCGCCCGCGCCCGGGCGTCTCGGCGCGCCACACCGGGGCGATGTGATACCGCTTGAACGGTTTGACGAGGTCGCGGTTCATGCCGACGACGCGGGCGAGCGGCACCGTGAGGTCATAGCGCAGCGCGATGTCGCGCTCGCCGTTGTCGAAGAAGCGGTAGAGCAGCTTGTCGCCCTCGTCGCCGTACTTGCCGAGCAGGATGTCGGCATACTCGAGCGCAGGCGTGCTCAGCGGCGCGAAGCCGAACGACTCGAAGACGCTGGCGACCCGGTCGAGCATGCGCTGGCGGGGGAGCATCACATCGGGCAGATAGTCACGAAATCCGCGCAGGATGCGGGCTTCGACGGTGGCCATGG
>JAKLJY010000283.1:0-300 GCA_023150895.1 Myxococcota bacterium | reverse complement strand
CTGCGGGCGGGATGGGGGGATGTGAGCGTCGGCGTGGGCCGCGCGAGGCGCGGGACCGGACCCGATCAGCGAGCGTGGCGCCGGCGCCGGGTGAAGAGACCGAGCAGGCCGCTGGCGAGGAGGGCGAAGAGACCGCCGTTGGAGGGCATCGCGCCGGGACGGACCTGGCAGCCGCCGCCGCCGCCGTCGTCGGCCCCCGCCCCGCCGCCGGCTCCGGACCCCCCGGCGCCCGCGTCGGCGTCGGTGATGCCGCCGTCGGACTCGTCGGTGCCGCCGCCGCCGCTCTCGCCGCCGCTGCCG
>JAKLJY010000282.1 GCA_023150895.1 Myxococcota bacterium | reverse complement strand
CCGGTGCTGCCGCCGCCGGCCTCACCGCCGGTGCTGCCGCCGCCGGCCTCGCCGCCGACCGGACCGACGCCCTGATCGACCGCGTCCTCGGAGTCGGCCGGCGTGCAGCCGCTCGCGACCAGCGCGCCCGTCACGAGCGCCAAAGGCAACGCGTGCCCGATCATCCGCCGAGAAGTCTTCCGTCCCATCGCCATTTCGAGAGCCTCCCTCATCGTTTACTCGGAAACGCGGCTCGGGCGCCTGCCCCGGATTCGTCCCCACCGGGACCGGGACGCACGGATGTGCGCTGACGAACGCCTGAGTCGCACGGCGCAGACTAGGAGGCCTCCGGGTTCGTCACAAGGCCCGATTCCGCAGGGCCGTCAGGTCTTGAGGCGGCGCAAGGCGTCGACGACCGCGTCGCGCAGCGTCGAGAGCAGGGGGGCGGCCTCGGGCAGGCTCCAGACGCGCTGCCCGGGCGTGGCCTGTTCGGCGAACATGACGCCCACGGACTGCCCCCGGATGCGCATGGGCAAGAACGCGAACCCGAGGGCTTTGGTGCGCGTGGCGTACCACGGGGGGGCAAACGTGGCGAGGGAGCCCCCCGGGGCGACGTAGCGATCCTCGCCGAGCTCGAGCGCTTCGGAGAAGGGATCTCCGGCGACCCCGACGCCGAACCGGAACGTCTCGAGCAGGTGCTGGCCTCCGGGGCCGATGGAGAGGCGCCCGTTGATCTCGTTCGTCCGGAAGTGCCGCAGGCAGAAGACGGCCTGATCGAAACCGGCCTCCGTCTGCAGGGCTTGCAGGACGCGATAGACGATCATCTCCAGCCGGCGGCCCTCGGCGGCGGCGGCGACGATCTGCGGCACGACCGCGGCGAGGCGATGGTGATTCGCCCGTGGCGGCTGGGTGATCTGGTCGACCCGCCGTGCAATCGTCTTCGCCACCTCGAGCCCGACACCCGCTTCGGCGGCGTGCTCGACGACGACCGCCGCCGTTCTCTCCATCGCCGCCTTGATGCGCGCCGGGTCGAGGACGATGGCGTCGGCGTGCGTGCGCACGATGGCGTGGAGGCGCTCGTTGCGCTGGGGCGAGTCGGGCGCCTGCAACACCGCGGCGAGCTCGCTGCCGAAGGCGGAGACGGCGCGCAACCGCTTCTCCTCGGGGGTCAGCGTCTCGTCGGCCGCCTCGATCGGTCCGAGCAGGCGGCGCAGGCGCTCGGGGAAGGCCATCTTCTCGGCGATGGCCAGGTTGAGCTCCTCCCAGGTGGCGCCGAGGACCTCGCGGCACGCTTCGTCCTCCGGCAGACCCGCTGCGCGCGCGCGCACCCGCTTGGCGAGCTCGGGAAAGCGCACCTGAACCAGATGCCGCGAGAGGTTGCGCATCAGGGCCCCGGTCGAAGCGTCCTCCTGGTTGACGCCCGCCTGCCCGTCGGCGAGCTCCTTGGCCATCACCGCGCTCGCCAGCGACCGCAGCGCCGACTCGAGCAGGGCCGGATCGGCATCGCCCTCCAGGTTGCCGAGCAGCGGCAGCGACATGGCGACCCGGCGCACCTGTTCGAGCCCCATGACCATGACCGCCCGACTGACGCGGGTGATCTCCGGGTGACTGCCCCGATAGAACGTCGAGTTCGCGACGCGCAGGACCTTCTGGGCGAGGCCGATCTCCGTCATCATCCGCTCGATCTCCCGATCGGCGGCGGCGCTGGGGTCCTGGCAGAGGGCCTCGATGCTCTGGACGACCGTGGCGAAGACGGGAAGATCCGGCGAGGCGCACAGGGCGTCGACGAGATTGAATTTGCCCGTGTTCGGGTCGATGCGCGGAAGGGGGCCCGTCACGCCGGGGGCCGCCGGCGCCGGCATCGCGAGCCCGAGGATGCCCCCGGCCGTGGCGTCCGGCTCGAACAGGGCGTCGAGACGCTCGCGGACGACTTCGCAGCTGCGCGGTCGTTGATCGGGCCGCGCAGCCATCATCCACCGGATGAGATCGCCGATGGCCGTCGCCGTCGTCGGGCTGGCACCGGGGAGGGTGAGGTCCTGCGGGGCCTGGAAGAGCTTCTGCTGAACGAGCTTCTGAACCGTCGTGTGTTCGAAGGGCTGGTTGCCCGACAGGACCTCGTACAGTACCACGCCGAGGGAGTAGATGTCCGCCTGCGGGGACGGCGGATCCCCCAGGATGACCTCCGGGGCCATCGCCATGGGCGTCCCGACCGCCGGGCCGCTGGTGCGCTCCACCGGGCCGCTCGACGTGGCGAGCCGCGCGATGCCGAAGTCGAGAATCTTCAGGTGCTCGGTGCGCTGGCCGCGCTGGACGAGCATGAGGTTCTCGGTCTTGACGTCACAGTGGATGACCTCGTTGACGTGGGCGTGCGCCAGGGCGTCGGCCACCTCGCGGACGAGCCGGACCGCCCGCCGCCAGTCGAGGGCGCCGTCGGCGAGCACGCTCGGCAGGGTGTCGCCGTTGACGAGCTCCATCGCCATGAACAGGCCCTCCTTCGAGGACCCGAAGTCGAAGACGGTGACGATGTTGGGATGGTTCAGGCGACTCGCGGCGCGGGCTTCGAAGTAGAAGCGCTCACGGGCCTGCGGACGCTTGGCGAGCTCGGACCGGAGCAGCTTCAGCGCCACCGGTCGACCCATGGAGAGCTGCTGGGCGACATAGACCTCGCCCATGCCGCCGACCCCGAGCAGGCGCTCGATCCGGTAGCGCCCATCGACGAGCTGGCCGTCCCGCGTCTGGTTCCAGACGGTGGGCGTGGGGTCGCTCCCCAGGTTCGGCCATGTCGCGTTTCCGGTGGTCATCGGACCGATCATGTTAGGTCCGCCCGGCCCCTCGCGGCAAGCGCTGGAACCCCGGACCGGCGCGGTGCGGTGGTTGGGGTTGTCGGCTGTGGTGAATGTTCGTTTTCACCGTTTTTGCGTCGCGCGGGACCCCAGGTTATGTTTGTCGTGAAATGTACGCTCAGCTCGCACGCAAAGCCCTCGGGCTGACCTGGCCCATCGTGTTGCCGCTCGCCGCGGCGGGCGTGCTCCTTCACTGGGGGGGCGTTCCGGCGGGCGGCTTGTCGACGGTGCTGCCCCGCTTGGCGCTGGCGCTGGCAATCGCGCTGGCGTGGCGGTTCAACCGCAGCCGCATCGTTTTCGCCGCCGTCTCCGTCTGGGCGGGCGGAGAGGCCGTGCTGGCGCTGCCCCCCGGGACGGCGCGCGCGGCGGTGACGGTCTGTTTGCCCTTGACGCTGCTCGTCTTCGCCCTGGTGCAGGAGCGTGGGCTGACGACCCCGATTGGGTGGGCGCGCTGGGCCTTCGTCGGGGTGCAGGTCCTGGGGGTGCTCTCGCTGCGCCAGGCGGAGAACGCGGCCCTCGGCCGATGGCTCGGCGAGCCGCTCTTCGCGCTGCCGTGGTTCTTGCACCCGGGTCTGGCGAAGCCCGGGATTCTGGCCTTCCTGCTCGTGCTGTTCGTGCTCGGCTGGCGCATGGCGACGAGCCGCAGCGCCATCGATACGGGCCTCTTCGGCGCGCTCGTCGGTGGCGCCTTCGTCCTGCACACCCCGGGGGGGGAGGCCGAGCGCCTCGTGTACCTCGGTGCGGTGGGGGTCATCCTGCTCATCACGATGGTCGAGGCGTCGTACACCCTCGCGTATCGCGACGAGCTGACCGGGCTGCCGGGCCGCCGGGCACTGAACGAGACGCTGCAACAACTGGGTGGCACGTACACGCTGGCCATGGCGGACGTCGACCACTTCAAGAAGTTCAACGACAGCTACGGGCACGACGCGGGTGATCAGTGCCTGCGCTACGTCGCCGCCCACCTCGCGGCCGTCGGGGGCGGCGGTCGCGCGTTCCGCTACGGCGGCGAGGAGTTCACCATCCTCTTCCCGGGGAAGACCGTCGACGAGGCGCTCGAGCACCTCGAGGCCCTGCGCGCGGGCATCGCCGACGCGAAGTTCGCGATTCGGGCGCAAGGCCGGCCGAAGAAGCGACCCGAAAAGCCGAAGAAGCCGGGTCCCATCAAGTCGGTCTCCGTGACGGTCAGCCTCGGGGCGTGCGAACGAGACCCCGACTCGGACGATCTGCGCGACGCCCACGCGGTCATGGAAAAGGCCGACAAGCGTCTCTACAAGAGCAAGAAGGACGGCCGCAACCGCGTCACGGCCAAGGGCTGTTGACCCGCCCGCCCCTTCCGGGGATGCTGGTCGAATGCGCACGCCCACTCCGAACGCTTCTCTCGTTTCGTTTTCTTCGATGACGACCCGGCTGCCCGTGGCGCTCGTCGTGACGCTCGCGACGTTCGCCTGCACCGATTCGAATCGCGGCCTGGTCAAGGGCACCGGGGACGCCGGCGTCGACGGCCCCGACGCGGTCGTCGCGGTCGATCTCGGCCCGGGTCCGCGGCCGGATCGGGGCGTCGGCACGGGCGGGGACCCCGGCACGGGTGGCGACCCCGGCGCGGGCGGTGACCCCGGTACCGGCGGCAACCCGGGCACGGGCGGCGACCCGGGTACGGGGGGGCAGATTGGTCCGAAGCCCGGTGACGATGGTGGTCTCGGTGGCGATCCCGGCCCGGCGGGCGGTGAGCCCGGCACCGGCGGTCGACCCGGCAGCGGCGGTGAGCCGGGCACCGGGGGTCAGCCCGGCACCGGCGGCGACCCCGGGACGGCGGGCGCGACCGGCGACGGCGGCGAGCCCGGCTCCGGTGGGCAACCGGCCGG
>JAKLJY010000281.1 GCA_023150895.1 Myxococcota bacterium | reverse complement strand
GCAGCGGTGGGCGCCGCCGTGGGGGCTGCCGTCGGGGCGCCGGTGGGGGCCGCCGTGGGCGCGCCGGTGGGGGCCGCCGTGGGCGGCGCCGCGCCCTGGCGCCGGTAACACTGGCCCCCCTGACCGTCGCTGACCACCAAGCAAGGCGTGGCCTCGCTGCACGTCGTCGGGCCGTCACACCCGGCGAGGCAGACCTGATTGACGCAGTAGAGGCCCTCTTCGCAGTCCCGCGTGGCGCTGCACGCGCCCCCGGCGGGTGTGGTGCCGCCCTCGTCGCCCCCGCCGGACGGTGTGGCTTCGCCGCAGCCGAGGGCCAGGGCGGTCGTCAACAGGGCGAACCGGGCGGAAGTGAGCGCGCGCGTCATGGGGCCGACCTTCTCTCGAGGGGGGAACCCGCGCAGTGTAGCGGTGTCGCGCGTCCGGGGCGAGGGAACGGGGCGACCGCGCTCGGGCGCTCAGGCGCGGCGGCGCCGCCGGGCCGCGCCGAGGCCGACCAGCGCCAGCAGGGCGAGCGCGAGGCCGCCGCCGGAGTGTCCGTGGCTCACGGTGCAGCCGAAGCCGCCGTCGTCTTCGGCCGAACCATCCGCCGCGGTGCCGTCGCCCCCGCTCGCGCCGGCGTCGGCGCCGTCGTCGACGTTCTTGCCGTCGCCACCGAAGGCGTTGCCGAAGAGATCGCCGAGGGAGCCGGACTCGGCCTGGGGCGCGCCCGTCGCGCCGCCGGCCCCCCCGCCGCCCACGTCGTCGTCGATGATGCCGGCGGGCACGTCCTCGGCTGCCTCACCGACGGCCTCGGCCTCGGTCCCGCAGGCCGTGGCGATCTCGTCGCAGGTGCCGCCCTCGTTGGCCCCGACGCACTCGATGAGCGCGAGCATCTCCTCGCCGGCGTCGGCGTCGGCGAGCAGGTAGCTGCAGAAGCCGATGCACTCGTCGCTCGACAGGGGCGACTCGGCGGACTCGGTGCCCGCGCCTTCGTCGACGGGCCGGTCGTCCGAGCTGACCGTGTCGTCACCGCCGCTGCACGTCTCGCTCAGCGCGCAGAAGGCCTCGCAGCGGGCGTCCGGCTCGACCTGGAAGGGATCGATGCCGCAGTAGCCGATCTCGCCCTCGCAGGACAGGGGCTCCTCGCCACCGCCGTCCGAGCCGCCGGCCCAACCGATGGACTCGAGGTCGCAGCGCTGCCCGGCGGGGCAGTCCGCGTCCGCCCGGCAGGTGCCTTCGGCGGGCATGCAGTAACACGCGACGCAGATCTCGCCGTCGCCGCAGTCCGCGTCGGCCTCACACATCCCGATGTCGTCCGGGGGCGGCAGGCTGCTCTCGCACATGCCGTCCTCGCAGATCAGGCCCTCTGGGCAGTCGGCGTCCTGCGCACAGGCGAGGTCCTCGATGCCGGTGCCCCCGCCGTCCGGCGTCCAGCACAGGCCGTCGACGCAAACGGCGCCGTCGTCGAAGCAGTCGGCGTCGAGCTCACAGGCTTCGTCGGTGGGGGTCAGCGGCGTGCAGACGCCGTCGAGGCAGCCCTCGAACGAGCCGCAGTCGGCGCTCGAGCCGCAGGCTTCACCGGGAAACGGGGGCTCCTCCTGCGCCTGCGCAACGCCCACCCACGCCAGCAACGCCATTGCCGAGATGCCCGCCGTCTTGTGTCCGAAGCGCCGACCGTTCGACATGATGTGATCTCCCTCTGCGTTTCCGGGCCGCACACTGGCGATCCCGTGCGCCGACGCGGCGCGCCGCACAGCATGGACCCGCCGGTGAGAGCGCCGCAAGGACGCGCGGTTGACCGCGCGCAAGGCGCGTGTCGCAAAGGGGTCCCTTGCAACGGCCGGGGCCGGCCGCGCATCCCTCCGCCCGTGACCCCTCCCGAACGATTCGACGCCGTGGTCGTCGGGGCCGGCTTCGGCGGCCTCGGCGCGGCGCTCCATCTGGCCCGCGCCGGCGCGAAGGTCGCCCTGTGCGAGGCGCTGTCGTACCCGGGCGGCTGCGCGAGCACGTTCCGGCGCTTCGGGCGGGCCTACGAAGCCGGTGCGACGCTGTTCTCGGGTCTCGGTCCAAAAGGAACACTTCGACCGCCTGCTGACCGAGGCCGGGCTCGCGGTCCCCGTCGAGTTCCCCGATCCCGTCGTGACGCTGCGGGGTCCGTTCGGCGAGCTGCCGGTCTGGCGCGACCGCGAGCGGTTCATCGCGTCGCTGTGTGCGATGCCGGGCGCCCCCGTGGCCGAGCTGCGGGCGTTCTTCGAACGGCAGCGGCGCGTCGCCGACGGACTGTGGGCGCTGTTCGACGACCCCGCCCGTCTGCCCCCGCTCTCGCCGGAAGGCGTGCTGCGCACCGTCGCATCGCTGCCCGCGCTCGCCCCCGTGCTGCCCCTCGTCGGGCGCGCACTCGGCCCGGCGATGCTCTCCCCCGCGTTGTCCGATTTCGCGCCCTTCGCGATATGGGTGCGGGCCCTGTGCCAGATCACCGTGCAGTGCGACCCCGACACGGTCGAGGCCCCGTTTGCCCTGGCGGCGCTGG
Organism: Myxococcota bacterium; assembly: GCA_023150895.1. GTDB lineage: Bacteria > Myxococcota_A > Bradymonadia > UBA7976 > UBA1532 > CAINDO01. Next base: position 2,183 of record JAKLJY010000281.1, on the reverse strand, counting down.
ACTATGCCTGGCGCGGGACCGGGCACGTCCGGGGTGGCATCGGCGTCCTGGCGACGGCCCTGGTCGAGGCCGCCCGTCGTGCGGGGGCGACGATTCGGCTGGCCGACCGTGTGACCCGCCTGCGCAACACACCGGCGGGATGGCACGTCGAAGCGCGGCGGGGCCCGCTGCTGGCCTCCGTGGTCGTGGCCAATCGGTTGCCGGGCGACCTGGCAGACATGGCCGGCCTGCCGCTGGAGACCCACCCGACGCTTGACCGCCTGCAACGCGGGGTCGAGGGGGGGTGGGGCGCCGCCGTGCAGTACCGCACGCTCGCCGGCCTGCCGCCGGGTCCGGCCTTTCACCTCGAGTGTGTCGACGAGAGCGCCCGCCCGTTCACCGAGGGCAATCATGTCTTCATCTCGGTGGGGGACGCCGATCCCGGGCCGGAGGGGCTGCGCAGCGCGACCCTCTCGACGCACGTCGACCCCCGGCCGACGGCGCCGGAGGCCTACTTCGACCGCGTGCAGGCGGCGATGAGCCGGACGGTCTCGCTTCGGGCCCCCGAGATCGCCGCCGCGACCCGGGGGCTCATGACGGGCTCGCCCCGGACGTTCGAGCGTTTCACCGGGCGAACCGGCGGATTCGTGGGCGGCGTGCCGCGGCGGGCGGGCCTTTCGGCCTATCGCGCGGCCGGGCCCGTCTCGCCCGCACCGGGCCTGTTTCTGGTCGGCGACAGCGCGTTTCCGGGGCAGAGCACGCTGGCAACCGCCCTCGGCGGGCATCGCGTCGCCGCGGCGGCGCTGGCCGTGCTCGGGCGCGAGCCGGGGCCCTGATCCCTGCCCCACCTGGCGCCAAAGCCGATTGCCGTCGAACGGTCTTGTCAGGCCGGGTGTTCCGCGCTGGAATCCGCGCGCCGTTGGAAAACCGACGCGGAGTGTCCCCATGCGACCGTTTGCTCTCTGGGTGACGACCCTCCTCGCCGTCGCCGTGCCGCCCGCGCCCGCCCGCGCCGCCGCACCCGCCGCACCCGCCCCCGCCCCGGAGGCCCCGCAGCTCGAACCGGGTGCGCCCCCCCTCGCCACGCAGCGCTACCAGAACGGCCGCCGCCTGTACGCCGCCGGGGACCTGCCCGGGGCGGCCGCCGAGTTCCGCAGCGCGCTGACGCTGTGGCCCTCGTCGCCGAAACTCGCCTTCAACCTCGCGCGCACGCTCGAACGGCAAGGGGAGCTCGGCGAGGCCGTCGGGCTCTACCGGCGCTACCTCGAACTGTCGCCGACGGCGGACGACCGCGCGACGGTCTCGGCGCTGGCGACCGCCCTCGAAGCGCGCGTGGAGGCCGAACGACCCCGTTTCGTCATCTCGGCGTTGCCGGAGGGCACGGAGGTCTTCCTCGACGAGGTGATGGTGGGGCGCGCGCCCCTGACGGTCGCGACGACGCCCGGTGAGCACGTGATCCGGTTCAAGGCCCCCGGCCATCAGTCGGTGCTGCGGACGCTCACCGCGGAGCGCGGCAAGACGACACCGATGGCGGTGCAGCTCGAACGCGCTGCGCCGGGGCGCGAGACCGCCGGAGAGGCCAGCGCCGAGGGGGCGACGGGGCCACGGTCCGACCCGGCGTGGCGCGTCCCCGTAGCGTACGCGGCGCTCGGCCTCGGCGCCGTCGGTCTCGGCCTCGGGGCCTATTTCACCGCCGCCGCCGCCGAGACCGCCGACGAAGCGAACGGGCTCGGACCCGGTCGGCAGGCCCGCTACGACGCGCTCGATGATCGCCTGTCGGGGCAGAAGGCGGGCATGGGCGCAGGCTACGGCCTGGGCCTCGTCGGGCTCGGGGCGGGGCTCGCCCTGCTCTTGTGGACGCCCGACGCCGCACCGACGGGCGAGGTCGCCCGATGACCCGCTTCGCCCGCCTGTTCGCCCTCGCAGCCACCGTGACGGCCTGTTTCGAGATCACCCCGCCGGGGCCGTGTACCCGGAACGCGGAATGCGGCGAGGGGGCGTTCTGCTCCGACGCGGGTGCCTGTATCACCGGCCCTGCGCCCCGGCCGGACGCGGGCACACCCGATGCGGCCGGCGGGGCCCTCGTGCCCGACGCGCGCCCGCGCCCGGACGCCTCGGCCCCCCCGACGGACATGCGAGCGCCCGACGCCGACGCCGACGCCGAGTTCGACCTGGACCTTTCGGTGCCCGACGCGGCGAACGGC
>JAKLJY010000280.1 GCA_023150895.1 Myxococcota bacterium | reverse complement strand
GAGACGGCGGGCCCCGGCCGGGGCTCCTGCCCCGGGTTTCATCCACCCGGGTGCCCCCAAAGGGGCATGGGCAACTACTGACGGTGGGTCATCGTGTCGCTCGACGCCGCTCTCGCTCGCGCGCCCCGGTGCCTGCTCGTCAATGTAACGCTTCGCAGCCGGGCAGCCCGGCGACATCGACATCCTCCACTTCCGCGGCTTCCTGCGCGCGCTCACCGTGCCGCCCGAAGGCACCGAGGCCGTCGCCGCGACCGCGCCGCCGCGTGTGCTCTTCATCTGGCCCGACGTGGTCACCGTCGAGTACGTCGTCGGGAGCGTGGAGTTTCAGCACAAGTCGCTCGGCACCGACGGGACGGCGCTCGTCTACACCGCGAGCGTCGACTTCGAGGAGATCCGCGATACGCGCGTCACGAGCGAGGAGCTGCGCGAGGCCGAGCTGTCGTCCCCGGGCCTGCCGCCGGTTTTGGCACTTGGGTTCTCGGGCGACTGCATCGCTGGTATCGTCTTCCTCCCGTGCGCTCGATTTTCTTCTACGATCCGCCGCTCCTTGGCCTTGGCACCGAGCCCGATCGTGCGTCGAGCGCGAAGGGGTGCTGGTGACCGACGTGCGAGGCGCGAAGTTCGAACCCACGGACGAGGGACAGGGCGGACGCAACCCCTCTTTCGAGGACTTCAACGCGCTCTACTGCGCGCTGACCGGTCACGACGGTGCGTGCCGCTGGCAGCACCGGCTCTTTACGGACCTCGAAGCGGGTCGCTTTCCGACCGACATCGAGCTGGCCACCGGCTTGGGGAAGACTTCGATCATCGCTCTCTGGGTCTTGGCGTTGGGTCGCGCGCTGGCTCGCGGCTCGAACGCCGTCCCTCGTCGCCTCGCGTACGTCGTCGATCGCCGCGTAGTTGTCGATCAGGCCTCGGAGTTTGCCGAGAAGGTGCGTGAGCGACTCGAGGAGGCCGCGAAGGACGAGAACCACACGCTCTACGCGATCGCGACCGCGTTGAAGAACGCGGGATGTACCTCTTCGGTCGTCGAGGTCTCGACGCTGCGCGGGCAGCGGGCGCTCGATACGCGCTGGCGGGACGACCCGACGCGCCCAGCGATCATCGTCGGCACAGTCGACATGCTCGGGTCTCGGCTTCTCTTCAGCGCCTACGGCCGCGTGGGACCCTGGGGCCGCGCGCTCGAGGCCGGGCTGCTTGGACAGGACTGCCTGCTCGTCCTCGACGAGGCCCACCTCTGCTCGCCCTTCGCGATGACGCTCGCCGCGATCGAACGCCGCGTCGGCACGTTGGCGCCGTTCGCGGTCGTGAGGATGGGCGCCACGATGGAGCCCGTTCGGGATCTGCTCCGCCGAACGCCCGGACTGCCCGAGGAGTCGAACCGGCGACGAGTCTTCCAACTCCTCGACGTCGCCACCGACATCGACGGCCAGACGTGGCCGAAGGAGACCGACGACCAGAAGGTCAGCGATCGCCTCAACGCGAAGAAGAAGCTCGAGGTCGAGGCGCTGGACCCCGACAAGGGCGTCGGCGCTCAGCTCGCGGCGTGGGCCATCGAGCGGTCGAAGGCCGACAGCGGCGCGGTCATCGGCATCGTAGTGAACACTGTCGCCGAGGTTCGAAAGTGCGCCGCTGCGCTGCGTGAGGGCGGCGTGCCTGACGAGCGGGTCGTTACGCTCACGGGCAGCATGCGCGGCTGGGATCGAGATGCCGTCGTGGAGTCCGAGAAGTACGCGCGCTTCAAGAGCCAGCGTGATCGCACGGCGGTCTTCGACTCGCCGATCTTCCTCGTCGCGACCTCCTGCGTCGAGGTCGGCGCGGACATCGACTGCGATCACCTCGGCGTCGAAGCATGCGCCGCCGACGGCCTGATCCAGCGGCTTGGCCGCGTGAACCGGCTTGGTGCCAGCACCCGGGCCGTCACGGTGAAACTGGTGGGCGACGAGGACGGCACCGACCCTGCCGGAAAGGTCTTCGTGCGCGTCCAGACGCTCGTGACCGACGGTGAGGAAGTTCACGGCTCGCCGGCAACGTTCCCAGCACGTCTGCGAGATGGGCTCGATGACGCCGAGGAGCGCGGGCTTTTCGAGGTGCGCGTTCCTCCTCCGGCGCTGACCAGCGCGGTGCTCGACGACTTCGCGATGACCTCGAAGCACCCGAACGCCGGGGCTCGCCCGGATGTCGGCCGCTGGCTCCACGGCAGCGTCGACGACTCCTCGCTCTACGTCGAGATCGCGTGGCGCTCGGAGTTGGATCGGGTGACCGAGCCCGAAGACGCCGAACGCCTCGTCGCAGCGTTCCCGATCGGTGCGCGTGAGACGGCGCGGTGTCCGGTCTACGAGGCAGTCGACCTGCTCAAGGCCGTTCGTGGTCGCGCCGTCGAAGACGACGCACTCCGAGCACGTGTCGTGCTCGTCACGCGTTACGGTGAGACCACGAAGGTCCGGATCGGAGAGCTTCCCATCGGAAACGACAAAGCACGCAGGCGGTCCTTCGCCGAAAAGCTCGGGCTCCGAGACGTTCCGAAGGACGACGATGGCGCACTCAGAGCGGCCCTTCACGACGCCACGGTGGTGTTGCCGACCACCGCCGGCGGCTACGACGGCCGGTTCGTGAACCCTGACTCAAAGCAACCCGTGAGCGACGTCGCTGAGCAGGCACAGCCGACGAGCCGCGCGCAGCGTCGTCGGCTCTGGATCGACTCCGGGCAGGTCACGGCAGCCGCAGCAAACGGCGGTGAGCCGCAGAAGATCGAGTCGGACACCGACGCCGAAGACCTCTTGAGCGAGGTCGAAGATGTCGCGGACGAGCTGCTCGGCGGTGGCTGGCGCCTCGTCGAAGCGGCCGGAACCGGGGCGCGCGGCGTGATCGTGGCCCGTGAAGAGCGCCGCGCCCTCGAAGAGGCCGAGGACGACGATGGCTCACTCGGCTTCCAGAACGACGTTCTGCTCACCCAGCACCTTGGCGATGCTCGCACCAAGGCAACCGAGCTGTGCCAGCGGCTCTCACTACCCGAGGGACTGCGCGAGACCGTCATCGAGGCGGCTGGCCAGCATGACCTCGGCAAGGATCGCCCGTGGTGGCAGCGCGCCGTGGGCCGCGTCGACAGACCCGCAGCCGCCAAGTCGGGCTGCTCGAAGTTCGATCACAAGATCAACCGAGGCTACCGCCACGAGCTGGGCTCTGTTGCGGACCTCGTAGGCGGCAAGGCGAGCTTGCCGACCACGGTCGACCGTGAGCTGTGCCTGCACCTCGTGGCCGCGCACCACGGTCACGCTCGTCCGGGCTTTCGCGTCGAGGCAATCGGTCCGGTCGTGACCGAGGGAGCGAAGCACGTCCTCACCGAGACGCCTGTGCGCTTCGCCAAGCTCCAGGCCCAGCATGGCTGGTGGGCGCTTGCGTGGCTCGAGGCGCTGGTGAAGGCCGCCGACGTGCTCGCCTCGCGCGACGAGGAGAACTCGCCGTGACGACGATCCAGCTCGCCATCGATGCCCGCAACCCGGGCGAATACCTCGCCGTCTGCGGCCTGCTCGAGGTGCTCAGCCGCTACGACGCAAACGTCACCTCGGCGTGGCGGCGAACGCCCGGCGTGCTGCCGTCGCTGCCGTCTGCTGCTGCCGACGTGTGTGAGATCAACATGGACGTCGACGAAGCCGCCGTCGCGGCGGAGGTGGCGAAGCATCTCGGCTCGAAGGACGCATGGAAGGCGATCACCGAGAACGGCCGCGTGCCGCTCGCTGACTCGGTTGGTGGATGGTGCGGTGCCCTCGAGTTCTCGCTGCCCGAGAAGTCGCCGATCGTGGTCGACCACTGGTACGAGTGGGCGCACCCGTCGAACGGTCGCATCGTTCAGCGACTCGAGAAACGCGATGGCAAGAGCCGCTGGAAGTTCTGGGCAGGCAAGCAGGACGAGGCGAGCATCAAGAAGGGCACGTACTCGGCGAGCCTGCGCGGCATTGCCGGGCTCAGCCTGGACCTCGTCCGAGCGGCGCAACTGTCGTCACCGCAGAAGTTCCAGGAGATCATCGCGTTCACGTCGCCGGGGGCGAGCCGCTTGAACCTCGACGCGGTGGCAACACGGTCGTCGATCGATCGTGGCATCAGCGCGAACGACGCGGCCAAGAGCGGGAGCACCTCCCAAGGTCGCCCCGCGATGGAGCTGCTCGCTGCCATCGGGATCTCGACGTTCTTCCCTCCGCGCCGCGAAGGCGACAACGCCCCCCACGGCGTCATCGGGGTGCGAAAGCGTCTCTTCACCTACAACACCTGGAGCCCGCACCTGCCGTTGGCGCTCGCGCGCATGGCCGCGCGCGGCGTGGCGGTCGCGCACTCCGAGCTGGTGAACCGCGAGGCCATCATCGGGATGATGGGGCAATACGGCTACTTGAAGCTTGCTCGTCCGGCAGGACTGACCGAGTCGGTGGACTCTAGCAACGACGACGAGATTGATGACGAGGACAGCGATGAGTAACGACACGACCCTGACGCAGTATGACTACCTTCTCAAGGACGACGCAGATGTCGCCGCCATCGTCATCCGCGAGCGCCTCCGCCCGGTACAGGGCGCGCGCGGTGTGTTCTTCCCGCCGACCTTCGCCGCCACGCGGCAGGGCGAGAAGAGCGACTACCAGATCGATCCCTTCGGCCCACGCGCCGTCGATCCTGAGGGTGCGCAGAAGGATGAGCCCGTCGTAAGAATCCCGATTTCCGCGCGGGCGACCGGGCAGCCGCCCAGAGTGTGACAATGTGCGATATGCG
>JAKLJY010000027.1 GCA_023150895.1 Myxococcota bacterium | reverse complement strand
CGACCTCCGCTTTGTACGCAGGGCCGTTCTCCGCCACGAAGTCCCAGCGGACGCGCCGGCCGAGGCCGTCGAGCGCCGCGGCCTCGGTCAGCGCCCGCATGCCCCCGCGCTCGTGGGTTCGCCCGGTGTAGAACTCGCCGCGCCACGAGAGCTCGATGTCGTCGGTCCCCTGTGGCGTCGAGAGCCCGACCAGACGCCCGGTCCGGTCGTTCGAGCGCGTCCACTGAGCGCCCGTCGGGTAGACCGCGCCGCGTTGCCACCCCCCCGCCGTCGGTGACCAGACCGCGGTGACCTGTGACAGGGGCCCGCCCCCGACCTGCTGCGCATCCCGCACGACACGGCCTTGGGGATCGAAGGTCGTCTCCGTCGTGACGATGTCGCCGCCCGCATTGCGACGCGTCGTGCGGGTCGACCGGCCGAGTTCATCGTACGCCTCGAACGTCGAGAGCAGTGCCCCCGCTGCCCCGTTGCAGGGCAGCGCGGTGCGCGTCGCCACGAGGTCGCCTGCGGCGTCGTAGCATGAGAAGACCGACGAACCATCGGCGTCATGGCGTGCAACCTCGCGCCCCCATCCATCGTACTCATATACCCGGAGCGCGCCACCCGGACCGGGTCCGGGGCGCTCTTCAGAGATCATCGCCCCGGTCGCGTCGTAGGACCGCGTCGTCCATTCGCCGGTCGGCTCCTGCACATGAACGACGTGGCCCGGTCCGCCGAATTCATACGAGTAGGTCGTCGTCTCCCAAGCGCCGTCGGCCGCCGTTCGATGCACGGCGACCGGAATGCCCGCGAGGTTCTTCGTTACGACGTCCTGGTGCCCGTCCGGCGCGGTGTGGGTGACGGTGAGGCCGTCGTGGTCCCACGTCTCCAATTGCTGTAGGCCGTCTTCACCGATGGTCTCGCGACTGATGAGCCGTCCCAGGGGATCGTATGTATCGCGGACCGTGGTCGTGAGCGGGTCGTCGCCAAAACCACGCCGGACGGTCGCGACCGTGTGCAATCGCTCCGTGGCGTCCCAGAGAGAAACCTCGAGCGTCCCCTCCGCGTCACGCGTCACGGCGGCACGACCGACGCGATCGTACGCGGCGTCGGTCGTGCCTGCGGCGGTGGCAGAAGCGCTGCGAACCAGCCCAGTACGCGACATGTCCAGAAGCGTGGTGAGCCCGTTTTCGACGATGTGGGTCGGCAGCCCCAGACCGTCGTACGCGACATATCGTTCCCAGGCAGATGGCGGCGGATTCGGCTGCCCGATGGCTAGCCCGCCGGAGCGAGCAGCCGTCGGTCGATCAAGGGGATCATACGCCAGTTGCCAGAATGTACCTCGGTCGTCTTGCAGGGTGCGAAGGCGCTTCAGGCCATCGTAAGCGAAGGTCTCCACCTGGGCTCGACCGTCGCTTCGACTTGAGACGAGGCCGGAGCCGGGGTCGTATGCGAGCATCTCCGTGGAGAGCACCACCGGCCCGACGCCCCGCTGAATGCGGAAGACCCGGTCGAGCCCATCCCGCTCGTACCTGACTTCGAGTCCCGTGGCGTCGACGGTCCGGACGAGCGCCCCCTCGCTCGAGTACTCCGCCTTCCACACAAGACGGTTCGAGTTGGTGTGCAGGTCTTCCACTGCGACGCCCGAAACGTCCGTGCACCCACCGGCGGTCAGTGCTTCGCATCCAGCGGTCGGGCGCCCCTCATCGTCGAACTTCCAGGCGCGTTCGCCGACGAGGGCTGCGTCCTCCCACCGGGCTTCGAATGCAAGCCACCCCTCCGGTGTGAAACTCCGGACCACCGACCGCATCCCGGCGTCGACTTCTCCCCACGCACGCCCGTCGCTGTCGCGAACGAAGATCGTATCGGACCCATCGCTGCGAAAGACCCGCCTCACATTTCCGGCATCGTCGTACCGGAAGGCGATGGACTCACCGGCCGCGCCCGCCGCGTCGGCCGCCAGGATCCCGTTGACGACGGCCGCGGGCAGATGAAGTCCGGTCTGGAGTTCCTGTACCGGATCCTGACAGTCGGGGCCAAGGAGTCCGCGGAACTGCGGGCTGAGTGCCGGACAGCCTCCTGACAGCCCGGCCCCGGCGGCTGCCTCGACCCCCGGTGTCGCAGCGAATCGAGTCACACTTGCGAGTTGCCCGGCGCCACCGGAGCCGATCTCTGCAGGCCCGGGCGGCTCGTCGGGGGAGGCCGGGGAGCCCGCGGCGTCACCAATGAGGTAGTACTGGTACTCGACACGTTCACCGTCGAGCGTGTCGGTCGCCGCGACCCGACCCGCATGATTCCAGGTGAGGTTCGTAGCGGACCACGTTTGCGGCTCGCCCGGGCGCCCGCTCGTCATCGTCACCGGCAGGCCGAGACCCACCGCTGCATCCTCGAGCGCGCCAATGAGACCATCCCCGTTCAGGTCCTGGCTGTACGTTCCCCCGACCTGCCAATCGAGTGCCATCGGTTCGCCGCTCGCGTTCCGAATGATCGTGCCCATCAGATCGGGCTGCGATTCGATCGCCAGGGCGAGCGCCGCCTGCGACAACTCCATCGTATCAAATGCGATGCGGGCCTCCCAGATCGGCGGCTGACCCAGAGCCCCGGCGGTGACTCGCGTCACCTGGTTGAACGCATGCTCGTACTCGAAGGTCTGGTAGCGCCCCGCGGTTTTCGTGGTCTGGAGGCCGGCGGCGCCGAGAATCACATTCTCGACCGAGCCGCCGGCGGCAACCTCTTCGACGATCAGAACGTTCTGGCGGCGCTTCCAGAAGCCTGGCAACCAGCGGTCCCAACCGCGGTTGCCCGTCGGGTGGCGCTCATCGTAGGTGTACCGGGTGAATCCGGCCGCAGGCGTCCACGGAGCCTGCTCCAGGGGAAACTCCGCCCTGACTTCTCGCGGCAGGCCATCGGCAGTGTACGTCGTCTCCTGGAACCGAAGTTCGCCGTCGTCGCCACGCACGTGAACGAGGACGTTTCCTCGGAAGTTCATGCCGCGGTATTCCACATGTCCGTCCCGATCGACTGTTCGCGCCCAACCGCAGATCCTGCGAAGATCGGACTCGACGCGGCCCCGACCGCCCGCGGTGTATTCGTTCTGAAAGCGCCCGATACGACCGTAGATCGTGTCGTTCCAGCTCGAGCCATAGGTGAGAACTGCGTCTCCCACGCGCACGGGCTCTCCCGACTCGCCGACCACGGGACCGCTGCCGGGCAAATCGCAGAGGACTGCGCCCGCCGCGACCGTCGCGGCGACTTCGCTGTTTCGACCCCAGCACGGACCAGTCTCGTCTTGCGCGACGTCTTCCGGGTCATACGGCCTGGCCGTCACCCAGGTCGGTACGGCGTCGTTGTGGTCGGGCTCGGCGAATTGTGCGGCGGCCAGGGTCTCACAGTCGACTCTCGACCGGTACAACCTGGGGTGCTCGGCCCGAAGTTCCTCTTCGGGGAGGAGCATGTGGAGTGGCCGGTAGATGCGGCGCGGACGCTGCCCCGGCAGGTCGCCCTGCTCGCTGGCCACCTGGTCCGCCCGGCACGTGCCCGGGCTCGTCAGGCGCGCGCTCCACCCGTCGCACCCCGGCATGTCGAGGGGCTCGACGTCGTCACCATAGGCCCAGAACGGGCCCCCTTCGCTCCATTGCCAGATGCCGTCGTTGTCCGGTCCGGGAGGCTCGAGTGGATACAGGAACAGAATGGCCAGCAGACGAGGGTCGTTCGGCGCAAGTTGGGGCAGGTTGTCCACGAGCCCGCCGGACTCAGCGAAACGGATCACGAACTTGGGAAGGCCCGTACGAGCCCAGGCCGCGATCAGGTCGTCGCCAGCCGCATCGAGGTCGACTTCGTCGTCTCTGCCCCCGAACCACTGGGCGACGACTCGATCGAGTTCCTCACGACGATACGATTGACCGAACGGATCGGGGCTGAACGCCGTCACGACCTCCGTCCGGGCCGGGGTGCCCGTCCGGGTCACGCGCACGAGGTTGTCTGCAATGGCCGAGACATAGCGGAGTCTGGCCTTCTTCGCCTCGATGCAAGGATCGCCACTCGACTGCTCGGCCTTGGTCGCGAAACACAAGTCGAGCACATCTGGGTCCTCGACGCACCCCAAGAATGCCCCAAAGAACCGCAGATACGATGCTTCGACTTCGTCGGCGTATTCGTCATACGTCGACGTCGCGAGGCCGCCCGGCCACTGGTACTCGTACCGGTAGAAGCGATCGTGTGCCCTCTGCATGCCGAGCGGCGCGGGCCCGTCTACCCGAACGACCTCGGTCAGGAAGCTCTCGTGCAACGAAGCCGGATAGTCTTGCGGGCGGTCATAGTTGAACTCGACGTGCGTGCCCGCCGGCCCGTCGACCGTGTGCAGGAGTCCGGCTCCGGGGCCCGAGTCCGGCGCGTAGTAGCCGAAAGAAAGCACGCGACCGAGGGTATCCGTCACGCGACGTGGACGGTATCGACGGGCACCGTAGGGAGACCGGAAGTCCGGATCGGCAAGGGCGAGCGCTTGCGACAGCGCCGACTCGGCCGCTTCGGCCTCCGGGTCGAGCGGGTCGTCATCCCCATCCGGGTCCCAGACGAACGCCGCGTTCGGATGCGCTGCCAACCGCGCAACGTCGAGGTCGGTCAAGCGGCTCCCCAGCAGTGCGTTTCGAAGCACGATGCAACCCGGGGCCTCGCGGCGGCGCACGAGTCGGTCCAGCGAGACGCCCTCTCTCGGTGCGCAGTTCGCCTGGTAGAGGCGCCAGAAAGGCGTTGGCTCGTAGTCGATCTCGAAGCCGTTGCCGAATCGATCCCTCTGAACGACGAGATAGCCCTCGGCGTCGAAGAAGCGACTCGACCCGTCCGGGCTCTGCAGAATCCAACCGTTGGTGGCCCGGACGAGCGTATCCACCGAGCCGGCCTGCGGGAGGAAATTGGCCGTCCGCTGGTCCTTGTAGAAGAGTCGCTCCGAGCCATCCCCGTAGTGCACCAACGCACACACGACGCCGTCGCCCCACCCGCGACACGCAGGCGGAATCCAGTCTCCCTCGCTGTCATCGAGGATGGACTCGACGTAGACCTCGAAGTTGTGGGTCCAGTTGGAGCCGAGCAGACCGCGTCCGTCGCTTCTCGAGTTGTAATGTCGGCGGAACTCGAAGGCGCCCGTCTCCGTCGGGAAGCTCAGGTCTGCGACGTTCATGTCCAGACTGCCGTCTCCGATGATGACGGGATCCGCGATCGTCGGCGGCGCGGGATCCCCACCCCGGAGATACTCGGGCTTGGGCTGGAGCGACCCGGGGCTCGTGGGCGGATTGCTCGGCGGCGACGGTGCGCCGCTCGGGGCGGCCGTCGGTGGGACCGGCGCGGGCGGCCCCGATGGCGCGACGCTCGGGGCTGCAGTCGGTGCGACCGGCACGGGCGGCGGCGACGGCGGCGGTGTCACCCCCGGTGCGGGGGGCGCCGGATCGGGTCCGGCAGGGGGCGCGGGCTCTTGAGTCGACGCGGGCGCCGGCGGGGGTGGGGATGTCTGCTCGGTTGTGCATTCAACCGCATACCCCCAATTGCCGACCGTTGCCACGCATCTCGACGTCCAGCCTGGTGGGGTGTCGGACCCGCCCAGGCCGTCCGGCTCGCCGCCGGCTCCGCCCGACGCCGACTCACTCGACCACGCAATCGAGACGAACTGCTCCCCCTCCGCCGTCGTGCACCCCCCATCGGTGCAGCTCGTGCAGTGCCGCCGGGCAAGCGGGCCATCGTGGAACGTCACGCACGCGCAGTCGGGCCCACAGCACTCGATCTCCATCGCGTCGTCGTGAAAGGGAACGCCGCCAGGCACCGCATCCGAGCCACAGACGAGATGCACGAATTCGCGCCCGAGACCGGCCGGGGCGAGTCTCGGGACGCATGTCTCCGTGCCGAGAATCGTTCTGGACACACAAGCGTCCTGCCCGCACAGCGGGCTATCCGGTGGAAGCAGCAGACACGCGGCGGGCACACGGCCCGGCGAGTCCGCGAAGTCGGCGCACGAAGCCACGCAGTCTTCGTAACCGATCTTGTCCGGTGCGCAGAGGGCGCAACCGGCTCGGCTGAGGTCCGGTGTGTTGGCGCCGAAGGCGGCACACTCTGGAGGAATATTCTCCGGGCTCCAACTGCCGAGCACGCAGATCGGAGGAAGTTGCAGCCCCGAACTCGACCCGTTGAAGCCGCAGGGGTTGTCGTTGTCCCCCGCCGGCGGTGGCGGCGGGCAATCAGCCCCGGAACAGCCAGCGGTGTCGTCCGGGCAATATGCAATCAGGCATTCCCGGCAGTGGATGTCCAGTGTCCAGGGGCCGGCCCCGGGTGGCACCTCGGTGCCCACGGGCTCGTCGGCAAGCCACAAACCAACCGGCTGATTGCGGACGGGTCCCCGGACCTCCGCCCATACTGGCGACAAGAAGCGCTCGGCGGCGTCGGGGGGCGGGCAATCCCCCTGGCACCCCGGATCCGGTGGTGCCGGCCGGCAAACCCGTTCGGCTGCGCCTTCGCCCTGGCAGCAGTGCGCCAGGCTTACGGGAAACCCGCGTTGGCCAATCGCCGCATTCGCGCTCTCGGCCGACACCACGCCGGGGCTCGACGCCGTGCCCCCACAGGTGGTGCCGACACAGGTCGTACCGGGAGGTTCATGGGCAATGACAAAGGCCGGAAACTCGATTGCATGTTCGACGGCGATGTGGACATTCATCGCGACGAGTTGGAACTTCTGCGCATAAAGCACGCCCGGATAGAGCACCGGGTCGTCCACGACGATGAACAGTTGGCCACTGAGGGTCTGCGAGCCCTGAAGTTCCAGAAGGTTCCCCGTAAGACCGAGAACCGAGGCGTGATTCGCCAGCGAGGCCAGCCAGACGGAACGTTCCTGCGCCAGAGGCGTCGCGGTCCCCCAGTCGTGCCGGGCGACCGCGGCGTCGAACGCAGACCGAAGGACGACGTGTATGCCTGTGCCGATGGGCCACGTCCGCGCAGCCTCGGCGAGCCAGGCCGGGCCGCCGGGCGGCGCCTCGGTCGGGCAGTTCGACTCGGGCACCCCCTCGTCCACGTCCATGTCGCAGTCGTTGTCGAGCCCATCGCAGTACTCGGGAAACAGCGGTGAGCGCAGCGGATCGGCGTCGTCGCAATCCTCGGCGGCGACCACGCCGTCCGCGTCGACGTCGAGGGATGGCTGGCAGGCGTCTCCCCGACCATCACCGTGACTGTCGCGCTGATCAGTGTTCTGAAGCAGGACGCAGTTGTCACACGCGTCACCGACACCATCCCCATCGGTATCGGCCTGATGAGCGTCGCTCACTGCGGGACAGACATCGACCTCGTCCGGAATCCAGTCACGGTCGCCGTCCTGCATTGGATCACAAGCGTCCCCGACGAAGTCCCCATCGGAATCCAGTTGCAACGGGTCGGGGGTGAGAGGGCATCTGTCGCATGCGTCGCCGACGCCATCCAGGTCGCCGTCGTTCTGGGTCGGATCCCACATCGTCGGACAGTCGTCGATGGCGTCGGGCCACGTGTCGTTGTCCCGGTCGTTCAGGACGTCGCACGCGTCACCGCGACCGTCTCCGTCCACGTCAGCCTGCTCTGGATTCGCATCGAACGGGCAGTTGTCACACGCATTCCCGAGACCGTCCCCGTCGCGATCCGCATTGTCGGAACCCCAGCGCGTCGGGCACAGGTCCTCGGAATCGGCGATTCCGTCCCAGTCGGCGTCGATGAAGACGTAGGTGTCGCAGACGTCCCCGAGCTGGTCGCAATCCATGTCGATCTGATTGGCGTTGGAGAGTGTCGCGCAGTTGTCGCACACATCTCCGACATGGTCGCCGTCGACATCATCCTGGCCGGGATTGTAGGTCCATGGACAATTGTCCTCGTCGCCGAAGACGCCGTCGCCATCGGGTTCCCACTGATTCTGGGGACAGGCGTCACCGATCCAGTCCAGATTCGAATCGGCCTGGTCCGCGTTCGAAACGGTCGGGCAGTTGTCACAAGCGTCGCCGACCCCGTCGAAGTCCGCGTCGGCCTGATCCTGATTCCACCACGTCGGACAGTTGTCCAAGAGCCCGAGGGCTTCGACCCCATCCCAATCGAAATCGGTATCCGGGTCGCATGCGTCTCCCAATCCATTCCAGTTGCGATCCCGTTGGTCGGCGTTCGCCGCATCCGGGCAATTGTCGCAGGCGTCGCCAAGCCCGTCTCCATCGGCGTCCAGGTTGGTCGATGATGCCACGTTCGGACAGAGATCATCCCGGTCCGGAAAGCCATCGCCATCGACGTTCGAGGTGACGTCGCACGCGTCACCGAGGCCATCCCAGTCGTGGTCGCCCTGACCGGTGTTGGAAGTCCCAACGCAGTTGTCGCATGCATCACCGAGCCCGTCGTCGTCCTGGTCGACCTGGAGGCTGTTGGCACGCCATTCGCAGTTGTCGTACTCGTCCGGAATCCCATCCCGGTCGCGGTCGATGACCGGGTCGCAAGCGTCGCCCCGCAGGTCATAGTCCCAGTCTCTTTGATCTTGATTCGGGACGTTGGGGCAGTTGTCCCAACCATCTCCGACCCCGTCGCCGTCGGCGTCGGCGATGCCGCAGTAGGCATCCGCGTCGCCGCCGGTTGCGACGATCATTGCCACGATGAATACCAGGCGCGCCCACAATGCGAATCGGAAACTTACTTGCATCGCACCGCCCCCGCCCGCATTGCAGCCCGACGAGTCTCGGCGGTGTCTTTGGCCTCGTAGGGGCCAGGGAACGCAAGAATCGCCGCTTCGACCTCGGCCGCGAGGTCTGTCGCGTGAAGCCCGAGACGCCCGAGGAGGCAGCCGGCCATTCCGGCAACCCCCTCCGCTTCGGTACCACTCAGGTGCCAGGCAGCCAAAGCCCAGGCCGTCGGTCCGAAGTCACCCAGGGCGAGGACGTCCGAGCGGACGAAGACCGCAGAGGGCGTCACGCACAGGCCGACGTCGGGTGCAGGTTGGTCGGACGTGCCGACGCTGCCCGCGACGCCCGCGACCTGAGACAACCTGCCGGCGCGTGCGGCCGCGGGCCCGTCCAATGGGCGTGCATCGGCCGGCGTGCGTCCCCCGGCGCAAGCCGGCGCAGCGGTCGCCGACGGGGGCGAACTCGAGAAGGCAACCACAAATAAGGTGATCCTGGACAACATCCCTACCTCCCTGAACGTTCGACCTGCTCGAGCGTGAGAAGTACCTCACGTCATTCTCGAAGGATCCTGCACGGCCGGCGCACCCAACGCAAGATCGAGTTGCGCTCTCCGCAGTCCCGATTGGTGAGAACAGAGGCGCCTCATCCGGCGGACGGCTCGTGGCGCGGTGCGGATGACTGACGGCAGGCTCTGCGCAGGTCGTGCCGATTTTCGCGTTTCCGCCGATGGCCAGGTCAGTGCGGCGGCAAGATCTATTTGAACCTGTTGCTTGAACGACCGCCACTGATTCATCTGCGCACAAAACGTGAAACCACTGGCGTTCATCTGCAGACCGGCGTGAGATACCTGCAGCGAACACGGGTCTTTCAAGGCGGCAACCTTGTCCGGCCTGGACAAGCTGAACACCAGTGGCCTCGATTCAATATCACGGCCACCGGGGGAATCGAAACCCAGTTGATTCAGGAGCCGTGATGACGAGAGACGATCGAAGCCTGCGACGCGCGGCCGGCGCGCTCGCGGTCGGGCTTGCCGGCGTGTCCCTTGGCAAGCTCGTGGAGCCCCGTGACGTGCGTGGCCGCAAGTGGGGTCTGACGACCCTCGTCCGGGCGATGCTCGTGGGGATGCTGGCCGGGATGCGCAGCCTCGAGGAGACGGAACGTCTCACCGATTCGCTCAGCCCGGCGATGCGGACGCGACTCCGGGTGAGCCGGCGCGTGCCGGACACGACGATGCGGGAGCTGGCGATGCGGCTGTCGTTGCAGGGCGTCCTCGGCCTGCTCCACGGCCAGGTGCGGACGATGGGGCGCAAGAAGCAGCTCGCGGCGACACGGCTGCCCTGCGAGGGTCGGCGGAAATCGTCCGCCGGCTCCGCAGCCCGCTGAATCCCGACTTGCGGCGTCGTGGGGCCCCCAACATCTGGGGCTGTACCCCGGGTACAGCACCCAGATGTCGTGCACCCCCACTCCTTGCCTGTCGGGCCCATCGTGCTGCTCGCTTCGGCGTCCAATTCGCGCCGACCCTCTGCGACGTGCTAGCCATCGATGGCCACTGCCAGGTCACCGACATCGACGACGGCGTGTTTGCGCAGCGGCAAGGCGAGGGCCACCTCGTGGTCCGGCTGATGACCTGTTCCCTGGTCTCGGCGGCTGCCGCCCCCATCGTCCATGTGACCCCGGTGCCGCGGGAGACCAACGAGATGGGCGTCCTGCCGCAGGTCATGCAGGCGCTGCGCGCGGCGTACGGCGACGAACTCTTCCGCCTCGTGACCGCCGACGCGGGCATGGCCAGCGAGGCCAACGCACGGCTCCTCCACGAGGAGATGCGGGTCGGCTCTCTCTTCGCACTCGAGGAAAACCTGCCCGACCTGCTGTCGCACGCCGAGGGGCTTCTGGGTCATCTGCCCCACGCCCTGGCGCAGGGCCACCCGAGGGAGCGCATCGGCCAGTTTCGGCATGTCCGGCGCATCTGGCTCGCGCGCGAGGACGAGGGCGTCAACGCCTGGACGCACGCCCGGACCGTCCTCCGCGTCGAGTATCAGGTCACGACACTGGACGGCGACGTGAAGAGCACGCTGAACCGCTACTTCGTTTCAAACGAGCGCGCCGGTCGATTCACGCCCGAGCAGCGGCTGGCCGTCGTCCGCGCCCACTGGCGGGTCGAGAACGACGGCCACAAGACGCTCGACGCGCCGAGGAGCCGACTCTGCGGCGACGAAGGCGGGGGCGACGTCCCCCTCGGCGAGGACGACCACCCGTGGATTCGCGACCCGCGCGGCATGCTCGTACTCCAGGTGCTGCGCCGCATCGCCTGCAACGCGCTCAACACCCTGCGGCTCGTCACCCTCCGACCCAGGACCAAGAGCAGCCACCGCAAACGTCTCGTCGAGTGGAGCTATCTGCTCGGCGCCCTGCGCCGCGCCCTTCTCGCCGCAGCCGAGCACCAGCTCGCTGGCCTGAGGTGGCCCCCGGAGCTGGCCGTCACGCCTGCCTGAGCCGGACAACGGTCTGCCGCCACCGAGAGACCCGCTCAGCCGCACCGACAATCCGACCGCCACCGGGCAGCACACGCCGCCCCGACCCTCGCCGGGGGGCCGGGGGAGGCATGCGGTGGGAGGTAGACGACAGGGCGACCCACGAGCACTGGGGAGGGGGGCCTACCGCCCCGGTGCATCCGGCGATCGGTACTGGGCGAGGGGGGCGATGCCTTGAAGGTCGCGCCATGACGTGATACGAATCGTATGTCGGTTTTACCCCGGGACATCGTTACGTATCATGCCGTCTGCCGCCCCGACCAAGACCACCGCGCTCCTCCGGCTCGCCCGGCAGGGGCCGGTGCGCGCTCGCGACCTCGATGACGCGGGCATCCCTCGGGCCTACCTCAAGCGGCTCTGCGATCGCGGCCTGCTCGAGCAGGTGGACCGCGGCCTGTACCGGCTCGCCGATGCGGACATGACCGAGCTGAGCACGCTCGCCGAGGTGAGCAAGCGCGTCACGCACGGGGTCATCGGCCTGCTCAGTGCGCTCCAGGTCCACGGCATGACGAGCGAGGTGCCGCACCGGGTGTGGGTACTCGTCGACCGGCACGCGCGCATGCCGAAGGTCACGACGCCCACTCTCGAGGTCGTCCGCGCGAGCGGTAGGGCCCTCGAGCACGGCGTCGAGACGCGCGTCATCGACGGCGTGCAGGTGCAGCTCACCACGCCCGCGAAGACCGTCGCTGACTGCTTCCGCTTCCGCCGGCACGTCGGACTCGAGGTCGCGCTCGCCGCGCTCGAGGACTACCTCCGAAAGCGTAAGGGCAGCATCGACGTGCTCGTCGAGGCCGCCCGCGCCGATCGCACTTACACCGTCATGCGCCCGTACCTGGAGGCGCTCGCGTGACGAAGACGCAGCCCAAGGACATGGGGGCGTCGGTGCGCGCACGCCTCGCGCGCCTGTCTCGCGAGCGGGGCGAGGACTTTCAGCTCGTGCTCACGCGCTACGCGAACGAACGCCTGCTCTTCCGGCTCGCCTCGTCGAAGCACGCGCAGCGGTTCGTGCTGAAGGGAGCGGCGCTCTTCACGCTCTGGACCGGCAAGCCCCATCGAGCGACCCGCGACCTCGACCTGCTCGGCTTCGGCGAGCCGGGGGTCGACCACGTGCGCGAGGTCTTCGCCGAGGTGCTCGCGCTCGACGTGGCCGACGACGGCGTGCGCTTCGACCCCGGCTCCCTCGCGGTCGGTCTCATTCGCGAGGAGCGGGCGTACGGGGGCGTTCGCGTCGAGCTCGTCGCTCGCATCACGAACGCGCAGGTGCGGCTGCAGGTCGACGTCGGCTTCGGCGACGCCATCACGCCCGAGGCGAGCCTCGTCGACTTCCCGCCGCTGCTCGACTTCCCGGCGCCGCGGCTGTGGTCCTATCCGCGCGAGACCGTGATTGCGGAGAAGCTCGAGGCGATGGTGCAGCTCGGCATGGCCAACAGCCGGATGAAGGACTTCTACGATGTCGCCGTGCTCGCGCGGGACTTCGACTTCGACGGTGCGCTGCTCGTCCGGGCGATTCGCGCGACCTTCGAGCGCCGGAAAACGGCCCTGCCGACGACGACGCCGGTCGCGCTCACGGCGACGTTCGCCGAGGACGCCACGAAGAAGACGCAGTGGTCCGGCTTCGTGCGCAAGGCGGGCGTCGACGATGCTGGCACCCTCGCCGAGACCATCGCGGCGGTGCGAGCGTTCGTGGAAGCGCCGCTCGCGTCGGCGGCGAACGGCCCCCCCGCGTGTGGGACGTGGCGAGCGGGCGGGGCCTGGGGGTAAGGTCACTCGTACACCCGAGCTGCCATCAGGATGTCGGCGAAGACGCGCCACGGCGAGAGTGCGGCCAGGTGAACCGCCCCGGTTTTGCCGGAGACCCCAATCGTTGAGAGGATGGGGCCATGAGCGAGACGAGACAGAAGTTTTCACCTGAGGTCCGGGAGCGGGCGGTGCGCTTGGTCCGGGAAGCGCGCGGGGAGCACCCGTCGGAGTGGGCGGCCCTCTCCGCCATCGCGGCGAAGCTCGGCTGCACGGCGGAGACGCTGCGCAAGTGGTTGCGGCGGGCCGAGTGCGACGGCGGCCGGGCACGGCGCCGGCGACGGACGACCGGCAGCGCCTGCTCGAACGCGAGAACCGCGAACTGCGGCGCGCCAACGAGATTCTGCGGAAGGCGTCGGCGTTTTTCGCAGCGGCGGCGCTCGACCGCTCGGTCTTCTCCTGAATCCCGGTGTCGTTCGTCGACGAGCACCGCCACGTCGGTGGGGTCGAGCCGATTTGCGCGGTGCTGCCCATCGCCCCGTCGACGTGCTACGCGTGGCTGCGGCAGCGTCGCGACCCGGCCAGCCGGGCGGCGCGCGTGCAGCGGGACGACGTGCTCAGGGCGGCCATCCGGGGCTCCTGGGCGGTCAGCCGGCGGCTCTACGGCGCGCGCAAGGTCTGGCGCGAGCTTCTGCGCACGCCCCCCGACCCGCTCGGCGTCGACGGCCGGGTGGCTCGCTGCACGGTGGAGCGCCTCATGCGGCAGGAGGGTCTCGTCTGGGTTGTCCGGGGCGGCGTGTGCGAACGACGGTGCCCGCCGACGTCGCCGACGTCGCCGACTGGCCGCTGGACCGCGTGAAACGGGACTTCTCGGCGCCCGCGCCGAACCGCCTGTGGGTCGCGTTCTTCACGTACATGGCCACTTGGGCCGGCTTCGTCTCCGTTGCGTTCGTCATCGACGTGTTCTCGCGTTTCATCGTGGGCTGGCGCGTGACGAGCACGCCGAGTACCGACCTGGCCCTCGACGCCCGGTCGCAGGCACTCTGGGCCCGCCCCACCCGTGACGGGCTCGTCCATCACAGCGACCGCGGCGTGCAGTCCCTGTCCCTCCGGTACAGCGAACGCCTCGCTTCGGCCGGCATCGCAGGCTTCGTCGGGCGGGTAGGCGACAGCGACGACAACGCCCGCGCCGAGTCCGTCATCGGCCTCTCCACGACCGAGGTCATCGGCCCTGGCGGCCTCTGGTAGGGTCTCGAGGGGGTCGAGCTGACGACCCTCGACTGGGTCCACCGGTTCAACAACCCCCGCCTGCTCGAACCCATCGGATATGTTCCCCCGGCGGAGTTCGAACAGGCATACTACCAACGTCAGGCTACCCAAGCCCGGGCAGCGTGACTCAAGCAAACGCGTCTCCGATGAAGCCGGGGCGGTTCAATACGGCCGACGACGTCGCGCACGACCTCCGCTTTGTACGCCGGGCCGTCTCCGGCCACGAAGTCCCCACGGACACGCCGCCCGAGGCCGTCGAGCGCCTGTCCGCCGGCCGCCGAAATCCCCCACGTGGGTCGCGAATCCGGTGCGGGTCCCCGAAGCGCCCCGTACCCGGCGGCGTCGTGGCCGCGGTCGCGGGCACCGAGCCTGGGGGCTACGCGAGGTTGCGACGGGGGTCAAGGGGCCCGCCGCCCCCACCCACGCCGCGCACCGCCTCCGCAACGTTCGTCACCGCTCGCGAACGTTCGTCAACCACTCGCGAACGTTCGTCAACCACTCGCGAACGCCCGGCAACCACTCGCGAACGTCCGGCAACCACCCGCGAACGTCGTGCAACGAGCGCGAACGTCCCGCAACGGCCTGCCAGGCCGAGATCCCTCGCGAGGGGCCTTTTCACCGTCGACGGACGCCCGACCGCCGATGACGGACGCTTTTCCCGGTTGTCGAACGGTTTCGCACGGTTGACGGACGTTCGCGCGCCGTCGACGGACGTTCGTGATCCGTCGACGGACGTTCGCGAGTCGGTGACGAACGTTCGAATCCGTTGACGAACGCTGGCCACGGCCGCCGGAGACCAGGTGAATCACCCGGGCGGCGACGGCCTCGATGGCGCTTCACCGCCCGGCGCAGGGCTCCAGCGCGCGGGCCATCGCCACGCGCTCCTCGGGCGTGACCCACAGGCCGTAGCGGGCCTTGACGGTGATCTGTCGCGCGACGAACTCACAGCGGAATGCGGCGCGCGGCGGCAGCCACTCGGCGGCGTCGTCGTCGCCCTTGTCCTCGTTGGTCGGGCCGTCGACGGCGAGCAGATTGTCCGGATCGTTGGCGAACGCGGTGCGCTGCTCGGGGGTGAGCGCCTGTGCACCGGTGCGCCAGGCGTTCGAGAGCGAGACGACGTGGTCGATCTGCACGGCGTCGGCCCGGCGTTTCTCGAACGGGATGCGTCGGCCCGTGTACGGGTCGTCGAGCGTGCCCTCGAGCACGACGCAGTCGCGGGTGCGGGCTTTGAAGACCGGGGCCTGCAGATCGCGCCGCAGGACGTCGTTGCGCGTGTCGCAGCCATTGCGGTCGACGTCCGCCCAGCGTTGCCCGAAGTGCGCCCGGTCGTAGTCGTTGCGCGGGGCGTGTCGGGCGACGGGCAAATCTCCGAGCTGAACGAGCGCCGCCCGCGCGGCCTCGGGGGCCAGCGTCGGGGCTTCGGACGCTGCGGCGGGGGCGGCCGGATCGACGGGCCCGGGGCGAGGCCCGCCCGATTCCCCTCCGCCCGGTGTCCGGGGCGCGAGCAGGCCGAACGCGAGCCCGAGGCCGGCGGCCGCGCTCAACGCGGCGAGGGTGAAGGCCGGACCGGGGCCGCGGCGTCGTCGTCGCCGGCTCAGGGGGTGGCGGGCGGCTGACGCCGCGGGCGCGTGGCCTCGACGAACGGGCGGGCGGCCTCGCGGGAGGCCTGCAGCACCGGGTGCGAGTAGAGCCGCTCGGCGTAGGGCGCGATCGTCTCCGGGACGGCGACGCCCTCGGTGTGCGCGTAGTCGACGGCGATGGCCGCGGAGAGATCGCCCAGCGTGATGCGATCGCCGGCGACGAAGGGCCGGCCGTCCGCGAGCTGTCGCGCGAAGACCGTCCAGGCCCGATGCATCGTCTTCTCCGTTTCGGCCTGCACCTCGGGCGTCTTCTTCCAGAAGAAGGCCCCGATGGCATCGAGCAGATAGAGATCACCGATGCGGTCGAAATGGCGTGCGAGGCGCTCGACCCCGGCGGGCAGCAAGACCCGCGGGCCGCGCTCCTCGAGGTACTCGAGAATGGACGTCGACTCGTAGATGGGACCGTCCGGCGACTCGAGCACGGGCATCTTGCCGAACGGGCTCATGGCCTGAAACGCCGGGCTGCGCAGCTCGCCCCCGAAGACGTCGAGCGTGTGGAGTTCGATGGCGTCCCCGCGCAGGGCGATGCCGACGGCCGTCTTGCGCGAGTAGGAGGAGAGCGGATGGAAATGCAGTTTCATGGGGTGCGACTTTCTGGGTGGAGTGTGGCATCTGATGCGCGTGATTGCCACGCCCACTCGACTTCACTTCGTGCTCGGCAAAGGCGGCGTCGGCCGCACCACGACGGCCGGTGCGCTGGCCCTGGCCCTGCGCGAGGCGAGCGGCGGCGCGGCCGTGCTCGTCGTCGAGATGGACGAGCTCTCGACCGAGGCGGGCGGCGCCGACGCCCCCGGCAACTTCCCGGCGCTGCTGCGGGCCTTCGGGCACGCCGAGTCCGAGACGCCCGCGACGCCGGAGGAGGCCTTCTGGCCGCGGCCCGTCGCCCCCGGCATCGACGCCGCGCGGCTCACCGCCGCCTGCGGGCACGAAGCGTTTCTGAAGTCGGCGCTGCCGGGGGGCGCGATGCTCACGGGGGCGCTGCGCTCCCGCCCGATTCGACGTTTTCTCGAGTCCGCGCCCGCGTTTCACGAGATGGGTCAGATGGCCCACCTGGCGGCGCTCGTCGGCGCGCTCGACGGGGTCTCGCCGCCGCGCCGGTACGCCCACGCGGTCGTCGATCTGCCGGCGACGGGGCACGCGCTCGCCCTCGCCGAGCTGCCGGACGCCGCCCGCAAGATCATTCCGGTGGGCCCCGTCGCGCGGGGCCTCGCCGAGGTGCAGGCCTGCATGCGCGACCCCCGGCGCAGCGACGTGTGGGTGGTCACGCTGCCCGAGACGCTGCCCGTCTCCGAGACGCTCGAGCTGCTCGAAGCCCTGCGTTCGCACGGGCAGCCTGCCCCCCGCATCGTGGTGAACCGCTGGCCGGCCGATCCGTTCGACGGCGCCGAGCCCGCGGCCCGGGCCGCCGCCGCCGCGCTGGTGGCGCGACACCCCGAAGTGCGCGGGGCGCGGGCGTTCCGGGCCCTCATCGAGGCCCGCGAGGCCACGGCGCGTTTGCCCGAGACCCTCACGGTCGTGCGGTCGCCGCACCGGCCCGACCTCTCCGGACAGGCGCTCCTCACCGCGCTCGCGTCCGCCCTGCGCCCCACCGCCGGAGGTGTCCGATGAGCCCGTCTTCCGGCGGCCCCGCCTCGCTCGTCGAGCTGCTCACCACCCGCCGCGCGCTGATCTGTGCCGGCGCCGGCGGCGTCGGCAAGACGACGGTCTCGGCCTCGCTGGCCCTCGCCGCGGCCCGGCTCGGTCGCCGTGTGCTGGTCGTCACCATCGACCCGAGCCGCCGCCTTGCCGAGACGCTCGGGGTCGAGCGACACCTGCCGGCCCCCGTGGCCCTGGCGCCGGAGCGCCTCGCGGCCCTGGGCGTGGCGCCCCCCGGCACGCTGGACGCCTGGATGCTCGATCCGGGCATCGTGTCGGACCGCACGGTCGAGGCGTTCGCGCGCACGCCGGACGACGCCCGCCGGCTGCTGGCCAACCCGGTGTATCAGGGGCTCTCGCGCATGACGGCGGGGATGCACGAGTACACGGCGGTCGAGGCCATGCACACCTTCGTGACGCAGGGGCGCTACGACCTCGTCGTGCTCGACACGCCGCCGGCGCGCAACGCGTTGCGGTTCCTCGATGCGCCGCGCCGGGTCTCGGCCTTCCTCGACCGCCGCATCTTCGAGGCGTTTGCGCCGGCGCAGGGTGGCCTCATCCGCCGGGTCGCGGGCGGGGTCGTCGAGAAGGTCCTCGACGTCGCCCTCGGGCAGGCCACCCGGCGGGCCGTGCAAGAGTTCTTCGGGCTGTTCGGCACACTGCTGAAACACCTCGAGGGCAATCAGAAACAGATGGTCGACTTCCTGCGCAGCGACGCCGTGGCGTTCGTCCTCGTGACATCGCCCCATCGCGCCGCCGTGGAGGAGGCCCTTGCGCTCGAGGCCCGGTGTCGGCAGGTGCTCGGCATCGCGCTGACGGGGCGGGTGCTCAATCAGAGCCTCGGCGCCGACGCCGACGACGCGCGCTGGCCCGAGGCGTCGCTCTTCGCCGCCGACGCGCCGAGCCCGTCGGCGCTGGCCGCGGCGCTGCCCCTGCTCACGGGCCTCGCCGAGGCCGAGGCGGCCGAGATCGCTGCGCACCGGGCCGTCGCGGCGCGCCTCGCGCAGGCCTCGGGGCCGACGTGGGTGCTCCCTCGGCTCCCGGCCGCGGCGAGCACACTGGAGGCCCTGGACGGCCTGGTGACGCGCATCCTGCGGAGCTGACGGGGCCGACGACGCCCGGGTGACATCGTCGCGACTTTACTCGAGGTCGCGTCCGGTTTACTTTTTGCCCGTGCCGAGTGAAACCGCGCCCGAGACCGGCCCGCCCGAGACCGGCCCGCCCGAGACCGGTCGGATGGAAAACGCCCTCGCCGCCCACCGCCGGGCCGCCGGGTGGACGCAACAGGCGCTCGCCGACGCTGCGGGCGTCAGCCGTCAGACGCTCATCGCCGTCGAGGCGGGCCGCAGCGTGCCCTCGGTGGCCCTGGCGTTGCGGCTGGCGCAGGCGCTCGCGTGCCCGGTCGAGGCGCTGTTCGCGCTGACCTCGGGTCCGGAGACGGTCGACGCGGTGCTCGGTCCGCCCGCCGGGCCGGGGCGCGCGCCCGTGGCCGGGACCCGCGTCGTCCTGGGTCGGGTGGGCGGTACCCTCGTCGCGCATCCGCTCGGGCCGCAGGACCCCGCCGCGTCGCGCATCTCGGCGGACGGGTTGCTCGGCGCGCCGCGTGGGCCGGGCCTGGTGGCCGTGGAACTCCTGCGGCCGCGGCCCGCGGTGGAGACCAACCTGCTGCTGGCCGGGTGCGCGCCCGCGCTCGGCCTGCTCGCCGCGCGTCTGGAGAGCCTCCCCGGCGCGGGTGGCGGCCGCGTCCACTGGCTCGACGCGGGGAGCGACGCCGCGCTGACGCACCTGCTCGCCGGGCGCGTCCACGCCGCAGGGGTGCACCTCGTCGACCCCGCGTCGGGCGAGTACAACCTGCCCGAGCTGCGTTGCCGCCTGCATGGCGGGGCCTGGGACGTCCATACCGTGACGCGTTGGGAGGTCGGTTTGTTGTCGGCGCCGGGCAACCCGCGGGGGCTGCGGTCGGTCGCGGACCTCCCCGCGGCCCGGGGCGGCGTCGTCGCCCGCGAGCCCGGCTCCGGCGCACACCGGCTCATGCAGACCCTTCTGAGCGCCGCCGGGGTGCCCGCGAAGGCCGTGCATTTCGAGGCCGTGCCGACGCTCGGGCATCACGCCGCGGCCCGACGCGTGGCCGAGGGGCGGGCCGACGCCTGCCTCGCGCCCCGGTGTTATGCCGACGCCTTCGGGCTCGACTTCGTGCCCGTCGGCGAGGAGCGCTTCGATCTGGTGGTCGACGCCGCGCTGGCGAGCGATCCGCGCTGGACGCGCCTGCTGGAGACGCTGGGCAGCCGCGCGTTCCGCCGGGAGGTCGGCAGCCTGGCGGGGCACGATCCGTCGTCCGCGGCGACCCATCTGGCCCGGCTGGAGGTGGCGTGAGTCCCGCGCGAATGGCCTTCGTCGGGGTGCTGCTGGTCGTGCTGACGGCCTGCACCGGGCAGAGCCCGCCGTCGCCGGGCGCCCCACCGGCCCCGGAAGCCGACGCCGAGTCGGGGCGTTCGCCCGCGGCGGCCCGGCGCCTCACGATTTTCGCCGCCGCCTCGCTGAAGGACGCCTTCACGGTCATCGGCGACGACTTCCGCGCCGCGCAGCAGCAGACCGGCGCGAACGCGGTCGAACTCGCGTTCTCGTTCGCCGGCAGTCAGACGCTGCGGGCGCAGATCGAGCAGGGCGCACCGGCGGATGTCTTCGCGGCCGCGGATCCGGCGCCGTTGCAGGCGTTGCAGGCCGCCGGGCACGTCGGGCCGCCCGCGACGCTGGCCTTCAACGACCTGGTCGTGGTGCGCCCGGCCGCGACCGAGGGGTCTTTGGGGGCCCGCACGTTGTCGGACATCGCCGCGCGGGGCCGCCTCGTGGTGGCGACCCCGGAAGCCCCCCTCGGACGGTACACGGCGACGATGTTCTCGCGCCTCGAGCCGGCGCTGGGGGCCGCCCTTCAGGCCCGGGTGGTCAGCCGCGAGCTCGACGCACGACAGGTGCTCGGCAAGGTGTTGCTCGGCGAGGCCGACGCCGCCGTCGTCTACCGGACGGACGCGGTGGCGGCGGGCGCCCGGGTCGAGCGCGTCGAACTGCCCCCGGACGCCAACGTGCGCGCGACGCTGGCGATCGCGGTCGTGCGCCGCAGCCGCGAACCGGACCTCGCCGCGGCCTTTGCGGCCTACGCTGCGGGTCCCACGGGCCAGGCCCGGCTGCGCGCCGCGGGGTTTCTGGTCGATGCACCGGCCGAGATCGGCGCGCCCGCGCCGCCGGTGACGGCACGGCCGGTCAGCGGTTCGCCGGCCGGCGCGGTCCCCTGAGGTGTCACGCGGCGGGCGCGATCGGGCGTTTCGAGCGGGTCTTCTGCTGCTCGGGGGCGCTTTGGGGGCGTTGTTGCTCTTGCCCCTCGGGGCGCTCGTCGTTCGTACGGGGCCCGACGCGTTCGTCGCCGGCCTGAGGTCCGACATCGCGCTGCCTGCGTTGCGTCTGAGTCTCGCGACCTCGGCGCTCGCGCTGGGCGTCACCGTCCTGCTCGGCACCCCGCTGGCGTACCGCCTGGCGTTCTCCGACGGCCGCGCGGCGCGGGCGATCTCGACGCTCCTCTCGCTCCCCGTCGTGATGCCGCCCGCGGTGGCCGGCGTGGCGCTGCTGCTGGCCTTCGGCCGCTTCGGCCTGCCGAGCGCGCTGGGGTTCCCCGATGCCTCGCTGGCCTTCACCGGGGCGGCCGTCGTGATCGCGCAGGTCTTCGTGTCGGCGCCACTCTACATTCAGGGCGCGACGGCGGCGTTTCGCGCGCTGGACCGCGAGCTGTTCGAGGTCGCGGCGAGCCTGGGCGCGGGGCCGCGGCGGGCCTTCTTCCGGGTCGCCCTGCCGGTGGCGCGCCCGGGTCTCGTGGCCGCCGGCGCGATGGCCTGGGCCCGCGCGCTGGGCGAGTTCGGCGCGACGCTGATGTTCGCGGGCAATCTGGAGGGCGTCACGCAGACCTTGCCGCTGGCGATCTACGTTGCGCTGGAGAGCGACCCCGCCGCGGCGCAGGCGCTGGCCCTCGTGCTGATGTTCGCCGCGTTCGGCCTGCTCGCGCTCGTCCGACGGCGCACGATCGGGACCGCCGTCCGGTGAGACCGCAGTTTGCGCCGACCGCGCCGCCGGGCATACTCCCGGCACCGATGACCGCGACGCAGACCTCATGTCCGTAACCCGCGCGCTCTCCAACGTGTTGGGGGTGTCGCCCGAGGAGTGGCCGCTCGTACGGTCGCTGGCGGGGCTTTTCGTGGTCGGCTCCGCGGCGGCGACGCTGACGGCGAGCGCCTCGAAGGCGATGTTCCTCAGCGCGAACCCGCTCTCGGCCCTGCCGTGGGTGCTGATGGCGCAGGCGGCCTGGGGGTTGAGCATTGCGCTGGTCTATGCGCGCGCGACGGCCCGGTACGACGTCACCCGCCGCTTTCTGACGCTGATTCTGCTCTCGTTGGCCTCGTTTGCGGGCCTGTGGGCGCTCTTCGGCGCCGCGCCGGCCGGTGCGTCGCTGGTCGCCGCCATCTGGGCGCCGGGCCTGGTACAGCTCGTGCTGATCCAGACGTGGAGCCTGCCGACGACGTTTCTACCGAGCCGCACGACGAAGCGGCTGCTCCCGATCCTGGCGGCGGTCGCGACGTTCGGTGCGGCGGCGGGCGGGGCGCTGACCCGACTGACGGGCTCGCTCTTCCCGACGGAGACCCTGCTGCTCCTCGCCGGAGCGCTGATCGGCGCGCTCGGACTCTTCGTCCCCGGCGTCGTCCGCGGGTTGCGGGCCGTCGTGCCCGACGTGCCGACCCGGGCACGCGGCGGAACGGCCTCCATCCGCGCGGGCTTCCTCGACGTGATGCACTCGCCGCTGCTCGGGCGCCTCGCCGCGGTGGTCTTTCTGACGCAGTTCGCGTCCGTGCTGGTGGAGTACCAGCTCAGCGGCGAGCTCAAGGCGCGGTACGACAAAGAGGCGATGAGCGTCTTTCTGGGGACGTTCTACACCATCGGCAATCTGCTCGTGCTCGGGGTGAGCCTGATGGCGACGCAGCGGCTGGTGCGTTTCCTCGGGCTGGGCATCTGCGTCTCGGCCGTCGCGATGCTCGTCGGGCTCGGCAGCGGTGCGTACCTCTTCGGGGCGCTCTCCGGGGCGTTTCCGGCCTTCTACGCGCTCGTCGGGACGGCCGCCGCCGAGCGTGTGGGCCAGTTCGCCCTCTCGCGCAATGCCGCGCAGATGCTCCTGGCGCCGCTCGATGCCCGCACCACGGAGCACGCCCGTACCCTCATCGACGGCGTGGTCTATCGGGGGGCCTCGCTGGCGGCGTCCATCGCGCTGCTGGGCGTCGCCGCGCTGCCGCTCTGGGGGCTGACGATCCCGGTGCTCCTGGGGTGCGTGGCCGTGGTCGTCGTCGGCCTGCGCATCGAGCCACACTACCGGCGTGCCCTCTACGAGTCCCTGGGCACGGGGGATCTCCAGGTCGGGGGCGCCGTCGGCCGCGTGGTGCTGGACGCGTCGGCCGAGGACGGCATCACCCGCGCCCTGAGTTCGTCCGACGAGGCCGAGATCGTGCGCGGGCTCGAGCTCGTGCAGGCGGTGGGCGCGGCACCGGACATCGGGCGCATCGAGGCCTTGGCGGCCGGCGGCGACGCCGTGGTGTCGCCGGTCGCGCTCGAGACGCTGCGGGTGCTCGAGGTCCCGCTCCGGCCCGCGCTGCTGGAGGGCCTGTTGCGTCCCGACCGCCCGGCGCCCGTGTTGCGGGCGGCGCTCTCGGCGCTCGGCGGGACGGATCCGCCGGAGCTGCAGATCGCGGTGCAGAGCCTGCGCGGGCACGCGGATGCGACGGTGGCGGCGCTGGCCCATGCGACGTCGCCGGTCCCGGGTCTGGCGCCCGAGCCCCTGGTCCCGACCGCCCCGATGGGGGATCTCGCCACGCTCATGTCGTCCTCCGAGCTCGAAGTCCGGCGGGGTCTCGTCGAACTCTTGGGGCAGGGGGGCGTCGACGCCGGGTTGCCGCCGCTTCTGCGCTCCCTGGAGGACCACCTCGTCCGCGACGAGGCCGTCGTCTCGCTGTCCCGGTATGGCGCCCGCCTCGTGCCCGCCGCGGCGGAGGCCTTCGCCGCCGACCGCCTGAGCGAGACGGCGCAGGTGGCCTTGCTGCACGCCGTCGCCCGCACCCGCGCGCCGGCTGCGCGGGACCTTCTGATGAGCATGACCCGGATGCGCGCGACCGCCCTGCGCAACGCCGCCGTCCGCGGTCTCTGGCGCATGGCCGCGGAGGAGGATCTCCGACCCGAGCCGGGCTGGCTCGTGGCCGCCGCCCGCCGTGAGATCGAGCTTCAGAGCGCGCTGGTGGCCGCCGCGACGATGATCGACGGGGACGACCGCCACGAGTTTCTGCGCGCCGAGCTCCGCGAGCAGGCCCGCATGGCCGAGCGCCGGGTCTTCGGTTTCCTGGGCCTGCTCTATGGCCGCGCCGAACTTCACCGGGCGCAGTGCCACCTGCGCAGCGAGAACCCGCGCTCGCGCTCCAACGCCATCGAACTCCTCGACCAGAAGCTCAAGCACGCGTTGCTGCGGTCGTTCATCGACCTCGTCGAGGGCCGCGCCGTGCCCACGTTGCCCGGCGCCGTCGACCTCGACCGGGTCGAGGCCTGCCCGACGGTGCTGCTGCGCATGGAGAAGTGGCTGCGCGGGCGGCACGACGCCGAGCTCGACCGCGCACACCAGCTCCGCCGCGCGGACCTCTTCGGAGAAACGTCGGCGGAGGCCATCGCGGCGCTCGCCCGCGACGTGACGATCCGGGTCCTGCTGGAGGCCGAACGCCTGCCCCTGGCCGGCACCGTCGTCGTCGTCCTCGAGGGGGTCGCGCGCGTCACCCCGGCGGACCGACGGCTCGAGGTCGGCGACACGGCGGGCGCGCTCGAAGCGCTGGCGGGCGAGCGCCTCAACGGCGAGCTGACGGCCCTCGGGCGCACGGTGCTCGCGCTGGTGCCCGCCGGCACGCTGGAAGAGCACCTGACCAATCACCCCGCGCTGGTGCGGGCCCTCCTGCGCAAGCTGGGCGGGCGCCTGCGCCACCTCAACACCCAGCGGCTCTGAAAGTTCGACGCGCCCGATGGCCAAGTCCTCTCTCGCCTACGAATATCACGGCGCGGTCATCGAGACGGCGCTGGCCATGACGCAGGTCTCGCTGTTCGCGGGCATGACCGCCGAGGCGCTTCTGCCCCTGGCCAGCGTCGTGCAGAAGCGGGCGCTGCCGCGGGGCGAGGTCCTCTGCGACGAGGGCGACGTCGGCCAGGCGCTCTACGTGGTCATCCGCGGACGCCTCGAGGTCATCGTCGGCGACGAGATCCGCGGCCACATCAGCGCGGGCGAGGTCGCCGGCGAGATGGCCCTGCTCGACGGCGGGCCCCGGAGTGCGACGCTCCGGGCCGCCGAGGCGATGGAGATCTACGAGATGGACCGCGAGGATTTGCTGGAGACGCTCGACGCGCACCCGCGGCTCGCGATGACCCTCTTGCGCACCCTGGCGCGCCGCATCCTGACCTCGGAGGCGGCCTTGCGGACGGAACCGCCCTCGCCCGTCGGCGCGTAGGCAGGAACACCCATTGCCGGCGCCGTACGATCCCGGGTCCAGTGGGCAAAGACCCGGCCGCGCCGGCATCCGGATGCGTGAAATTGCGTCGCCCCGTCCGTCGGGGCAGAAATGAACTTTCGACCCCGCCACCGGAGTGCTTCGTGCCTTTGCCCCTCGACCTGCTGAAGACCTGGACGATCCGCGCCACCGACGCCGCCGGGCGGGCATGGTTCGACGACGCCCTCACCCGGCTCGCGGGCGAACACACCGAGCGGGACCTCTTCGTGTTCGTCGGGCTCGCGCCGCGCAAGCTCGGCAAGGCGCCCCTGAGTCTGACGCCGGAAGACCTGGCCGCGGCTGAAGCGGCCCGCCCCGGCTGGCGCCCCGACGGCCTCACGGTGGATCAGACCGCCCGCCTCTCGCTGCTCCTGACCGCCGCGGACCACGGCGAGCCCTTCTTCGCGGCGTTTCACCAGCTCTGGCGCACGGCCGACGTGGGCGAGCAGGTGACGTTCCACCGCGGGCTGCCCCTGTACCCCGAGCCGGCGCGGCACCTGTGGCGGGCCACGGACGGCTGCCGCACCAGCATCCGCGCGGTCTTCGAGGCCATCGCGCACGGCAACCCGTACCCCGCCGAGCAGTTCGACGAGACGGCCTGGAACCAGATGTGTCTCAAGGCCCTCTTCGTCGGCACGACGCTGCACCCCATCGTCGGCCTCGAGGCGCGTCACAACCGCGCGCTCGCCCGCATGATGGCCGACTACGCCTTCGAGCGCTGGGCGGCGAGCCGGCCGGTGGCCTGGGAACTCTGGCGCTGTGTCGGCCCGGAGCCGGACGAGCGTGCGCTTTCGGCCCTCGCCCGCGCCGTGACGTCGACCGACCCCCTGACCGCCCGGGCCGCGACCCTCGCCGCCCACACGAGCCGCGTGCCCGCTGCGACCGAACTGGTCGCCCGCGCGTCGGATGAGATCCGCGCCGAGCTCGCGCGCGGCGACCTGACCTGGGACGCCCTCGTCGCCCGAGCCCCCGCGACCCCCTGAAACGAAGCCCGGAGCCCGCCGCCATGAAGTTCATCGATCCGCACATCCACATGAACGCCCGGACGACCGACGACTACGAGGCCATGGCCGCGGCCGGGGTCGTGGCGGTCATCGAGCCGGCGTTCTGGCTCGGGCAGCCCCGCACCAGCGTGGACACCTACATCGACTACCTGTCGACGCTGGTGGGCTGGGAGCGCTTCCGGGCCAGCCAGTTCGGCATCAAGCACTACTGCACCGTCGGCCTGAACTCGAAGGAGGCCAACAACGAGGCCCTCGCCGAGGCGGTGCTGGCCATCCTGCCGCGCTTCGCCACCAAGGAGGGCGTCGTGGCCATCGGCGAGATCGGCTACGACGAACAGACGAAGGCCGAGGACAAGGCCTTCCGCGCGCAGCTCGAGCTGGCGAAACAGCTCGACATGCTCGTGATGATCCACACGCCCCACCGCGACAAGACGCAGGGCACCCGGCGCTCGATGGACGTGTGCATCGAGCACGGCCTGGACCCCTCGAAGGTGGTCGTCGACCACAACTCGGAGGAGACGGTCAAAGAGACCCTCGACCGGGGCTTCTGGGCGGCGTTCACGCTCTACCCGCAGACGAAGATGGGCAGCGAACGCATGGTCGAGGTCGTCCGGCGCTTCGGCACCGAGCGCATCTTCATCGACTCGAGCGCCGATTGGGGCAAGAGCGATCCGCTGGCGGTGCCCAAGACGGGCCGCCTCATGCTCGCGCGCGGCATCAGCCCCGAGGCCGTCCAGAAGGTCTGTTACGCCAACGCCCTGGCCGCCTACGGGCAGAGCGGACAGTTCAACGAGTCCGACTGGCTGGCCCCCGCGACGATCGACCAGCGCGAGCTCTTCGAAGGCAACAGCGTGCTGCGCGGTCAGGCCCCACAGGTCGACGCTCGCCCGGACACCCGCCCGGTCGGCCCGGTCGAGGCCATGAGCGAGGACGCGCTGGTGATCGAATAGGGTGAGGAGTTGGCACCACGGTGGCGGGGTCTTATCATCCGTGGTCCGTGCCCCTGAGGTGTCTTTGTGAAGACCGCATTCGTAACGACCACCATTGGACGTCTCTCGTACAGCGAGAGCCAGGGGCGAGCTCCCGGCGCTTTCCTCGTGCATGGCAACTCCGGGTCCCGGCATGTCTGGGACGCAGTGCTCGGCGGAACGTTGGGGCGGCGCAGGCGTCTCGTGGCGCTCGACCTGCCCGGCCATGGCGACTCGACGGGTGTCGCCATCGGGGAGGGGGTGCTCGCGAGTCTCGCTGCGGCCGTGGGAGAAGCGGCCGCGTCGTTGGGCCTCGGGGAGGCGGTCGGGATTGGCCACAGCCTCGGAGGGCATCTGCTTCTGGAAGCCCGCGCGGCAGGCTGCCTCCTCGACCTGAGGGGCCTGGGCATCCACGGTGCGCCGCCGCTCGGTGGTCCCGAGGACTTCGGGAGCGCATTCCGGCCGAGTGCGGAGATGGCGACGGTCTTCGAGGCAAACCCCGAGACCTCACGGCTCGACGCGCTCCTCGACGCGTGGTACGGGCCACATTGCGCCGCGCCGCCCGAGGCCCGCACGGACTTCTCGCGAACTCAGGCCGACTTGCGGCCTGCCATCGCCACCGATCTCGGCGCCGGTCGAATCGCTGACGAGCGCGCGGTCGTGTCCGCGCTGAGTGCCCCGATCGCGATCTTCAACGGTGCGGATGACCCGTTCATCAACGTCGCCTACCTGGCCGGCCTGCGGGCACCGACCCTGTGGAGAGGCTCGGTTCAGGTCATCGAGCGCTGCGGGCACTTCCCGCAGTGGGAACGGCCCGACGACTACGGGATGCTGCTCGACGCGTTCTTGCGCGACGTCTACGGCGACTGACGCGGTCGTCACGGCGCGTGATCGTTCCAGACGCGCGCCACGAGTTGCGAGCGCGTATCTGCCCCGGTCTTGTTGAGCAGGGCCGTGACGTGCTGCTCGACCGTGGCCTCCGTGCATGCGAGGCACTCGCCGATGGTGCGGTTCGTATGCCCGAGGAGAAGGAGGCCGAGCACCTCGCGCTGACGGAGCGTAAGCTTGAAGCGGGTCGCCGCGGCGCCCACCCGCAGCGCGAGATCCACAGGTGTGCGGGCGATGGCCAGCATCGCACGGGGGCAGCCGGTCGCTTCGACCGGGATCATCCTGAATGCCCCCATACCATCGTGCAAAGCCGCCCGGCTCGCCGCCAGTTGCGCCCGAGTCCCGGTCGGGTCCCGCTCCATGGCCTGCATCCCTGCCGGGTTGGTCATTTCGACGGTGTCGCGGCCATGACGATGGATGAGCAGAAAGGCCGGTACGCCGAGCGCATCGAGGCTCGCTTGCAGCGCCGCCGCCAGTAGCGGCGCGTGTCCGAACGCCCGGTCGACGAGAAGGCGCTGCCGGATGGCGGGCAGCAGGGACCGCAGCAGGAAAGTCGCCCGCGCGGTGGCCTCGACGGGCCACGCGCCGCCGACCCAGGCCAGGAGGAGCGGGCCGTCGCAGACCAGCGCCCGCACCTGCCCGGCGATCTCGAAACGACACGCAGTCGCGAGGTCGATCATGGCTGGCTGCACCGCGGCTTCGCCCCGGAGGACGTCGCGAAATGGGGTCAGCACCACGTTGCGCTGATCGCGGTCCGGCCTCGTCGGATCATAGAGTATCCCGGACGCTGGCGCGGTCGCCCCCAGCGTCCGGCGGAGACCTGCGCCGAAGCCCCGGCCCTGGTCGGCCGAGATCTCGAAGTCCACGCCCAGGCGATCACCGTGCACGCCGACCCGATGCACAGATGTCAGGTGTGCCCCGCTGTGCGCACGGAGCCCCTCCAGCCATTCGCACCAATCGTTGGGAGCGTCGAGCCGAAGAATGGAAAGCTCGGCCCGGGCGGATTCCACAAAAGTGAGTTCTCGCTTGCTCGGCCGGGCCATCGATTCGCTTCTCTGCCTCCGCCACCGGGCGATGGCGCCCACAGTCTATCCGACCGCAGCCATTGCGCAGCTTGACATGGATCAACTCGGCGGGCGTTCGGAAGCGCCCCGGTTGACCTTCCCAGCCGGTCCGCATGCCGCCGTACAGGGAAACCCGTGTTTCGGTGAGGGTTTTGGCTGGCTACGGTCGGCGCGGTGCCGTTACCCCACTGGACCGAAGACCGCGGGCCTCGCCGGCCCACGCCTGGAGACGATGACGGTGACGTCGAGAAGTCGAGAAATGCGTGACAGGCGTCCGACATCCCGGGCGTTTCGCGTGGCCCGGTGGCGGGGGCGGGGACCGGAGTGGCCCTGCGAATGACACTGGTCGAACCTGAAGGAGAAGCAGAACATGGAATGGACGAGTGTGCGCGTACGGAGACCCCGGCCGGAGTGCCTACCGCGGCGCGGACTGCTGGTCCTCCTGCTTGCGGGCGTGGCCCTCGCCGGCTGCGGCTCGGGCACGGAAGGCACCGAGGCCGCCGACGAGTGCAGCGAAGCGGCGCTCGGCCCTTTCTGCCCGGTGGGCAGCTACCCGGAGCTGAGCGCGGAGGCTGAGGCGGCTTGCCGAAACAGCGCCTCGGGTGGCTATGACCCGCTCGAGGGCAACGCCTCGGGCGCGGTGTCCGGCGCCTGCACGTCGCATGGGGCCTGCCGCTTCATCTGCCGTTTCGAGGTCGCGTGCGCCTGCGGCGTCGAGCGGATCTCCCGCGACGACGTGGTGTGTCGGGCCGACTGCGGTGGGTGTGGCGACGGGAACTGCTCGGACGGCGAGACCCCGGAGACCTGCGCCGCGGACTGCGCCGTGACCTGCGGCGACGGGGCCTGTGACGGCGGGGAGTCGGCGGCGACGTGCCCCGAGGATTGCGGTGATACGTGCGGAGACGGGCGCTGTGAAGGCGCCGAGTCGCCCGAGTCCTGCCCCGGGGACTGCGCCGCGACCGCGTGCGGTGACGGCGAGTGCCGGCCGCCGGAAGACGCGACCTCGTGTCCGCGGGACTGCGGCGCCACGTGCGGCAACGGGACCTGCGAGCCGGGCGAGTCCGTGGATACGTGCGAGTCCGACTGCGGCTCGACCTGCGGCGATGGTCTCTGCGAGGGGACCGAGACGCCCGAAGACTGCCCGAGCGACTGCTCCGAGACGTGCGGCGACGGCGTCTGCGAGGGTGCCGAGCGGCCCGAGACCTGCCCCCGAGACTGCGGTCCGACGTGCGGGAATGGGGAGTGCGAGCCTGGCGAGGATGTGGAGCAGTGCCCACGAGACTGTGGTCCGACGTGCGGGAACGGGGAATGCGAGCCGGGCGAGAACGTCGACCAGTGTCCGCGCGATTGCTCGGAGACCTGCGGCGACGGCGTCTGCGAGGGCGCCGAGTCGGCCGAGACCTGCGACCGGGACTGCGGTGCGACGTGCGGCAATGGGGAGTGCGAGCCGGGCGAGTCCGCGGAACAGTGCCCGAGAGACTGTGGTGCGACCTGCGGGAACGGTGACTGCGAACCCGGCGAGTCTGTGGAGCAGTGTCCCCGAGACTGCCTCGACGCCTGCGGCAATGGTCGTTGCCTGCCCGGGGAGAGCCCCGCGAACTGTCCGGCCGACTGTACGCCGGCCTGCGGGGATGGACTGTGCGGCCGCGGTGAGAACGCCGAGACGTGCGCCCGGGACTGCGCGGCCGCCTGCGGCGACCGACGGTGCGAGGGCGGCGAGAGCCCGGTGACGTGCCCCTTCGATTGCGGCGGGTGCGTCGCGGGCGAAGAGCGGTGCAACGGGACCGACCGCGACGTCTGTGGCGGCGACGGCGACTACGACCATGTCGCCTGCGCACCCGACACGATTTGTCGGGAGAACGACGACGCGACGACCGAGTGCGTTCCCGTCGCAGCCCGGATCTGCGTCGGGGTCAACCTGTGCTGTGACGGGGCGTTGCCCCGAAACGAAGGGGCCGTGTGTGATGACGGTGACGAAGAGACCGAGAGCGAGACCTGCATGGGCGGGTCCTGCGTCGATGAGGGCCCCGTTCCCGAGCGCTGCGGCGTGATCGGCGACGAGGACCGCAACGGGCTCGCCGACTGCGCCGATCCGGTCTGCGCGGAGGACCCGGTTTGTTGTGTACCGGATACCTGTGACGCACGCGGCGCGAGCTGCGGGCTCATCAACGATCGCTGCGGGGGAGTCGTCGACTGTGGCACCTGCCCGGACGGCGAGACCTGCGGCGGCGGCGCCGATCCGCACGGCTGCGGCTGCACGCCCCTGACGTGCGCCGACCTCTTCGCGACGTGCGGCGAGATCGACGACGGGTGTGGTGGCACGCTGAACTGCGGGGCCTGCCGGGCGCCCGAGACGTGCGGCGGTGGCGGACTCCCGAACGCATGCGGCGTGCGGCCCTGCATCGACGGGTGGTGCTACGTGAACCCGCTGCCCGCCGGGGAGGACCTCTACGGCGTCTCCGGCACCTCCGCGTCGGATGTCTGGGCCGTCGGGGACAATCTCCACACACAACACTGGGACGGCGATAGCTGGACGCTCCACCGCGCGCCCGCGGCCCGGGGGGCCGACGGACTGCCCGCGCACCCTGCGCTCATCGGTGTCTGGTCCGCCCCGGACGGAACGGCCATTGCCGTCGGCGCGACGGGCGTCATCTACCGTTGGAGCGGCGGGGCGTGGCAGGCGATGGACTCGCCGACGGCGCTCGACCTGAAGAGTGTCTGGGGATCCGCCGCGAACGACGTCTGGGCGGTCGGGGCCGGCGGCATTTTCCACTACGACGGGCGAGCGTGGACCACCGCGCTGCCCGGCTTCGACTTCGCCGACATCCACGGGCGCAACGCGACGGACGTCTGGGCCGTCGGCGCGGCCGGTCGGGTCGCACACTACGACGGCGCGTGGGCGCCGGTGAACGTCGGGGCCGACGGACAGGACTTCCTCGGGGTCCATGTGACCGCGCAGGGCGTGACGCTCGCGGGGGCGACCATTCAGCGCTGGGATGGACGGCAGCTGAACCCCGTTTTCGACGGCCGGAACGGCCCCTACCTCGGGGTCGTCGACCTCGCAGGACAGGACGTCGTCGCGTCGTGGAACAACCTCTGGCTGCGGCTCGCCGAAAACCCGTTCGATCGGGAGTGGCTGCACGTCGGGCGGCTCGAGGCGCAGTTCACCCGACTCGCCGTCGTCCCCGCGGCGGGACAGGGGGCCGAGGTCTGGGCGGTGGGGCGTGCGGGGGTCTTCGCGCGTTACGTCGGCGGGCGGTGGGTCACCAACCTCGAATTCAAGGTGTCCAACACCGATGTCCCGATGGGGAGCGACCGGTCCGGGCCGCTGACGGACGCCGTGGCGCTTCGCCGGTTGGTCAATGGCCGCACGACGTTGTATCCGCGCCCGGAGAACCTCGGACCCGTGGCCCTGGACGGTCGAGACCGTCTCGTGGCCCTGAACGGCGGTCGATTGATCGCGCACGACGGTGGCGGCTGGCGGGTGGTCTCGGACTCCGCTCCGCCGGGCGGCTCGTTCTCCCACGTTTTCACCGACGGCGGCCTCTGGGTGGGCGGGTCGAGTCGCTTCGACGGTACCGTCTGGCAGACGGTCGACGCACCTCTCGTCGTGGCATCGACCGACGAGCGGGAGCGATGGGTCGTGGACATGGACGCGGGCGCTTGGGAGACCGCCTACCTCCTCCACGTCGCCGGTGACACCGTCCAGTCACCCGTCCTGCCGGCTTTCATCACGGAGCGCCTCGCCGGGGCGGAGGGCGGCCGACGAGCCTTCGATGCGCTGAGCGCCTGCGGTCCCGGCTTCGTCGCCGTCACGAACGAGGTGGGTGGCAACGGCTTCACGCTTCACGTGCTCCGGGCCGCCGGAGGCAGCAACGAGTGGCGGTCCGTCGCGGAGGTTCCCGGGGTGCTCGCGACCGCCGTGCGCTGCACGCCGGACGGCACGGCCTACCTTTCGCTCATGCGGAACTCGACCCTCTTGCGTGTCGAGGCGGATGGATCAGTCGCTCGGATCGAGGTCGGGGCGGAGCCGTTCCTCCAGGCGACCCCCGGGCATGTGTACGCCCACCTTTCGGGCGCCGCGATTCTGGAACTCGACGGGGACGAGATGCGCCCGGTGGTGTCACCGGCTCGCTGGCCGGAACACGTGGTCGTCGGTCGGTCGCCCGGGGGAGCGTTCGACATCGCGCAGGGCGGCCTCCTGTTCCGCGCGGACGTGGACGGCTTCGTCTATCGGGGTCAGGGGGGGTGGACCAGCGATCCCTACTCGTTCGCGTACCTCAACGACCGCGACTTCGTGTGCGAGGGCTTCTCGTTCGTCGGTGAACGGGTCGATTCGGCGATGCATTGTGCAGACGGCCACCTCGCCTCGACCGCGGAGGGCGACGCCTTCTGCTCGGCCAATGGCACTTTGAGTCGCTACACGGCGTTCGGGTGGCAGCTCGTCACCGACGAGCTCCAGGGGCCGATTCAGGTGACGTCCGACGGTGGTCTCATCGGGGCCTGTGCCAACGGTCAAGGGGTGTGCCACTGGCTGGAGGGCGCCGGTGTGACGCCCGTGGCCGGCGGGGAAGGCCTCGGTTGGCCCCAGGCGTGGGCGGCGACGAGCGACCTCAGTCGCGTCTACGGCCTGGTCCACGACTGGGCCGCCGAGAGGACCCCCATCCGGGTGCTCGGTGCCGGGGGTCTGAGCGTCGAGGCCGTGCCACCCTTCGAAGCGGGTGACCTCGCCGTGGACGGAGACGACCGCCTCTGGCTCGACGGGAACGGCGACGGCCGCTTCGCGGTCATGCCCCCCCCGCCCGGGTTGGCGACGGTGGAGAGCGATGGCGTGACATTTGGCCTCACTACGTTCCCGACCGGCCTGCGCCTGGTCGACAACGGCCGCGGCGGGCTCGCGATCGTGGGGTGGGGCAACGTGCTCGTGACGCCCTGAGCGCCCGTCACACAGGTAGTTCGAAGCCAGATACAGCCGATGAGAGCCGAGTCGTCCGGGCGATCGCGTGTTTGTGAGAGATGGGCCCGGCGAGACCGAATTCCAGAGGAGGTATGCACCGATGACTTTGACACGGAGCCCGACGCGCCGGCGGTCGGGGCAGGCTCTTCGCTGCGCTTGGCTGCTCGTTCTCCTTCTCCTCTCCGGCACGGCGAGCGCGGAGACCTTCTACGGGACCAACGCGCCCGGCGGATTCACGGACTTCAGCTTCGACGTCGATGTGGAAACGACGCAGGTCCGGCTCACCGTGCCGGGCGACGAGCGGTTCGCCTCTCGGCTGCTCGTTCGTCGAGGTGCGCAGATCGTTCAGGATGCGGACGCGCAGATCGTCACGGACAATGCATACGGCGACACGGTTCTCGATCTCGACCGTCCGACGTTGCAAGCCGGGAGATGGTACGTGCGAGTCCGCACGCCCGACGTCGGTCTCGACCACGTATTCGTCTTGTACGTCGATCGCGGGACACGGCCAGAGAGTCGCAACTCCCCGGTCGATACGATCGGGTCGGTGCTCCCCGGACAGGAGCGTGTCGTGCGCCTGACCGTGCCGGATGGCGCCGACGGGCTGCGAGTCGTCGTCGCCGGCGATCGACCCGCCCGCCTGATGATGACCTACGACCACCCGACCCAAGGCCCCCCGGTCGGTCAGGCGACCGGGACCGGCAACGTCACGACGGGTTTCATCGACCCCGAGACGCTGCAGGACGGGAAATACGTCTACGTCCACATATCGGCGGCCGATGGTGTGAGCGCACTCAACTATCGGTTCCTCGTTGAGAACAAGTACGCCCGCGAGCTCACCTGGGATGAGGGCGTCACTGATGCCGGGACGGCGGCAGTCGACCAACCCGACGAGGTTGGCGGCACGTACCTGTACCGCGTCTCGACGCGGGAGAGCCGCTACGGCGCGTGGCGAACCGTGCTCGGTGTCGCAGCCGGTGAGGCGGACCTCTTCATGACGAACAACTCGCCGGACTTCGGGGGCCTCGGCCACTACCGTTCCGGGCAGGTCGGGCCGGACGCGGTTCTGCTCGCCACCCACGCGTTCAGCGCCAACCAGGCGTGGTACCTGCGCGTCGTTGCGACGCCCGGCAGTCGGTTTCGGCTGGTGAGCGGTGATGTGTATGTTCGAGAGCTGGCCCCGGTTGCGCCCGACGACACCGGCAGCAGCGAAGACGTGACGATCGGACCGGAGGGCGTAGCGTTCTTCCGCACGAGCGTGCCGGACGGCACGCTGGCCTGGCGTCTGCGGTCGACGGGCGACCGCCCGATGGGTGTGCATCGCGCGCAGGTGCCACTGTTCAACGAGTGGGAGCGTGAGCGCTACTCCGGCGACGGGCAGATGCTCCTCGTGCCACCCTACCTCGAAGCGGCGCAGTATCTCGTGGCGGTCTACGGGCCCCGCGGCGGAGTCACCCGGTTGGAATCCCGACAGCAGACGATTCGCCGCCCGCCTGGGGGCGACCCTTTCCGATTCTCGTTCGAAGGAACCGACGATGCCGGCTTCGGCTACGTGACCTACCGGATCGACGTGCCGGTCGACCAGATCGCTTGGGAGTCCCGGCTGGCGGCGCTGCAGGGCAATACCGACTTGTACGTCCGCCAGGGAGCGGTGCCGAACGAGGCGGACAATGATGCCTACTCGGAGGCCCCGAATCTCATCGGCGAGTCCGTGACGCTGGTACCGCCGACGCTCACCAATGGAGTCTGGTATGTCACGGTCCGCGGGCGGGGCGCGCTCCGGTATCGACTGACGAGCGGGAATCCGGTGGTGACGCCAATCGGATATCGGTCGTCGACCCTCAACGACGCTCCGAATCGAGCGCGGAGCGGCTGGCGATACTATGTCGTCAACGACATCGAGTCCCAGGTCGGCTTCCTGGGCTGGGAGCTCGAACTTCTCAACGCGGTCCCTGGGAGCGAACTGGCGATTCGGCGAAATGGCGTGCCCTCGCGCTGGAACTACCGCACCAACAACGTGCCAGCGGTCGGTGTCAGCGCGATGGACCTCTCCACGACGCTGGGGCTCTTGCAGCAGCCCGGTCACCCGGCCGATATCTGGTACGTCGGCATCTACACGCCCGATCAGGCGCTCGGTGCGTTCACGTTGGAGAGTCGGACCATTTCGTCGACGGATGTGGCGTTCAACGACGGCGTGGTCGTGGTCCCCGGCGTGACGCATCGGCAGCAATCCTGGCGCTTCTTCAAGGTGATGGTACCCCAGACGGCTGCGGGCTGGGACCTGCGTTTGACGGACCTGACCGGCCGCTCGCCTGAGGTCGTCGTGCGTCGGGACGAGCTGCCCGAGTACGTGGGGGCCAACTGTTCGAATTTCCCCCATTGGTACCACAGTTGGCCGAGCGGCTGCGCGCTGACCGCCATCGGCGCCGACCTGAGCGAGGCATCGGCCGAGGCGGATGGTTTGGAGGCAGGGCGATTTGCGACCATTCCGATGAATCGTCCCCTCGAGGCCGGGACCTACTACGTCGGGGTCCACGCGACGGAGGCGACGGGATACACGATGACCAGTCGCGGGATCGGCGAGGGCCGCGCGCCGGATGGCACGGACTGGTGGTACCCGATTCGACC
Source organism: Myxococcota bacterium (assembly GCA_023150895.1). Lineage (GTDB taxonomy): Bacteria > Myxococcota_A > Bradymonadia > UBA7976 > UBA1532 > CAINDO01. The sequence continues at coordinate 42,015 of JAKLJY010000027.1, read as the reverse complement.
GCTCCCCGTCGATGGTGTGGCCTCGGCGACGCTCGACCCCCGCGACCAGGTCTTCTATCGCGTCGATGTTCCAGACGGCGCCCCCGGCTGGACGCTGACCCTCGGCGCGTCGACCGGGGAGTCCAGGCTCTGGGTCTCGCCCGTCGCGGTGCCCGGCCAGTTCACCTCCGATCTACCGTGGGGCCGCGCTCAGCAGGGCGACGACTTCTTCTACCTGTATCCGGGCGGAGCGCGAACGGACGCGCTCGACGCGGGTCGCTACGTCGTAGCCGTGGTCGGTCAGGGCGCGGGCGGCGGTGGCGCCCGGATCGGCGGAGGACCGAGCGAGTTCACGCTGACGAGCCAGGCCCGGATCGTGGTCACGGATCGCAGCGACACGCCGGTCACCCCCCAGGCACCGGTCCGCTTCCCTGTAGCTGACCAGCCGGTCGGGAGTGAACGAACTTTCCGGTTCCGGGTGGCCGACGGTCTCGGCCGGCTCGAGGTCGAGTTGACGGGGGTCTCGGGCGATGTCGTGCCTGCCTTGGGTCACGGAGACGGACGCGTGTTCCCGTATGCCCGTTGGGGCGGCCCGGGCCTCGGCGGCTGTTGCACGTTGCCACAGGGGCCGGACGGCGTCCATCGCGTCGAGCTTCCGAGCGGCGAGTATACGCTGACGGTGGGTGCGGTGAGCGATGGCGGTGATGGACGTGGGATCGTCGAGTACGCGGTCGAGGCGCGCGGCACGCTGTTCGAAGAGGAGCGTCTCGACTTCAACGGTGGCGATCGAACGGTTCGGGGCCAAAGCAGCGACGCCTGGCGCTACTTCCAGGTCGAGGTGCCGCCCGATGCGATTGGCTGGGACCTGCAACTGCTCCACGAAGGTGGCGGGATTCCGCAGATGGTGATCCGACGGGCGACGAAGCCCGTGGACGCCAATGCGCCCTGGTGGAACTTCGGCTTCTTCGGCACGGCTCCGTGGGAAGACGACTGGCAGAGCCCAACCTGGGCGGCGTCATTCAGCGGTCGTTCCAGGATGGCGGGGAGCGAGAGTGAGTTCGGGCGCCGGTTCACGGCCGCCGTGGGACCGACCGATCTCACCCCGGGCACGTACTGGATCGGCGTCGTCGGGACGCTCGGTGCGGCGCCGATGGACTACCGATTGCTGGCGCGGGGGATCGGTGAGGGCCGCGATGCGCTCGGGCGTCCCTGGCACCTGCCCGTGACCGCGCTCGTGCCGGGTCGGCCGGCGCGCGGCGTGCTCCCACCGAGTGAGATCGCCGTTTACAGTGTGGACGTCCCGCCCGGCGTCCCGGCCTGGGGACTCGGTCTGGAGACCCTCGCCGGCGAGTCGATGTTCACCGTTGCGCGGGGGCGCGTGCCCTCGGTCTTCGGAGCCGTTGGCGTTGGTACTGAGCAGGTCCAGGGCTTGTCCCTGAGGCAGCCCGGCGGCGAGTTCTTCTATCGGTACCCGAACGCACACGAGGCGGACGGCACCCCTCCCGAGTTCGTGCCCGCGGGGCGCTCCTACGTCGTGGTCACGGCCGAGGGGCGCGATCCGGCCAGTGGGGCGTCCTTTGGAGAGGGCCCATCGAGCTTCGAGCTGACCCTGACCTCGCCGGAGCCCGTTCGCTCCGCGCCCGCGCCGCTCGCTGCCGGTGCGCCCGTCGCGTGGCGCGGCGAGACGCTTCGCCCAGGCGAACAGCGGACTTACAGATTCGACGTGGCGCCGGGACTCGCGCAGATGAACGTCCAACTGCGCAACCCGACCGGCGACCCCCACTTCGCGATCACGAACCACGGCAACGAGGAGCGACGCCCCTGGCTTGGCGACTACTCGCCGTGCTGTTCCGGTGGGAACGTTCGCAGCGAGGGCGGCGTGGGCCGCGAGCGCGCGTCCGTCTTGCGCAGCTGGACGGAACCGAACGGTCGCTTCACTGTGGTGGTGGCGGCGAGCGCCATGCCCCAGGCGCCGGCGACCTACGACCTCGTGATCGAGGCTGCTGGAGAAGACACGCTCACGTTCAACGGGGGCGAGACTCGGGTGCAGGCTCAGCCGCCGGCGACCTGGCGATTCTTCACGGTCGACGTGCCCCCCGAGGCGCTCGGTTGGCACGTCACGCTCGACCAGGTCGAGTCGGGCAACCCGACGGTGTTCATCCGGCGCGATGACAAGCCGAGCGAGGTGGGGGCATGTGCCGACATCCACCGGACCGACCCGCTGGCTGCCTCGAGTCTGCCGGACGACTGCTGGGTCGGTGCGCGGCGTGGGGTCGCGTCCGATTGGACGGCCCGATATGGCTATCGGCCGGATGGCTCCTATCAGATGGAGACCGGGCTGACGCTCGGTATGAACCGCCCCTTGACCCCCGGCCGGTATGTGATCGGCGTGTCTAATCTGCACTCCTGGGCCGCCGAGCCCGAGTTCGAGCCGCCGATGACCTATCGCCTGCGGAGCGACGGCATCGGGCGGGGGGCTGACGCACGGGGCGAAGCGTGGACGATTCCCATCGTCGAACTCCCGGCGTCGGGTCAGGTCGCCGGCGCGATCGAGCACCCCCGCGGAATCGCCGTGTACCACACCGAAGTGCCGGTCGGCCTCGAGGGCTGGTCGATGCGGGTCGAACCGAGCCTCGGAGATGTGGTCGTCGGAGGTGGTTACGAGGTCGTGCCGAACGTGAACGCGGGTCGAGACGCCGTCGACGCCGAGAACAGCGCCGGTCTACGGCGCCAGAAGGACGGCGCCGAGTACGTCTATCTTCACCCCCGAGCGGTCAACCCGCGCGGACCCGCCACCGTCATGCCGGGAGACTACTACTTTGTCGTCGCGAGCGAAGGCCAACGCGGTGCGTCCGAGATAGGGGACGGGCCCGTGGCGTTCCAGGTTACGACGGGTGCGATTCAGATCAGCGACGTGCGTGACACCCCGCTCCGTCCCGCGGGCGGCGCACGGCACTGGGCGGGGCAAAGGCTCCTCTACGGGGAGCAAGCCGTCTACCGGGTCCGGGTGCCATCGGATACGCCGGCGGTCCGCGCCAGACTCGAGAATTCCGTCGGAAACCCGTGGATGTTCGTGCTTCGGACGCCGTTCGACCGGGAGGCCCTGCCGAGCGCGTTTTCGCCCTGCGACCGGTCCGGCAACCGTTGCTACGGGCCGACGGAGAACGGGCTCGGCTGGGTTGCCGCTGGCCCCGACCTGACCACGCTCGCTCCCGGTGATGGTGACTACACGATCGTCGTCGCGATGGGGGCAAGCGACCGCGGTGCTCAAGACGGGCTCTTCGACCTGTCGGTCGAGGCGCTCGCGCCGGAGGACCTCGATTTCGACGGTGGCAGCGTGACGAAGAGCGCCGTCGATCAGCAAGTCGACCTGTACCGCGTGGTCGTGCCCGAGTCCATCGACGGCGCGCCGGTCGCGGGATGGCGACTGATGCCCTCGACCGAGAGCGGCCATATCCGGGTGCGGGTTCGTCGCGCCGGCTTGCCCCTCGAGTACGGCGAGCAGGCGGCGAGCAGCGACGCCGAGCTCGTCGTCTCCGACCCGGTCCTCGCCGCTGGGGAGTGGTTCGTGGAGGTCGTTTCACAAGGCCTGACGCAGTATCGGCTCACAAGTCGACCCGTCAGGGCGGACCGCGTCTGGGTGTTGCCCCGAGCCGGGCAGGTCGCCAACGCGCCCGGACTCGCGGCCCCCTGGTTCGCAGACACGGGGGTCGACGCGAACGGTCGGGCCATCATCAACCCGGAGACTCAGGATCAGGGGCGCGACCTGGCGGAGCGGAGCCTGCACTTCTACGCCCTCGACGTTCCGGAGGCCAATGACGGTCTGCTTCACGTCCAGCTCGAGGCCATCTCGGGACAGACGTATCTCTATGCCCGCGCCGACTCCGCACCGACTTCGAATCACAATCGCGCCGATCCGGCCTGGTATCCAGCCTATGAGCGTGTCTTGACCGGCCGGAACACACTCTATGCCGACTGGGGGGTCAGCGACGCCGCGAACGGGGCCCGCTTGCGTCCGGGTCGCTGGTGGCTGGCCGTGTATGCGCCCGAGTCTAATGCCCGGTACCGCTTGCGCCTCTCGACAGGCGACATTACGCCGCTCGCTCAGGCGGGGGGGCAGATCCGTGGGCACGCACTGAGCGCCGGCAACATGCGATTCTATCGAGTGAGTGTCCCCGAGTCTTCGACGAACCTCGCAGTGAGTACGCCGACCGAGTGGATGTTCCGACTCACGCAGCAGAGTGGCGACGTTCGACTGTTTCTGCGCGCGGACGTACCGCCCGCCCAATCCGAGGTGGGCGCATGCAGAGACCACCTGTGCATCGAGGACTGGTCCGCCGACGACACATATCACCCCGAACGCACGTCGTTCGATGGGCCCGGTGACTGGACCGTCCATGTGCCGCCGATCGAGCCTGGCAAGAACTGGTACGTCGGCGTACTCGCCGCAACGGACGCGGTCTACGACCTCGATTCGACCGTTGGTGCGCAAAGGCTGCGCCTGGATGGTCTCGTGGCGTTCTACGGTGACCGAGTCGACGGGCAACTCGCGCCCGCGGCATCGCGCCTCTATCGGGTGGACGTTCCCGCCGACGCCGTTCGTTGGCGACACACGGCGACCCACTCCGGCAACGTCAGGATGACCCTCTATCAGGATGCCCCACCGACCGACGAGTGGCCCCATTGGGCGTCGAACGGCGTGGCTGACAGCCACCTGAGCCAGTACCTGCGGGTGGGCGGTCCGCTCGGCCGCTACCCCTGGCAGCCGGGCCACCGCATGTACCTCGAGGTGAAGAACCTCGGAAACGCGGTCGAAGCGTTCACCTTCGTCATGGACGGCCGAGACGACCGCACGGACGACGAGGACGGTGATGCCCTTCCGGATTGGTGGGAGTGGGCCAATCTCGGGGGAATCGTTTGGGACGAGAACGGCGACGCCGACGGGGATGGCCTCGACAACGGTCAGGAATACGCATCCGGGACCCTGCCCACCGTGACCGACACCGACGCCGATGGACTCTCCGACGGCGTCGAGGTCGATGCCGGCCTCGACCCCCTGGATCCCGACTCGGACAACGACGGCGTCATTGACGGCGAGGACGTCAGCCCGGACGACGCGACGGACGCCGGGCCCGTCCTTGTCCTGCGCCTCGACCGCACCCTCGGTGGAGAGTACGGTCACGGCATCGGCAGCGGGCAGCATCCCCACCGACTCGTCCTGGCGTTCGATGGGGATGGCCGCGACCGTCTGCTGCGAATTCAACCCGCGGGGGTCGCAGCGGCCGGCGGCCTGCGGATGACGCTCAACGGAGAGGACCGAGGGGTGATTCCGATGGCGTCGCCGGGCGCAGTTCTTTGGCTCCGTGCAGGCGAACTCCGCCAGGGTGAGAATCGGCTCGTCGTCGAACCTCTGGACGACGGACCTCAATGGGGCGCCCGTGCAATGGGCGCCTACAGCCTCGGTACCGCTTTCGGGTCGATGCCCGACCTGTTCGAACGCGACACGGAGCAGTCCGGTGCATTCGACCTCTGGTTGCCCCGTGACACGGGCGAGGGACTGCTCGAGGTCGAGGTCTACGACGCCGAGGTTCAGGGCGCGGTGACCCTCGAGGGCCTCGCGGGACGTTCCATCGACCTGCCCGGTGAACAGGCCGCCTGGAGCCCCGTTACCGAGGTGCCGCTGCCCCCGCTCGAAGGGGGGGACGGAGCCGCCGGCGCACCCGTGGTTCGTTTCGTCCGAAGCGGAGGCGACGACCAGTGGGGTGTCGCCGTGCGGGCGCTCCGTGAGTTCTCTGCGCCGCTCGGCACGGACACCGAGGCCAGCCCGGACCCGCTCGACGAGCGAGTGGCCTTTGTCTTCCCGGGTCAACCTGGGCCACGCCTTGCCGACTTTGGTATCTTCCGGGCGCCCGGTGTCACGGTCGAAGTGAGCGTGAATGACTCTGAAGCGACGATGGTCGATGTCCCCGAGTGGCAGGAACTGCTCGCCGAGGTCGGCTTGCCGCCCGTCGTGGACGGTTACGTCGTCTTCCGCTCGCTCGGCGGTGCCGGGTACTGGTTTGTGCGTCATCGAGGCGTCCGGCCGGCCCCCCTCGGCGGCGACGACTCGGATGGCGACGGCCTGCCCGATGACTGGGAGCTTGCCTATTTCGGCGACCTCGTCACCGCCGATGGCACCACTGATCGGGACGAGGACGGGAGTTCGGACCTTGCGGAGTTCCTCAGCGGCTCGAACCCGCTGTGCCGAGACAGGGACGACGACGGCCTGAGCGAACCGACCGAGATCTGCGCAGACGGTGACGACTGCGACGACCTCGACCCTGGTGCATCCGCGAGGAGCGACGACGCGGACTGCGACGGCGTGCCGGACGAAGGCGACGCATTCCCGAACGATCCGGCCGAAGCCAGGGACAACGACGGCGATGGCGTGGGCGACAATGGCGATGGCGACGACGACGGAGACGGTGTTCCGGATGAACTCGACTTCGCGCCCAATGACCCCTCCGAGCAGATGGATACGGACGGTGACGGGCTCGGAGACAACGCGGACGACGACGACGACGGCGACGGTGTCCCCGACGATGCGGATGGATGTCCGCTCGTCGCCAATGCCAGCGATCAGGATCTCGACGACGACGGCCTCCCGGACGCGTGTGACCCGGACCGCGACGGTGATGGCCTTTCCAACCTCATCGAGGAGGCGTTCGGCCTGAATCCGGATGCTGCCGACTCCGATGGCGACGGTGTGGCCGATTTCGACGAGTTCGGCGAGGGCGAGACCCCGCTCGACTCCGACGGTGACGGACAGCCGGACGCGATTGAAGACGACGCCGACGGCGACGGGGTGCCGGACAGCACGGACCTGTGCCGCACCATCGTCGACGCCGAACAGCGAGACACGGATGGCGACGGTGTCGGCGACGTCTGTGACGACGCGCCGGGGGACGCGGGGGCTGCAGACATTGGTCCTGCGGCGGATGAAGGTGTCGACCTCGGCACGACTGACGGGGGACTCGATGCGGGCGATGCCATCGTCGACGCGACGGAGGAGGCGGAGAGCGGATTGGACGGTCCGTCGTCGGAGCCCGACCTTCGTTTGCCGGACGGCGGCCAGGGTGAGGCGGACACCGCGGAACCCGGGACGGCGAGCGCGACGGGGGTCGGGTGCGCATGCCGCGCCGATGGGTCTGCGCCCACGGGATGGCCGTGGGGATTGGCGTTGCTCGTCCTCCGAAGGAGACGTCGGCGAGCGAACGCCCGATGACACGGGGAGACGGACCGAATGGCTGACGCGCAGAAAGGCTTTCGGGTCGCGCGCGGCCGTGTCGCTCGATGCCGCGTCGCCGCACTCATCGCGGGCATCGTTCCCGGCATCGCGGCGGCGGGCCCGCGGGAGCGTTTCGCGGAGGGCTACTCGGTCTGTTCGGATCGGTTCATCTCGGAGCAGTTCGGCGACGATCCGCGCGAGTTCGACTGTGACATCTGCGGGGTGCCGGGTAGCTGTGACTGGTCGGGCGACGCCGTCACATGTCGCTGGGGTGACCTCTCGGCGAACTTCGACGACGAGCAGGACTTCGACCGACTTCTCTCGGCGGGCTTCGCGCTGTACTGCGTGAACGCGACGGGCACGCTTCTGCCGTCTGCGGCCCTGTCAGGTCTGCAATCGCGCGCGGTGGCGGAAGCTTTTGCGACGTTCGATCACGTCGCCGCGGGGACACGCGGGCTGGGGGACCTGAGCCTTGGCGGAGCGCTCGAGGTCGTCACGGTCAAAGGCCTCGACAATGCTTACGGAGCGACACTGCCATTCCAGGCCCACTACGGGCTCGGTCCGGGCGGTGCCGTGCAGCTCGGCGGCACGATCATGACGGCGACGGGGAACGACATCAACCAGTTCGGGGTCATCACCCGAACCCTCTATACCCGCGCCACGGGCGGCCACGAGAGCGTTCGAGCCTTCTACGGCGCGGGTGGACCCCTCGGGGTGACGGTGACTGGCGGCCAGACCGTCGACACCGCTTTGGCCCTTCAGGCCGGCCTCGGGGGCCAGGCCGGCCTCTTGTGGCGAACAGGCGGTCGCGAATTTGGCGCGGGGGCCGCCGTCGACGCAGCTTGGGCCGGTGGACGGGTCGCGGTCCCCGTCCAGCTCCTCGCCCGCTATGGCACGACGGTCACCGTCGGGACCACGATCCCGGTCACCATTCAGCCGGGTATCACTTTCGATCCGACGGCAGGAGATGCGTTGGGCGACTCGCTTCAGTTCAACGCCCTTGCGGGACTCGACTTCGGCGCATGGGTCGGCGGTGTGTCCTTCAACACGCAGTCGGACATCCTGGCGTTCGGCGTGGGGCTGACGTACGTGGGCGCACTCGGCGAGTCAGTGGCCAAAGCGGGCGGGACGGTCGCGCCGGCGACCGGGGCGACAGTGCCAGACGCAGATGTGCCGGTGCCGACTCGCGGGCCGGCCGCGGACACCTTCACAGCCGCGGTTCGTCGCCTCGACTGCACCAGCGCCAACCGTCTGCGGCCCTCCGAGGTCCCGCCGGAGTTGACGGGCGCGGACTGCATCGACGCCGCTCGCCTGCTCAGGAGCGCCCTTGCAGACGGTCGGTACGAAGCGGCGCAACAAACCTGGTACGCGTACCAGGTCCGAGCCGGCCTCGAGAGCGAGCGCCCATTCCTGGAGGTGGCGCAGGACGCGGCACGGTTGGGCTCGGAGTGCCGCGAACTCGCCTTCCTTCTCGCGAGTGGCCAGGCCGTGCCGCCCGAACGGCTCGACGGGTTCCCGCTCCTCGGTTCCCACCCGGTGGCGCTCACGTGGTTTCCGGCCCTTGCCGAGCGCATGCGCATGGGATACCGGGCGAGCCTCGACGCCGCGCGAAACGCCCGAGACTGGGATGCCCTGGCGACCGAGGCCGAGCGCCTCGCGCGCCACGCGCGGTTTCGGGGCGAACTCGCGTCGCAACCAAAGCTCGAGCGCCTCTCATCGTTGGTCGCCCGCGCGCGCGCTGCGTCGGAGATCCCTGCCGAGATATCCGACCTGGAGCGGGGACCGTCCGAGTGCGGCCAGGTCGTCGCGGCTCGCGTGAGAGACCTCGTCGCCGCGGATCTCGGACGTCTCGCGATCGAGCACGCGGAGCGGGGGGCCTTCGCCGAGTCGGTCGCGTTGCTCGCCGGTGCAGAGCGCGTGCGGCCGGGGGCCGAGACGACCGCTCGCTACCGCCGGGACGTGACGCTCGAAGCTGCGCGGGCACGCAAGCGACACCTGGATCACATCGACACCGCACCAGACGCGGTGTCCGTCGGTCTCGCGTTCGAGGCGGTCCTGACCATGGACACCACCGTCGGTGGACCGATGCAACAGGTTGTGGCCGCCCATGTCCACGCACTCCGGGAATCACTCCGGGCGGCCGAACCGTCGGGTCTCGAGGTGGGCTGGCGGACCGTCGTCGCATTGCCCGCCGTCGCGGTCGATGCGCCCGATCGCGTGCGCATGCGGCTCCGATGGCTGGCTGCCGATTGGGGCCTGGCGCGGGCCCGCAGCCTGAGCGCAGCGGGCCGAACTGCCGAGGCGAGGCGCCTTCTCGCGGAAATGGGCCGCGCGGTGCCCGAGGATGCCCGGCTGACCGGTCTGATCGCCGAGCTGGACGCCGACGGCGCGGCTGCGCGGTCGGCCAGGGTCGACGCGCTGTTCGCCCGCGGTCGCCCGGCCCTGGGCACCCTGATGCTGCGGTACGACGCTGGCCTCGCCGCGAGCGATCGCGAGGCGCTCGGCGCCCGACACCAGGCGCCCATTGCTGCCGTTACGGCGCGCGCGATCGTTCGGGGTTGGCTCGAGGTCGAGCCCGGTCCGCTCGATGCCCTGGTTCGCCGCCTGGCCTCTGGTGGGACGCTGCAAACGGGAAACGGGCCCCGGTCGCCGTTGGACGTGTGGGTTCGTCTCTCGGATGTCGCGGTCAGAGCAGAGGGGCCATCGAGGGTGGCGGAGGAAAGCCGCGCGGTGAGTGTTCCGTCGCGCATCCGGTTCGAGATCAACGCCGGGCGCCTCGATTGTCTGGTCGAAGCGGGGAAGGAACTCGCTGCGCTCCGGGACACACCCACTTCAGGACCGGGGGTGACCCAGGAGCCGAGTCGTCGGATCGAGGTCGAGACGAAGTTGGCCGACTGCATGGCGATGCCCACACATGTCCGTCGGGAAGAGTCGGAGCCGATGAGCTACAACGTGGTCCGGTGGCGACAGTCTCATCGCATCGACTTCCAGAGCCTCCTTGGGCCGGTTGCTCGAACGGCCGAGGCCGGCGCACACGTCCACGCTTTCCCGGTGAGTGTCGAGGAAACCATCGAGGATCTGGAGGCGACTGCCGTGCCCGAGCTTCGTGTGGCCGCCGATCCGCGCGAGTTGCCGCCCGCGGCGGCACAGGCGGAGGCCGCGGAGGGCAAGGCCGCTCGGATCGTCCTGGAGGCATTCGAACGGTATCGCGACGCCCACCTGCGCCGGATCGCTGAAGCGCCCGAGTCGCTCACCGGCGGCGCTGGAGAGCGTTTCGAGCTGGCGGCGTTGGCGATTCTGGCGCGCCACCGCGTCGGCGTAAGTGACGCCGAGGCCGCCATGGCCGCGAATGATCTGTTGGGCCGATACGCATCCGCCACGGGAGCCGCGCAATGATGACCCGACTCGCGAGCCGGTTGGGCGTCGGGCTCCTGGCGTTCGGTATCGCCAGCCCCGTCGTCCGTGGTGCCCCCATCATCCCGCCTCGTCCGACCGCCGAGGTCTCCGATACCACCGCCGGCGCCGCCGCGCTCTCGCGTGCCGTGGCGGCCTTCAAGGGCGGCCGGAAGGTGGAGGCACATGACGCCGCGTATGAGAGTTGGACGCGCGGCGGCGATCCCGACGCCCTCGAGTTGATGGCGGTGACCGCGCTACACTTGGGCCGGGCGACGACGGCCGCGATTCTCTACCGGCTCCTGGCCGACTTGGACGACGCTCCACAAGGGCTACGTGATCGCGCCCGCAGGCAGCGGGACGCGCTCGCGAAGCAAAGCGGCCTCGTCGGGGCGAGTGGTCCAGATGGCACCGTTGTTGCTGTCGATGGCATCGACGTGGCTACGTTGCCCGAGCCCGACGGACTGCCGGTCCTGCCCGGCGAGCACCGCGTGCGGCTCATCGCGCCGGACGGCCGGTCGCACGAGAGCAGACTCCGGATCAGGCGCGGGCAGAGAACGCTCGCGGCGTTCCCGACACCCGAAAGCAGGAACGCGGCGGCCGCCCCGCCACTGCCGTCTTTGCCCTCCGTCGAGGACGCGCCGGTCCCGTCGACCGGCACCAAAGGGACGAGCGCCGGGATGGCCGTGGAGGTCACGGGCGCTTCGGAGGCGGTCGTCATCGTCGATGGGGTCGAGCAGGGACCCGCGCCCTGGCGGGGCGGAGTCTCCGCCGGCAAGCGCGCCGTCAGTCTCCGAGCGAACGGTGCGCTCCACGGGCCCTTTGAAGTGGATGTCGTGCCACGCCGTTCGGTGGCCATCAGCGTCGAAATTCCGCCTGGCGAGACCCTCGTCGAGGTCACCGTCTCCCCGGCTACCGCCGCGATCAGCGTGGACGGCAAGTCTCGCGGCGTCGGGCGCTCGAAAGTACCGCTCAGCGCCGGCGAACACGTGGTCAGCGCTGACCTGGAAGGCTTCCTAACCGCACGTCGAACGCTCTTCGTCGTCCCCGGCCGACCTTCGGAAACGGTTCTGGTCCTGGAACCCGCCCCTCCGACCGCCGACGTGCGGAGTGCACCGGATGCGACCGGTAGACGACGTGAAGGCGATGGCGTCGAGCCGGGCGGCACCCTGGGGGTGGCGACGCTGATCGGTACGACCCTCGCTTGCGGCGGCAATTCGGACTGCGGGGCCACCGAGGCGGTCTCGGCGGGACTGGATTTCTCCGGTGGATACGACTTTCGACCCCTCGGCGTGGAAGGAGGGCTCACGCTCGCCGCCAGCAAGACGAACTCTGGCACCTATCGGTTCTTCCGATCGTTGGCCGCTCTCACGGTCGGCCCCCGGCTCTCGCTCGGCGAAGGGTTCGTGCGCCTGACGACCTCGCTTCGCGTGGGGGCGCAGTTCGAGTACGCCGTCCGGACCCGTGAGATGAAGAACTCCGGCGACTCCTGGTATGTCTCTCCGGCCTGGTTTGCTGACGTCGGTCTCACGCTGGGGCAGGGGCCGGGCGCGCACTTCCAACTCGGGCTCGCGATCTGGGGCGATGCGCCTGTCGCGACGGTCGCAACGACGCGGGACGATGGGGAGAGGATCATTCTCTCTGAAGGTGCGCAACTCGCGGGCGGACTGCTGTTTGGCATCCGATTCGCGAACTGACAGCGCCCGAACCGTGGGCAATTCCCCACGACGGTGTGGGGGCGGCCCCGCGGTTGTCGAACGCGAGTTCTAATGATTTCAATGGGTTGGGGGTTGGCACGGGGCGTGCTCTTCTGGATCGGCGTCGGCGATTCGGCCGACGGAATCTCACCGAGACAACAGAAGGACCCCGTCATGATCCGCACCCTCATCGTCAGCGTCGCCCTCGCCACCGTCGCCTTTGCCCAGCCGGCCCTCGCCGCAGCCCGCAAGGGCTGCTCGGCCAACTGCGGTCTCGGGACGTGCTCGACCACGAACCAGGGCGCCCAGTGCGGCTGCTGCGCCGATGGCACGCCCTACTGCGGGGCCGCGTCGGACTGCGGCAAGCACGACGCGGTGCTGCGCCAGGTGGCCTCGATCCCCGGCGGCTCGCCCGATCAGGGGCGGTTCCTCGAGGCCGCCCGCGCGACGCTGGAGAGCAAGGCCGGCCGCCAGTTCGTGGCGACGTACGCGGCGCTCGTGAAGCGCGGCGGGGCGTCCGTCTCGGAGATCGAGATCGCCCTCGAGGAGGCCTACCTGGCCCTGCAGGTCCGGGAGGCGGAGCTGGTGCTCCAGATCATCGAGGAGCTCAGCCTGACCGCGGAGTGAGAGGGCCTGCCGGCCTCAAGGGGTCGGCGTCAGCTCGATCCGGACGGCCGCGCCCACGTCGGCCGGGCCGGTCGGTATGTCGAGCCCGCCCGAGGGCGCCGCGTCGAAGCCGAAAAAGGGGCCGTCGCCGGGCGTGAGGGGACCGCGCCCGCCCGGCGGCCCGGCCGCTTCGCCGAAGGGACTCGAAGCGGCGGTCGCGCGGTCCGCGCCATCGAGGGCATTGTCCCACGCGGCCGAAGCGAAGGTCACGCCCGAGGGCAGGGGCGACAACACGAGCCGGCCGTCGCTGACGGTCAGCCGGACCCGTTGGCCGGGCGCGAGGCGCACCGGCGAGGCCCCCGCCGGTCCCTCGACCTGCAGCGGCCGCGCCGCGGCGAGCGGGACGTCGACGTCGGCGCGTCCGGCTTCGAGGGCGAGCCGAATCTCGGCGGGCGCCGCCCGCACGTCGAAGAGCGTCAGCGTGATGGTCAGGCGCGTTCGCTCGCCGAGCGCGAGCAGGGTCTGGTCGACGAAGCGCAGCTCGGTCGTGCTGCGCTCGCCGGTTCGCACGGCCTCCTTCAGCCGGAGACCTTGATCGAGGTGCGCGCCCCCCCAGTCGGCGCCCTCGGCGCGGCGGTGCTCGACCGCGCCGCGCAGGTCCGTGATGGTGGCGACCTCCGGGGCGCCCGGGGCCGAGAAGCCCCGCGCGGGGAGCAGCAGGAGGAGGATGACCGAGCAGCCGGCGACGGGTCTTCGTCTCATGGCACGACCTCCAGGAAGACGCCCGCGATGACCCGCGGACCGCGTTCGACGGCGCCTGCGCGGAGCTGACCCGTGAGGCCCGTTCCCACGCTCGCGGTGAGCGCAAAGCGGCCCCGAAGCTCCGTGCGGCCGTGGAGTCCGTCGATGCCCCGTTCGGACGACCGCTGAAACAGACCGACCAGCGCATGGCCGCTGAATCGGCCTCGGCCGCCCGTGTAGGCGAGATCTCCGCCCCATTCGTGCGCCGATTCCGGCAGGTCGGGGGCCAGGGCGCGCAAGACGAGCCGGCCCGCGATGCGCTGACCCGATACCAGCGAGGCCGCGCCCAGCGCCCCTTCGAAAGCCCACAGGCCGTCGCTGCCCGCCGTCGCGCGTTCGGCGAGCTCGAACCGCAGCGCCCGGCCTTCGAGCCAGGGGCTGAATCGACCGGGGGCGCCGCCCACCCACGCGCCGCCGCCGTACGAGGCGAGAGCGGGCAGCGGGTCGCGCCCGGCGAGCAGCGCGCCCCCCTCGCCGAAGGCCCCGAAGTGCACGACGTCGCCTTCCCGGGCACCGCGCAAGCGGAAGGCGAGGCTCGTCCGATCGGCGTCGCCCACCGCCGTCGTCGAGCCCAGGTGGGCTGAGCGCTCGGCGGCCAGCCGCGCCTCGCCGCGGAGCCGACCGCGCACGGCCTGTGGCGTCGCCTCGACGCCGAGCGTCGCGCGCAGGGCCGCGGGTCGGTCACCCCTGCCGCTCGGGATGTCGTCCGGCAGCCGCTCGACGCCCGAGTCGTATTCGACGGCGACTCGGGCCCGCGCCCGGGTCGAGACGGCCGGTCCGACCGCGACGGGCAGCGCCGGCCGGAGCTGTTCGACGGCGCGCCGCGCCCGTTCGCCGCCGTGGGTCGAGAGGGCTTCGAGGTGGCCCTCGGCCGCGGCGCGGTCGCCCCGCAGGATCGCGATGCGGGCGAGCAGCCAGTGCGCCCGCACCGAGCGGGGCCAGGCGGAGACGACCGTTCGGGCGTGGCGTTCGGCCGCGTCGACGCGACCCGCCTCGAGCAGCGCGAGCGCCAGCGCGAGACGCAGGCCCGGCCGCTCGGGTTCCGCCTCGACCGCCGCCTCCAGGGCGACCGGATCGACGACCGTCGGCCCTGCGGCAAGCAGCGCGACGGCGGTCAACAGCGCGGAGAGCGAAAGCGCCGCCATCAGACCACCACGGCGTTCGGCAGGTGGATCTCGAACCGGGACCCCGAGACGCCGATCTGGCCGCCGTGCGCCTCGACGGCGAGGCGGCAGAACGCGAGCCCGAGGCCCGCGCTGTGACCCGTACTGAAACCGGCCTCGAAGATCCGGTCGGTGAGGTCGGCCGGCACGCCGGAGCCCGCGTCGGTGACCCGGAGCACGAGCGTTTCACCCGCGGCGACGGCGTCGAGCGCGACCGGCGACGCCCCGTGACGCAGGGCGTTCTCGACCAGATTGATGAGCGCGCGCTCCATGAGGGCGACGTCGAGCCGCACGGTCTCCAGGCCAGGCGGGTCGATCCCGATCGTCAGGACGAAACCGCGCTCCGCGAGCACCCCTTCGAGGGCGTCCCGGACGCCGGCCAGGAGGCCTTCGACGGGCGCCTCCTGCGCGTCGGGGCGAAGACGGCCGTCGGCGAGCCGGGCGAGATCGAGCTGATCGGCGATCATGCGCAGCAGGTGGCGGCATCGCGCGCGGCAGAGTTCGACGAGCGCGAGGTCTTCCGGATCGGCGACCGAGGCCTCGATGACGTGCAGCATGCTGACGACGCTCCCGATCGGGCCCCGCAGATCGTGGACGAGCATGCGGGTCAGGGCATCGCGGGCCGCCTCCGTCTCGCGCAGGCGCCGGTTCGACGCCGTGAGCGCGCGCTCGCGGTGATCGACCGCATCGAGCGCGGCGGTGAGCGCGGTGCGCAGCGCGCGGACCTCGTGGGGCCCCGCGGGCGGCATCGCTTCGAGCGCGTCGAGGCCCGCCCGATAATCCCCGGATTGCAGCGCCTCGGTGGCCCGGGACAGACGCTGGATGGGACGAACGAGCAGCAGCCCGAGCCCCAGGGCCGACACGAGGCCGACGCTGGCCGCCGCCGAAGTGGCCTGGACGGTGCGGGTCCGGTAGGCGGCCCGCAGGCGCTCCACGCTCGCCGCCTTCAGGCGCAGGCGCACCCAGCCGATCGCTTCGGCGTAGCCCTCGCGGTCGACGGCACCGGTCAGCGGGTAGGCGACCACCGGCCCCCGGCTCGGCTCGACGACCGCCTCCGACAGAATCCGACCGTCGGGGGTCGTCACGGCCGCGTACGCGACGTCCGACTCCTCCCAGATGCCCGCAATCAGGCGGTCGAGTGCGGCCCGCTGGCGCTCGTCGGGCTCGTCGACGCCCGCCTCGGCGGCCTGGGCGAACGAAGTCATCGTTTCGCGTGCTCGCGCGGACAGACCCCGCGCCACGGACAGGCCGCGCGCCTCGAGACCCGCGCGGAGATCCGATTCGGCGCGGTCCATCATGACCAGCGCGACCGCGACGCTCGTCGCCAGCGTGAGCGCGACCGAGTACAGCAGCAACCGGGCGGTCAGGCCGAGCGCGCTGTCTTTCACGACGCTCATCGACCGCGCCTCACCGGGGGGTCCCGGTCGGGCCCTGCCCGCGGTAGCGTTCCGGATCGAGCATGTAGCGCTGGGCGAGCTCCCAGAAGCTCTTGCGGTCCTTCCCGGCGCGGCGGGCGGCCTCCGACAGGTTGCCGCCGGTGGCCAGGAGCATCTGTTCGACGTACTGTCGCTCGAAGCGCTCGATCAGGGCCTGTTTGGCGTCCGGGAGCGGAGTATTCAGATCGACGGCGTCCATCGAGGGTTCGGCCCGTCGAACGCCCGCCACGGCGTCGAACTCCAGATCGGCGGCGGTCAGCGCGGGGCCGCGGGCGAACACCAGCGCGCGGCGCAGGACGTTTTCGAGCTCGCGGACGTTGCCCGGCCAGTGATGTGCGGACAGGGCGATCAGCGCGTCGGGGGCGAGGTGAACGCCGGTACGGCTCGTGCCGCGCGTCGCGAGCTGAAGCAGGTGCACGGCGAGCAACGGGATGTCTTCCCGGCGTTCGCGCAGCGCCGGCAGCGTCAGCGGGACCACGTTGAGTCGATAGAAGAGATCCTGCCGGAACGTGCCGAGCGCGACGGCGGCGGGCAACTCGCGGTGCGTGGCGGCGATGACGCGCGTGTCGACGGTCTGGCTCCGGACGCTGCCCACCGGGCGGATCTCCCGCTCTTGCAGAAAGCGCAGGAGCTTGACCTGCACGGGCAGCGGCAAGTCACCGATCTCATCGAGGAAGAGCGTGCCCCCGTCGGCTTCCGCGATCAGGCCGGTCTTGTCCGTCCGGGCGTCGGTGAACGCGCCCTTCACATGGCCGAACAGCTCGCTCTCCATCAGCGACTCGGGGAGCGCCCCGCAGTTCACCGGCACGAAGGGGCGGGCGTGCCTCGGCGACAGCTCGTGCAATGCCCGGGCGACGAGCTCCTTGCCGGTGCCACTTTCGCCGTGGATCAGCACGCTCGCGTCGCTGTGTGCGGCGAGCGGCAGTCGCTCCAGAAGTCGGCGGATCGCCGGTGACGTCCCCACGATGGGCCTCGAGAGACCGCCTGCGCCCTCGGCCTCCCGGCGGTGTCGGCGCAGATCGACGACCTCGGCCTCCAGGTCTGCGAACGCGAGCGCCCGCCGGATTCGGGGGAGAAGAACGGCGGGTTCGAGGGGCTTGGTCAGAAAGTCCGTCGCGCCGCGCGACATCAGATCCACAGCCGTCTCGATGCTGCCATGGCTCGTCATGATGACCACCGGGAGCGTCGGCCAGCGTCGCCGAATCGCCGCGAGCAGCACCTCGCCGCCCGCATCGCCCATGCGGAGGTCCGTGAGCACGAGCGCGAACGTCCCGAGTTCGAGGTGCTCCAGGGCTTCCGGCGTCGACCGGGCGACCTCGACGGGCACCCCCATCGGCTCGAGAAGGCGCTTCGCAAGGCGCAGCGTCAGCGGATCGTCGTCGACCACCAGGAGGCGACCGTGCGGCGTCGGCGCGCGAGGCGTCATGGGCAGAGCTCCGTGGCTTCGACGAGGTCCAGCATCTCGCCCGCCGGGGGCGCGCCCTCGACGCGCAGCACCCACACCGTCGCGTCCTCTTCGAGACCGAGGCGGGGGGCGCGAACGCCGTCCATCAACCGGCTCCCCAGGCCACCCTCGGGCTGCGCCGCGACCCGGATGAGCACGCTGCCGGCGGCGTCGCGGCCGCGCTCGGCCGCCAGCACGACGGCGTCGGTGGTCAGCGACATCAGGTCCGTCGGCGTGATTTCGGCGGCCCACGCCTGCGGAAGCGCGACTTCGGTCACCGCGGCCGGTTTCACGTCGACGAAGACCAGACGGGCGGGACCCGCCGCGGACTCGCGCCACGCCGCGGCGAAGCGCTCCCCGAGCGCCGCAAGGTGCACGGCGCCGCCGCTGCCCAGCAGGCGATGGTACGTCCCCTCCGGGGCTTCGGGCGGCGCGATGGGGATGGGCGAGAAGTCCGTGGACTCGAAGACGTGCAGCGCCACGCCGTCTGCGGTGGACAGTGCGACCCCGACGAGGCTGCCCACGGTGGCGATGTCCCAGATGGACGCGTCGGCGGCGCCGCCGACGGGGGGGGTCGCAACCACATGACGCCCGCTGAAGGGGGCAAACGCCTCGTCCAGCGTCAGCAGAACGGCGCGCTCGGCGTCGTCGATGTAGGCGATGGCGAACCCCCAGGGAACCTTGGCGATGCGGGGCGCCCGGCCGGTCAACCCGAGGGGATGAACGGTCGGTTCGAGGGGCCGGACCCGCGGATCGAGACGGGTGGCGACGAGGGCGCCCGCGACGAGGTGAACGGAGACGAACCCCTGGGGCGTCCACAGTGCCGCGGCCACCGGGCCGTCGACGGGGGGGACGATCGCCTCGATGCCGCCGTCGGCCAGGGTGACGACCCGTTGGCGGGTGTCGCCCCCCACCCCGGAAACCAGGGCGAATCCCGCCCCGACGGCCACCTGTGCCGCGTCGCCGCCCCCCTCGAACCGCACGAGACCGGCGACCTCGTCCAGGACGCCGTCGCAGTCGTCGTCGAGGCCGTTGCAGGTCTCGGCCGGCAGGTCGCCGCAGGCACCGCAGGCGTTCGTGACGCCATCGTCGACGAGGCCGTCGCAGTCGTCGTCGAGGCCGTTGCAGGTTTCAGCGGGCACGTCCCCGCAGGCGCCGCAGGCGTTCGTGACGCCGTCGTCGACGAGTCCATTGCAGTCGTCGTCGAGGCCGTTGCAGATCTCACCCGGCACGTCCCCGCACGCGCCGCAGGCATTCGTGACGCCGTCGTCGACGAGGCCGTCGCAGTCGTCGTCGAGGCCGTTGCAGTCCTCTGCACCGGGGACCGGGCCCAGCGCCGCCCGAAACGTCGCCCCCTGATCGACGTCCACGCAGAGCACCGGCACCCACTGCTCGTCGAGCGCACGCTCGATGCGGACGGCGCCGGCCGGCACCGCACCGATGACACCGCGGTCGGCGGCCGGCGGGAGCGTCCAGCGGTTCACCCCTCGGACGGCCCGGAGGCGGGCCCCGTCGGGGAGCGCCGAGAGCCGGACCTCGGCCGCGGCGTGCAGCGGCACGTCCACGCGAGCGAGCTCGCCGGGCAGCAGGGGCGAAAGGGTGGCCTCGCCTCGCCAGTACGGGCGCGCGTCGGCCGTCGCGAGCACCTCGAGATCGACGCGGGCCCCGGCGCTGACCGGCAGGGTGATCGTCCCGGGCAGGGGAAGCCCGAATCGCTCGACGCGCTCCCCGGCCCGGAGTTCGACGGTGTCGATCGGGCCGAGGCCGGCGCCGAGGGCCAGCGTCACCCGCGAGACGCCCGGCGGGGCGTCGGAGGGCGCGCAGCCGAGGAGCGCACCCGTCAGCGTGGCGGCCGTCGCCCAACACCGGGCGCGGCGGAGCGAGGTATCGGGCGTCTCCGGCATGGAAGACCGACCGTACCACGAACGAACCGCGGCGCCAGACGCTTGTGGCCGGCCCGCAGGCGCGGCCGCCGGCCTCAGTCGAAGACGACGATGCTCGCCCCGTCGGTTCCGCTCGGCCGACGCGGAATGTCGAGCGCCACGCCGTTGAAGCGCAGCGTCAGCGTCCGCGCGGCGTCGGCCTCGATGAAGCGGTCGAGCCCGGCGAGGAACGGAAAGGCCTCGAACGCGGCCGTCGACCCGGCGTTCATGCGGTCCTTGCCCTCGTCGTAGACGAACAGAGCGATGGTCGTGTCGTCGGCCGCGGCGATGGCCTCGGTGGCGACGTTCTCGCCGTCGAGCTCGAGCGTATCGCGGCCGGCGAGCATGGCGCCGCGGGCGAGGTACACCACCACGACGCTGTGGGCGTCCTCGAAGGGGATGCCGTTGAGCAGTGCGCCGGGCAGGCCGCTGGTGGGCAGTGTCCGAAGGTAGATCAGGCGGTCGTCGCTGGCGAACGGGCGGTGGAAGTACCGGACCGGGCGCGCCCCCGCGCGGGGGCTCGTGATCAGGAACTCGTAGCGGGTGCCGGTGTCCGCCTCGAACGGGCCGAAGGCCCCGTCCTCCCCGATGGAGAACGTCGCCTCGGGGGTGTCGTCCTGCCGCGCGCCCGAATCGGCCTCGAGCGCGAAGACCTCGACCGTGCTGCCCGCGTCGGGGGTGTTGTCCCCGAGGATGACCACGCGACCGGCGACCTCGACCCGACCATCGGCGCCGCTCGTACCGGTCGGATCGGTGGTCTCGGGCGGCGCGTCCCCGCGCAGGAATCCGTACATCGCCTCGAACGACGCCGGACTGGTGGCGACGGCGTAGTGGTCCTCGGTCTCCAGGGCGACGTTCTCGGCGCCGGGGATGTCTTCACCGGCGACCACGAGATCGGCCCGCGACCACAGGTTCAGCGTCGGCACGGCGGGGCCGCCCTCCGGGCCGGCGGGGGCCATCATGGGTCCGCTGCCCACGTGGACGTAGCGGCGCACCTTCGCGGCGCGCGCGGCGTTGGCGAGGTAGGTGTACCCGAGCCCGCCACCGGCGGAGTGCCCGACGAGGTCGACCTGTTCGGCCCCGTGCTGCGCGCGCACGGCCTCGATGAAGGCGTCGAGATCTCCGGCGTGGTCGTGTGCCCGGTTGAGCGTGTTCCAGTCGAACGCATGGAAGCGGTCCGGGCACTCGCCGTTGGCGGCGAAGCGGCGGACGTGGGCCGAGTAGGTGTCACCGGATGCGAGCAGCCCATGCGCCATCACCACTGGCGGGTGCGTGTCGTCGCACGTGGGGGCGGACGCGTCGAGCGGGGGGGCGGTCGCATCGGGGGCGGCCGAGCCACCGGCGCCGCCCTCGGGGCCACCACCGGCGCCGCCCTCGGGGCCACCACCGGCGCCCCCGGGCGCAGGCGTGCCGCCGGTCGCCCCGGCATCGGTCGCGCCGGTCGAAGCGGCCTCGTCGCTGCCGCAGGCGGCGAACAGCAGGCCGAGCGTAAGCGCGGCCAGTGGGGAGCGGTCGTACAGTCGAGGCGTGTGCATGGTCGCGAAGATGCCACGACCGGGGGCGACGTCGCAGCGGGATCGAACGGCGGACGGCGTCTGGCCGATGCGCATTGCGGTGCCCATGGTCAGGGCCTCTGAGAAGTGGAGCGGACCGTGGACCCGATCGATGACCTTCTGATTCCGCCCCCGCGGCGCGTGCCCTGGCTGCTGCGGCCTGCGCTCTGGCTCGCGCGGCGCATGACCGGCCAGGATCCGCTGCCGGCCCGCCTGCTCGCCTGGTGGCCGAAGAGCGCGTTCGGGGCGGGTGTCTTCGAGGTCGCGGCGGCCGGGCCGGGCGATCTCGACCCGCGGTGCCTCGCCATCGCCCGGCTCGTCGCGAGCCGCACCGCCGGGTGCCCGTTCTGCGTGGACATGAACGCGGCGGCGGCTGCCCGCGGTGTCCTGACGGACGCCGAGATCGACGCGCTCCTCGTCGCCGCCCCGAACGACGGCGGCGGTTTCGTGCCCCGCGACGACCGGGAGGCGGCCGCGGCGGCCTTTGCGCGGGCCCTGAGCCTGACGCCGGTGCAGGTATCCGCCGACCTGCGCGCGCGCCTGCGGGCCAGCTTCTCGTCCCGAGAAATCGTGGTCCTGACCAGCACCGTCGCACAGGTCAACTTCTGGTCGCGGTTCAATCAGGGGCTCGACATCCCGGCGGCGGGGTTCTCGGCGCGGACGGGCCGCTGACGGAGCGGTCCGGAGCGCGTCGCACCGGGCGTCAGGTCGCGACGGCCGGCAACGAGAAAAGCGGCGGGGTCTCGAGGGTGCCGGCTGCCGACTCGCCTGCCCGCAGCTCGAGGCGCAGGAACCGGTTGCCGTCGTCGTTCGGGTCGCGGGCCGGTCCGCGGAAGTCGACCCGCAGCGTGCGCGACGCCCCCGCGGGCAGGGCCGCTGGCGGCGCCTGCGTCTCGGCGTCCACGATCCCGAGGCCCTCGAGGTCCTCGGTCGTGCCGTCGTCGTTCACGAGCACGATGCGTTCGATCCGGAAGTCGGACAGGGCACCGTCGGTCTCGTTTTCGACCTCGAGCATGACCATCGCGGCCTCGCAGTTGATGATGGACACGCACTCTTCCCCGGGCGGGCAGGCACCGGCCGCATCCCCGGCGGCCTCCCGGGGCGCCCCGGCGGCGGCCCCCGCGCCGTTGGCCTCCCCGGGGCAATCCCAGTAGTTGCCGAGGTGGCCGCTGACGAACGTGAGCGTCAGCGCCGCGCCATTCACCGGGGCTTCGGTGCCGCCCGACCCCGCATCGGCGGTCGCACCGCCGTCGTCGGGATCCGCGATGCAGGCGGGGGTGAGCGCGCTGAGCAGGGCGAGTGAGAGGGTCGTCATGAGGCGTTTCATCGGAGCTCCGGGGTGTCGTGGATTCGAGGGCGGTCAGAGGGCATTGAGGAACGCGAGGAGCGCCGCGCGCTCGGCCGGGGGAATGGCCTCTCCGGACGGATGGCCCGCGGCGAGCAGCGCGTCGAGCGTCGGCGCGGCGCCGTCGTGCAGGTACGGCGCGTTGTCGGAGACGCCCCGCAGGCTGGGAATCTTGTAATGGCCGGTGCCCCGCTCGGGATCGCGCGCCACGGCCGCGTCGACCCCCAGGTCCTCCGCGGCGACGAGATCGCCCCCGTAGGCGCGGGCCGGATCGTGGCAACCGGCGCAGCGGGCCGTGAAGGCCGGCGGCGGCGCGGGGGCGGGGGGCGCTTCGATGCCCAGGGACGCGACGTAGCTCGCCAGCGCCCACATGAGGCGGCGCTCCGGGCGCGTCTGCATCAGGTGGCCCTGCACGAACTGCGTCTCGAAACGGATGGCGAGCGTGGCGCGCCCGACGACACGCACGACGCCGCTGTGGTTGAGCCAGCCCGCGGTCCCGACGTGGAACAGATCGGGGATGGCCGTCGGGTCGTCCGAATCCGTGTCGGTCACGTCCACCCGACCGGGTCCCCAGGCATCGAGGGCGGTCGCGTCGAGGCCCCGTGCCGCGGCATACAGGGCACGGGCGCGCCCGAGATTCAACCGGCGATCGCCCCGCCCGGGCACCCCATCCCCCGCATGGCATCCGGCGCAGGTCAGCCCGACGCGCACCCGACCGCGGGCGTCCGCGAAGCGCACGAGCCCCCGCACCCGGCCGACGGCGTCCACGCTCAGCCCGGCGTCGTTCCACAGCGCGGGCCGCGCCGCAAGCCAGTCCAGCCAGGCGTCGCCCCGCATCGGCAGGCGGTCGAACACCGTCGCGCCGAGCGCCCGCCAGGTGGCCTCGGCGGGATCGGCGCCGGGATCGGGCTCCCGGGCGGGTCCGGCGGGATCCCCGGTGACCTCCGGCGCGCTCGGCACCGCGATCTCGCGCGCGTCGTCGAGCGCCAGGGCCTCACCGCGGGCGAGCACGTCGGCATCGGCCCGAGTGAACGGCGCCGTGCGGCTCGCCTGCACCGGCAGGCGGTCCCAGCCGCCGTCGGGCAGGCCGTAGCTCGACAGCAGGCTGCGGCTGTAGGGGAGGTCCGGGCGCCAGAGCGCGGCTTCGAGGGTCTCGCGGCGAAACGCGCGGTCCTCGAGATACCGGGCGGCCTCCTCGGGCGTCGCCGCGTCGCCCGTCGGGGGCGCGCAGGCCGAAAGCAGCGCGGCGCGCAGTGCGAGGTGCAGGGCACGGGCCATGGGGTCGGCATTAGCACGTTTCATGCCATCGGCATGTCCGCCGGCGATGCCCGGCCCGCCAGGGGCGACGGTCGCGGTTTTTCGAGGCGACCGACGGCGGCCGCCGGCGCCCCGCGACGGAATTCCGTGGGCCGGCGGCGTCGGTCCCGGACTCGACGCGAACAACACATTGACGCCCCCGACGCGGCACCGGAACATCGACGCTGAACGAGCCCGGAGAGCCGATGACGTCGCGACCCCTGCGCCCCGCGCATCCGATTCCGAGAGCGCGCGGCGGCGCGTGGCTCGTCGCGCTGTGGGCAACGACGCTCGTGGCCGGCTGCGGATCGGGCGAGTCGCGCTCGAGCGTCGCCGCCGGCGCGACGGACGCGCGCGTCGCCGATGCCGCGCCCGGCCAGGAGGCGGGCGGGTCGGACGCCCGGTCCCCGACGGATGCCCACAGCGGGTCGGCCGATGCCCGCGGCGGCGCGGAGCAGGATGGCATGGCCCCACCGCCACCGGACGTCGGGCCGGACGGTGCGATCGCCCCGACGCCGGACGTGGCTGTGGATGCGGTCGTGCCGCCGGCACCGGACCTCGCGCAGGACGCGGCCGCGCCGCCCGCGCCCGATCTCGGGCCGGACGCGGCGGCGGACATGGCCCTACCGCCGCCCCCGCCGCCGACGCCGGTCCGCGTGCTCGGCTTTCCCGGTGGCGGGGTTCAGTTGCTCGTCGAACTGCCCGCCGAGGCGCCGGACGCCGCCGCGTGGGCCGAGATCGAGCTCGAGCGAGCGAACCTGCCGCCGGTGCCGGGGGTCCTGCGCCCGGTGGCCGCCGCCAGTGGCCTGACGGTGATCGTGCTCGTGCCGGCGGCCGATCCCGGTGAGAACCTGATGCGCCGCCTGCTGGCCGACACGCTGATCACGGCGCTGCCGCCCGGCGAGCGCGTCGCCGTCCTGGCCATCGGGGACGCCCCCCGCGTCCTGGCCGAGCTGACCCTCGACCGGGCCCATGCCCGGTCACAGCTCGCGCACTTCCGCGCCGAGCCCGACCGTTCGGCCGCGCCCCATCTCGACGCCCTGCGGGAGGCCGTTGCCGATCTCGAGAGCCGTTACACGACCCCGGCGCGGGCGCTGATCGTTCTGGGGGAGGCCATGGCCGAGACGCCCCCGGGCGTCGCCCGGCCGGTGCAGACCCTTTCGCGGGCGGCCGTGGTCGACTTCGAGGACGATGCGGCGGCGCTCGTGGCCGAGCTGCAGACGCGTCGCGCCGCCCTCTTCCGCGTCGGCGCGTGCCCGGCCCTGGCCGAAGGGGAGGCCTTCGGCCTGCGCGCCGGGCCGACCTACCAGGTCGTCGAGGCCCCCGAGCCCATGGCCGAGCAGGTGTTCGCCCCCTGCGACCCCGCGGCGGCGGCGGCCGACGACTACCCCTACCCGAAGGAGATCGCGTTCACCTTCACGCCCGAGGAGCGCGTCGTCTACGACGAGCGGTACGCCGCGGCGAGCATCGAGGACTTCACGACGGCCGTCGCCCTGGGCGACGCGACCCCGGTGCCGGCGGTGGCGCACTTCCACGGCCTCGGCACCCTGGCCTGCGAGCGCAAGAGCATCACCGTCGAGCTCGACGGCGGCCGCCGGCGGATCGCGCCGGATCTCGCCTCGGACCGCTTCATCCTGATCTCGATGTGTCAGGACCTGAAGTACTTCGGGCAGGTCTTCGGCAATCGCGTGCTGGCGGGCTTCGGTCTGTTCGCGCCGCCCTTCCGGTACGTCCGGGTGCGCATCGACGGTGTCAATCAGGGGCTGTACATGCTGGTCTACCAGGCCGAGCGCGCGTTCCGGGACGCGAGCCTCGGGCTCACCAGCGTCGTCCGGCGCGGCTACGACATCGACGCCTGGCCGGCCGAGGTCAAGCACCCCTCGGACCCCGAGCTCGCCGAGGCGGCGCGTCTGCGGTTCGAAGCCATCGGTGACGGGGCGCTCGCCGAGTCGCCGGATCGTCTCGTCGAGTTCCTCGAGGAGCACTTGCAACTCGACGCGTACCTGCGCTGGCTCGCCGTCAACAGCCTGCTGGAGAACGGCGACTTCATCGACGAGGCCTTCTTCGCCGGCAGCGCGGAGGGCAGCGGCGAGCGCTTCCGCGTCTCCGCCTGGGACAACGACGATCTCTGGTCCGCCTGCCATGCCGACGGCGCCCGGGCCATCGTCGACCGCTGCGGCCTGACGTACTGCACGGAGGCGGAGGTCGACCAGGCCCTCCTGCGCTCGGAGGACCTCTACCGCCGCTATCGGCGGGCCCTGGAAGAGGTGCTCGCGACGCTCACGCCCGAGCACCTGACCGGCGTCATGGAGGGCGTGCAGACGGAACTCTTCGGCGTGCTCGACACCGACGAGACGGCCGCCGCCGGTCTCGAGATGGTGCGCGACAACCCGGCGCTGGCGACCGTCGACGCGCAGCGCCTCGACATCACGCTGACCATGATGCGCATGCTCGAGGTGACGGAAAACCGCCGCGCAGTGCTGCGCCGGAACCTCGACGCGTGCGTCGACTGAGAGAGCGGGGACGCGCGGGCCACTCGCGGCGTCTGGCAGGCTGAGAAGAGTCATCGAGAGTGGGCGAATCACCGACGAGTCCATCGCGGTCAGGGATGGCGACCACGGACCCGGGCGTCGTTTTCAACGCTCCAGAGTGGCGGCTGGGATCGTCAGGAGGAGTTCGCACTGATCGATGACGCGATAGGTGGGTCTCTTGCCGGACAGTTGTTCGCTCTCGGCCAGAATGACCGGAACGCCTTCACCCCGTTTGTCCATGATGTGTTGGCGGTGAGCGGCCAGTGTCGCGTCGTCGATCGGGCAGCGCGCGAGCAGGCTCGTGATGGCTTCGTTGCGGGCGGCCTGACGGAGCGCGAGGCTTTCGGTCGTCATGGTATTCGGGAGCATGCCCGGGGAGAAGATCTCCAGCCGGTCGTCGAAGATCCGGAGGCGGACCTTCGACCCCGCCATCGAGTAGTCTCGATGGGCCACCGCATTGGTGATCGCCTCGAAGACCGCGCGCATCGAGAACTGCGGGACGTCTTCCCGGCCGCCCGCGGCGTGTTTGAACGCGGGCGTCCGCATGTTCTTGCGCACGAAAGCGCAGGCGCCGACGATCTGCCGATCCAGTGGTCCTGTGAGATCCAGCGCGTCGCGCTGATACGCCGACTCCGCCGTCGGGACGACGGAGTTGCCCTGGTACGCGACGGCCTGGACGAAGGCACCAGGCAGGAATTCTTGGGGATGATCACTGCCCATGAGGAGACCCGCGACGGTGGGCCGCCAAGTCCCGTTCTCGTCGAGGCCGGCCATCGCCAGCTTGCCGAGCAAGGTCGCGGTGTCGTCCGAAGTCGTGGTCGGCGCGAATCGCCGCCAGAGTCCGTCGTCGAGATCATCGAGCGCCGCGGAGACGACGGGTGTCTCGTCGAAACGAATGAGCCTCGATTGGCTTCGTTGCTGGAAAAGCCTCGCCAGGTGTTCCGGTGGAATCGGGCGCTTCGACGACCCCACGCGGTGCAAGTAGCCGCCCGGACTCTGGTGAACAAACAGGCTTCGGGTGACGGCGATACGCAGGATGGGCCGCTCGACGCCCTGTGAGTCGGGCAGCGTCATGCGTTCGATGACGGGCGCAAGGGGGGGCCTGGCCGACTGCTCGCAGGCTTCCCGGACGACGCGCTCCACCTCGTCGAGTCGGTCGAGGGGGACGCCCACGACCTCGCGTTGCGTGTCCTCGACACCGAGAAGGAGGACACCGCCCGTCGAGTTCGCGAACGCGGAGAGTTCGTCGGCGAGCGATTCCTGGGTGGGTCCGCGGACCTTCCCGCCGGCAAAGCGGACCTCCTTCAACTCCAGGAAGGCGTCCTCACCCAGCCGGATCTTCTCCAGCAGCTCGCTTCGGGTGCCCAGCATGTCAACCGCTCTCCTTGAGGCGTTTCCACCGACGCGCGAGCGCCTCGCGCCCGCCTTCCATGACACGACACACTTCGTCCCTGAGCTGCTTCTCCTGCAGGGCACCCCGCGCCCGGACGACGCACTGACCTTTGACGAATTCCA
Organism: Myxococcota bacterium; assembly: GCA_023150895.1. Lineage (GTDB taxonomy): Bacteria > Myxococcota_A > Bradymonadia > UBA7976 > UBA1532 > CAINDO01. The sequence continues at coordinate 14,067 of JAKLJY010000027.1, read as the reverse complement.
TGACGTAGACCAGCTCCGCGTCGCCATTCACGACGATGTTGGGGTTGTGCGTCACGATGATGAGCTGACGACGCCGCTTGTTCTCGCGGATTTGTTCGACCACGAGGTCGTAGATGAGCTGATTGTCCAGATCGTCCTCGGGCTGGTCGAGGACGATGGGCTCCTCCCCGAAGGCGAGCAGGAAAGCCAGCAGCGCGGCCGAGCGTTGCCCTGGGGACCCGTGCTCGATCGGTGTCGGTCGCCCGTCCCGCAGATAGTCGATCCTGACGTCGTCGTCCGGAGTCCAGGTGAGGATGTGGTCGGCGAACTCCGGCTTTTCGAGTCGTTTCTCCAGGTAGTTCCTGAAGCGGACACTGAATCCGTCCCGCTCGATCAGACGTCGGCGAGCGGCCTCGATGGTGCTCGGCTTGTCGTCGTTCTCACGCGCAAGTTCGAAGGCGAGGCCCCCGGCCGACGCCCCACCGTCCTCGTTCCGGATGTCCAGGATGTCGTCGGCGAAGCGATCGTCCTGGACATCGAGCAGACGTCTGAGCTCGCGTTCGATTTGCCGCGGGTCGAAACCGTGGGGGACGACCCGGATCCGCACATGCGGATTGTCCCGGAGGTGGGTATCGATGAAGGCTTGCCGCTTCGACGTGATGGCGGCGCGGCGTTCGGCGATCAGCGTGCGCTGGGCGTCGATGGTCGTCGCGAGCGCATCCCGATCACCCCGCAGCCGAGTAAACTCCTTGCGTTTCATGTCGAGCGTCTGACGCTCCTGAGTCAACCGGGCGAACGCCCCGGGGTCCCGCACACCCTGGGCCGAGAGCTGTGCGTGGAGGGAGTCGTACGCGGACTTCGCGGCCTCCTGCCGTGTGCGCCAGGCCGTCAGGCGCGGATCCTGGTTCCAGCCGTCGACCGTCGCTCGAAGGGTCGCCGCCTCGTGGTCGAGCCGAGCTCGCAGGCTCGCCAGCGTCCCATCGACGTCGCTTCGCCAGGTAGACAACGCCCCATCCATGTCGGCCGCCTCGTTGGCCACCCAGTCTTCGAGGACGACGTCGTCGCGCAAGCCCTCGATTCGTGCGGCGAACGCGCGCGCCTGCTCGAAGACCGCTCTGACCTCTCGAAACTGATGTGCAGACCGGGCGTAGGCTCGCAGCACAGCCGCATGATTCGCCTGCCCGAAAGCCGCGAGTTTGCGTTCCACGTCCTCGAACCGCCGCTCGACTTCGGGCAGCTCGGCCAGCCTGGCGTCGAGCTCCCGAAGGCGCGCGCGCAGCGAAAAGAACGCTCGCCTGCTCTCGTTCCACTCGGCGACGAGCGGCGCACATCCTGCCGACTGATCGATGATTTCGATGAGGGCGCGCCGGCCTGTTCCCGAAATCGTCGCGATCTGGCCCTGTGACAGCAAGCGGACCGGGAATCGTTCCGGGGTCAGCGCCTGACTGGCCGTGGCCACCCATCCATCCTCTCCCCAGCGTTCCACGGCGACCGCTGCGCCTCCGGGCCGCCAGACCAGCCGAGTCCTTCCACTCGGCTGCCGCCATTCGACGTAAATGACCGTATCGTCTCGAAGCGCACCTTCGCCGTCGCGGCCCTTGGCCACCTCCCGGAAGCGCTCGAACTGGCGGCCGGGCTCGGTCGCCGCGTCGAGTTCCGGGCCGCGGCCGGACGCCAGGCGCAGTGAATGGAGCACGGTCGACTTTCCGGTTCCGCGCCCGCCGATGATCGCATTGAAGAAGGGCGACAGCTCGACCTTCGTGGGACTGCCGCGACCCATGTACCGCGCCGACTGGATTTCGATGGCGCTCAACGAGTGAGGCGGTGGGGCATTCGGATCTCCGGCTTCGTCCGGACTGCGCCTCAAGGAGGCGTCGTTGCCGTCCAGCAGCGCCAGGCGGAGGCCGTCGAGCGTCGGACGGCCCATCTTGACCCAGGTGAACTTCGCTCCGGGGGCGCCGGGTCCGCTGGAGTCGTGGCAGTCGCTGCCCAGCACCCGTGCGAGCCGCCCCGCCTCGGCATCGACACATTGGGGCACCGGGCTCGCGGCGTCGCACCATTCCACGGCCAGAAGCCCCTCCACATCCACGGCTTGTCGAAGCGTGTTGGCGTCGACTCGGCTGGCACGGGAGTTCGGCTCACACTGCAACAACCCCTTCGGCCGATCGGCGTGGGCCGGGATCGCCAGCCCACCGGTGGCGTGGATGGCCCGGATGACCTCCGCGAGGCCAAGTGCCGTCACACCGTCGCTGTCGCCTTTCGTGCCACGGTAGTCCACCCGGCCGAGCAAGGTGTCGACGTCCGCGGTCGTCGCACTCGGATCCAGAATCGCCAGGATGTGGATGCCCCCATGGGCTGAGATCTCCACCCCCGGAAACAGCGTCAGCTCGCGGAAGCCGGGACCCTGAGTGTCCGCGAGCGTCGTGTAGGCCGCTTTCAGCCTGTCAATCCAGTCCCCACAGTTGTGGTCGGTGATCGCGACGCAGTCGAGGCCCGCGGCCATGAACGTCAGCAGCCACTTCTCGGGCGTGACCTCGTCGGCCGTCCCCTTCTTGCTCTCCCAGGCCTTGGTGTCCTTCGACGCCGGCGTATGCGTATGGAAGTCGAACCGCCACCAACGGGCGGGCTGGAAGGTCTGCGGGTCCATCATCCGTTCCCCCCATACAGATCGAGCGGAATCTTGCCTATGGGCTTGGTCTCGACCCCGGCTCAGGCGCTGGCCCGTTCATGCCGCCTCGGGCGTCTCCGACCTGGCCGCGCCGCTCGCAGAGCGGGTAGACGCGGCGACCGCGTTGCCCGGTGGAGCCCGGTCCGGGCGCTGATGGCGCCGTGGCACTTGCCAGGGGCGTTCTCGACGGCGCCGGCGACGACGACGCCACTGAAGGCGGCGGCCCGTGCGCCGTCGACCGCATCATTCTCGCCGAAGAGGCCAGCGATCCTGCCGTGCTGCTCGAGCCGGCGAAGGCAGCACCGCATCGTGCAGCCGTTTCCCGCTTGCCGATTGCGCTTCGAGTCGTGCAGGTGCTGCGCCAGAATCCATGCGCAACGACCCGCACCACGCTGAAACGCCGTTCGTAAGTGCTTGATTTCTCAAGCACTCTCGGTCACTTCAGCTTGGTCTCTTTGAACAGGACGTGCTTGCGCACGACCGGATCGTACTTCATGAACTCGAGCTTGCCGGTGGTGGTGCGGCGGTTCTTCGTGGTGGTGTAGAAGTAGCCCGTGTCGGCGGTGCTCTCGAGCTTGATCTTGTCGCGCTTGCTCTTGGCCATGGGAGTCTCCCGTGGGTGAAGGTCTGAAAATTTGGGCGCCGGTATGTAGCACAGGCGGCCCGGGGAGGCAACGATGGCGATCGATGGCGAGCACGAAAACCCGGACGCCGACCGCGAGCGCATGCGCGCGTTCTACGAGCGGCACCCGTACCCGCTGGTGGATCAGGTCGAGTTCGACCGCACGCTCTACGACCACCTGGCGTTCAGCACGGGCACCTGCGCCGACAACCGCCTGGGGGTGAACGGCGGGCGGCGCGGGCGCATGCTCATCGCCGGCTGCGGCACGCGGGAAGCGGCGACCTGGGCGTTGTCGTTGCCGCACTTCGACGTGGACGCGGTGGACCTGAGCGCGGCCTCGCTGGAGGTCTCGACGCATCTGTGCGCGCGCCTCGGCGCGTCGAACGTCCGGCACCGGCAGGGCAACTTCGAGTACGGCAAGGGGCCGGAGGGTCTTTACGATTTCATCAGCAGTTTCGGAGTGTTGCATCATCTGGAGTCGCCGGAGCGGGGGCTGGCCGTGCTCGAGCGCCACCTGGCGCCGGGCGGGACGATGGCGATCATGGTCTACAGCCGGACGCAGCGGCTCCCGCTCGAGAACGCGCAACGCATGATCCGGCTGCTCGCCGGGCCCGCGCCGACGCCCGAGCATCTCGCGGCGACGGGACTTTCGCTGTGCCGCGGGGGCGCGCAGACGAAGAACCGCCTGGAGCGCGTCTTCGCCAACGGCCTCGACAACGCCGAGAAGAACCCGCCGCAGTTCGCCGATACGCTGCTCAACCCGCGGGAGCGCTGCTACACGATTCCGGAGCTCGTCGAGTTTCTGGCGACGGCGGGCCTGGAGATCGCCGCGCCGGTGCAGCCGGCCTTCTGGGAGGCGCGGGGGTACTTCGAGCCGGCGCTGGATGCGGCGTTTCGCGCCCTGCCCCTCGTCGAGCGGCTGGAGATCGTCGATCACCTGCTCGGCCCGGTCTTCTGGTTCGCGGTGCGGCGCATCGCCGAGCGGGCCCCGCCGAAGCCCTGCGACACCGATCGCAGCCTGTTCTGGGACATCACGCCGTTGCCGCTGGACACGGGCTGCTGGCCGGTGACGCGGCACGAGCCCGCCGCCGCGCCGTTGACCGCCGCGCCCATCATCAGGAGCCTGTCGCCGCAGCAAGTCTCCATCGCGCGCAACCCGCACGCGGCGCAGGTCTTTCACCCCATTGCGGCGCGCATGTTGCCGTTGTTGAACGGGGACTGGACGCTCGGTGACGTGGCTCGGGCGGTCGCGCAGGCCGAGGGCGTGCCCTTCGAGGCCATCGAAGACGCTCTCGCCGCGATGCTGCGGCAGCTCGTCGGTTCGCTGGCGCTCGCCGCGCCCGACCCGACCCGGTGTGCGCGTTGCCCGCGACGGTCGACGGCCGTCGGCGACGGGGTCTGAACCCGCGCGATTCGAGATTGCCCCGGCGGGGTCCGGTTGTTAACGTGCGCGCGTTCCGACCCATCGACGCGGCGGACCCGGGGCATGCCGCCCGGCGCCCGCGCACAGGACTCAAAGGACCCGAGAACATGCAGGAACTCTACGAAGGCATCGACCTCACGCCCGAGCAGTCCGAGTGGATTGTCCGGGGGCTTCTCGACCTCGCCGCGGTGGACGGCATTCACGAGGCCGAGCGCGCGCTGATCTCCGACTTCCACGCCGGCGAGGGCGGGGCGGAGTCGCTCGAGGCGCTCGCGGCCAAGGGCTTCGATGCGCAGGCCGCGGCGGCCGTCTTCCAGAACGGCGGCGCGCGGGTCGTCGAGGCGTTCGTCGTCTCCTGCTACCTGCTCATCTACGCGGACGGGCAGCACTCCGACGCCGAGCGCGCGCGGGTCGCCGAGTACGGCGTCGCCCTCGGGCTCGATCACGGCGCGCTCGAGGAGCTGCACGTCAAGGCCCGCCTCTACGTGCTGCAGAGCCTCGCGCACCTGCTCTGGAACCGCGACACCGTCAAGGAGATCGGCGCGTCCATGGGCCTCACCGAAGACCACATCAACCGGGCGCTGGAGAAGTAAAGATGAGCTTTTTCGTCCGCATCGCCAATCTCTGGAAGGGCTTTCTGAGCCTCTTCGTCGGCAGCATCGAAGAGAAGCACCCCGAGATCGCGTACGAGAACGCGATCAACGCGATGACCGAGAAGTACACGAAGCTGAAGTCCGCCGCGGCCGGCCTCGTGAAGCATCGCACGCAGCTCGAGACGCGCATCAATCGGCACGAGTCCGAGCTCGAAGAGATCACCCTGCAGGTGCAGGTGGCGGTCAACGCCAACGACGACGAGTCGGCCATGGTGCTGCTCGAGAAGCAGGGCGAGCTCGAGAAGGCCCTCTCCGAGGACAAGAAGGAGCTCGAGCAGGCCGCGAAGGACGCCGAGACGGCCAAGGAGTCGCTGCGCGCCGTCGCCGGTGAGATCGAGAAGCTCAAGCGCGAGCGCGACAAGGTCATCGCACAGATCAACGACGCGCAGGCCCGCAAGCAGATCCAGGAGCAGCTCGACGGCCTCTCGGTCGACGAGGAGATCAAGGCCCTGCAGAACGTCCGCGACTTCGCCGAGAAGGTGAAGGCCGAGGTCAAGATCGGCGACGAGCTGAAGGAGAGCTCCCTCGACTCCAAGCTCGCCAAGATCAAGGCGCAGACGGGCAACCTGAAGGCCGCCCAGAAGCTCGAGGCCCTGAAGGCCGCCAAGGCCGGTGCGAGCGCGGCGGCCACGGCCCCCGCGCAGACGACGACCGGCGGCGACGGCGGTAAGACGCTCTGAGAGCATGTGAATGAATCGGTCCGCTCGCAACGGCGTCCGAATTCTTCACACGCTCTGACGCGTCGCGCGCCCCGCCCCGGGTCGTCGTGTTCGACACCCGCCCCCGCCCCCCGCTTCCCCCGCTGGACGACCACCGATGAGCACCGTCGATCTGCCCCGCGCCCCCGATCTGCCCGGATGGATGACCGCCCTGCGGGATCGCTACCTGCACACCGAGACCGGTCAGTTCGTGTTGCACGGCAACATCAACGACATGGTCCTGGCGGCCGGTCGCGTCTGGAGCATGACGGCCTTCCTCGACCAGTTCTTCTCGCCGAGCGACAAGGTCGTCGTGCACTACGATCCCGGGCGCGGGGTCTGGTTCGCCAAGCCCGAACACGCCGCGCGCGCCGCCAAGGTGCTCGTGGAGGCCGGGCTCTACACGGAACAGAAGCTCGGCGGTAAACCGACGACGGAGAAGATGCGCTGGGCGGCGATGGGCGAGTCCCTCGTCCGCGAGATCGCCCTCGAGCGCGATCCCGCCATCGTGCTGCCGCAGCTCGAGGCGCTGCTCGTGCGGCGTGACACCCCCTGCGCGGTGGTCATCCACTACGCCGAGCTCGTCGCGCCCGACGGCATGGTCGGCAACCTGGGGTTCGCCGACCGCACGGCGGCCGCGACGCTCCACCGCTGGTCCCTGTGGGACGAGGTCGTGCGCAGCGACAACCTCGTCATGTTGCTGTGCAGCACGCTCACGGGCCTCGCCCGCCGCGTCACGGGCAATCCGCGCGTCGGCGTCGTGCGGGTCCCCCTGCCCGGGGCCCTCGAGCGCGCGCGCTACCTGGCGCAGATCCGCCCGACCCTCGATCCCGACCGCGGCGAGACGCTGACGCGCATCACCGCCGGCCTGCAGCTCCGACAGATTCAGGACCTCATGGCCATGGCCGAGCCGGTCGCCGTGCCGGCGCAGTCGCTGTCGGCCACGGAGACCCGCGCGGTCTTCCAGTCCGCCCCGACGGCACTGCCCATCGACGCCATCGCCGACCGCAAGAAGGAGATCCTCGAGCAGGAGTGCGCCGGTCTCATCGAGGTCATCGAGGCCGATCACGACTTCTCGGTGGTGGGCGGCATGGAGCCCATCAAGGACGCCCTCATGCGCGTCGCCGGCCACGTGAAGGCCGGGCGCAAGAGTCAGGTGCCGATGGGCATCATGCTCGTCGGCCCCATGGGCACGGGCAAGAGCTTCGTGGCCGAGGCCTTCGCCGCCGAGTGCGGGCTGCCGGTCATCACGCTCAAGAACTTCCGCGGCGGCCTCGTGGGCGCGACCGAGGCCAACCTCGAACGCGTGCTCTCGGTCATCGAGGGCCTCGGCGAGATCGTCGTGATCATCGACGAGGCCGATCGCACGCTCTCGGGTGGCAACGGTGACGGCGGCGTCGACAGCCGCGTCATCGCCCGGCTCAAGGAGTTCATGAGCGACACGTCCCATCGGGGACGCATCGTGTTCATCATGATGACCAACCGGCCGGACAAGCTCGACACCGACCTCAAGCGCCCCGGCCGCCTGGACATGAAGATCCCGTTCTTCCACGCGCAGACGGCGGGTGAGCGGCTGGCGATTCTTCGGGCGCTGATTCGGCGCCACAAGATCGACGCGACCGTGCCGGACGAGGAGATCCTGCCCATCCTCGAGGACCTCGACGGGTACGCCTCGGCGGACCTCGAGGCGCTCATCCTGCTCGCCTACGACGACTTCTGCGCGGGTCACCTGCCGGAGGGCGTCGAGGCCGTGCCGGAGAAGCTGACGACGCCGTACCTGGCGCGCGCCGTGGCCGACTACATGCCGACCCGCGAGAAGGACATGGTGCGGTACATGGAGTGGCTCGCGGTCAGCGAGGCGAGCAACCGGCGCCTGCTGCCCGAGCGCTTCCGCAGCCTGAGCCTCGACGAGCTCGCCGACAACCTCGCCGCCGCGCGGCGCAAGGCCCTCAAGCTCGAGTGGTGAACCCCGGGCCGGGGGTGCGTCCCGATGCCGTCAAGCAAACGCCCGCAGCCACGCGGGCACGGCGTCGACGGGAAACCACGCCTGCGCCTTCTGGGCGAAGGCGACGAGCACACTGAGGCGCAGCAAGCGCCCGACGAAGGCAATCGTCGCAAAGACCGGATACGACACGTCCATCACCGGCGCGGCGATGCTGATGAGGTTCAGGGGCGGCACCCCGATGACGGCGCCCGTGCCATAGAACCATTTGGCGTGGCGCTGGTAACGACCCGGCTCGAAGAAGGCGAGCTTGCGCTGCACCCAGGGCAGCTTCGAGACGTAGCGATCGCCCAGGAAGTAGATCGCCGAGAAGCACACGAGCTGACCGACGGCGGCGGCGAGCGCCGTCGCGAACCACGGCTTGCTGCCCACGAGCCCCACGAAGATGGCCCAGGCTTCGATGCTGATGAGCGGGAAGGCCGGGCTGATGGCGCCCATCAGGGCGGTGAGCGCGTAGAACACGGGCGTCGTTACGGCGCTGCGCAGGCCGAGGCGACCTCGTTCGCTGGGGGGGCGGCGGTGCCCGGGACAAAACGCTGCGCCGCGAACGTCGCGCCTTCGAGGCTCATCGCCAGCGGGCGTCGCACCTGCCCCGCGCCCTCCCCACAGAACGCGTCGGCGCTCGCGGTGACGGCGCTGAGCAGGATGTCCGCCTCGAGGCGGCCGAGGTTCGTCTGCATGGCGAACGTCGGGAGCCAGAGCTCGAATCGGCCATCGGGGGTCACCGTCGTCGTGAACGTCGCGGCGGCGGGTGTGCCCGGGGCGTCCTGCGTTTTGTGCATCGCCCCGTCGAGGGTGCCGCCCTCGGGACCGCCGGCATAGACCAGCGAGAGCCAGAGCTGCAGCGCGAACCCATTGGCGAGGCGCGCGGTGACGAGCCAGTGGCCGCTCACGTCCGCGGCCACGCTCGGCACGTCGGTCAGATCGGGCGAGGCGGGGCGGGGCACGGCGCCATCGGGGCCCGGTGGGGGGCCGGCGTCCGGGGGCGTCGCATCGTCACCGGGGCCGGCGTCGCCCCCCGGATCGGGCACGCCGTCGTCCGCGGCGCAGGCGAAGGGCAGCTCGAAGTGCTTCGCCGTCTGGTCGGGGTCCCGCGTGGCCGCAAACGTGCTGCCGTCGATTTCGAGTCCCGGCGGCTGCGTGACTTCGCCGTCGGCGTCCCCGCACCAGCTCCCCGCGCGGGTGATGTGCGCGTACATGACCACGAGGGCGACGATGTCCGAACCGACGAGATCGGCCGGCAGACGGAGCGGATCGGCGGTCAGGACGAAGTGCCCGCCCTCGTCGACCGTCGACGACGTCTCGACCAGCGGTGCATCGACGCCGATGCGCTGCTTTTCGAGCCAGAGGCGCACCATCAGGCGCCCCGGCTCCGTGAGCGGGTCGCAGCGCGTCCAGTCGGCCTCCGTCGGCGACTCCATGTATCGGCACATGCGGACGCGCAGGCCCAGGTCGAGGCCGGCGGTGAGGTCGGCGCGCAAGAACCAGTTGCCGGAAATGTCCGAGAAGTGGCCGGTCGGGTGGGCGGCGTCGACGCCGGCGTCCGGACGGGCGCGGTCGGCCCGGCTCAGGAAGGCGTGGTAGTCGTCGTCGGGGGTATTGGTGTTGCAGGCGGCCAGGAGGCCTGTGCACAGGGCGAGGCGGCGCATCAGAACGGCACCTCCACGTCGAGCGTCGAGAACACGCGGTCGTCGGTGTACCGGCCGTTGGTGGTCGGCTTCTGGATGCTGTCCGAGACGTCCCGGGCGAAGAACGTCTGCAGCGTCGTCGACAGCGAGACGCGGACGCCTGCCTCGAAGGTGTAGTCCAGCCCGAGCATGGCCTCGACACTCTCGCCCTCGGCCAGGCCGGGTTCGTGCGTCGATGTCGGCGTCGCCGCGGTCTCGAAACCGCCGCCGAACGTCGCACCCCACCCGCGCCAGCGCGGCGTATCGCAGCGCAACCGGAAGCCCCAGACGTCGTCGAAGTCGCGCTCGATCTCGATGAGGGGCTGCCCCTCGCCCTTGGAGACGGCGACCTGGCGCTCCATGACGGACCAGCGGGCGAACTCGAGGAACGGGCGCAGGACCCAGCCGCCGGGCAGGCCGATGGAGGCCCCGGCCCGGAAGAGGTCGGGCAGGGGGAACGCGAGCTCGGCGCCGATGGAGAAGGGGTCCGCGGTGCCGTAGGCCACCTTGGCGCGGCCGTCCATCACGAACTCGGGGACCTGATGCCAGGTGAGGGCGAAACCGAGATCGGGTGACGCGTCCCACCGGAGCCCGACGTTGAAGCCCACCCGAATGTCGTCGGCCTCGAAGACGATGCGGCCTTCTTTCAGCTCGCCGGTCACGTCGACGAGGTCGTCGCTGCGATCGACGTTGCGGGCGCGCGTTGTCGCCAGCTCGCCGTAGTACAGCGTCGGGGCGATGCCGAGGGACACGCCCGAGGCCCGGTGCGCGGCGCCGAACCCGACCGAGCCGGCGAGGAAGACGAGGCGGCTGTGAATCGTCGCCCACCGCTGCGGCCCGTCGTAGGCGCCCGGATGCTCGGCGGGCGCGTCGGGGTGGCGCGCCCAGTCGGCGACGCCGGCGAATGGGACGAAGAACCCGAGGCCGAACCCGAGATCGAACGGACCGACGTCGGCAAACCCCTGTCGAAACCCGAGCGCGGGGATGACGCCGGCGGTGTCGATCGTGGCGAGGCCGGCGTTGGCGGCGGCTTCGTCCGGTGCGACGTCGTTGAGCGCGGCGTCCCGGTCGTAGCTCGCGGCGCGCATGGCGAACAGGCCGTGCAGACCGAGGGCGCGCCCGGGGCGGGCGAGCGCCGCCGGGTTCCACCAGAATGCGAACGGCCCCGTGTCCACGGGGTCGCCGCGCAGGCCGTCCATGCGGGCGACGTGCATCGGCGCGGCGGTCGCGGGCGTCGGGCAGACCGACGCCGCGCAGACCAACGCCGCGAGGGCGCCGCCTTGGGTCCGGACGAAGAGGCCTGAATCCCGGCCGAGGCGGCGCGCCAAGCTCGCGCTCAGCCGCGGAAGACGGTGACTTTGGTCATCGCCACCGGCTCGAGCGGGCGATCACCGGGGGCCGTCGGGACGCGGGCGATCTTCTTGACGATGTCGAGCGAGGCGGCGTCGATCTCGCCGAAGATGGCGTGCTTGCCGTCGAGCCAGGGGGTCGCGACCTCGGTGAGGAAGAACTGGCTGCCGCCCGTGTTGGGGCCGCGGTTGGCCATGCTGAACAGACCGCCGCGGGTGTGCTTCAGACCGGGCCCGAACTCGTCCTTGATGACGTAGCCGGGGCCGCCGGTGCCGCGCCCGTCGGGGCAGCCTGCCTGAATCATGAATTCCTTGATGACCCGGTGGAACAGGATGCCGTCGTAGAAGGGCTTGCCCGAGATGGCGCCGGTGGCGAGGCCGACGAAGTTGGCGACCGTCATGGGCGCTTCGCGCTCGTAGAAGCGGCCGCGGATGGTGCCGAGGCGGGTCTCGATCTCGACCCGGAGATCACCCGTGCCGGGGATGTTGAGGGTCGACAGGGCGGGCGGGGTGAACAGCTTCTCTCCGAACATGGCTGCTTTCTTTCAGGGTCGGCGCGACTCACGGCGAACGGCGCGCATGGCGGGGGCCGCGCGCGTCGCCGCACGATAATGGAACTCGACGCGGGTGGCGAGTAGAGTGCGAGGCCTCATGTTCGCACGACTCGCCGCCCGAAGTCTGTTCGTGTTGAAGCTGCTCGTCACCGGTCTGGTCGCGCAGGCCCCCGCCGGCTGCGTCGTCGAGGACGAGATGAAGGACGGCCTGCGGCAGATGCGCTCCGAGCTCGGGGCCGCCTCGCTCACCGTCGCGCCGGACGGCAGCGGGCAGCTGACGTTCAAGTTCCAGTACGGCATCGCCCTCGTCGACGACGCGGGCATCGAACCGTTCCCCTGGGTGTTCCGGCTCGTCGATGCCGACCGCAACGTGCTCGCCGAGCGCGAACAGGAGATGCGCAAGGCGCAGCCCGAGAAGACGCGCGTGCTGGTGACGGGCGAGCGGGAGCGCACGCTCGACGTCCCGGCCGGGGGCCTCGTCGAGGGGCGAACGTACGTGCTGTGGGTCATCGTCTCGTACCGCGACGAGACGCTGCATGAGGTCCTGTTTCCGGTCGTCGCGGGCGGCAGCACCGCGGTCGGGGCCGATGGGGGTGACCTGATCGGCACGGTGCCGGCCGACGCCGGTCCGCCGGACGCCGCCCCCGTCGTCGTCGCACCCTGAAGTGCCGAGCGGGGCGGATCGGGCGTTCCGGCTGGCGGGCGCCCTGCTGATTCTGCTGGCGGGCCTCGCGTGTGCGCCCGACGACGGCGACGTGTCGAGACACGCGGACGTCGGCCGCGGGCCGGGGGACATGGCGATGGCCGGCACGCCGTCCGACGCGGCCGCGCCGGGCGGAGAGGTGGCCGAGGCCGGACTGCCCGCAGGCGCGGACGTCGGCCCCGGACTCGTCGGTCGGCTGGTCGTCAACGAGGCGCTGCCCGTCCCCCCCGAGGACGCCGGCGAGTGGCTCGAGCTGACGGTGGTGGGCGACGGCCCCGTCGCGCTCGGTGACTACGCGATCGTCGACGACGATCCCGAGCACGCGCCCGTGCCCTTGCCGACGGGGGCGCTGGCCCCCGGCATGTTTCTGCGGGTGGACGTCGTGGAGGACGCGGCCGCGGGCGTCGCGTCCCTGCCTTACGGCCTCGGGCGCGAGGACGCGCTGCACCTGATTCTCGGCGGCGTGCGGGTGGACACGCTGCGCTGGTCGGCGGCGCTCGTCGACCGTGATCGCAGCGTCGGCCGCCTGCCCGATGGCACCGGGGCGCCGGTCTCCCTGACGCCGACGCCGGGGGCACCGAATCGGGGGTTTTCGCCTTCGGGCGGCCTCTTCGACGGCGACCGCGTGCGGACCATCACGCTGACGTTCGCCGATGTGGACTGGGAGACGATCTCGGCCCCGGGCGCCCTCGGTCCCGTGCCGGGGACCCTCGACACGGGCGACGGGGCGGGCACGCGGGCGGTGACGGTGACGCGCGACGCGGCCGCCCCGGATGAGTGGAGCCTCGCCCCGGTCGGCGGGGCCGGAGCGGGTGAGGGCGCGCTCGTGCTGGCGTGCCCGGCGGCGCCGATCCGGGCGCTCGCCGACGTCGTCGCGCTCGAAACGGCTCGGGATGCCGCGCTCGTCGTCCCCGCTGCCACGCTGGCCGCCGTCGCCTTTCCCGGGACCACGGCGCGTCTGTGTGCGCTGCGCGAGGCGGTGGATGCCCCCTTCGCGTCGCGCCGGCTCGGCGCCTCGACCGGGCTCTTTCGCGTGCGACCCCCGGCCGCGGACCTCCGCTTTCGGGGGCGCGCGCCCGAGGCGTACGAGGGCCTCTCCGCCCTGCACGCCGAGGCCGACGTCGCCGACTTCATCGACCTGGTGCGGGCCCTGGGGGCGGGCGATCCGGCGGCGTACCCGGTGGTCCTCGACGTGGAGGAGACGCTGCGCTTTTTGGCGTTTCAGGCGCTGATCGTGGACACGGCCGGGTACGGCGGCGAGGCGACGCACCTCGCGCTCTCGGCGCAGGCGGGGCGCCTGACGCCCTTGGCCATCGGGATGCCGGGCGCGTTCGGTTTCGGGGGATGCGACTGCACGGCCGACGAGCGCCTCGCGTTCCCGCTGGCGTCGCCCACGTGCGGCCCGCCTGCGGCGCGACCGCTCGTCGAGCGACTGCTCTCGGTGCCTGCGCTGCATGACGCGTATCTCGCCCAGGTGCGGGCGCTCCTCGACGGGCCGCTGGCGACGGATCGCCTCTCCGCGCGCATCGCCGCCTGGCGCGCGGTCGCGGCGTCCGGCCCCGTTCCGGCGGCGTTCGGGGCCGAGCTCGCGGCGTTCGGTCCGGCCCGGCTCGACGCCGCCCGGGTGCAGGTGACGGCGGGGTTGCCGGCGGGGGCGCCAGCAGCGGCCGCCTGTGCCGCGACCGCCTCGGCGGATTGAACTCGCCCGTCCGTCGGGCTTAGTGTGCGGGCACGAATTTCAATCGACGA
>JAKLJY010000279.1 GCA_023150895.1 Myxococcota bacterium | reverse complement strand
TACGAGGGACTCAAACTTCTGCAAACACCCGCCGAATTCGGTGTCTCCGGGGTCGAACCCGCCTTCCATGGGGCCCCGAAACCAGCTCAGCGAGAGGGCGGCGAGCAGCATCACGATCATTCCGAACCCCTACACAGGTCGACGCCTGCGAGCCCGCAGGCGGCAAGAGTGCCCGCGAAACCCAAGTTTGAAAGTGGTTTGCCCGACTCGTCGAACACGACGAGATCCTGACGAGGTGCCAGACGAGGTGCCAGGCACTTCGGCAGACGAGGTGCCGGCAGACGAGGTGCCAGGCACTTCGGCAGGACGCCGCGCGGCGACGAGCAGGCGACGCTCGAGCGGGGGCCGACCGTCGTCACTCCTCTTCGCAAGACCAGAGGTTTCGCGGGTAAGCGCCGCCCTGGCCGAAGTCCGACGTGACCCGCGCGCCCTCGACGCCGTCGCCGGACGCGACATAGTCGATTCGGCCCGAAAGTACGCCCATGGACTCGAACTGCAGGTCGACCGCGGTGCCGTCGAGCGTGATGCCGTCGTACGAGGCCGTCAGCGTGTCGAAGACGAACGCGACATACTCGCCGCGCAAAAGGTCGGACATCTCGTCGGCCGGACCGCGGGCGACGTAGTGGACGCCCCTGTGCTCGTCGTCGACCTCGACCCGGCTGCGGATGGGCAGATTCAGCAGCGCTGCGAGCGGACCGACGTCCGGCAGGGGGGCATCCCCGCCCTGGTAGGAGAACAAGGCCAGCAGATCATCCGAGCTGAGGTCGAGGTCCAGACGCCCCGACTCGAACGTCTCCGGGGGCAGGAGGTCGCCGAGCGGGCCCTTGCCCGAGAACGTCATCGAGAACCGGTGGGGCACGTCGCGAGCCGTCGTTGCAAGCACCAGCGGTGTGGGGGCTTCAACCACGGCGAGTTCATTGAAGTACGCCTCGAGGCGGAAGAGGTCACCCTGCACCGGGGCCGCGTCCGGCTCGCTCCCGGGTGGCAGGAACTCGACGAGGAACCGCGTGCCGGGCGCCGGATCCATCCGCCAGGCGCCCATGCCGTCCGAGGTGAAGGGCGGCTCCGAGCGCGGCAGGTACGCCAGAACGTCGGGGTGCAGCAGCTCTTCGTTCGACGCGAGGATTTGCGGCAGAAGGCTGGCCATGAGGCTGAACTGCGCCCCGCCGCAGGTAATCAGCTCGTGAACGCTGTTGTCGACCTCGCCGTGCAGCCTGCGAAGCGCGTCCTCGTCCGACGGAGCGTCCGTGCAGAGTTCGAGTTCCCGGGCGTCCGGCTCACTGCCCTCGAACTGGAACCCGCCCGCATCCGGGCGTTGCTCTTCGTTCTCCCCGTCGTCGCTTGCCCCGTCACTGCAACCGACGAGTGCACTGAACGCGAAAAACCCATAAACGATCCGCCTGCGCATGGTCTCGACCTCCCAGGTTCGTTGCCTGGGGACGGACGCTATCGAGTCGCCGGGGATCGATTCAAGCGCCGGTCGGGCAGGCCGCGGATCGCGGTGCGGTCGCGGTGCCAGGCACTTCGGCAGGTCGCGGTGCCAGGCAGGCACTTCGGCAGGTCGCGGTGCCAGGCACTTCGGTAGTCCCCGCCCCGCCCCCGCGTGGGCGCGGGGCGCGGGTCATGGGCGGTTCGACCGCGACGGAAACGCGAAGGCGATCCGGTCGCGAGATCGATCAATGGGATTTCGATATCGATCGATGACGATGCCCACGCGATCGATGGACTCTCCGGCGCGGGCAATGTGAGCGATGACCCGCACAATGGGCCGAGATGCGGAGACAATGGACCGTACGACGGTGGCGACGTTCTCCCAGTCCCGCGCGACGCCGATCGAGGGGGGTCGCGAGGATCGCCCTACTGCCAGGCCATTGATCGATGTCCGCTCTACATTTGCTGGGCGAGCAGGTACATCGAGTGGGCACGGGAGCCGGTTGATCGCGTCGCCGTCCTCATCGAATCGGGCCTGGATCCCATTGTTCGGCGCCCGAAGTCGATCGTTCGGGCGTGCGAGACGATTGGGTGGACGCACGCAGCCGTCGCGCGGGCCGTTGTACCGCCCGAGCGTGCGCGGCGGCCGCCTGAGCAGGGTCGGTGAGCCGCCTCCTCTGCCGAAGTGGTTGGCACCTCGTACCGAAGTGGTTGGCACCTCGTACCGCCTCGTCTGCCGAAGTGGTTGGCACCTCGTACCGCCGAAGTGGTTGGCACCTCGTACCGAAGTGGTTGGCACCTCGTACCGCACCTCGTACCGAAGTGGTTGGCACCTCGTACCGAAGATCGATTCGCGGGGCGGCCCGATGACGTCCTGCAGGGCCTTGAAGCGTTCGACGTACCGGGGGGCGCGGATCAGTTCGCCGGGAACCGAACAGAAACGCCGAGGCGTGTCAGGGCGACGCGGGTGTCGGTCTCCAGCCTTCGAAATGCGGGGAGTTCCCGGAGAGGTCGCCAGTCCTCAATGAGGTCCGCCACTCGGTGAATCGCCGCGGCCGGATCGAACTGTCGCGCCCGCCGACCGGTCGCTCCATGCGCCGCCACCAAGGCCTCGCGCAGCATCTCCTTCGGGTCGGGGAGGGCCTCGAGGCGTCGTACGGGGGGGAGCCCGAGCGGTTCAGCGCCTGAGGGCCGGCCAGCCGCGGCCCGAATCGCCGGCTCACTGTGCAACAGCCACGCCTCCGTCATACGCACCGGTATCACGGGAACGTAGGTCTGCGGGCCGGCGGCAACACCAATCTCGGCGCTGCGCCACTCGACCGGCTGTCCGTCCGAATCTCGATGGATGAAGAGCAGGTCCCAGGGGCCGAAGCGAACCGCAACCTCGACCTTCTCGGCAAGCGTGCGGGCCCGCGTCTGCAGGAGACTCCGATCGATGAAACGCAGGTCCATCGGTCGATCGGTCGTCTCCCTCAGGACCCAGCGCAGCAGAGGCAACAAGGCCCGATCGCTCGATCCCTCAGCGAGAAGGCCAATGTTCACTGCGCCTGACCCGGACGGGAAAACGAGAAGACCAATTGATCCACGTCCGACCGATCGATGAGCCGGTCGCCTTGCGGATGGCGAGTCCGCATCGAAGGGCTGACCACGTAGGGCATCAGGTCGAGCAGGGGTGTCTCCCGATCGCGCTTCAGTGTCAGCGCCGGTCGGCGCTCGCTCGGGGTCCCTGCCTCGACGGTCTTGGCGTACAGGAGCGTGTCCCTCGGCACATGCTTCACGACTTCGGGCGAGTGGGTATTCACGATCACTTGCCGCATCGGGTTGTCCGCTCCGACGGCGACCTTCGTGTCGACCGCGAGGTCCCTCAGCAGGGCGACCATCGCCTCGATGCGATTGGGATGGATCCCGTTCTCCGGCTCCTCCATGCAGAGCACGGAGGGACCCTGGGAGCCCGCCTCGAGGATGGTCAAGGCCAGAAAGCGGAGCGTCCCGTCGGAGAGGGAACTGGCGAAATGCTTTCCGTTCCGCAAGTCCGTCAGAACGATGCTCAGGAGTTCCCGCCTCTCGTCTCGATCGATCTCCAACGTGCGGACGTTCTCCAACAAGCTGGAGAGGCGGTTCGCCACCTGTTGATAGACGTCCCTGGCGGAACCCGGTTTCCGGCGCTCAGCGTCCTGGGCCAGGCCGTAAAGCGCGGCGGCCAGATGTGCCCCGTTCGACGCCACTGCGCGCGGCGCGCTGAAGGCGTCCGGAGCGCGCAGTGCGGACGGTTCCAACTGGAACTGAGTCCACCCCATCATTTCGCGGCGCGCGAGGACCATGGTGCGAAACTCGGCGGCGCTGTTGGCGGTCGAGAGCACAGTCCGAGGCATGGTGGCCGCGGCGACCTTCCGGGGTCCGCCGCCACCGCCCGCACTGTCCTGTCGAGTGAGGATGAGTGAAACACCCCCGGTTTTCTCCGTCTCGATGTACGGGACCGTGCGTCTGCCCGCAATGGCCGACGCCCGCCAAGCGGGTGTGTGGGAAAATCCCAAGTGGCTCACGGCATCGCTCTTGTTGATGTGAACCAGCCGTTCCTCCACGATCTCGAGCGGTCCCAGGGCTCCGACTTCGTCCCGTGCACCCAGTTCGAGGTGGTAGCGCAGGTAGGTCATGGAGGCCTCTGCCTTCGCGCCGAGGTCATCCTCGCCGGTCTTGGGCACGATCATCTCGGCCTCGAACGTCATGCGGCGCGCCCGCCCATTCGGCCTCTCCTGAAAGAGAGACCGCACGTCGCCGACTCGGCCCTCGGAACCGCGGACCGCAGCGGCGGCCTGCGCGAGCGGCTTGTCCGCCAACGCACTCAGAAACGCGACCGCGTCGAAAAGGTTCGACTTGCCGACCCCGTTCTCACCGAAGACGCAGGTGAACGGTCCGAACTGGACGTCGAATTCGTCCAGGTTCTTGAAGCCACTGACCTTCAAACGCGTCAGCAAATGGACTCCTTCGGGCCGCCCCGCGGGTCGGGTCAAGGGGTAGACGGTATCGCCCGAAATCTGCGACACGCGTCGCATAGGGTCAACTGCGCCGGCACCTCGCCCGGTCACGATCTCGCCGAAGTGGTTGGCACCTCGCCCGGCACCTCGCCCGCGGCACCTCATACCGAGAGGGGTTGGCAAGACCCCCCATCACCCGCGAGAGTGCCGGCATGCGCACGCACCTCGCCCCGTCGACCTCCGCCTGCCTGCTCGCCGCGCTCGTCTCGGCGCTCCCCGTGGCCTGCACCACGTCCAACGAGTTGGCCGGTGAAGCGCCACGCGCCGATGCCGGGCAAGGGGGCGCGGGCGGCGCGGGCGGCGGGAATGCCGGCGGCGCGGGCGGGACGACCACCGGCGATCCCGGCGGCGCGGGCGGTGGCGGCCCCGGAGGCACGGGCGGCGCCGG
>JAKLJY010000278.1 GCA_023150895.1 Myxococcota bacterium | reverse complement strand
TCCGCCCGGCGGCGGCCCCGATGCGCAGTTCTGTCGAACGCTGATCGTAGCCGACCTGTGTAGCAAGGCGCGCGGACCCTCCGGACTCCGGCTTCGGCAAGGCGGCGGCCCCAGTCTCGATCGCCCACCGTGCGCCTCCGAGGGGCCGGCCGAGTCCCGGCTCACCGCCCGTGGAACCCACCCGGACGCGGACCGACAGGCCCCGGCGCGACCCCGCCCGCGCCGCCGCGCGCGTCCACCGCCGGAGGTGGCCAGGGCGATCCACCGGGCGGGAAACCGCTCAGGCTGCCGAGAAGGCGGTCGGCCGGGCTCCGCACCGCGGCGGGGCCCCGGTTGAGGACGTGCGTGTAGATCATGGTGGTCGCGACGTCGGCGTGCCCGAGGAGTTCCTGCACGGTGCGGATGTCGTAGCCGTCCTCGAGGAGGTGCGTTGCGAAGCTGTGCCTCAGCGTGTGGCAGGTCGCGCGTCGGGTGATGCCCGCGGCGCGGGCGGCCTCGTGCACGGCGTTCTGCAGCACCGTCTCGTGCAGGTGGTGTCGTCGGCGCTGACCGGAGTCCTCGTGCTGATACGTGCGCGTTGCCGGGAAGACCCACTGCCACGGCCACGTCTGGCCGGCCCCCGGCAGCTTGCGGTCGAGTGCGTGGGGCAACTCGACCCACCCCCCGCCGGCGCGGCGGTCGGACTCGTGTCGGGTCTGCCACTCGGCGAGGTGCCCTCGCAGCGCAGGCACCAACGCCGCCGGCAGGATCGCGGGTCGGTCTTTGTCGCCCTTGCCTTCCCGAACGGTGATCTGGTGGCGCTCGAAGTCGAGGTCTTTCAACCGCAGTCGACAACACTCCATGAGGCGAAGACCCGCTCCGTACAGCAGCGTCGCCATCATCTGCGGCGCGCCCTGCATCTGGCCGAGGAGGCGGGCGACTTCGTCCCGCCCGAGCACGGTCGGTAGCCGCTGCGGCCGTCGGGCGCGGACGAGCCCGTCGAGCCACGGAAGGTCGATGCCGAGGACGTCGCGGTAGAGAAACAAGAGCGCCGCCAGGGCCTGATTCTGCGTCGACGCGGCGACGCGGTCGTCGGTCGCGAGTCGGCTCAGGAACGCCGTGACCTCGTCCGCGCCGAGTCGGGCGGGGTCGCGGCCGCCGTGCGCCTCGTAGAAGCGACGAATCCACATGAGATAGGCCTCTTCCGTCCGGGGGGAGAGGTGGCGCAGTCGGATGGCGCCGCGAACGCGGGCGCTGAGGGGCTGGCGGTGGGTGTCCACAGTGGTCTCCGAGGTCAAGTGGGTCCTCAGAGATCCATTCGGCCACGCGGGCGCCGTGTCGCACGGAAACCGGCGCCGCGGGTGATCGGTGGTCCGGTCGAAGCCCAGACGGGCGGCAATCGATTGCCGGTCTGACGCTGAGCCGAAGCCCGAACGGGCGGCAATCGATTGCCGGTCGGGCGCTGGGTCGAAGCACAGAGAGGCGGCAATCGATTGCCGGTCGGGCGCCCGCTCGAAGCGCAAAGAACCGGCAATCGATTGCCGGTCGGACGATGGGTCGAAGCCCAGACGGGCGGCAATCGATTGCCGGTCGGAAGCGGGGAACTCGTTCCCAACAACCGCGCCAGACCGAGGCCGGCACGGTCTCTCCGAAGTCACGGCCGGTCGTTTGGAACGGCATCGCGCGGACGGTTCAACCGCAGAGCGCAGGCGCGGTTCAGCGCGGGGGGTTGCTTGCAAGCGTGCGAAATTCACTCGGCGCTGCCGCGGCGAGGTCGACCGGTGCGCGAGGCGGGAGGCTGACATGCTCGCGCCCGCTCGCGACCTCCATCTGACGGAGTGCGTCGAAGATCGCGTCGATGTCGTAGCCATGCTCGCGGGCCAGCGCGTCACGGAACTGGCGGACTTCTTCGACGACGGGATCGACGGTCATTGTTCCTCCTGTGTGGTCAGTTCCTCGGGCGTGCAGATCACCGGCGGCTGGAACCCGGCCCGCCTGCACGCCGCCTCGATGCGCGGACGCGTGACGGCATTGGCGAGATGGGCGCAGTACCACGTCAGGACGAATTCCAGGCCATGTGCTGTCGCAATCGCGACGTGTGCAGCATCCACGGCGGCCTTCGGCGGCATCGCTGCTGATCGAAGGAGCGCCGCCGCAAGTGCCTGCGCCTCGACGCTCGCAGAATGCACCTGGAGGCCTTCTGCGGCCGCAAGACGACGGCCGGCAGCCGTCGGGTCGCCTCGACCCGCCTCTGCGAGGACCATCTCCGAGACGAACAGTTCGAAACGGTCCCGCTGCGCCCACCACTCGAGCGTCATCTGCTGATGAGCCGCGCGCACGATGTCCCCGCTCGGCAGCGCCGTCAGGTCGCTCAGAACAGAGGTCTCGACGAAGACGCGCGGCTTCAACCGGCTACTCCTCGCAGTATCCAGACTCCAATCCGAGCAGATGTGCGGGCGCCCGCTCGAAGCGCAAAGAACCGGCAATCGATTGCCGGTCGGACGCCGGGTCGAAACGCCCGCGCGCCCTACCCCTCCAGCACTCGCAGCGCCGCGCGCAGGTCGTTCACGAGGCGTTGGCGGTCGTCGGGTGAGAGGGTTGCGGTGTCGATGGCGACGGGGTTGAAGCGCAGGCGGCCGTGGTCGAGGGCGGTCCCCTCGGCGCGAAACAGGCTGGGCGCGGGTCGCCGGCCCCGCTGGCGGTAGCGTTCGTTGACGCGGCGGCGCAGTTGGGTGACCGAGAGGCCCTCGTTGTTGACCATGGTGATGAACTCGGCCCAGGGGAGGTCGGGGTAGTCCGCGCTGAGGGCCTTGAGGGTGAGGGCGTGCGTCGTCTTGAAGGGGGCGTCGGGGTCGCCGATGGCGTGCTGGGCGGCCTCGGGCAGGTCGAGCAGCGAGGCGAGGTTGCGCATCTGGCGCTCGCCGAGGTTCATCAGGCGCGCGACCTCGAGGCCGAGCAGGCCGCCGTCGCGGTGGCGCCGGATGATGTAGGCGCGGTCGATGTCGCTGTAGGTGCGGCGCGCGACGTTCTCGAGCACCGAGGCCGCGAAGGCGTCGCCGTCGGTGACGAGGTCGCGGCGCACGTAGGCCGACAGCGTGGGCACGCCGAGCTCGCGCAGCGCGGTGACGCGGCGGAAGCCCGAGATGAGCTGGTACGGGTACCCGCGGTCGGTGTGCGGGTGGGGTCGTACGACGGCGGGGATCTGCTGCCCGTGTTCCCGGATCGATTTGACGAGGTCGCCGACCCGCACGACGGCACGGAACCGGTAGGTCTCGTCGTCCGGATCCACCTGGCTCAACGGGATGGCCCGCACGACGAGGTCCTCGTCGAGCGGCAGCGGCACGTCCGTCTCCGTCGCCCGCGTCGGTGTCCCCGGTCTGCGTCCGCGTGGGGCGGTCCGTTTCTCAATCGTTTCGGCCTTGCGCGCCATGCCCTGTCGTCCCTTTCTTCGGTAGAAGCGTTTCAACCCACCCGTCGCGCATACCCGCCTTCGCGCGCGAGGGCAATGGGGATTCGTTCGGGGTGGGGTCGTTCGCCTCGGGCTCGCGGAGGGCTGGCTGGCGATCTTCGACCGACGGCCACGTGAGCACGACGGTCCGGTTCTGGACACGACGCCAAACGCACCCGCCGTGGCGACGCTCGAGCACGCCGGTCGGCGGGTGCGTCTCTGGCGAAGTCCGGCGCGCGCGCTGTAGCCGGCGGGAGACTTCGCCGGCGGGGCGTTACGGCGTGCAGGCGCAGTCCCAGAGCCTTGATGATCTTGTTGGAGAGTGTCGAACCCGGCCTCACGTTCGCCCGACGAGGCCTGGTAGAGGCTTTCACGCGACCGCCCGGCGTCTCTGGCCACCGGGGTCATGCCCGCCGCGCGCGCTGATATGCACTGTCGCCGCGGGGATTCATTTCGTCGAACGCCTGCCCGGTTGCGAGGCCGAGGTTTCGAGGCGCCTCCCCGCACGCGGCTTCGGTGGGTGCCCCGTGGGCGGCTGTACCGTCGTCCGGGGGGCCGGGGCAACTGGACAGGCGCCCCGCGATTGGATAACTTGTAGAGTAAGGAAACAAGGAATCATGCTCGCCAAGCTCACGTCGAAAAACCAACTCACGCTTCCCAAAGACCTGCTTCGCCAACTCCCTCGTGTCGAGTACTTCGAGGCCACCGTCGACGGGGGCGCCATCGTGCTTCGTCCGGTTCAGGTCGTGTCCGTACTCGACCTCGAGCGTGTCCGCGATGCCGTCGCCGAAGCCGGCGCACGCGAGGAGGATGTCGCGGACGCCGTCGCGTGGGCACGGCGACCTCGGGGATGAGGCGGGTTGTTCTCGATACCAACGTCGTCGTCAGCGCCCTTCTGTTTCGGGGGCCCACGAGTCACCTACACACCCTCTGGAAGAGCGGGGCGTTGACGTTGGTGGTCAGTGACCTGACCCTTGGCGAGCTCGCCCGGGTACTTGCCTATCCGAAGTTCCGGCTGCCCGCCGAGATGGTCACGCGTCTGGTGGCCACGGAGGTGCTTCCGTTCAGTGATTGCGTCGTTCCGGAGCGCGAGCCCACCGCCTGCAGAGATGCCAGCGACGACGAGTTTCTGTGGTCGGCGCGTGACGGGTGCGCAGAGATGCTCGTGACAGGTGATCCGGACCTGCTCGCGCTGCGCCCCGCGTGGTCTGGCGTCCCGATCGTCACCGTTGCCGAGGCGCTCGCCCTGCTCCGCTGAGGTTGCCGGGTTTCGACGGTTCAATCTGAATCTGAGTGGGGCGGGGCACCCTCGACGGCCACGCGAGCACGACGGCCCGGTTCACGCCACCGCGCCCGCCGTGGCCGCCGGTCGGGGGACGGACGCCCAGGTCGATGGAGTCAACGCCCCGTCTCGGTGCCCCCCCATCACCCCGCCAGCAGGGCGTCGAGCAGTCCGCGGTCG
>JAKLJY010000277.1 GCA_023150895.1 Myxococcota bacterium | reverse complement strand
GGCCCGCCGCGGTCGAAGCCGCCGCCGCCACCAAAGCCGCCGCCACCGAAGCCAGGCCGATCACCGCCGCTCATGGGCGGGCGATCGCCGCGTGGGTGCGCGATGTTCACCATCAGCCCGCGGCCCTTCATCTCGACGCCGCGCAGCGCCGTGATGGCTTCGTTCGCGGCCTCGGCGCTACCCATGGTGACGAAGCCGAAACCGCGCATGCGGCCGTCGGGGCCCACCGGCAGGTGGATGCGCACCACCGGCGCAACGCCGTGCTCGGCGAAGATCGCTTCGAGATCGGCCTGCGCCGCGTCGTAAGGCAAATTGCCCACGTAAAGCGTGCGATCGCCAGTGTTCGCGCTGCTGACGGGACCGCCGGGGGCCTCGCTGCGCGCATCACGACGCGGTGGTTCGGACTGGAACGGGCGAACGGAGATCGAGCGGCCCGCTTGCAGCGACCCGTCGAGTTGGTCACGCGCCGCGGCCGCCTGATCGGATGTTGCGAGGGTGACGAATCCGAAACCGCGTGGGCGGCCGGTGTCACGGTGCTTGGGCAACGTCACGTTGACGACCGTTCCACCGGTCGCCTCGAACAGCTGCCGCAGCACGTCCTCGGTCATGGAATCCGGCAAGCCCGCTATGAAGAGCTTGCGCTCATCCTCGGTCGACATGCTTCGCGATCCTCGTTCAGCCCTTTCTAGAAGTCCCCTTCGAGCGGACGCCGCTCTCCGAGGTGCAGCAACGATATCGTCCGCTTTTCTCAGGTTCAAGTCGCGACTTCCGCCGGGCCCCGATCCGCGAGACGCCCGGCACGGTTCCGGGCTATAGGGGCGAGAGGCCGTTGAAGCTCCGAGTCCTCGTCAATCCCCAGGCGGGCGCCGGCAACGCCGTGCGCAAGATCCCCGCAATTTCCCGCGCGCTCGAGCGGGTGGGCCTGACCCACGACGTGGTCCAGACCCGGGCGCCCGGTGACGCTCGACGGCTCTTGGACGAGGCGCGCGCCGACGGGGTGACGTGCGTGGCGGTGGTGGGCGGCGACGGCACGCTGAACGAGGTCGCCCAGGCCTACGTCGATCCGCGCGGAAACCCCATCGCCGGACCCGAGCTGGGGCTGATCCCGGCCGGCACCGGCGGCGACTTCCGGAAGACCTTCCGCCTCGGCGACGGGGTCGACGAGGCCGCGCGGCGCCTGCGGGACGCCACCCCGCGCCCGCTGGATCTCGGCGCGCTCGAGCTCGTGGCGGACGACGGCTCCCGGGTGGTGCGCGCGTTCCTCAACATCGCCAGCTTCGGCATCGGCGGCCTCACCGATCGGATCGTGAACTCGACGCCCAAGTGGATGGGCGGCCGGGCAGCGTTCTTCAGCGGCACCCTCCGCGCAATGTTCGCCTATCGGAACGCACCCGTCCGGGTGACGGTGGACGGCACGCCCTTCCACGAGGGGCCCATCTTCAACGTGGCGGTGGCCAACGGTCGGTTCTTCGGCGGGGGCATGATGATCGCCCCCGACGCCGACCCTTCGGACGGCCAGTTCGACGTGGTGGCGCTCGGCGACGTCGGACGCGCCGAGACGTTGCTGCTCTCTCCCAAGATCTACCGCGGGACGCACCCCGAGCACGCCAAGGTGCACGTGACTCGCGGGAAGGTGGTCGAGGCAGAGCCGCTTGGCGCCTCGGCGCGCGTCTTGATCGACATGGACGGCGAGACGCCCGGGCGGCTTCCGATTCGCGCGCGCGTGCTGGCCGGCGCGCTGCGCATCCGCGCGTGAGGTTGCAGCGCGCGACAGCGTCGCACTTCTCCCGGTGCGCGCATCACGGCCCGCGGGATCTCGGGCCAAAGCCGGGTGGTACGGCCGATGCACGGGGTGCCTCAGGACAAGGAGGCCGTCGTGAAAGTTCCGTGGCATCGCGCGCTCGAGCCGGAGGTGCAGCCGCCCGGCCTCAGGCCCACCTGGACCACCTGGATGTGGATGGGATTCGCGGTCGCGGTGCTCGTGGCCACGGTCGTGGGCCTGCTCATGTCCGCGGTGCCGTACACCCTTCCGTGAGCGCCCCCGACTGGGCATCCCCGCCCGGAAGTCGGGCCGGACGGTTGCGAAAAGGGACGCGTCTTCGATCAGTTGAGGCGTGGCGCGTGTCCCGTCGTGCCGGTCCTGCCCGGGCGTGCCCGTGACCACCACTCGGTCGCCTCCCGCGTGCGTGGGGTGTGCTGCTCACCCCCGCTCCGACCCCGAAGCGTCGCGCCGCCTCGCGAGCCGGCGAGCCCATGACGCTGCCGCTGCCACAGACCACTGACGGCAATCCGGCGCGCCCCTTCCATCGGGGGCGCGCCAGCAGCGTCTCTACGAAAAAGAGCATCGACGCAAAGAATCTTGTTGACGCGTTTCAGAGCGACTCGCGCGCACACTGCGTCGATCGCCGAGGAGTTGGCCTGTGCGCGCATGACGTCGAGCGCTCACTCGGTTTCGCGCGCGCGACGACTTTCGACGCGTCCGGGTGCTCGAAACGCGCTCCGTGGGTCAGCGGTGAGGGCAAAAAATCACGTGGTATGCGAAGAGTCATGCAAGCGCTCTCCTCGGTCTCCGATCGTGATCTCCGCCAGCGCCTCTCTGCTGCTGTCAGCAGCGAGCGCCTCGCCTCTGCAGACGTCATCTTCCACCTGGCCGAGCTCGACCGCCGGCGGCTCTACCTCGAAGAGGCCTGCTCCTCGCTCTTCGCGTATTGCGTAGAACGCTTGAGCTACTCCGAGGACGGTGCCAACAAGCGCGTGCGGGTCACTCGCCTGGTCCAGCGCTTTCCGCAGGTGCTCGATGAGCTCGCGAGCGGCGCCATTCACCTGACCGGCCTGTTTCTGCTCTCCGGCCATCTGACAGAGGACAACGCTGAGCAAGTCCTCGCCGAGGCGCGCGGCAAGTCCAAGCGGCAGATCGAGGAGCTGATTGCTCGGTGGTTTCCGCGGCCGGACGTGGCGACGACCATCACCACGGTGGCGCCCGTGCCGGCGCAGACGGAGTTGTCCACAATGTCCGGAGCAGGTAACCCCGGACCCCCGCCGACCCCCGCCCCTCGCGCACGCCTCGAGCCGCTGTCGCCGGCGAGCGTTCGCTTGGAGCTCACCGCGCGGGCCGCGTTCCGCGACAAGCTCGAGCAGGCCCAGGCTCTGCTCAGCCACAAGCCCACACAAAGGGGGTGGGCCGGAGTGCCGTCAGTCGCCTCGGCAGCGGCAGCGGCCCCGGCATAACTGCGATGACCGGCTCGGGCGCGTACACGCTGCTCTCGCTGTGGCGCAGCGTGACCTTGCGCAGCGACCAAGAGCGCGGGACTACGCCGACACCGGTTGCCCCCGGCTCCGGACTGACGACCGCCAGGCCTCGCGCCTCGACCCCGGTCCGGTCGCCTCGCTCCTGAGCCGGACGCTGCAGGTCGCCCTGACGAGAACCGATCGGGCCTGACGCCCAGAGCGCTTCGCACGCTCGGGCGCCGCACCCCAGGCTATACTCCTGGGCTAGAGGTCCCTGGCATGAAACGATCGCTCATCGCTCCGACGCTCGGGCTCGTGATCTCGCTCTCGGTGTCGGCCCAGGCGGCGGACTTCTACGTCGACCCGGCGGCCGGCGCCGCCGCCAACGATGGCAGCGCGGCCAAACCGTGGAAGACGCTGGAAGAGGTGATCGCTGCCGGGCACTTCGGCAAGGCGGTGAAGGCCGGCGACACCGTGCACCTCAAGACGGGTTACCACGGCGAGGCGCTGTTCAACGGCGGGAGCTACGCACCGCCCATCAGCGTGGTGGCCGACGCCGGCCAGAGCCCGAAGCTGCGACACGTTCGCTTCAGCACCACCAGCGGCTGGCTGCTGGGGGGGGTGGCCGTGAGCCCTTCGTTCGGCACCACCAGCGGCTCGATCACCATGGTCGAGATCCAGACCAGCTCGTCGAAGATCACGGTGGAGAACTGCGACATCTTCACGGTGCCCGACGCCTCGGCCTGGGGCGCGCCCGAGTGGCTGGCGGCCAGCAGCGGCATCTCGGTGCGGGGCGCGGACTCGGTGGCGCGCAACAACAAGGTCAAGAACGTGCGCTTCGGCATCACCGCCGACGCCAGCAAGGTGCTGATCGAGGGCAACAGCGTCGTGAACTTCTCGGCCGACGGCCTGCGTGGCCTGGGGAATGACGAGACGTTCCAGTACAACCTGATCAAGAACTCGTATCTGGACGACGCGCTCGACTCGAATCACGACGACGGTTTCCAGAGCTGGTCGGTGGGCGCGGGGGGCGTCGGCACCGGCGAAGTCAAGAACATGACCTTGCGCGGCAACGTGTTCATCGGCAACGAGGACCCAGCACAGAAGCTGAAGGGCACCATGCAGGGCATCGGCTGCTTCGACGGTACGTTCACCGGCTGGGTGGTCGAGAACAACGTGGTGATCACCAACCACTGGCACGGCATCTCGCTGTACGGCGCCAAGGACTCGCGCGTCGTCAACAACACGGTGATGGACACCGACGCGGTCAAGCCCGGCCCGCCCTGGATCATGGTCACCGCACACAAGAACGGCACGCCCAGCCAGAACGTGGTGGTGCGCAACAACCTGGCGACCGACTTCGACGTGAAGGGCACCAACGTGACCGAGGATCACAACGTGACGCTGAGCGGCGCGCTGACCACCTACTTCGTCAGCCCCACCGCGCCCAAGTGGGACCTGCGCCTGACCAAGACCTCGCCGGCCATCGACAAGGGCGTGAAGGAGCTGGCTCCGGCGCTGGACGCGGACAAGATCGCCCGCCCGCAAGGCGCAGGCTTCGATCTGGGCGCCTACGAGTGGCACGACCCCTCGGTGGTCCCGACCGGCGGCACGGGCGGCACCGGTGGCGGCGGCGCGGGCGGCGCGGGCGCGGGCGGAACCGCGGGCTCGGCCA
>JAKLJY010000276.1 GCA_023150895.1 Myxococcota bacterium | reverse complement strand
TGGAACGATGCAGCGAGAAACGACACGGTCGTCCGCGTTCACGGCTGGTCGAATCGTTTCGTCAGGACGCACCATGGTCGCATCTTAGCGCGTGTCCGATCCGTACCTCCCGAATTCGAACCGCACACGTGGGTCACCGCGACTGGGAACGCGCGCGCGCAGCCCCACGGGCAATCACAATGCGCACATTTACCTACCCACCTATTCTCTGTTGACGCCGTGCTGTTGCCGTGCTGGAACTCGAATCTGAGCCAGAAGGAACAGATCCAGGACGAACGTGTCTCGGCAACCGGCGTGTCGACGGCCCCCCGCGAAGGGGCCTCGACACCGGTCCGGGTTACCTGAACACGCTCCGTAGTCCCCCACGCCCCCCGTCGCCTGGCGCTTCAGAGTCAGGCGCTGCCCACGGTCGGCGGCCGCGCGCCTCGACATGCGTCCGGGGCCGCGGTGGGCCCCCCAATTTGGGGGGGACCGCGGAACAGCTGACGCCGGCCGGAGCGCTGCGGGACGACGTCGACCCCGACGAGTCCGGTTCGCCGGTTCTTCGGTTCTTCGGTTCTCCGTCTTTCACTCCCCGAGCATGGACACGGGGGCGCCTTCCTGTCTGAATCGACGACGTGCCGACACACTTCCCCGCGTCCCCCGCGCCGTGCGGCCACCGACCCGGCCACGTGGCTCGCATTGCATGGCTCGTCCTGGGCCTCGCGGCCGGCTGTGGCCCTTCGGGAGCCGGCGGCGAGGCCCCCGACGGGCCATCGGAGACGGATGCCCCGGCCGACGCCCGCGTGCCGACCCTCGACACCGGGGCGGTGCGAGACCCGGCCGCCGATGTCGATCCGGACCCGGACCCGGACCCGGTCGCCGACGCCGCTCCCAAGCCGGACCAAGCCACCGACGCCGGGGAGGCCCCGGCCCCGCCGAGCCTCACGGCCGTCGAGCCCACCACCGGCGACCCCCTCGGGGGGACGCGCCTCACGGTGCGCGGCCGGGGCCTCGCCGGCGCAACGGTCGCCATCGGCGGCGTGGGCTGCGACCCGCTCGAGCCCCCCGACCCCGAGACCATCCATTGCCTCACGCCCGCCCTGCCGCCCGGCCACCACGACGTCGAGGTGACGAGCCCGACGGGCGGCGCGCGCCTCCCGGCCGCCTACGAAGCCTGGAGCCCCGCCCAGCTCCCCGGGGCGCGTCTCTTCGACGCGCGCGTGGGGCTCGCCACCGCCGCGGAGAAGACGCTCTACGAGTGGCAGCGCCTCACCCCCGAGATTGCCCCCGACTGGCGCGTCCGCGACGGCAACACGCTCACCTGGCTGCCCTCGACGGGGCGATTCTGGATGGTGGGCGGCTGGAACGGCTACCAGGAGCCCGATGGCTTCAGCCACGTGGACCCGGCCCTCGGCGTCTGGCCGCTGCAGAACACGACGAACGAGGTCTGGTCGAGCCCCGACGGTGTGACGTGGACCCTCGAGCTCGCGCACGAGCACGGGCAGTTCGAGCGGCGACACGTTCACAACACCGTGCACTGGCACGACGCGCTGTGGGTCCTCGGTGGCGACACGCACCAGGGCCACTACAACCACGACGTGCTCCGCAGCGCGGACGGTCTCACCTGGGAGGCGATCCTGGCCCCCGGAGAGCCGCCCTGGGCGCCGCGCGGCATGCAGATCAGCGGTGTCTTCGACGGCGCCCTCTGGACGATGGGCGGGCAGGAAATGACGGGCGATCCGGCGACGATGCGGTTCTTCAACGACGTGTGGCGCTCGGAGGACGGACTGTCATGGCGGCAGGTGGCCGCGGACGCCCCCGGGTCCGCGACGCGATGGGACCGGTGTGCCGGGGTGAGCGGCGTCGTCGAGTTTCAGAGCGAGATGTGGCTGGTCGGATGTGGCTGCGACACCTCCGGGTCGAACTGCGGCCCGGCCGACCTCCGGGCCGAGGTGTGGTCATCGGTCGACGGTCTGAACTGGCGGCGCCACACCCCACCGCCCTGGGCGGGCAAGACGTGGCACGACGTCGCCGTCTGGGACGACAAGCTGTGGATTCTGTTCGGCTTCACCTTCGGCGACCCGGCGAATGGCTGGCCCGCGGGCAACGCCAACGAAGTGTGGTTCTCGAGCGACGGCGAGACGTGGGAGGCGCTGCCGCACGACGCCCCGGTCCCCGGCTCGCACGCGCAGGGCGTCGCGGTCCGGGACGATGGCCTCTACTCCGCGGGCGGCAACTACTCGTTCGGGTTCGGCGCCGGCGTGGACAAGTCGGCCTGGCGGCTCGTGGCCTTCCGCGGGGTCGCCGTCACCGGCTGGACGGATCGCGGCGTGGACGCCCTGACCGTCGCGCCCCTCGGGCCCGACGCCGGCCCGGTGCGGGTGCCCGATGCCTTTGGCCCCGGCGAGCCGGGCGTGCAGTTCGACGGCTCCCGGTCCGTCCTGGCCCTCGACGGGGTCGACGCGCAGGCGGACGGACGCACGGTGCTCTGGGTCGCGCGCGCCCCCGACCTGCCATTGCCCGATGGCTGGGAGGAGACCTACGCGCCCCTCGGCACGGTCGTCGGCGGGCTCGATGCCACCGGCTTCCCCAACAGCTCGATCGGTCTGTCACAGGGACGCGTCGTGATGGTCAACCGCGAGGCGGGGACCGGCCCGGCGGGTGAGCCGCTCTGGGCCCGTGTCGAGGCCGGTGAGGGACTGCAGGCGGGCCCCGGTGTCACGCGGCTCGTCGGCCTCTCGCATGGCGTCGAGGGCGAGGTCATCGGCTGGGTGGATGGCAGGGCGGTCCCCGCCGCCGGCGCCGCCACGTACCCCTCGCCCCGCTCGTGGAGCCGCCTCGGCGGCAGCCTCGAGGGCGACTACTACGGACCGAACTCCCGGTTCGCGGGCACCCTCGGTGCGGTGCTCGTCTTGCCGGGGGTGATCGACGCCCCGACCGCCGCGAAGATCCACGCCTGGGCGCAGGCGCGCTTCGGGGTCCGCTGACAGGCGACGCGCGGCTTCCGCGCGGGTCCGGCCCCGGCCGCGCCCCGCCTCACAGCGCGCCGTCGAGGATCTCCAGCAGCTCGTCGTCCGTGAGTGTGATGGGATTGCCCTTCATGCTGCTCGCGGCGCGGCTCGCCGTGATGAGATCCGGCAGGTGCTCGCGGGTGACGCCGTAGGCGGACAGTCGGGCCACATCGAGCCGGGCGCAGAGGCCGGCGGCCCAGCGTGCGGCGGCGTCCGGTGACGGATCGCCACAGAGCAGCCCGCCCAGATCCGCGAACCGCGCGAGTGCGGGGCTCTGCGGCGCGCGGGCGGCCAGGGCGCGGCGGTTGGCCGTCAGCACGCCGGGCAGCAGCGCGGCGCACAGCGCACCGTGGGGCGCGTCGTAGCGGCCTCCGAGCACGGCCGCGAAGCCATGCACGGCCCCGAGCCCCGCGTTCGCCAGCGCCATCCCCCCGAACAGACTCGCCAGCGCCAGATCCTCGCGGGCGTCGAGGTCGCCGCCGTTTTCGCAGGCCCGGACGAGCGACCGGGCCGAGCGCGGGATGCCCTCGCGACACAGGGCGTCCGTCAGGGGATTCGCGCGATGGGACAAGAACGGCTCGATGAGCTGCGCCAGGGCGTCGAGCCCCGTCGCGGCGGTCACTGCAGGCGGCAGGTCCACCGTGAGCAACGGATCGACCAACGCGACGCGCGGCAGCATGTGGGGACTGCGCAGGCTGGCCTTCACCCCGTGTGATACCGAACGCAGCACGGCGTTGCGCGTGACCTCGGCACCGGGGCCCGCCGTCGTCGGCACGGCGATGAAGGGTGCGGAGGGGCGCTCGATCGGGTGGCCGCGTCCCACGACTTCCAGATAATCGAGGGCGTCGCCCCCGTTGCCGAGCAGCATCGCGATGGCCTTGCCGGCGTCGAGGGCGCTGCCGCCGCCGACCGAGACGACGACCTCACAGGCTTCTGCGCGCGCCTGGGCCACCCCGGCCCGCACCTGCTCGACCGTCGGCTCGCCGGCGACCGCCCGCGTGCCGACCTCGCACCCGGCCGCCCGCAGACGCTCGACGTGCGGCGCCGCGCGCGCGGCCGAGGCGCCGTGGACCAGCAGCACGCGCCGCCCCCAGGGGGCGACGAGCCCGCCGAGCTGCTCGGCCACCCCACGCCCGAAGACGATGCGACCGGCGGAGGCGAACTCGAAGGGCAGCACGGCGCCGACCCTCAGAAGCCGGCGTCGTCCGGGTGGACATTCGCGAAGACCGCGCTCGAGCGCGGCGCGGCCATCATCGGGGCGACGGCGTCGCGCCACGCCAGGTAGTGCGGCGTCTGCTTGTGGGCGGCGGGTGCCTCGGGCGTGCGATACACCTCGACGAGCCGGAAGCGCGTCGGCTCGTCGGCCCGTTGCAGGACATCGAAGCGGGCGATGCCGGGCTCGCGCAGACTCTCGCGGGCGTTGAGCAGGGTCGCCGCCCGAAAGGCCTCGACGTGCTCGGGCAGGACATGAACGTCGACGTGAACGATGTGCAATGGCATGGCGGAAAGCTGCGCGCATGTCCGCGGATCGTCAAGCGGGTCGGGCGTGCGGAACGCCGGTCGGACCCACCTGACGTACCTCGAATTCACACCGAGCTGCCTCGGAGATGTCACATCGCCTCGAAAAGGAGTACAACGCCGAACCTCATGCACCTCGATTGCACGCGTGCGGCGATGACCGCGCGCACTGACCGTGCCTCTGGCACTCGGAAGACAGGTAGGGGAACCAATGAACGGTAGTTTCCGGGGGATTCTGGCGATGGCCGTCCTCGCCGCCGGTTGTGGAGCCGGTGGGGGTGATGGCGGGGGGACGGGCGGCGGCGCTGGCGGTTCGGGCGAGACGCCGGATGTCGGTGTGGGTGGCCAGGGCGAGGGTGGCCAGGTCACGGGCGGCAGCGGCGGCGCCGGTGGCGAGCCCGTCGGCGGCAGCGGCGGCGCCGGTGGCGAGCCCGTCGGCGGCAGCGGCGGCGCAGGTGGCGAGCCCGTCGGCGGCAGCGGCGGCGCCGGTGGTGAGCCGGTCG
>JAKLJY010000275.1 GCA_023150895.1 Myxococcota bacterium | reverse complement strand
GGCGGGGCTGCTGGGCCTGGGGCTGCTCGCGAACGTCGGTATGGCGTGCAGCGGTTATGCGTATGAGAGCGGTGGAGTCGGGGTTGGGCTGGCGTATCTCGTAGCGGCGGGGGTGTGGTTGTTCGCGGCGGCGGTGGTGGCGCAGGCGGCGAGGTCGTCGAGCCTCCGCCCCCGCACACCGAAGGCGGCGCGAGCTGGACGCTGCTCGTCTACATGGTGGCCGACACCAACCTCGAGTACGACGCCCTCAACGACCTGCAGGAGATGGCGGCCGTCGGCTCCGGCGAGGGCTTCAACATCATCGTTCAGGCGGACCGCACGCCCGAGTACACCCCGGACGGCGTCCTGAACCTGGAGAACTGGGATCAGAGCCTCCGCCTCAAAGTCATGGCCGACAGCCTCGAGGTCGTCGAGGACCAGGGCGAGGTCAACATGGGCGATCCGGCCACGTTGGCCGACTTCGTCTCGTGGGGCATCGCCACCTACCCCGCCGACAAGTACGGCCTGGTCTTCTGGGACCACGGCGGCGGCTGGGTCGGCTTCGGTGACGACGAGAGCCACGACCACGACGGGCTGACCCTCAACGAGATCCGCCGTGGCATCGAGGACGGCCTTGCCGCCACGGACGTGAGCCGCTTCCAGTTCATCGGTTTCGACGCCTGCCTGATGGCGACGTGGGAGACCGCGGTCACCCTCGAGTATCACGCCGAGTACCTGCTCGCCTCCGAGGAGCTCGAGCCCGGCCACGGCTGGGACTACCGCGCGCTCCAGGGCGCCAAGGACGACCCCACGACGTCGGCCGCGGACCTGACGAGCGCGCTCGTCGATGGTTTCGTCGGCCAGGCGGAAGAGGCCGGCACGGCGGCGACCATCACCCTCTCCGTGACGGACCTCACGCTCGTTCACCAGGTCAGCGCCGCCGTGAAGCAGTTCGCCGAAACGGCGCTGCCGGTGCTGCCCGATCTGCTCAACACGATCGGTCGCGAGCGCGCGCAGGTCGAGGAGTACGGCCCGCTGGTCGACCCCCGCGCCATCACCGGCATGGTCGACCTCGGTGACATCGTCCGGCGCATCGCCGACGCCGACGCCACCCTCGCCGACGCGCGGACGGCCGTCGACGCGGCCCTGAGCGCCGCCGTCGTGAAGATCGCCAACGGCGTCGCCCACGGAAACTCGAACGGCCTGTCGATCTTCTTCCCGCAGTTCCCCGAGTACTACTCTCCCGGGTACGACGACCTCGAGGGCATCGGGGCCTGGCGCGACCTCGTCAAGGCCTACCACAACGGCGGCGCCTCCGTGCCCGAGGGCGCGGTGCCGGTCTTCATCGACGAGGGTCACGTCGCCAGCGGCGTGGTCGAAGAGGGCGAGCTGGTGATTACCGCCAATCTCTCCCCGGAGTCGGCGCCCAACGTCTCGCGCTCGGTGCTCTACTACGGCGTGGTCGACGAGACCGGCACCTACCTGTTCGGCGACACCTTCGCGGTCGTCGATACGGGCGATGCGGCCGGTCTGGTGACCGGCGTGTGGGACCTCACCGCCATGTACATCACGGACGGCAACAACAGCGCCTACTGCTACCTGGCCCTCGAGGACCGCGGCGACAGCCTCTTCGCGACGATTCCCTTCGTGTACGAGGACACCAACGGCGACCAGCTCCTGACCGTGCTCGCCTTCGCCGTCGACGCCGAGACGGGCGACATCTTGTCCACGAACTACTACGCCCAGACCGGCGGCGGCTGGGCCGAGCTGAACCCCGAGGACGGGGCGCTGCTCTACCCCCTGATCCAGACGCCGGGCGAGAACGGGCTCGAGTTCGTGCTCACCTCCAACGTGGGCTTCGACATCCAGGCCGAGGCGACGACCTTCGACTTCTCCGACCTCGAGGCGGGCACGGGCGTGCTCGGTGCCCTCGAGGCCGTGAACTTCGCCGGTCAGGGCGACCTGATCATCTTCCAGGGGCAGCTCTGATGCGCGCCGTCGCGCGCCTCGCGGCGGTCGCGGGCCTGCTGTTGGCCCCGGCCTGCGCGTCGTCCCGCTCCAACGGGCCGAAGGGAGACGGCCCGGCCACCCCGGCCGCCGCCGCCCTCTCTGCGGCGCCGTCCGTCGAGGTCCCGGCCGCCCCGGTTTCGGAGGCGGCAGTCGCCCCCCCCGCGCCCGCCCTGCCCACCGGGCCACGGCTGCCCGGCCCGTTCAGCCCGCCCGGTGGTCTGCCCATCGTGGCGCCGGGCGAGGCCCGCACGCAGGCCGACGGCTGCCTCACGCTGGCGAACCCCGAGACGGAGGGCCCGACGCGCGCGCCGGCCGTGGCGCACACCCGCGGCGGCGGCGGTGACGGTCCCGAGGTCGGCGTGAAGCAGACGCCCGCGGGCATCACCGTGACGCACGCCCTGCACCACAACTGCTGCCAGAAGGCCGACGTGAAGACCGACGTCGCCGACGGCAAGGTCACGATCACCGAGACGTTCTCGGGCAATACCTGCCGCTGCAACTGCCAGTCGACGCTGACCACCACGGTCGGTCTCAAGCCCGGCGCCTACGCCGTCGAGGTCGTGCGCGTAGAGGGCGGGCCGCCCAAGACGATCTACGCCGGCAGCGTGACCATCCAGTCCCTGCTCGGCCCGAAGATCAAGTAACCCGGCGGTCCTCCCGGGCCGCGCGGGTCTTCCCCCGTGACGCGGGGGGGCCCTCGGACGTATCGTACGGCCGGAGGTCCCCATGCTCTCTGCGCTGCTGCTCTCGGGCGCGATCGGCGCCGTCCCGACGCCGGTCTACGCCGACGCGCTCGCCCCGGGTTGGGAGAGCTGGTCGTGGAATGGACAGTACGACTTCGCCAGCCCGCGTCTCGCCGACGGCGCTGCCGCCATCGACTGCGTCGCCGGGGGGTGGGGCGCGCTCTCGCTCCGGGCGCCCGCGCCGTTCGGGCCGCGCCACGGCCAGAACGGGCTGCGCTTCCAGTTCGCCGGGCCTGGCGACGGGGTCTGGTTCATCCTCGAGGCCGACGGCGACGGCGCGCGCAGCGATCAGGTCCTGATCGGGTCGTTCACCCCGGTCGACGACGCGGCCCTCACGGAGATCATCGTCGATCTGACGGCGTTCGGCGATCACGACTGGACGCGGATCGACTTCATGGACGCGACCGGCAACGGCGCCGCGTTCGTGGTGGACGCCCTCGATCTGCTCAGCGGCGACCTCGGGCCGCTCGGCTACACGGCCGCCGAAGCTGTCGGCCCGGCCCGACTCATGCTCCTCGGCTCGGGCGATCCGGAGGTCGTGCGCGTCACCCTGGATGGCGCCGCGGTCGGCATCCGGTCGGCGACCCCGGCGGACGCGCCCGCGCGGCTCTACCTCGACCTCGCCGCCGAGCTCACGCCCGGTCGCCTCGAGGTCTGCGACGCCGCGCGCTGTTTCACGCAGCCGCTCGTGGCCCACCAGGCGGCCCTCGGCGCCGCGCCGACCCATGAGATCTCGCCGCTCATCTACGGGGTGGCGGTCCCCGGCGACCTGCCGGGGGCCGTGGCCGAGACGGGGGCCACGGTCGTCCGCTGGGGGGGCAACGCGGTCTCCCTCTACGATCCGGTCGGCCGCGCGACCAATGCCGGCATCGACTGGTTCTTCGAGAACCGGGACGGGGGCGACGCCGTCGCGTGGATGGACGCCGTGCGGGCCACCGGCGCCCGCCCCGCGTTCACGCTGCCCGCCCTGGACTGGGTGGCCGCCGACACGACGGGCTGCGGTTTCCCGGAGGATCTCTTCGGCCCGCAGCAGCGCGTCGACCCCTACGGCCGGGACTGCGGCAACGGCCTCGATCCGGAGGGCAACCCCATTCCGCCGGGCGATCCCGGACGCTACGCCCGCCCCTGGGACGTCGAACAGGCCGCCGCGTGGATGGACACGGTCCCGGTCCCGCCGGACATCACGTTCGTCGGCAACGAGATCGACATTGCCGGGTCGACCCATCGCGACGTCCATCCCGCCCCGACGACCTACGAAGAGCAACGCGACCGGTTCCTGGCCTTCGGAACGGCCGTCAAGACGGCCTGGCCCGAGACGACGCTCGCGGGGCCGTCGAGCTGCTGCTGGTGGTACTACTGGAACAGCGCCGCTGGCCAGCCCGACAAGGACGCCCACGGCGGTGAGGACTTCCTGCCGTGGTTCCTGGCCGAGGTCGCGGCCGCGGACGCGCGCGACGGCCTGAGGCGGCTGGACGTCCTCGACGTGCACTACTACCCGGACGGGGTCTTCAACGACGCGACGGACGAGGCGACGCGGGCCCGGCGCTTGCGCTCGACGCGTTCGCTCTGGGACCCCACCTACCGGGACGAGGGCTGGATCGGCGCGGATCAGTGGGCCACGGAGCGCCAGCCGGACCGCAACACCGTCATGTTGCTGCCGCGCCTGCGCGCGCTGCTCGATCGGACCTACCCCGGCACCGGCCTGGGCGTGACGGAGTGGAACTTCGGCGCCGAGCGGGACCTCTCCGGCGGTCTGGCCGTCGCAGACGTGCTGGGCATCTTCGGGCGCGAGGGCCTCGACCTGGCGACCTACTGGACGAGCCCGCCGGCGGCCTCCCCCGCGGCCGCGGCGTTCGGACTCTATGCCGCCTTCGGGACGCACTCCGTGCCCGTCGACGGCTTCGACCCGGACCGCCTCGGTGTGTTTGCGGCCCGCACGGACGACGGGGCGCTCACGGTGATCATCGTCAACAAGGACCCGGCCGCCGCCGTACGTCTGGCGCTCCCCGGCCTCTCCGGCCGGGCTCGGGTGGAGCGCTTCGGCGGGGCGCTGCGCGGCGCGCGTGTCGTCGAACCCGACGTGGTCATCGACGGGGCGGTCGTCGTGCCTGCCTACTCCGCGGCCCGCCTGCACTTCGCTGCGGACGACGAGCCGCCCCCGGGGCCCGAGCCCGATCTGGGCGACGGTCCGCCGCCCGTCGCCGACGCCGCGCTCCCGGCGCCCGAGGCCGATCTGGGCAGCGCCCCGCCGCCGACCCCCGATGCCGCCGCCCCGGCGCCCGATGC
>JAKLJY010000274.1 GCA_023150895.1 Myxococcota bacterium | reverse complement strand
ACTCGTGCTGGTGCTTGCCGGCCCCGTCTCCTAAGATGACGCTGGAGAGGGGGTGTTAATATGTCGACACCCTCTGAGGCCGAACACACCGCAGAGCGCCGCGGGGATGCGGATGGAGCCGCCGCCGTCCGCGCCGAGCGCGATGGGGCACAGACCCGCGGCCACGGCGGCGCCCGACCCGCTCGACGAGCCGCCGGTCATGTGTCCGTGGGCCCACGGGTTGCGGCAGGCACCGTGATGCGGGTTGATGCCCGACACGCCGATGCCGATCTCGTGCATGTTGGCCTTGCCGAGGATCACAGCCCCGGCGGCCCGCAGGCGGGCGACCGTGAAAGCATCCGCGGCAGCCGGCGTGGCGCCCTGGAACGACGTG
Organism: Myxococcota bacterium; assembly: GCA_023150895.1. Taxonomy (GTDB): domain Bacteria; phylum Myxococcota_A; class Bradymonadia; order UBA7976; family UBA1532; genus CAINDO01. The sequence continues at coordinate 4,655 of JAKLJY010000274.1, read as the reverse complement.
CCCACCGTCGTCGGGTAGCCCTCGACGTCGAGTTCGTCCTTGACGACCACCGGCACGCCGTCGAGTGGCCCGAGGGGGCGGCCGGCGGCCCAGCGGGCGGTCGAGGCCGCCGCCTGCGCCCGCACGTCGTCGGGTCGCTGCGCGATGAGAATGCGCATGGCCGGTAAACGCGCGTCGAGGGCCTCTGCCCAGGCGAGCGCGGCGTCGGCCACGTCGGCGGGCGTGCGTGTGCCCTCGGCGTAGGCGCGGGTGAAATCCGCGGCCGATTCGAACGGACCGGCGGCCGGCGGTGCGTCGGACCCGGTGGCGAGGCCGGGTGCCGCCGGCGCGCCGCCCTCGAAGACGGGGTGCACCGCGGGCAGGGGCGCCGAGACGGGCGCCGCCCGCAGGCGCTCGACCCCCACGTCGCGGAGGAACTTCGCGGCGATGAGGCCCCCGAGCGGCCCCTCGGCGGCCCAGGCGGCCAGGCGCAGGGGCAGGCCGGTCAACCTCGGGGCGCGCCAGGGCTCGAGATCGTAGGGGTCACTCACGGCCGGGCCCCGCCGGGAGTCCCGGGATCGCGCGGCGGAGCGCCTGTTTCAGCGTGAGCTTTTCGGCCCGGCCGAAGGCGAAGGCCCGCGCGCCATAGGCGGCGCCGACGATGAAGGGCGACACGGCGAGGCCCAGGCGGGCGCCCACGGGCCAGCTCATCGCCGCCGAGTGCAACAGATTCACGACGAAGCCCGCCCCGATGGTGCCGAGGGCGAAGGCGACGATGAAATAGACCCCGTAGGGCATGGGATTGTGCGGGTGCGGCGTCTGCATTGCCGGCCTCACATGTTGCGGCGGTACTGACCGCCGCACTCGAAGAGGGCCTGCGTAATCTGCCCGAGCGAACACACCTTGACCGTCTCGAGCAGGGCCTCGAACACATTGCCCCCCGCCGTCGCGACCTGCTGCAGGTGGGCGAGCGCCGCGGGCCCCCGGGGTCCGGCCCGGTGCGAGAAGGCCGCGACGCCTTCGATCTGCAGGGCCTTCTCGTCGTCGCCGGCCCGCGTCAGCGCGACCTCGACGACCCCCTCCGGCGGGTGCGGATCGAGGAACGTGTTGACCCCGATGATGGGCAGCGAGCCGTCGTGCTTTTTCTGTTCGTAGAGCAGCGACTCTTCCTGAATCTTCGACCGCTGATACATGACCTCCATCGCCCCGAGCACGCCCCCGCGCTCGGTGAGGCGGTCGAACTCGGCGAGCACCGCCGCCTCGACGAGGTCGGTCAGCTGCTCGATGAAGTACGACCCCTGGAACGGATTCTCGTTCTTCGACAGACCGAGCTCGCGGTTGATGATGAGCTGAATGGCCAGCGCGCGGCGGACGCTGTGCTCCGTCGGCGTGGTGATGGCCTCGTCGTAGGCGTTGGTGTGCAGGCTGTTGCAATTGTCCGCGATGGCGTAGAGGGCCTGCAGCGTCGTGCGGATGTCGTTGAAGTCGATCTCTTGCGCGTGCAGCGACCGCCCGGAGGTCTGGATGTGATACTTCAGCGATTGGCTGCGGGCGTCCGCGCCGTAGAGTTCTCTCATCGCCACGGCCCAGATGCGCCGCGCCACGCGGCCGATGACCGCGTACTCGGCGTCGACGCCGTTGCTGAAGAAGAACGACAGGTTGCGCGCGAAGTCGTCCACTTTCATGCCACGCGCCCGGTAGTACTCGACGAACGTGAAGCCGTTGGCGAGCGTGAAGGCGAGCTGGCTGATGGGGTTCGCCCCCGCCTCGGCGATGTGATAGCCGGAGATGGAGACGGAGTAGAAGTTCTGCACGTCGTTGGCGATGAAGAACTGCTGGATGTCACCCATCATCTTCAGCGCGAACTCGGTGGAGAAGATGCAGGTGTTCTGCGCCTGGTCTTCTTTCAGGATGTCCGCCTGCACCGTGCCGCGCACGCGACACAGCGTTGCGGCCTTGATCTCCGCGTACTCGGCCGCGTCGACGAGTTCATCGCCCGTGACGCCCAGAAGACCGAGGCCCATGCCGTTGTGACCGGCGGGCAGGTCGCCGCGATAAACGGGGGGGTGACCGCCGCAGAGCTCTCGGATACGGGCCTCCGCCGCGGGCCAGCGCCCGGTCTCGCGCAGCCGACGCTCGACCTGCTGATCGATGGCGGCGTTGAGGAACATGGCCAGAATCATCGGCGCCGGGCCGTTGATCGTCATGGAAACGCTCGTCGAGGGCGAACAGAGATCGAAGCCCGAATACAGGCGTTTGGCGTCGTCGAGCGTCGCGACGCTGACCCCGGAGTTGCCGATCTTGCCGAGGATGTCCGGGCGCGTGCCGGGATCCCGCCCGTAGAGCGTCACCGAGTCGAAGGCGGTGGACAGGCGCGCCGCCGGCTGCCCCTGCGACAGGAAGTGAAAGCGACGGTTCGTGCGCTCGGGCATGCCCTCGCCCGCGAACATGCGGGTCGGGTCCTCGCCGGTGCGTTTGAAGGGGAACACACCCGCCGTGAAGGGGAACGCCCCCGGGACGTTCTCGCGGAAGCGCCAACGGAGAAGCGTCGCCCAGTCATGGGTCTCGGGCAGCGCGACCTTGGGGATGCGCGTGCCCGAGAGCGTCTCGGTGTGATTCGGGACGCGGATCTCTTTGCCGCGCACGGTGTAGACGAAGTCATCGCCCGCGTAGGCCGCCCGCAGGCGGGGGATGTCGGCGAGGAGCGCCCGGGCCTGCGGCGTCATCTCGGCAAGCACCGCGTCGTAGCGGGCGCGCAGGGCCGCGATCTCCGGGGCGACGCCCTCGCCGGACGGGCCGAAGGGCTCGGCCCAGACGGTCGGGGGGGTGTCGCCGAGCTCGATCAGGGTGCGCCGCAGGCCGTCCGCCCGGGCCGCCTTGCAGGCCTGCTCGCCGCCCTCGGTGTGATACCCGCGCACGGCGTCGGCAATCTCGGAGAGATACCGGACGCGCTGCGGTGGCACGACGACCTGCAGATCGGGCGCGCGGTCCGGCGGGGCAGCGGCGGCCCACGAGGCGCCGGCGCGCGTGTCGCGCTCGTCGAGGCGGGTCAGCAGGTGAGCAAAGAGTGCGTCGACCCCCGCGTCGCCGAAGCGGCTGGCCATGCAGGTGAAGACCGGCATGTCCCCCAACGGCCGCTCGAACAGACCCCGGTTGCGCTGCACCTGCTTGGCGACGTAGGTGCGCGCGTCCGCGGCGCCGCGTTTGTCGGCCTTGTTGATGGCCACCACGTCGGCGAAGTCGAGCATGTCGATCTTCTCGAGCTGAGAAGGCGCGCCGAACTCCGGCGTCATGACATAGAGCGAGAGCGTCGACAGATCGACGACCTCGCTACCGCTCTGTCCGATGCCCGCCGTTTCGAGAATGACGAGGTCGTACCCGGCAACGCGCAGGGCCCGCAGCGCGTCGCGCACGCTCGCCGAGACGGCCGCGTTGGCCTGCCGCGTGCCGAGGGAGCGCATGTACGCCCGGGGATTGCCGAGCGCGTTCATGCGGATGCGATCGCCGAGCAAGGCCCCCCCCGTGCGGCGTCGGGTCGGGTCGACGGACAGTACGGCGACGCTGCGCTCGGGGAACGTCGAGAGCAGGCGCCGCAGCAGTTCGTCCGTCAACGAACTCTTGCCCGCGCCGCCGACCCCCGTGATGCCGAGCACCGGGGGCAGGCGGTCATCGGGCACCGCCGCGAGAGCCTGCCGAAGCGATGCCAATCGGGCCGTCGCCTCGGCGTCGCCCTCGGCCGCCCGGGCGCCGAACGTCTCGATCGCCGTGATCACCCTCGAAACCGAGGCCGGATCGCGCGCGGCGAAGCCGGGGTCGAGGCCGTCGAAGCCGACGACGAGATCGCGCCGGGCGCGGTCCATCATGTCACGGATCATACCGACGAGGCCCAGGCGCCGGCCGTCCTCGACGGAGTAGAGGCGCGCCACGCCGCGGCCGTGCAGGAGGGCGATCTCTTTGTCGGTGATCGTGCCGCCACCGCCGCCGAAAACGGGAATGTCGCCGCGCCCGCATGCCCGCAGAAGCTCGACCATGTAAGTGAAGTACTCGACGTGGCCGCCCTGGTACGAGCTGACCGCGATGCCGTGCGCGTCCTCCTGAACGGCGGCGTCGACGATGTCCTTGACCGAGCGATCGTGGCCGAGGTGGATGACCTCGGCGCCCTCGGCCTGCAGCACCCGGCGCATGATGTTGATGCTGGCGTCGTGGCCGTCGAAGAGGCTGGCCGCGGTGACGAAGCGGAGGGGCGAGGCGGGGGTGTGCATGGCGGTTCCGGCGTGGTGGCAGGCGCGGCAGTGTAGCCCGTTCGACGCGCCGGGTCAGCTTCGGCGGTCGGCGGCGTCGCAGGCGTGCCATCGGTGGCCGCCCGGGTGGCGCGCCGGGCCCGAGCCGGCGCAGAATGCGCCCATGCGACCCGCTCTGCCTTGGATTCTCTCCGCCGCCTGTGCGCTCCTCGCGTGCTCGAGCGGCGCCCTCGGGACCGATGCCGCCGACGCGGCCCCCGGCGGTGCACCCGTCACACCGCCCGGTGAGGACGCCTGGCGCCCCGCCGACGACGCCCGCCCGGTCGACCCGGCCAACGCCCCCGATGCGCGCCGGCCGGGGCCCCCCGGGCCGGGGCCGGACACCGATGCCGACCGCCCGCCGGGCCCGGACACGGACGCCGATCCTCCGCCGGC
>JAKLJY010000273.1 GCA_023150895.1 Myxococcota bacterium | reverse complement strand
CTTTGGCATAGATTCACCTCGCTACGATTTGATCACGCCCACGCGCCGGGATCCACGGAAAACGGAACCGCTGTCAGGGGAGAATAGAAGACATTGCCGCCCTCGGCGCCGAGGGGGCCGTAGAGGTCCAGGGCGAAGGCCGCCTGCCCGTCGGTCAGGGCCTTCAGGGCGTCGTCGGACGGCGCCGGCGCGAGGTCGCGCGCGAGGTTCGACTTCGCCTCGTTCGTATCGGCGGGGGGTGTGTCGTCCGGTCCGACCCCCGTGCCGTCGCCGTCGTCGCTGCCGCACGCCGGCAGCAGGGCGGCCAGAGCGGCGGCGGAGGTGAGGGCGATCAGGGTGCGGGGGGCGAAGGGGCGAGACATGGGACTTCTCCTGCGATTCTGGTTCGATATGGGTTCGATTCGGGTGAGTCGCTGCGTCTGCGAATCGCGTGCCATGGCCGGAGAGCGAGACTTCATGCGGTCCCGCCGCCCTTCCCTCGAAAATCCGTGGCGACGTGCGCGCCGTCCGGTCTCGAAAATCCGAGACCCCGCCCCCGCTTGCCCGGCCCCGCGCCGCTGGTGTACATCCGCCGGCCATGGAACTCGCCAAAGCCTACGATCATCGCGACGTCGAGACCCGCTGGTATGCCCGCTGGATGGAGGCGAACTGCTTCGTCGCCGACGCCCACTCGGACAAGCCGCCGTTCACGATCGTCATTCCCCCGCCCAACGTGACCGGCTCGCTGCACATGGGGCACGCGCTGACGGTGACCATCCAGGACGTCCTGACCCGCCACCGCCGCATGGCCGGGTTCAACGCCCTGTGGCTGCCCGGCACGGATCACGCCGGCATCGCCACGCAGATGATGGTCGAGCGCCACATCGCGAAGGAGGGGCTGACGCGCTTCGACCTCGGGCGCGAGAATTTTCTCGCCCGGGTCTGGGAGTGGAAAGAGAGCTACCACGCCCGCATCACGAGCCAGATCAAGGCGATGGGCTGCTCGGTCGACTGGACGCGCGAGCGCTTCACGATGGACGACGGCCTGTCGCACGCCGTACGCGAGGTCTTCGTCCGCCTCTATGAAGAGGGCCTGATCTATCGAGCAGACCGATTGGTCAACTGGTCGCCCGGCTGCCAGACGGTCATCTCGGACCTCGAGATCACCTACGAGGAGAAGGACGGCAGCCTCTGGCACATCGCCTACCCGGTCAGCGACTCGACCTCGGACGAGCGCCTCGTGGTGGCGACGACACGGCCCGAGACGATGCTCGGCGACACGGCCGTCGCCGTCCACCCGGACGACGAGCGCTACCGGCACCTCATCGGCAAGACGGTCGATCTCCCGCTCACCGGGCGGCGCATCCCCATCATCGCGGATGCCGTGCTGGTGGACATGGCCTTCGGCACCGGCGCCGTCAAGGTGACCCCCGCGCACGACTTCAACGACTTCGAGGTGGGCAAGCGGCACGGGCTGCCCTCCATCGCCGTGTTGGACAAAGACGCGAAGATCAACACCAACGGGCCGGAGACCTACCGCGGGCTCGACCGCTTCGAGGCCCGCAAGCGCATCGTCGCCGATCTCGAAGCGCAGGGCCTGCTCGTCGAGATCAAGGCGCACAAGCTCAACCTCGGCCACTGCCAGCGGTCGGGCAGCGTGGTCGAGCCCATGCTCTCGAAGCAGTGGTACGTCCGGGCGGAGCCCCTCGCCAAGCCCGCCGCCGACGCCGTGCGCTCGGGCAAGACGAAGATCCTGCCCGAGGGCTGGGACAAGACCTACTTCCAGTGGATGGACAACATCCGGGACTGGTGCATCAGCCGCCAGCTCTGGTGGGGCCACCAGATCCCGGCCTTCTACTGCGGCGACTGCGAGGTGGTCACCGTCGCCCGCGTCGACCCGACGACCTGCCCCGGGTGCGGCGGGGCGCGCCTCACCCGCGACGAGGACGTCCTCGACACCTGGTTCTCGAGCGGCCTGTGGGCCTTCTCGACCCTCGGCTGGCCCGAGAACACCCCGGATCTGAAGACGTTCTACCCGACGTCGGTCATGGAGACGGGGTTCGACATCCTGTTCTTCTGGGTCGCCCGCATGATGATGATGGGCATCCATTTCATGGGCGAGGTGCCCTTCGAGACCGTGCTGCTCCACGGCATGGTGCGCGACGAGCACGGTCACAAGATGTCGAAGACGAAGGGCAACGTCATCGACCCCCTCGACATCCTGCCCGAACTCGGCGCGGACAGCCTGCGTTTCACCTTGGCCGGCCTCGCCGGGCAGCCGCGGGACATCAAACTCTCCACCAAGTACGTGGAGAAGAGCCGCAACTTCATCAACAAGATCTGGAACGCCAGCCGCTTCGCCCTGATGAACCTCGGCGATTACGACCCCAACGCCGCGCCCCCCGAGCGACTCGGCATGGTGGACCGCTGGATCCTCTCGCGCCTCGACGCCACCATCGCCGAGGTCGACCGCGCGCTGATGGCGCTGACCATCGACAAGGCCGCCGACGCGCTCTACGACTTCTTCTGGAGCGAGTTCTGCGACTGGTACATCGAGCTCGCCAAGCCCGTGCTCTACGGCGACGCGGGCGCCGAGGAGAAGCGCGCGACGCAGTGGACGCTCGTGCAGGTGCTCGACGCGGCGCTGCGCCTGCTGCACCCGTTCATCCCGTTCGCCTCCGAGGAGATCTGGCAGACGCTGCCCCTCGCCGAGGGGCGCCCGGCCTTCCTGATGACCGCCGACTTCCCCAAGGCCGGCGCCTTCACCCGCGATCCCGACGCCGAGGCCGAGGTGGGGCTGCTCATCGACGTCATCACCGGCGTGCGCAACATCCGGGGCGAGCTCGGCCTGACGACGGCGGCGACGCCGGAGATCACCGTGCTCGCGCCCGACGCCGCCACCCTCGCCGCGCTTGAGAGCCAGCGGTCGCGCCTCGAGCGCCTCGCGCGCATCGAGCGCCTCGTCCTGCGCACGGCCGACGGCGAGAAGCCCGCCGGCACCGCCGTCGCCGTGGCCGGCAAGGCCGAGGTCCACGTCCCGGTCATCGGCCTCATCGACATCCAGGCCGAGCTCGCCCGCCTCGACAAGGCGCTCGCCAAGGCCAACGGCGGCCTCGAGGGCATCCGCAAGAAGCTCGGCAACCCGGACTTCGTCGCCCGCGCCCCCGAGGAGATCATCGAGAAAGAGCGCGACCGCGAGGCCGAGCTCGTCGACGAGATCGCCCGCCTGACCGCCTCGCGCGCCCGCATCGCCGAGATCTCGGCGTGAGCACCGGCCCGGCCGCGCCCGTCGACGTCTACGCCGACGGCGCGTGCCGCGGCAACCCGGGCCCCGGCGGCTGGGGCGCGCTGCTCGTCTGGCAGGGCCACGAGCGGGAGCTCTGGGGCGGCGAGCCCCTCACGACCAACAACCGCATGGAGCTCACTGCGGTCATCCGCGCGCTCGAGGCCCTCAAGCGCCCCGTCCCCGTCCGCGTCCACACGGACTCGAAGTACGTGCAGCAGGGCATGACCACCTGGGTCCACGGCTGGAAGCGCAACGGCTGGCAGACCGCCGACAAGAGCCCCGTCAAGAACGCCGAGCTCTGGCAGGCCCTCGACGCCCTCGCCGCCCGCTACACCATCGAGTGGCTGTGGGTGAAAGGCCACGCCGGCCACCCCGGCAACGAGCGCGCCGACGCGCTGGCAAACCGCGGCACGGATGAGATCGTGCGGGGGGGGGTGGGTGCGCCGTAGCCGCCCCCGGCGTGCTCGGTGGGCGTTGCCCCGCTTTCGGCAACGTGCAGGTTCACGCGCGGCCCACGACGAGCCGCCAGAGCACGCTTGTCTTGTTGGTCAGATCAGGAACGCGTGCCTCAACGTCTTGGCCAGCCGACGCTTGAACTGTCGCCCGGGGCCCGCGATCTCGTCCGCCAACTGCCGGCTCGCGCGTCCGTCGAAAACCTCGTATTCGAGTTGGTGGTAGGCGAGACGCCGACGGTCTGCTGCGAGTGCATGGAGGCCCAATCGTCTCCCAGGCGATATGTTTGCGGCGGCTTCGATGAGGTGAATGAACCCGACCCGCCGCATGGGATGGGCGTCGTGCCAATCGACGGCCTGCCGCAAGTTCGCCTCGGCCTGGGCGCCCGAACTCCTGTGCTCAATCTCGATGACCACGATTCGGTGGGCTGCCGAGGTTCTCCGAATCCAGATGTCCGGTCGCGTCTGGCCCGGCCAATCAATGTCCGTCGGATGCGAATCGACCTCAACGACGAAGCCGCTTTCGCCCTCCGGCCCGTGTCGACTTTCAATCCATTCGGCAATGTGGTCGGCGAGCCACAATTGCAAGCTGTCCGTGAAGTCGGCCTTCAAGTGTCCCTCCTGTCCGCGCGCCGCCGGGAGATCATGCCCGAGGCGAGGCATCGAGGCGAGAGCGTTTCCATCGGCGCTCTGACCAACTTGCCCCCACCCCCAATCCAAGCGATCCTCCCCGAAACCGCCACCCGGGCCAGGGCCGCGCCGTCGATGACCAAGAAGTCCCTCTCCGAGTCCGACATCTGCGACCAGTTCATCACGCCGGCGGTTCACGCGGCGGGGTGGGACAAGACCACGCAGATCCGGCGCGAGTACACGTTCACCGACGGGCGGGTCTTCCCCGCCGGGTCGAAGTGGATCCGCGGCAACCGCAAGTGGCCTGCTTCCCGTCGCGGGCCGAACTCTGGAACCGCTACCGCGCATGGCAGGGTCTGGACGCCACCGCCGAAAACGTCGCGCGCTTCCCGTTCCACGACGATGGCTCGGGCAAGGAGCCCCGCTACTGCGTCCTCGTCGTGTTGCAGTCGCCAAAGGTGCGGGAGTTCTTCACGGGCTCAACGAGACCCCTCGCTCACCCGACCCTCGACGTCGGGCAGAGCCCAGAGAAGCCCATCCCCCTCCCCCCCCTCGCCGAACAGTACCGCATCGTCGCCAAGGTCGACGCCCTCATGGCCCTCATCGACCAGCTCGAAGCGCGCCTGACGGCCGCCGTGGACCTCCACGCGCAATTCGCCGCCGCGGCGGTGCATCATCTGGACGCATGATGCGGGGGGCGCCGGTGACGAAGTGCTTGACGCCCGCCCGCGCCGACCTTAGCGTTTCGTCAACAACACCCGTCACGCCTCTCGTTTCGACGATGCGCACCAGGCGGGTTTTTTTTGGCTCTTCTCGGATATCCGTGGGTGACCGTGTCGTGAGGATCGTGGGTTCACCGTTGCGGCGGGCCACGTCCGGCTG
>JAKLJY010000272.1 GCA_023150895.1 Myxococcota bacterium | reverse complement strand
CCCGCCCGTGCCGCCGACCGCCGCGTCCGGCGCGACGACCCCGCCGGCGCCGTTGTCGCCGCCGCCGCCGCTGCCGTCGCAGGCCGCGGCGAGTGCTGCCGCCGCGGCTACGTATCCCAAGTCCCATGTGCGCCGTGGCTTCACGACATCCCCCCTCCCCCGGCCAGACCGGCCGGCGATGCCAAGGCCGTGACGATGGCCACGGTCCGTTCGATGAACCAGAAAGCCGAGACCGCACCGAGGGCGGTGACGGTGGCGCTGCGCAGCGCCGGGACGAGCCGCGGCATGCCGGCGAATGCGGGACGCGTCATGGCCCCGAGTGCGGCCAACCCGGCGACGAAGGCGATTTGTCCCGCTTCGACCCCCAGGTTGAAGACGAGCAGCGCGCCGATGCGATCGGTCTGCGGCAGGCCGAGGTCCGCGAGCGCGCCCGCGAACCCGAAGCCGTGCAACAGACCACAGACGAATGCGAAGACCCAGGGCGCGCGTCGGGCGAGGCTCGGGGGGCCGTCGACCGGGGGCGTGGCAGGCATCGCGAGCTCGCGCGCGAGCAGGAGAATACTCAGTGCGATGATGGCCTCGACCGCGCGGCGGGCCGGCGAGACGTAACCGAGCGCGGCGAGACCGAGGGTCAGGCTGTGTGCGACGGTGAACATCGTCAGCGTGGTCAGCACCTGGAATGCCACGGCGCGGCGGGGCGGGCGAGCGCCGGGATCCGCGTGGGGCTGCGCACGGGCTGCGAGCCCCGCGAGCAGAAACAGACCGAGCACGAACGCGAGGTGGTCCGGCCCGAGCAGGATGTGCTCGACCCCGAGCGTGAACCACCCGCCGAGGGACGGGGCCGCCCCCGAGTCGGGCAGCGTGACGCTCGGGCGGTCGCCGCGCAGCAGGTGACTGCCGCCGGCCGGGGTGGCGACGACGACCTCGGTCCCGGTCTCCTGCAGGCCCTCGACCGTCACGGTGAGGCCGGCGAGGCCCGCAGGCCCGCAATCGACCACCCCGCGCCGCACGACCACCTTCGGGGCGTCTTCGACGCGCTCCTTGCCGACGGGCGTGCAGCGATCGGGCAGGACGAGGCGCAGGTGGTCGACGGCATCGCCGGAGAGCGCGACGCGAAACACGACGTCGAGCGCGCCATCGGGGCGTGGGGCGAGCTCGAGGTGCGAGGGCCGCATCTCGTGGGCACGCGCGGGCCCCGCGAGCAGGAGCAGCGCGGCCCACACCGCGGCGAACGGATACCTCACGGCTGCCGCGCCGCGCGGGCGTCGGGGGCTGGAGACTCCACGATGATTCGGTGCCGGGCGGCGAGCGCGCGGCGAACCTCGGCGACGGCGGCCTCACGGCGGTTCGCCATCCAGTCGGCACGCAGCCGGGGACGGACGGCCTCGAACGCCGGTGGACCCCCGCTCGTGCGCGCGGTGATTCGCACCGTATGCCAACCGAACGCCGATGAGACCGGCCCCTGCCAGGTATCGGGCGATACGGGGAGCGTGGCGAGGGTGGCAGCGGCGTCGTCGCCGAAACGCCGCGCGAGGTCGGCCGGCGTCGCATCGACGAAGCGTGCGCCAGCCATGAAGTCATCCCCCGTCGCCGTCGGAGTGGTGATCGCGGCGCGCGCGTCCGCCTCCGCCCGGGCACCGCGCCGCGCGCGCGAGAAGAACCGGTGCGATACGGTCGTGCGCGGCGGCTCGGCATATCGCGCCGCGTGCCGGTCGAGGAAGGCGCGCAGATCCGTGTCGTCCGGCTCGGGCACCGAGACGCGATCCTCGACGACGAACGCCATCTTCTGCAGCAGCCGTCGCCGGACGATCAGATCCGAGGTGTCGAGACCGAGGCGCCGCGCCTCGTGCAACATGGCCTCTTCTTCGGCAAAGGCCGCGATGCCCGCTTCGAGATCGACCCGCCCGCCCGCTTCGGCGTTCAACGCGGCCACGCGGGCCGCCGGCACCACGATGGGCGGCGGCGATTCGAGGTCGGCATCGGTCGCGCCGACGCTCGCGGCCAGGTCGAGCCCGTAGAGCACGCCTCCGAGGACGAGGAAGAGGCTCAGGGGCTCCCGTGCGAGTCGTCTCATGCCGTCTCTTATGCCGGACGACCGGCCGGTTGTCGAGCCCGGGGTTTCCCACGCGTCGCGATTGCGTCGCGATTGCGTCCCGGTGGCCGAGCCGCGATGCTCGCGCAATGTCGACGCCGCCGGCCCCCTTCGACCCCGAGAGACTCGCCGCCTTTGCCGCGCGGGTGACGGCCGGTGAGGTCACCGCGGCGCGCGCCCGCGATCTCATGACGAACCTCGTGGCCGGGCCGCACGCAGTCCGCGTGCTCGGCGGGCCGGCCGGTGTTTCGGCCGTCGGGGTGCTCGTCGACACCTGTGCGAATGCGGCCGACGCCGCCGAACTGAGTGTCTTCGCCGAAGCGTCAGCGGGGCCCCAAGCCACGCGCGCGCTCGTCCCCTGGGCGCTCTCGCTGGCGGCGCAGGGGCCGCGCACGCGCCTCGACGTGGCTCTGTATCGCGGTGGCGCCGACCGTGAAGCCCTCGCGGACGCGGGGTTTCTGCCCGCCTACACACTCCACACGATGCGCGCGGCGCCGCTGCCGGCGGAGGGGTCTGCGGCGTCGGCGTCGATCTCCCCGTTGCCGGGCTTCACCTGGCGCCCCCTCGCGCCCGACCTCGTCGCCGCCCTGCACGAAACGACCGCGCTCGCGTTCGCCGACGTGCCCGGGGCCTTCATGCCCACGCTCGAGATGTATCGCGCCCGGTGCGAAGCCTTCCCCGACGCCATCCGCGCGCTGCTGACCGACGGCGAACGCGTCGCGGCGTTCGTTCGGTGCGAGATCGACGGCGCGGCGGGCGAAATCGCGAGTCTCGGGCGACACCCGGATTTCCGGGGCGCGGGCCTCGGGCCGGTCACGCTCGCGAAGGGCATCGAGCTTCTGCGGGCGGCCGGCGCGCGCGAGGCGACGCTCGAGGTCGCCGCGAGCAACGAGCGGGCGCTGTGCATCTACGAGGCGGCGGGCTTCGTCCGGTGCGGTTCGCTCGACATCGTGCGGCGGGCCGTCCGCGCGGACTGACGGGGTCGCCTGCGCCCGACCCTTGACCGGCGGTCGCCGCGGTGGCTCATTGAGGGTATGTGCGTGCGCCGGTCTCGCCTCCTCCGGGTCTCCCTCGCCCACGGGTTCGCCCTCGCGCTTTTCGGCCTCGTGAGCGGACCGCCGGGGGTCGCCCGGGCGCAGGTCCCCACCGAGGTTGCCGTCTACGAGGACGGCCAGACCACGCGCCGGGTGCGCGCCGCGGAGGCCGGCCGCGAGGGGCTGACGCTGCTCGATCTGCGCGACGACTGGGCGCCGCGGCCCTTCGCGGCGTCCGACGGACACACGGACGGCCCGAGCTACCGGGCGACGTTCGTCGCGCTGGCGAACGGGCAGCTCGGATCCGGCCCCGAGGCCGTGCGGCCCCTGTACGACCGCCATCTGGAGCTGCATGGCATCCCGCCAGCGCTGACGTTGCTGCGGGCCCGGCTCGAAGACACCGAGCGGCACCGTTGCCGGGACGCCGTAGACGACACCGCGCTGCAGACGATGACCGGCGTGCAGCGCCCGTTCGAGGACGTCGGGCGGCAGCGCGCGCGCCGGGCGGAGAACGAGCTGCTCGGGGCACGGCTGGAGCGCGAGCGCGTCCGCACGGGCGCCGCGACGCTCGAGGCCCTCGCGGCCGATGCGCGGTACACGAAACCCGTGCGGCGCTACCTCGCCGAACGGATCCGGTTCGATGCGGTGCGGGCGGTGCAGGCGCATCTGCGCTGCGAGCGCACGCTCGACGGCCCGGCGGACGGTCTGTACGCCGGCGTGACACAGTACGCCCTCGGTCTGTTTCAGCGCGAACACATGCTGCCCTCGAAGGGACTGCTCGACGAAGACACCCGCGCCGCCTTGCTCGCGGACAGCCGCGAGCTCGACTTCCGCGCCGTGCTGCGGGTGTTGCGCGAGCGCACGGCGGATGCGGCGGCCCTCATCGAGGACGGCAGCGCGGCCGGTGCCACCGACGACGGCGCGCAGACAGTGCTCGGCCGCCACCTCGAGGTCTCGCGGATGCGGGCGGATGCGAGCCGGGGTCCGCTGCCGGACGCCGCGCCGGATCTCATCGGACCGGCGACGGAGGCCGCCGCGCGGGCGTTGGGGCTCACCTCGCCGGAAGCGGCGACCCGTGCGCTGCCCGCGCTGATGACCGCCGGCGTCGTCGCCGTGAAGCTGCCGCCGCCGCCCCCATGGCACACCCCGCCGATGAGCCTCCGGGCCGAGATCGATCGCGGCGACGTCTACACGGCCTGGCCCTACGGCCCCGATGGCAAACGCAAAACGTGGGACGTCGAGCGGCGGCCGGTCCTGACACTCTATGCCCGCGGCGGCGACGGGGGCCCGGAGCGCGCGCTCATCCGCTGGCCGACGACCATCGGCGGCTGGCAGCGCGAGCGCCTGAAGAGCGGTGCCATCGGCCGGAAATACAAGGAGTCCCCCGTCGGGCCGCGGGTCTGGCGGCGGCTCGTCGTGGCCCCGGCGTGGCTGCCGCCCCCGACGACCCCCCCGCAGGAGCTCGTGCGCGAGCAGCCCGACGGCTGGGTCATCGACACCGAAACGATGGGCCCCGGGTATGCCTCGGCCTACGGACTCGTCATGCTGGTCAACGAACAGGAGCAGCGGCGACGAAACGGCCCGCCCGTCTACGCCGACCAGGGCGTGCGGGTGCACGGCTCGGTCAGTTATGCCTCCATCGGGCGCGGCGAGAGCCATGGATGCCACCGTCTGTTCAACCACCTCGCCCTGCGCCTCGGGGGCTTCATCCTCGCCCACCACGCGCACGAGCGCACGGGCACGCTGCCGGCGCGCTACGCCCTGCGATTCCGGTATCGGGGCATGGCGTTCGAGCGTGTGTTCACCGAGCGCGGGTATGAGTACCTGCTCGACCCGCCCGTGCCCGTCGAGGTGCTGCCCGGCCGCGTCTTCCGGTCGTTGCCCCGGGGGGCGCGGTAGGCGCGGTCGGCGCGGTCGGCGCGGTCGAGCGAAAGGCTCGCCGCCGTCGGCGACGCGTGGCCTATCATCCCGCCTCGCGGTCGGCGCGGTGCCGCTGCGGTCGAGCAGGAGGAGTCGCGTCGATGAATGCACGGTGGCCGTTGATGTGGGTCGCACTCGTGGTGCCCCTGGGGACCCTCGGCTGTGAGGTGGGCGGCGACGCCGGAGACGCGGCCGTCGCGGGCGGCGACGCC
>JAKLJY010000271.1 GCA_023150895.1 Myxococcota bacterium | reverse complement strand
GGCGGGGCGCAGCCCGACGCCGCGCTCGGCGGGGCGGCCGGCGGGGCCGGCGGGGCGGGCGGCGGCGGCGAGCCGGGCCTTCCCCCCGAAGCCGTCGGACTCGACGCGATCACCATCCTGCCCGAGGCGCCGCAGATTCAGCCGGGCCGCTCCCGGCAGCTCCAGGCCATGGGGCGCTATGGGGACGCGACGCGGGACATCACCGCCGACGTCGTCTGGTCGAGCAGCGATCCGAGCGTCGCCACGGTCGAGAACAGCGGTCGCGACAAGGGGCGGGTCGCCGTCGAAAAGGTCGGGCAGGTGACGATCTCGGCCACGCTCGGCCCCGTCACGGGCTCCCTGACCCTCGGCAAAGCGTGCCAGTACCCCGAGTACGACCTGCGCATGGCCCTCGGGCAGTCCATTCCCCCCATGTTCTGGGAGGGGGCGCGCACGGCGGATGGGCAACGCATCACGTACAAACTCGAGGACGTCGCCTGCGACGAAGACGTCAGTGTCATCGTTTTCGTGCTCGGCGCCGCCTGGTGCGGGGCGTGCAGCGCCTACGCCATGCGCCTCGACGCCGAGGCGGAGGCGTTCGAAGCCGCCGGGGGCCGCATCGTCTACGTCGAGCTGCAAGACGCCAACAGCGAGCCGGCGGACAGCGACTTCGCCTACGGCCACATCGGCAACCTCATCGGGAACGGGCCGGGGATCCGGGTCGGCGACCTCGACACGCGGCCCGGCGAACTCTTCCTGACCAACAATGCGGAGCTGACCGGCCTGCCGACGGTCTACGTCGTCCGCCGGCGGGACATGACCGTGATCACCACCGCCGACATCCTGGGGGATCGTTCCCTCGTCGACGTCGCGATGGACCCCGAGGCCGACTGGCGCAATCCCCCGCCGTTGCCGTTCAACGGCAACTGCGGCCCCGCCGACGAAGAGCCCGGCGAGCCGAACGACACCGCCGGGCAGGCCACCCCCCTGGCGCTCGGTGACACGATTTCGGGCGGCGTCTGCGATCCGGCCGGCGACTTCTACCAGGTCGGCGAGGCCGGCCCCTGGAAGCTCTCCCTCGACTTCGCGGCGGCCGAGGGCGACCTCGACGTCTACGCCTGGGATGCGGGCGCCGACGAACCCCTGCGGGTCGCGGGCAACGTCGTCGGCAGCGATGGCACGGGCGACCACGAAGAGTTCGTCCACCAGGGTCCGACGCTCGTTCGCATCGTCGGCTTCCGCCAGGCCAGCACGACCTACACGTTGAAGCTCACGACCCCCTGAGGCGTGCACGGGCCGCGTCGACGGCGGCCCGCAGGCTCTTGGCGAAGCGCGCCTCGAATCGATCCGGCGGAACGGAGAGCAACTCCTTCACCGCGCCGGAGGTCGCCAGCTTGCGCAGGCGCGCGGGGACGCTGGGGAGAACACGGTCGAGACCGCCGGGCAGGGCCTCGTCCAGGCCGCGCAGTGCGCGCGCCCAGGCGACCTGCCGCGGGTACTGGGCGTGACCCTCCAGCAGGGCCTCGACGACGGACGACACCCCATCGGCGTCGAGCGCCCGGGCCAGCCGGGTTCCCCAGGCGTCCAGGAACGGCGGGAAGGGCAGAAGCAGCGCGCGGCCGGTCCGCAGCGCGCGGGGGAGCCGCAGGGGCAGGTAGCGGTGGCTCTCGACGGCCATCACGGCCTTGTTGACCTCCCCGGCGAGCACGAAGGCGCCGTCGTACCGGCGCGGGTTCTCGTGCCCCAGGCGGACGTAGCGCGCCCGGAACTCCTCGGCGCGGGGCGTGCCCTCGGGCCACGCCTCGACCACGCGGGAGAGGTCCCCCAGGTTGTGAGCGACCGTGACGATGATGCACGCGGCGCGCACTTCTCCGCCGCTCTTCGTGCCCGTCGATGACAGCACGGCGCGGGCCTCGCGGGCGAGCTCGGCCTCGATCGCTTCGACCTGCGCGTCGACCACGTCGTCGCACCGCAGCGCGAGGGCGCGACCGAGCGCGCCGGCCTGGACGCTCAGCCACTCGCCCGCGTGCCCCGACAGGACGCCGTCGTTCCCATCGAGCGCGACCGTGCGCGCCGAGACGGGTCGGGGGTCCCACCCGTCCACCAGGGCGACGACGGGGGCCAGCGCGCGCAGCGCCTCCGGGGTCCGGCAGGCCGTGAAGACGTGGTGCCGGATCTGGCTGTCCACGTCGGTGGGCACGAACGTCCCGACGGTGCACTGATGGGCGCTCAGGAGAATCCGCAACCAGGCGGGGCGCGCCTCCGGCGTCGTGTAGTCGGCATCGAGCGCCGGCGCCGCCTCGAGCGCCCGGATCCAGTCGGTCGCCGCATTCTCGGCGAACGCCCAGTCCGCGGTGTTGCGCACTTGCTGAAGAAGAAGGCTCGGCAGGACGCCGCGGGGCGGAGGGGCCATGACGCTCGGGGGGGGCGAAGGGGGCTCAGCGAATGCCGTCGCAGAGGGCGGGGACGGCGGCGGGTTGATGGGCGGCGCCCGGCTCGAAGATGCCCTCCACGAACCAGCACATGCGCAGCGCGTCGTCGTCGCTGACGCGTTCGCCGGCTGGCACGCGGACGGCGCCGGCGTTGTCCTTCAACGGGCCGTCGAACGGATCGAGCTCGCCCTGCGCCATGCGCTGAATCAGGGCCTCGACCTCCAGGTTGGCGTTCGGCAGGATGCTCGGGTTCACCGGGGCGAGGTAGATCATGCTCTCCTCGGCGTCGCCCTTGATGCCCTCCCAGATGAGATCCCGGTAGTCCCAGGTGCCGTCGACCATGCCGGCGATCTGCCGAATCAGGACGGGGCCCCAGTTCCAATAGGGCGTCGTGACGCAGATCTCCGGCGCGAAGTCGCAGGCGTTGGGGTTGTCGTTGCCGAGCGCGTAGATGGGCGACGCTGCGTCCTCGCCGCGCTGCTGAGCGACCTGCATGGCAATCTGGGTGTCGGTCGACGACCAGACGACGTCCGCGCCGGCGTCGATGAGTTCGTTCGCGGCGGCCTCTTCGGCCTCCGGAGCGAAGAAGGCGTCGACCCAGCGGACCTGGACCTCGACGTCCGGGACCTCCTGGCGCGCGCCGACCGCGAAGGCGTTGATGTGCCGCACCAGCTCGGGGATGGGCACCGAGCCGATGACACCGATCACCTTGCTGCGCGTCGCCTTGGCGGCCATCTTGCCGGCCAGGTAGACGGCCTGCTGCATCTTGCCGAAATAGGAGCCCAGGTTCTTCTCGTCGGCGCCCGCGGACACGAACCCGGAGCACGACAGGAAGCGGGCCTCCGGGTGGTCGACCGACGCGGCCTGCAGCGCCGTCACGAAGTCGAAGCTGGTGCCGACCACGACGTCGACGCCGTCTTCGGTGAGCATCCGGTCGATGACGCCCGGGGCCGCCTCCGGCGCGACGGCCGGCTCGTAGGTCGTCTCGACCGCGATGTCCTCGTCCTTGAACCAGGCCTCGACGGCCTTGCGACCCTCGTCGTGCGTCTTCGTCCAGCCGAAGTCCGCCACGGGCCCCACGTACAGGAACCCGACCTTGACGGGCGGGGCGAGGGGCGAAGCGAGCAGGAACGTGCAGGCCTTCTCCCGGCACGAGACGGTGCCGCTCGGGGCGGGGCAATCCGCGTCCTCGGTGCAGGCCCGCGTGCAGCGGTCGGCGGCGGGCGCGCAGAAGCTGCTCGCGCAGTCGGCGTCCCGGGCGCAGGCTTCACCGAAGGCGGCGCCCTCGGGCTCCGGCGTGCCGGCCGCATCCGGTGAGACGTCGACGTCGTAACAGCCCTTGCTCTGGGTGTCGCACCGCTGATTGGCTCGGCAATCGTCGTCGGTCGAGCACTCGTCGAAGTCGACGATCACCGAGCAGCCCACCCCGAAGCCGACCAGCGTCGCCTGGGTCAGGAGCACGCGAAGCGGTCCCGGGAGCGAAAAGAGCGGCGCGCGCATCGAGTGGACTCCTGTTCGTGGGGGGCCGGGCCTCAAAGAAATCCGCCCCACCCCGGGCTGTCAAGAAAAGGCCGACGGAGACGTGCCGGGAAAACCCGGGGCCCAATTCTGGCATCCCGGCCGGCATCGACCTACGATGACGCATCCCACCGGCTCGGCACTCGCACACCTGCGGAGGCTCTCGATGCGTTCGGCTTCGGTTTTGCTGCGTTCGTCCGTTCTCTGCGCCGCGGCGCTCGCGGGGGTCTGCCCCGCCCGGCCGGCGAGCGCGCAGGCCGGCCCGGCCACCCCGGCGGAGGCGCCGAGCGACGCAGAGCGCGTCCGCCAGATCGAGACGCTCGCCGCCGACGCGCAGGCCCGCTACGCGGAGGGTCGCTACCCGGAGGCCATCAAGCTCTACCTGCAGGCGTACCAGCTGGCGCCCGAGGCGGCCCTGCTCTTCAACGTGGCCGTCATCTACGACCAGCAGGTCCGCGATCCCGACATCGCGATCGAGTACTACCGCAAGTACGTGACCTCCCCGGGGGCCGATCCGGACGCCGTCGTCCAGGCCACCGAGCGCATCGAGGCGCTGAAGGCGAGCCGGGAGCGTACGGCGGCGACCCCCGCGGCGACCCCTGCGCCCGCACCGACGGCGCCCGGCGTGGCCCCCGCCCCCGAGCGGGAGACCCCGCTGCGGACCATCGTCGGTTGGTCGCTCGTCGGGCTCGGGGGGGCGCTCGCGGTGGGTGGCACGGTGGTCGGGGTCATGGCGCAGTCCGACGAAGAGGCCTTCCGGCAGTCGAGCGACGTCGTTTCGAAGCGCGACCTGCGGGACCGGGGCGAGACCCGCGCCCTGGCCGCCGACGTGATGTTCGCGACGGCGGGCGCGGCCGTCATCGGTGGGGCCGTCCTGCTCCTGTTCGGGGGGGACGACGCGCCGGGCACACCGGGCGCCGCCATCGTGCCCGTGGCCGGGGGCGGCGTCGGCCTCGTGCGCTTCTGAGGCAGACCGACGGATGGCCACCGAACGCGTTCAGGGCAAGTGGGTCGTTCTCGTCGTGCTGAGCATCGCGGCGGGTCTCGGTTTCGCCATCTGGCGCCTCGTCGCGGCGTAGAGGGCGGCGAGCGCGGCGAAAAGCAGCGCGCCGGCCCCGGGCGCGCGCCGCGGCGGGGTCGTCGTGCAGCCGCCCCCGGGGCTGCCGGCCTCGGCATCCCGGGCGCTCCCGTCCCCGGCGTCCTCGTCCGGCACGAATACGGGCGCTGCGTGTTCGCCGCCGGCGCCCGGCTCGTCGTCGGGACCGTGGGGCGTGGCCGGCCCGGAGGCGACGTCGGCGTCGCCCGGCGGGGGCTCGGACGGCTCCGGCGACGGGGCGCCGTCCGGCGATGGCCCGG
>JAKLJY010000270.1 GCA_023150895.1 Myxococcota bacterium | reverse complement strand
CGCGGGGCGCCGCCGTCGGGGTGGGTGACCGGGCTCGAGGGAATCAGGGTCGGGGCGGTCGGATCTGTCGGTCGGCGCGCAGGATCTTCCGGAGGCGGTGGGCCGCCCCGGCAATCTCCTTGGCGAGGTAGGAGCTGAGGGGAAGGTTGACGGCGGCGTCGTGGGGGGCGTCGGGATCCAGTTCGGGGAGGGCGCCGTCGAGGGCCTTTGCGGCGCGGTCGAGGGCGTGGTCGAGGGAGTCGATGACGGCGTGGGCGAGGAGGTGGGCCCGCGTACCGGAGTTGGGCGGGGGGCTCGGGAACGGGAGGAGGTCGCCCCTGGCTCAGCGGTCGGGATTCCGCGACCGGGAAGGGGCGCGTTCCTTGGCCTTCAGTGCCGCGCGCTCCTTGGCCTCCTTGAGGCGGTAGGACTCCCCTTCGATGTGGACGATCTCCGAGTGGTGGACGAGGCGATCGACGAGGGTGACGACCGAGGAGGCGTTGGGAAAGACCTCGTTCCACTCGGCGAACGCCTTGTTGGTGGTCAACAGGATCGACCGGAGCCCGTACCTGCGGGAGACCACCTCGAAGAGGAGGTCGGCGTGGCGGTGGTCATAGGACAGGTAGCCGAGCTCGTCGACGATGAGCAGAGCGGGAGCGGCGTATCGTTGGAACCGGCGCTGGAGGGCGCGTGCCCCTTCCTGGGCGGCGAGGTCGTTGAGAAGGGCCGAGGCTGTGAGGTAGCGGACGGTATAGCCGCGCAGGAGGGCCAGGTGGGCGAGGTTGAGGGCGATCATCGACTTGCCGACCCCGTTGGGGCCGACGAGGACGGCGTTGAGTCCCTCGTCGACGAAGCGGAGGGTGAAGAGGTCCTGGACCTGGTGTCGGTCGATGGAGGCGGGCCAGTTCCAGTCGAAGTCGGCGATGGGCTTGAAGCGGCCGAGGCGGGCGGTGGCGATGCGGCGTTCGAGGCTGCGACGCTGCCGCTCGTGTTCCTCGACGTCGAGGAGGGTGTCGATCCAGGGCTCTTGGGCGAACTCGTCCCAGCGTGAGAGGAGCCCGAACAGGGCGAGGCGCTTGACGCGGTCTCTTCGGAGATCAGGCGGTGGGGTCGTCATCGTCGGTGCCTTCGAGGTGGTCGTAGTCGGTGAGGTCGTGGGGCTTCACGACGAGGTTGCGGACGCGGGGGTCGTCGGGGAGGGCGACGGGGATGGGCGGGGGGAGCCCCCGCTCAGTGCGGCGGCGTTCGAGGACGTGGCGTACGGCGTGGGGGTGGGGAGCGTCGCGGTCGAGGGCTTCCTTCACGGCGAGATCGAGTTCGACGGGGCCGTAGGCGTCGAGGAGGCGGAGGAGGGCGGCGGTGGCGCTGCCGAGGTTTCCGCCGCGCTCGGCGAGGGAGATGAGGAGGCGCGAGGTGGGGGGGACGGCGTGGGAGAGGCGGTCCATTCCGCGGTGCTGTCGGGCCTCGCGCTTTCGGTCGACGAGGGTCTGGATGTGGAGGGGGTCTTCGACCTGCTCACCTCGGCGGTAGGAGCGGGAGTGGGTGGCGACGACGTGGGTGCCGTCGATGACGCGGACGGTGTCTTCGGTGGCGAGGACGGTGAGGGTGCGCCGGACCCGGTCGTGGGGGACGGAGTAGTCGTTGCCGTCGAAGCGGACGTAGGGGGTCTTTCCCACCGCGGCGGCGAGGCGCTCGGCGGTGGGAAAGGGGTTTTCGGGCAGAGGGAGGAGGAGAGGGCGCTCCTGTTCGAAGGCCTGCCGGACGGTGAGGGTGGCGTCCTCGGGGCAGGGGCGGTCGGCGGCGATGGTGTCGCACCACCGTCGGGCCTGCTCGTTCAAGTCGTCGAGGTCCTTGAAGGTTCTTGCGGCGAAGAAGGAATGGCGGGCGTACTGGATCGCGCGTTCGACCCGCCCTTTTTCGTTACCGCGGTATGGGGCGACAGGACGGGGCTCGTAGCGGTAGTGGGCGGAGAAGGCGAGCAGCTCGGGGTGGAAGCGGATGGCGTCGCCGTGTCGTTCGAGGACGGCGCTCTTGAGGTTGTCGTAGAGGCAGATGCGGGGACATCCGCCCCATGCGAGGAAGGCGGCCTGGTGCCCCGTGAGGAAGCTGCTCATGCGGGCGTCGAGGAAGAAGCGGAGGAAGACGGCGCGGCACCAGGAGAGGACGACGAAGAAGCCCATGAGGGGGCGCTCGGCGTTCCCCACCCGGAGCGTGCCGAAGTGGCCCCAGTCGACCTGGGCCTGCTCTCCGGGGAGGGTCTTGAGGCGCAGGAAGGCCTCGGCGGCGGGCCGGGGGCGGTACAGGGCGACGACGTGGCGGAAGTGGTCGGGGGCGCCGGTATATCCGCGGTCCCGCACCATCTGGTACAGGCGGGAGGCCCGCAACAGCGGGTACTGCTTGAGGGTTTCCTGGATGAAGGGGACGAAGGGATCGACCCTGCGGGGCCGTGGGGACCGGGCGGCCTCCAGCTCGCCGGCCTGGGCGAGGACGCGCCGGACGGTGACGTGGTGAACGCCGACCTGGCGGGCGATGGTGCCCACGGGCCAGTGCTCGGCGTGGAAGAGGCGGAGGATCTTGGCTTCGAGTTCGGCGGGGATCATGACGGGGCTCCTCTTTCAGGTGGAGGCCGGCCCGGGAATCGCTTGATCCACCCGCGGCGCAGCGGTCCCCGGCGTGCGAACGGAGCGCACGGGCGACCGCAGAAGGAGCAGGGGACCTCGGGACCCGGGGATCCGGGGGACGAGAGCCGGGCCGGAGCGTCGTCCGGGGCGGCGTTCGTCTCGGGGAGCAGTGTCTCGGGCGGGGTGGGTGGGGCGGAACCGTGATGCGTCACGTTCTCACGGCACCGCTGGCGATAGCGGGCCTGGCGGGCGGCGTGGCGCTGGCGTCCGGGGCGGGAATGCTGATAGCGGCGACCGGCTCCACGGAGCGACTCCCGACGGCAGGCCTTGGCGCAGTCGTCCGAGCAGTAGCGGTTTCCGTGGTCGCAGTCGGGGCAGATGGCCACGGGAACTCGGCAGCGAGCGCAGAGGAAGAAGCGGTAGCTGGGGAGAATCGTCGGCCCGGGTCGGCGAGGGGCTCGACGCGCGGCCGGCCCCGGGCGATACTACCGGGGCCGCGGGTGACCGCAGCGTGTTGCGAAGGCCCAGGGAGACCGCCAAGTCTTTGACCCCTGGGCCTTCGTCGTTCTCGGCGACGCGGGCGTTGTACTCCTCGTCCGGGCTGGCCGCAGCCCCCCGGCGTCCGCCGGCGCACCGCCCCGGCCCGGGGCCTCCTTCCGGGCTTCCGGCCTACGGCCTCCAGCCCTCCAGGAGGCCCCGGGCCGGGATCCCCCCTCCTCCCGTCACCCTCCGCCTACGACACCATCCCCAATGGCGGCCTGTGGGCGCTCGTCACCGGATCTGGGCGGGTTCTCGTCGCCGGTGACACGCCCTCGTCACCCGGGACGACATCCTGGGCGGCGAGCCCGTGTTCCCCGGCTCGCGCCTCGCTGTGCGGCACATCGGCGAGATGCTCGCCCGCGGCGCCGACCCCGCCGAAGTGCGCGAGGACTACCCCGAGCTGACCGAGCGCGACATCGAGTTCGCCCGGCTGTTCGCCGTGGCCTACCCCCGCATCGGGAGGCCGCGTGGTCAAGCTGCTGCTGGATGAGAACATCTCGCCCAGGGCGGCCATCGACCTCCGCGCGGACGGGCATGACGTGGTTCACCTCCGCGAGCGCGGCCGGCTGGGCATCGGCGACCCGGAGGTCCTCGAACTCGCCTTCGCCGAGGACCGCGTGCTGGTCACCGCGAACGTGGCTGACTTCCGCAAGCTCGCCGCAGCCCGCGACCTCCACGCCGGCATCGTGCTGCTCCTCGACGGCGGCCTGCGCCGCGATGAGCATCTCGAAGTGCTCCGGCGCGTGATTGTCGCCTTGGAGGCCGGCGATGACCTCGTCAACCGCGTGCTCACCGTCGCCCTCGACGGCGGGTTCAGCATCGAGGAACTGCCACCCTCGACATGAAGCCGTCAGATGCGCCCGTAGCGCCGCCGAAGACCGCGGGCCCACTCCGACCCTTCGCCAGCGACCTCGCCGATGCGGTCGATGAGCCCGTCCAGCGGAAGCAGTCCGACCGTGTGCGGCTCGCGCAGGAGCGCCCGGAAGTCGTCGAGCACACGACCGCCGCGGAGGAGCGCCTCATTGTCGCCTGAAGCGCAGACCAGGAACATCGCGCGGCCGGCGCCCCGGCTGGCGGCCTCGACGTGGGCGAGCGCGTGGTTGACCCAGAGCTGCCAGAGCGGCCCGCCGAACGGACACCCCCGCGCCGGCAGCTCCGCGAGCGTCCGGTGCTCCTCCGAGCGCCGCCAGTACCCGTAGCCCTTGACGCCCTGGTACGCGCAGGCGCCCCGGTCCGCTCGGACCGGCACGTCTTCGGGGCAGACCACCTGCCCACGACCTGCGCGCCCGGCCCGGCGGAACCCGCACGAGCTGAACTCCTCCTCGACGAACTTCGTCTCGATGACGACCACCGCGGCGCGGTCGCCGAAGGTGGCCTCGATGAGCACGTCGCAGTCGACGCCACCGCGGCCCGTCTGGTCGCCGAACACCTCGGCGGCCGGGGTGTGCTCGATGGCGATGGCGTCCACGCGCACGAGACCCGGCAGGAGCGGGGCGAGGACAGAAGCGGCGAGGTCGGTGTCGTCCGCGAGCGGCGCGAACAGGTTGAAGCACATCGCCTGACTGGAGAGCATGTTCTGGAAGGTGCGCTCGGCGACGCCCTTCCCGGCGTCCCGTCGCTGAACCGCGGCGGCCTGCGCGGCCGGGACCACGAAGTTCGCCCCGCGCCCGACCGCCTGTGCATCGAGCCAGTGCCCGTGCCTGTCCCAGCCCGCCTGGAGCACCTCCGCGCGGTAGCGGCGCTGCCGCGCCTCGGCACGCGCGCGGAACGAGTTGCCCGTCGTGTAGACCGGCCCGAAGCTCGCGGGCTCGGGGGTCCACGCCTGCTTACGCGCCATGCTCGATGCCCCCAGTCGGCACGCCGGGGTTGTCGCCCAGGCCGGCGACCCGCCGGAAGGTCGGCTCAGCCCACCTTATTCATGGCCCCGCCTGATGGCGGCGCCATGAATAAGGTGGGGCATTCATAGTTCTTCAATGGTGGAGGGCTCTTGCGGTATGTGGTAGGGTTCGTTTGCACCTGGTCCAACCCCAACCGCAGGAGCCCGCCGTGGGTGAAGCCTACTCCCTCCCTAGCCCGACGTTCAATAGCGCGATCAAAATCGAGTCGCGACCCGAGCGCCTCACCTCCGAAGCCGGGGCCCTGTACCTGCGGGAGATC